>NZ_JANMLM010000058.1:0-168525 GCF_031372575.1 Sphingomonas sp. | reverse complement strand
GTTCAGCGCCGAGCAGGTTTATGCGATCGCCGAGATGCTGCGCCGCTTTAAGGGCGGGGCGGCAGTGGTGATGGGGGCATTGTCGCCCGCCACGCGCAATGCCCAGGTGGCGATGTTCCAGCGCGGCGAGGTCGATTACCTTGTCGCCACCGACGCCATCGGCATGGGCCTCAACATGGACGTCACCCATGTTGCCTTCGCCGGCCTCGACAAATTCGACGGCCACCGCGACCGGCGGCTGACAATCCCCGAAATGGCGCAGATCGCCGGTCGCGCCGGTCGGCACCAGAAGGACGGGACGTTCGGCACCCTTGGGCTTGGCGGTGACAATGGCCCGGCGTTCAGCGAGGCCGAGATCGCCGCGATCGAGGATCATCGCTTCCGCTCGCTGGACCATTTGTACTGGCGCAGTTCCGAGCTCGATTTCACCGATACCGGAGCGTTGATCGCCAGCCTGGAGGCCAAGAGCGACGACCCCTTATTGCGCTCGGCCCCGCTGGCGATCGACCTTGCCGTACTCAAGATGCTGGCCGAGGATCCGGCGATTGCGGCGCGGCGGGGGATAGCCGCGCGGCGACTGTGGGCGACCTGCGGCCTGCCAGATTTCCGCAAGGTCGGCCCAATGCACCACGCGCGAATGGTACGGCGCTTGTACAGCTACATCGGCGAAGGCGGGCATATCCCGCACGAATGGTTCGCCGCCGAGGTCGCGCGGCTCGACAATGTGAATGGCGATATCGAGGCGCTGGCCGACCGGCTCGCCGGGGTGCGCAGCTGGGCCTACATCGCGCAAAGATCGGACTGGCTGAAGGACCCGCCCAAATGGGCCGAGCGGACCCGGCAGGTCGAGGGGCGATTGTCCGATTCGCTCCACGCCGCCTTGACCCAGCGCTTCGTTGATCGCCGCACCGCCGTGCTGATCCGCGATATTGGTGCACGAGGGGCCGATGCCTTGCCAATCACCGTCGCCGCCGATGGCGAAGTCAGTGTCGGCCCTGAGCCGATCGGGCATCTCGCGGGGTTCGACTTCACCGTCGATCCGTCCGCGCGCCACGCCGACAAACGGATGCTGCTGGCGGCGGCCGAACGGCGGCTGGGCGATGAGCTCGACCGGCGCGCAAAGGCGTTGCTCGACGCGCCCGACGCTGCGTTTCATCTAATGGTCGAGGACAATGGCGGGCTGGCGATCGGGTGGGAGACTTATGTGCTCGCCCGCCTCGCCACCGGCCGCTCGTTGATCGAACCCGCCGTGCGCACCGTCCGCGCGCTCGACCGCCTGTCGGCCCCGCGCCGCGCCGAGCTTCGAGTGCGGCTAGAACGCTGGATCGAGGCCGAGCTCGACCGCCATGTCGGCGCGCTGAAACAGCTCGCCCGCGCCGCGTCGGACAAACAGGTTACCCCCGGGGTGCGTGCACTGGCGGCGATGATGACCGACGCCGGCGGACTGCTCCCGCGCCGCGCCATCGCCGGGCAGATTGCAGCGCTCGACAAGGCCGACCGCCAGTCGCTCCACCGCCACCACCTCAGGCTCGGTGCGCTCGATTTGTTCGTCCCCGCCTTGCTCAAGCCCAATGCGGTTCGCTGGCGCGCGGCGTTGCTCGCGATTCGTGGTGGTCAACCGATGCCGCGCCTGCCCAACCCCGGCGCGGCGACACTCGACGGAATCGCCGATCCGCGCGGGGCGGGCCTTGCTTATCGCCGCTTCGGCACGACCTGGCTGCGCGTCGACCTGGCCGACCGAATCGCTGCCCACGCTTATGCCGCGCGCCAGTCGGGTGCAGCTGACCTGATCGATCCAGCGCTGGTTACCAGCCTTGGCCTGGATCCGCCCACGGTGACCAAATTGATGGCCGAAATCGGTTTCATTCCGGCCGGCAGCGCCTGGAAGTGGCGCGGCACCCGACCCGCCCGCCGCTACCTTCCCGCCGAACCCCTGCGCCCCGGCAACGCCTTCGCCGCGCTGGCCGATCTCAAGCAGCGCTAGCTTGCGGATCGATCGCTTCCTGCACTGCATCCGGCTGGTCAAAAGCCGCACCTTGGCGCAGAGCCTGGTCGAGGCGGGGCACATCCGCATCGACGGCAAGCGCGCCCTCAAGCCGAGCGAGCCGGTCAAGCTCGGCAGCATCATCGCGCTACCCCTTCGCGGCGATGTCAGGATCATCGAGGTGATCGCCCATCCCGACCGCCGCGGCCCACCGTCGGAAGCGCGCTGCGCCTATCGGGAGATTGACGTTACCGGCGCGCCGACTTAGCCACTGGGCAAATCTTAGGGAGCTTGTTCGACCATGACTTATGTCGTCACCGACGCCTGTATCAAATGCAAATATATGGATTGCGTCGAGGTGTGCCCGGTCGACTGCTTCTACGAGGGCGAGAATATGCTCGTCATCAACCCTAACGAATGCATCGATTGCGGGGTATGCGAGCCCGAATGCCCGGCCGAGGCGATCCTCCCCGATACCGAGAACGGTCAGGAAAAATGGCTCGAGCTCAACACGTCGATGTCCGCCAACTGGCCCAACATCACGCGCAAGAAGGACAGTCCCGCCGACGCCGACGAGCATAAGGGCGAGGAGGGCAAGTTTGACAAATATTTCTCTCCCGATCCGGGCGAAGGCGACTGATCGCCAGCGTCGGCGCGCCGATCGATCGGCGGCTTGGCCTAAAAGCTGATTTGGGTTAAGCCCTCTATTGTTCAACAGGGGAAAACTTATGCTTCGCACCGCCACGGCGCTTATCGCGCTTATCGCCGCCATGCCAGCGCTCGCCCAGACTGCGGCCGATCCCACTTTGCCCAATCCCAACGATCAGTCGGACACCTTCACCATCGCCGCCGGCGGTGCCCTGGTTCCCGATTACGAAGGGTCGAACGATTATGAGTTCACCCCGTTCGGGGCGATCCGCGGGCGCGTCAGCGGGATGAGCTTCTTCAGCCGCGGCACCTATCTCTACCTCGACGTCGTCCGCCGCCCGACCAGCGGGATCGATTTCGATGCCGGGCCGATCGTCGGTGTACGGCGCGAGCGCATCAACCATACCAAGGATGATTTCGTCGACGCCTTGCCCAATCGCAAGACCGCGTTCGAGGTCGGCGGCTTCGCCGGGGTGACCTTCCACGGGCTGACCAACCCGTATGACGCGCTGAGCATCCGCCTCGATGTCGTCCACGACATTGGCAATGCGCATGAATCGACGATCGTCACTCCCAACATCGACTTTGGCACGCCCTTGTCGAAGCGGACCTATATCGGGGCGTCGCTGTCGGCCGATTTCGTCAGCAACCGCTATGCCGATTATTATTACGGAATTTCCCCGGCCGAGGGATTTATCGCGGGCCTTCCGGCCGACAATCCACATGGCGGAATGAAGAATTGGAAGCTCAGCACGCTGATCAACCAGTCGATCACCGGTGACCTGACCCACGGCCTGTCGATCTTCGGCGCGGGTAGTTACAGCCGGATCGTCGGCAGCATCGCCGACTCGCCGATCGTCGACGACCGCGGCTCGCGGTCGCAATGGCAGGCCGCGCTGGGGCTGGCCTACACCTTCTAAGGTCGACCATGACCGGACAGCGAACAGGACGACACCGCCGAGGTGCCGCCCTTGTTGAAGCCGTGACTGACACCGGCGGTGAACACCATATTGTCGCCGATTATCGCGCCGAGCATCAACGCGCCGGCATAAGCCCCGTCATAGGTCGCCCGCGTCAGGCGCCGCACGATTTGATACCTTCCCGAGTCGGCCATTCATGCCTGCGCAACATCGCCGCAGTCATGGAGCGATGCTATTCCCCACGGCGGCAAGCAGTGGCAAACTTGCGGAAATGTTGATTTACTTTAGGGAGCGCTGCGTGATCATTCGAACCGTCATTTCCGCTGCGATGCTTGCTGTTTCGCTCGGCAGCGCGGCGACCGCGCAAGGCAATGACAACGTCCCGCGTGCGACCTACATCACGACCATGGACCAGGAGTTCGGCAAGATGGATGCCGACAAGAATGGCAAGGTCACCCGCGCCGAGATCGAGGTTTTCGACCGTGCGCTGGCGCTTGCCAATGCGCGAGCCCGGGCGCAGGCGACCTTTACCCAGCTCGACGTCGACAAGAATGGCCAGATCAGCCCGACCGAATTCATGAAATTGGTCACCGGCACCGCGCCCGCCGATGGCCGGCCATTGATCGCCAAACTCGACGGCAACAAGGATGGCACGATCAGCCTGATCGAACATCGCGGCGGCAAGCTTGGCTATTTCGACCAGATCGACACCGACAAAGACGGCGTCGTCACCGTGGCTGAAATGAAAGCCGCCGGCGTCGTCCGATAATCAATCAATCAATCTTTTTTCGGAGAAATAATGTGTCCACTCGTTTCGCAATGATCCTGATGCTCAGTTCGGCCCCGCTGGCCCCGCTCGCCGCACAGGCCGCCCCCGCCGCCAATGCGCCACAACCGATCCCGCGCACGGCGTTTATGCAACGCGTCGATTCGGTGTTCGTCGCGGCCGACGCCAACAAGGACGGGTTTGCCGACCGCGTCGAGCTGGAAGCGGTCCAGGTAAGGGAATTCAACGCCCAGAAGTCGATCGTGCTCAAGCAACGCGAGGCCTTGTTCAAGCGGCTCGACAAGGACAATAATGGCGCATTGACCCTGGCCGAATTCAACGCCCCGGTCAGCGGCGCGCCGGTCAAGACCGATACCGCCGCCGTTCTCGGCCGGTTCGATACCAACAAGGATGGCAAGGTCAGCCTGGCCGAGAATCGCGCCCCCGCCATGTCGCAATTTGATCGCGCCGACGGCAATAAAGATGGCGTGCTGAGCGTCGCCGAACAGAAAGCGGCCGGCGCCCGACGCTAGAGGCTGTTTCAGTCAAACATTCGCCGATTTGAAAAACGGGCCGGGAGAGCGATCGTCCGGCCCTTTTTTGCGCTATTTCTTGTCTTTGTCGTCGCCCGCGCCGCGGCGGATCGCTTCGGCGATATTCTCGCGTTGTTGGGCGGCGGTGCGGTTATTCTCGCGCTGGGTGTAGAAACCCGTCAGCGCGCCCTTGTCGAACCGCGAGAAACCGCGCGGGGTAAGTGCGCCACCACCGCGGGGCTCGAACAGCGACAGGATCGATCCCGGATCGCGGGTCCCGGCGTCGACCTTGACGTCGAGCAGCAAATGCATCGTCGCCAGGTCGGCCAGTTGGCGAAGCGACTTGCCGATGGTCTGCTGCCGGTCGATCACCACGAACCCGGTCAGCATGTCCTCGCGGATGGTGGAATAGAGCCGGCTGGCCGAAGCCTGGCGGACGATCTTGGCGTCGGTGGGGACGCTTCCGCCCGCGCTCCCGGCAGTCATCGACCCCATGCTAGCCAGTTCCTGCCCGTCGCGGTCGCGGGTGTCGGTCACATGCCAGCTCGACACCGCGCGCGGGGCGGCGGTGAATTGGGCCAGTTCGCGCGGGGTCATGGTGAAGAATCCAGGCTCGGCCTCGGCCAGTGCCTTGATCAGTTCCAATGGCTGGTCGATGAAGATCACCACCGCATTCACGGTGCATTTGCGGCCGGCCTCGTTGCGGGCGACCTTGCCGCCAACCGCGACGATATTGGCGCGGATCATCCGGGTCATCACGGCAGTCCAGTCGCGCGGCATGCCAGCGACCAATGGGCAGACATCTTCCTCGAACCGCGCCAATTGCTCGGCCCCGCCCGACGGTTTGATCAGCTGGCGAAGCGCCTGCGCGAGCTCCTTCTTGCGGCCCTGGACGATGATCGCATCGTCGTTGTTCTGCGCCCCGGAAGGGGCAGCGGTCGATGCGCGTACCCCGATCTGGGCACCAACCGGGGTGGCGAGGGTCACCGCGGCGATCAAGGCGGACAGGCAAACTCGGGTCATGGCAAAACTCCCCTGTGGAAGGCCATTGATACGCCGCCAGCGGGTCCGCGTCGCCCGGATTTCGACCAATCGACAGAAGCCGTGCAATGGCCTAGACGAACGCCATCCCCGGGGGAGCGCTCGGGTTCCCATCAAACTAATATTTTGATGGGTTCCTTGGACGGCGCTTGAGAGGCTTGCACGAGCAAGCGACCCGTCGAACCTGATCCGGCTGACACCGGCGTAGGAAGGGAAGCGCGCGCCGCGTCCCTTCCGTATTGGAGAAGAGACTCATGGCCGATATCGATCCCCGCATTACCGCAGCACCGACGGTGACCACCGGCCCGATCCGGGGATCACGCAAGATCCATGTTGGTCCGTTGAAGGTGGCGATGCGCGCCATCGATCTCGAAGCGTCGGCGGGTGAGCCTCCACTCAACGTCTACGATCCGTCGGGCCCCTACACCGACCCGGCGATCACGATCGACATCAACGCCGGCCTCGCCGAGCTGCGCCGCGACTGGATCCGCGGGCGCGGCGATGTCGAGGAAATTGCCGCGAGAGAGTCCCGCCCCGAAGACAATGGCCAGCTCGGCCCGGACCGGTCGGGCGGGGTCGCCCCCTTCCCCAACGTCCGAAGACGCGTGCTTCGCGCCAAGGCCGGCGCCAACGTCAGCCAGATGCATTACGCCCGCCGCGGCATCATCACCCCCGAAATGGAATATGTCGCGACGCGCGAGAATATCGGGCGCGAGATGCTGCGCGACTATGTCCGCGATGGCGAGAGCTTCGGCGCCGCCATCCCCGATTTTGTCACGCCCGAATTCGTCCGCTCCGAAATCGCCCGCGGCCGCGCGATCATCCCCAACAACATCAACCATCCCGAATCCGAACCAATGGCGATCGGCCGCAACTTCCTGGTCAAGATCAACGCCAACATCGGCAACTCCGCCGTCGCGTCCGACGTCGCGGCCGAGGTCGACAAGATGGTCTGGTCGATCCGCTGGGGCGCGGACACCGTCATGGACTTGTCCACCGGCCGCAATATCCACGACACGCGCGAGTGGATCATCCGCAATTCGCCCGTGCCGATCGGCACCGTCCCCATTTATCAGGCGCTCGAGAAGGTCGGCGGCGTGGCCGAGGACCTCACCTGGGAAGTCTATCGCGACACCTTGATCGAACAGGCCGAGCAGGGCGTCGATTACTTCACCATCCACGCCGGGGTGCGCCTGCCCTACGTCCCGATGACCGCTAAGCGGGTCACCGGGATCGTGTCGCGCGGCGGATCGATCATGGCCAAATGGTGCCTCGCGCATCACCAGGAGAGCTTCCTCTACGAGCGGTTCGACGAAATCACCGAGATTATGAAGGCCTATGACATTGCCTACAGCCTCGGCGACGGCCTGCGCCCCGGCAGCATCGCCGACGCCAATGACGAGGCGCAATTCGCCGAGCTTTACACATTGGGCGAGCTGACCAAGCGCGCCTGGGCGAGCGATGTGCAGGTCATGATCGAAGGGCCGGGCCATGTCCCGATGCACAAGATAAAGGAGAATATGGAGAAGCAGCTCGCGGTGTGCGGCGAAGCGCCGTTCTACACCTTGGGGCCGCTGACGACCGACATCGCGCCCGGATATGACCATATCACCAGCGGCATCGGCGCGGCGATGATCGGTTGGTATGGCACCGCGATGCTTTGCTACGTCACGCCGAAGGAGCATCTCGGCCTGCCCGACCGCGACGACGTCAAGGTCGGGGTGGTGACGTACAAGCTCGCCGCCCACGCCGCCGATCTCGCCAAGGGCCACCCCGCCGCGAAACTGCGCGACGATGCGCTCAGCCGCGCCCGCTTCGACTTCCGCTGGCGCGACCAGTTCAACCTGTCGCTCGACCCCGACACCGCCGAACAATATCACGACCAGACACTGCCGGCGGAGGGCGCCAAGTCGGCCCACTTCTGCAGCATGTGCGGCCCGAAGTTCTGCAGCATGAAGATCAGCCAAGAGGTCAGGGATTTCGCGGCGAAGCAGAATGCCCCGATCGAGCAATCGATCGCGGTCGAGGAAGCCGAAGCCGGCATGGCCCAGATGTCCCAGCGCTACCGCGACGGCGGCAACGAGCTGTACATCGGCGCCGGCGGGCGCGAGCACGACTGATGGCCGACCTCTATCTCAAATCGCTCGAATCCGAACGCCGGACCTTGTGGGCGACCTGCCGCCTCAAGGGCCTGCCCAGCGTCTCGGCCGAGCGTCAGCGGATCGCCGAACTCGACCGCCAGATCGCCGCACATCTGGCCAAGAAGCCGGCGCCAAAGACGAGTACAACCGAATAACCCCCGCCGCATCGCGCCCATGACTAAAGTGTTCAACCGCGTACAGCCAAAGGACCAGCCGCCATGCCCGTCACCGTCATCGCCGAATTCCACGCTGCCCCGGGTAAGCTCGACGAGCTGACCGCCACGCTCAAGGCGGTGCTGCCCGACACCCGCGCCTATGACGGCTGCCTCGGCCTCGACTCGTGGCTCGATCCTGCCCGCGACACGATCATCCTGACCGAACAATGGGTCAGCCACGATCATTACGATCGCTACCTCGCCTGGCGCAGCGAGACCGGGGTGCTCGCTGCGGCGGCGGGGCTGCTCGAGGGCGGCGCGGCGGGCTTCGTCCCCCGCAAATGCGTCGCGGCGGGGGTTTAGCAAGCGGCGCTCCCCGCCCCCTCTGCCACCCCTCGCGGTTCGCCCCACCCCACATTTGCCCCGCGCCCGCGCGCCGCTTACGCTCCGTCGCTAGACCAGCCAGGAGGTGCCCCATGCGAGTCGCTTATGATCAGCCGCCGGGTGAGGCGATGCCCAATCTCGCCAGCCGTTACGCGCCCGACCTGCTTGCCGCCGCCGGGGCGTTTTCGGTCGCCACCTACCGCCACTCGATCCTGCCGCGGCGCTTGTTCGAGGCGGCTCGGATCGCGATTGCCGCGATCAATGGCTGCACCGTGTGCCGCGACTGGCGCACCGGGCGCGATTCCTATCTGCTCGGAATAAGCGCGGGCGAGGGGACGGCGGGCACCGACCCCGACGAGGATTTCTATCGCGCGGTGTTGGCCGACGATTTTTCAGTCCTCGATCCGCGCGAGGCGATCGCGGTGCGCTTTGTCCAGCGGATGAGCAACGACCCGCAAGGCCTCGCCGCCGATGAGCCATTATGGACCGAGCTCAAGGCCGCGCTCAGCGACGCCGAGATCGTCGACCTGACCTATTGCGCCGCCGGCTGGATCGGCTTCGGCCGCGCCACGCATGTGTTGGGGGTGGATGCGGCGTGCGCGCTGCCGGGGTTGGCTGAGGGGGCGAGTGTTACGGGATAGGGTGGGGGTGGCGGGGTGGGACCCCGGTAAGCCAGCAGTCGTCCGCCCACACACCCGCTCCCGCCGCGCCCATCCCGCCGCCTATCCTGAAAAGGGGCCGAGCGCAGCAGAGACCTGTCTGGGCCTACAAACAATTCGCCGGAATTCGGCTAGGTGCGATCCGTCCCAACCGGCACCAATTTATCTACCAGCGCTCTCAAGTCCTTGAGCGTCGTGTGCCCTGCGACGACCTCATGATAGCCAATGCCGGCCTTGCGTAATGCTTCCTTCTTGACCGCGTCCCGAGCTGCCGCGTCGGTCAAATAATGACCACCACCCTGATATTCGATCGCGTGCCGTGCGTTGCAATCGCCGTCGACTAACAGCAGGTCGACCCGCTTTGAATTGACACACGCGTAGGCGACCTTGTCCTTGGTCCGCAGGATCTCGCCCAGGCTGACTTGCGCCATGACCTGCCAATCCGGATGGCGCGCGATTACCAGCCGGTCGAGCTCCTTGAATAGCCTCACCTCGCTATTGTTGAGCAGCGGTTGGACCCCAAAGTCTGCACCGATCACAATTCGCAGTTGATCGGCGGAATCGAGTGTCTTGGCCGTAACCGGATTGACCTTCTGCGACCACGGCCCGGTCGCGGCGTCCCCGCCACGGCCCTTCGTGCGCCATCGATCCTTGTTTCTCGCCCGCCACGTGTCGCGGCGCTGGCGCGCGAGGAACCGTTCAATCGCAATCCCAGCTATCCCGCCGACAAGCAGCAGGAGAAACAAGGAAACGGGCTTGTCGAGCAAGGCGAGAATCTCGGGCGGCATTAAGGTAATTTAGCGCGTTGGGTGAGCCGAGTCGTTAACAGGCCCCCGTGCCAGCCTTACCAGCGCCTCGTCGAGCGCCTGGAGGAAGCGGCTTTTGTCGGCTTTAGTGAATGCCGCCGGGCCGCCGATCTGGTCGCCGCCGGCGCGCAAATCGGCCATGATCGCGCGGTTCGCGATCGCGCTGCCGATGCTGGCGGTGGTGAACATCTTGCCATTGCCGCCGATCACCGTCGCCCCGGCCTTGAGGCAGCGGTCGGCGAGCAGGATGTCGGCGGTGATCACCACGTCGCGCGAGGTGGCGGCCTCGGCGATCCAGTCGTCGGCGGCGTCGAACGCATCGCTTACCACTATCCGCTCGATCAAGGGATGATCGGGGATCCGCATCCGGGCGTTGGACACAATCCTAACCGGCACCGCGTGGCGAAACGCGACGCGGTACACCTCGTCCTTGACCGGGCAGGCATCCGCATCGACCAGGATGCGGATGGGGCTGAGCGGTGCTTCGCTCACCCTAGTCGAACAATTCCTCGAGGAAGCCCTTGCGGCGCTTGTACGGCTTTTGGCCATAGCCCTGCCCGCCATAAGGCTGCTGCGGCTGGCCCCACGGTTGCTGCTGCTGGTGCGGCGGCGGCGCATGCTGCTGCGGAGCTGACGGGGGCACGGCTGCCTGGGGCGCCGGGGCGCTGTCGGCGGCGTTGCGTTCGATGATCTTGTCGAGCTCGCCGCGATCGAGCCAAACCCCGCGGCAGGTTGGGCAATAGTCGATCTCGATCCCCGAGCGCTCGCTCATCACGAGCGTGGCGCCGTCGTTGGGGCAGGCCATCGGGCCGGAGGCATGGGACATAATGAGCGTCTCCTGTGGTGCGGGTCATCCAACATGGGATCGGCGGCGGCCGACGCAAGGGCCGCCGCGATCATTCGACCGCTCAACCAGCGCGGCTCAGTTCTTCAAATTCTCCAGCCCGCTCGATCCGGTCTTGGTCGACGGATTGGCGGCAATGGTCTTCTTTTTCTCGGCTTTCGGCTTGCGCGCTTCCTTGCTCGATTTCATCTGTCCCTTGGCCATATGCTCGCTCCTCATCTGCCGGGCGAAATGCCCTTGGTGCCAAGCCTATCGCGTTTCCGGCGCGCGGCCAAGACGACACCGCCGCCCCTCTTGCGAAGGACGGCGGTGCGGACTGGTACTGGCCTGCATCAGGCAGGCTCGCGGGAAGCTTATGCCGGCTGGAAGCGGCGGTTGAAGCCCATGCCCAGCGCGGGCGCCGTGCGAGTCGGCTGGTCGTCGCGGACGATCCGCTTGGGCAAGCCGGCCATCGGCGAGACCGGAACCGCGGTCCCGGCGGCCACCGCACGTTCGCGCTGGTCGAAGAAAGCGGCGCGCGACAAGCGCTTCTTGAGCGAGTTTGACGGATTGTCCGGCGTCGGCCCGCGCTTGGCGGCCTCGATCCGGCTCAGTCCGGTCGGTGCTGCCACTGGCGCCGCGACCGACGGCTTGTCACCCCAGGCAAAGGCCGAGATCGGCGCAGTGGCGATTGGCGCTTCAGCAACAAATTCCGGCTCGACCATCTTCTCTTCGACAACGACATCGTCATCGCGGCGGCGGCGACGCATCGCAAATCCTGCTCCGGCAAGCGCGAGAATGCCAAGCCCGGCAGCACCGGCAATCGGCAACATGTCGTTGCTGGTCATCGAGTCGACCGGCGCAATCGGTGCGGCGAGGACTGGCTCGGGCAACGGCGCAACCATCGCCGGATCGGCGGGGGCCTCAACCGGAGCCGGCGTTGCAGCGACCGGGGCTGCGATCGGCGTGACCGGCGCAGGGCGAGCGATGGTGCGAACCGGCGCAGTGCTGCGGGTTGCAGCGGTGGCTGGCCGGGTTGCCTTGGCGGTCCGCGTCGTGGCGGGGGCCACTGGCGCGGGGGCCAGCGTGTCGGCGGTTGCTTCCGGCGCGGGGGCTGGTTCGCTGGGCAGCGGGGCGTCAGCGACGATCGGCGCAGTTTCAGCAGCGACCGGTGTGGCGTCTTGCGCCAGCGCGGGGGTGGTAAAGAAGGCAGTGGCTGCGGCAATCGCGGCGAGGCCCGAACGATTTTTCAAGTGCATGTTCATCATGACCAACCAACCGGCCAGCCTCGATTGTGGTGCCTTCGTTTCCGATGAATCGAGGCGGATCCTGCGTTGAAGCGCTCAAATCAGGGGCTGTTAACGATGCTCCGAGTGACTTTTGGGGAAGAGTTGTTTGGCATTGGCCATCGTTGCCGCCATCATCGCCGGATAGGTTACGGTGATGTCGAAGCGGCGGCCATCGAGCGTCGAATCCACCGCTTCCTTCATCGTCACCAGATACATGTTCTTGAGCCCGGGAAGTTGCTTGAAGCGACCTTCGACGTCGCCATACTTGCCTTCGTTCGAGCCCTCGATCTCGACATTGACGCGGGTCCTGGCCTCGCCTTCGGGTTCGATCGTGGCGATGACTTTCATCACATTGCTGCCATTGGCCTTGATTTTCCACACGATCCTGGCCGGATCGGAGGAATCGATGATCGCGTCGGTATCGGCGCTGCTGCCGAAGACGTACATCGGCATTTCAACCGTGCGCAGCAGGTCGCGGACCTGGTCGAGCGGGCGGTCATAGACTTCGCCCTTCCCGCAAGCGGCAAGCAGCAATGTGGCAAGGCAAATCGAGCCGACCCGATCGAAACGCATGACAATCACTCCCCGCAGATCCCGGGGAAGGTAGCGTCGAACTGGTTAAAAAACCGCGACCGCGACCGCGATCAGCGCTTCAGCGCCCGCACGGCGGCGAGCGACTTGGTGACATGGTCCTTCCAGTCCATTTCGCTGTGGACCATTACGATCCGCCCGTCCTTGGCAATGACATAGCTGGTGCGGTTGGACAGGCCGACGACCGGGATCGCGACGTCATAGGCCTTGATCACCTTCTTATCGGCGGTCGCCACCGGAAAGGCGTTGCGGCAGGCTTCGACCGAGAATTTCTTGAGCGTCTCGAGATTGTCGGCACTCATCCCGATCACCCGTGCACCGGCCTTGGTGAAATCGGGGATTGCCACGCTGAACGCATGCGCCTCGAGCGTGCAGCCCGAAGTGAACGCCTTGGGATAAAAATACAGCACCACCGGGCCGTGGCGAAGCTGTTCGCTGAGGTCGAGTTTGAACGGTTTGCCGCCAATTGCGCCAATGGTCACGAAATTGGGCGCGCGTGCGCCGGGCTTGAGGGCGGCGGAAACAGGAGCGGCGACAAGCGCCAGGGTGAGTGCAGTCAGCAGCTTGCGCATGGTCGAACTTCCTTCGCGGTGAAGGATGGCAGACTAGCGTGCGCTGGCGTGAAGCGCCATGCCCCCGACGCGGCGGCCGTGAACCCAGCTTTTGCCTTGGCCGATGGTCAGCACCGGGGTGAACAAGCGGTTGCCCTGCGCCGACATTGGAACACCAAGGCGATCGTCAAGCATGGTGAAGCCGGCCGGGGTGCGGGCCAGCAACACGATATGCGCGCCGACCGGTTTCTGCCGACCGATGCTGATGTACAGATCGCGCGGATCGAATCCGGCGGCCTTGAGCACCTGCATCTCGACGATCGCAATATCTTCACTGTCGCCTGTGCCGCGGGCCAAGGTTTCGCCGGCATTGGACCAGAAGTCGGCAACCCGCATATTGTCGAGATCGTGCGACCATTTGACCCGGCGGAGCACTTCGCTCTGAACTGCGGCAAGTTGCGCGGCAGGATCAAGGCCGCGCACCATGTCGGCAATCGCCAGCACGCTGGCATCGTGCTTATCGGCGAGCGACACGCGGCGGAAGCGTGCGTCGTAGAAAGTAACCCCGGCGCCAACCGCTGCAGTGCCGAATACGTCGGGGCTGACAGGTGGGTTGGAAATGTAAGGCCGCGCTGCATAGTCGCGCAGGCGATTGAAGCGGTCGGGTGTAGAGGCCGCGCCGATCACGGTCTGGGCATGGATTGGGCTGACGAGGGCACAACAGGCCGAAAACGCGCAGCTAATCGCGAGCAAGACGCGGCGTGGCCTGGAAAATGTCATCTTGGCTCCCTGAGTTTCCCCTCAAGACGCCAAGGCTGGCCGCGCGTTCCCGTTAACGGAATAGGTTAACGTCGGTGTGCATTTTTTAAGCGATGGGTTGTTGCAAACCCGCAACTATCGACGCTGTTGGCCAATTAGCGCGTGGTCGAGCCGATGATCCAGACCAGCGACATCAAACCGACCACCAGCAACAAGGAGATACCGAGCACATAGCGGACGACATGCGGCTGCGATCCGCCACTGGCCTCGGTCTCGGTGACATGAACCTCGTCGCCCTGCCGCTCCATAACCATCTCCCTCAATCAGCCGATCGTTGGTCGATCATAACCGGCTTCCGGTCAGTCGGGTAGGGGCGATCCGGCTAGCGATCGGCGGCGAGCCAGCCGGTAAGGATATACAGCAGGATGACGACTGGGCCGGTGATGAGCGTCCCCACAATCAGCGCGAGGCGGAAAATCAGCACATCGATGCCCGTCCAGTCGGCGAGACCCGAGGCGACGCCCATGACCTTGCCCTGCTGGGGATTGAGAATGAAACGTCCGTTCATTGGAAAGTCCTTGGGTTGGAAAGGCGGTGGTTAGACGAGCGGCAACGGGCCGACGGCGGCGCTGACGAACAGCATGGCGCAGACGAAAGCGCCCGCGAACGAGACGGCGGCCTGGCGAACCGGAACGAGTGACATCAACATTTGACTTCTCCCTTTTTGACACCCGCGATGGGTGATGCATCAATCAATGCAGGGAGCGTGCCAATTGAAGAATGTGCAATGAAAACAGTGGAACACGGGACAATCTGGTAGATTGCGCCAGCGATATCACACCACAAATTGGTATAATTTGCTAAGCCGGGTCGTCGGGGAAGGCCGATCGCTCGGGATAACGCGGGCTGAGTGTACGGAAGAAAGCGAAGGCCGGGGCCATGTCGCGATCATAGTTCCCGGTCGGATGAATCACGGGACCAAAGATACCGCGCTTGTTCGGATAATCGGGGCCAGCGCAGATGATCGGCACCTTTGCCTTCAGAGCGATCTGGTAGAAGCCGGTTTTCCACTTGGTGGTGCGCGAACGGGTTCCTTCGGCGGCGACGATGAGCAGGAAGTCGTCACTTGCGGCGATCTGGTCGACAATCTGGCTGACGGTATCCTGCGGAATGCCGCGATTGACCGGAACCCCGCCGAGGGCGCGCATGAATCGTCCGACGGCCCCTTTGAACAGACTGCTCTTGCCGATAAACCGGGCTTGGCGCCCGACCGCATTGACGGTGCCCAGGAACACCGGAAAGTCCCAATTGCTGGTGTGTGGCGCACCCATGATGATCAGTTTGCGATCCGGCGGAATGGTGCCGATCGCTTTCCAGCCGGTGCGGACATACCATTGCAGGAGCAGCCAGAGCACGACCCGCGCGGGCCGGCTCATTACCGGCAAGTCGCCTGGTCTAATCAAATCCCGCATCGCGATGCCGAATGCGCCGCATGGAACATCGTGTCCAGTGCTGGAGAAGGGTGCGGCCTTAAGCGGCCGTAGCGTCAACCGGATTGCGCGGCGCTGTTTTCGCCGATGCCGGATGCGCACTCGACTTTTGGCATTGCGCCATCAGCATTGGGAAATCGAGATCGGCATTGGCGTCGAGTGCGCCATTGCGCGCCGCAGCGCATTGCGCCGCACTTTCGTAACGCGGAGCGAGGGTGGCAACCGTCTGGCATGACGCGCCGCCATCGGCACAGCCGAGGATTGCAATGACATAACCGATCGGACCCATTTCACTCTCCGTGATGATAAATGCGTAACCCGCGAAATTAACGCCCGGTTCCAATCGGTTCGTCGATTTCATTGCGGAGCCTCACGCGGCCCCCTACCTGTTGCATGATGGACACTTCCTTTGCCGCCACCGAAGAACTGCCCAAGGACAAGGGCAGCTTCGCGATCCTGTGGCGCTTCCTGCCGATGCTGTGGCCCAATGGCGAACCCGAGCTGAAGCTGCGGGTGGTGGTCGCGGTGGTGCTGGTGCTGGCGGGCAAGGCGATCTCGCTGATCATGCCGTTCGCGTACAAAGCCGTGGTCGACGCCATGTCGGGCGACACGGCGGTGTTCGCCGCAGTGGCGATGCTGGTGGTGGCTTATGCCTCCGCCCGGTTCGGGGCCGTGTTGGCCGACAATCTGCGCAATGCCATTTTCGAGAAAGTCGGGCAGGACGCGGCGCGGCGGCTGGCAGCGCGGGTGTTCCGCCACATCCATTCGCTCAGCCTTCGCTTCCACCTTGAGCGGCGCACCGGCAGCTTGAGCAAGATCGTCGAGCGCGGGACCAAAAGCATCGACATGATGCTGTATTTCCTGCTGTTCAACATTGCCCCGACGATCATCGAATTGATCGCGATCTGCGTCATTTTCTACATCAAGTTCGGGCCCGGGCTGGTGATCGCGACGCTGGCGATGGTCGCGATCTACATCGCCTTTACGCGCTGGGTGACCGACTGGCGCAATGCATTGCGGCGCGAGATGAACGAAGTCGACAATCAGGCGATCGGACGCGCGGTCGATAGCCTGCTCAATTACGAAACGGTCAAATATTTCGGCGCCGAAGAGCGCGAGGCGGGACGATACGACCAGGCAATCGGTGCTTTCACTCGCGCAGCCGTGCGCAACGAAACCAGCCTGGCGTGGCTCAATATCGGGCAGAGCCTGATCACCAATGTGATGATGGCGGGCGCGATGGGGTTCACCGTCTGGGGCTGGAGTGCCGGAAAATTCACCCCGGGTGACGTTGTGCTGGTCAACAGCCTGCTGATGCAGCTGTTCCGGCCACTCGACATGCTCGGCTGGGTCTATCGGTCGATCAAGCAGGGGCTGATCGACATGGAGCAGATGTTCATCCTGCTCGATACGCCGGCCGAGATCGTTGATGCACCGGGGGCGGGCGCGCTGCTGGTCAGCGACGGGCGGGTGCGGTTCGAGGATGTGGCGTTTGGCTATGAACCTGAACGGATCATCCTGAAAGGCGTTACGATCGACGTTCCGGCCGGGACCAGCTGCGCGGTGGTCGGGCCATCGGGGGCGGGCAAGTCGACGCTCGCGCGATTGCTCTACCGCTTTTACGATCCAACCGATGGCCGCATCATGATCGACGGGCAGGATATTGCAACGATCACGCAGGACAGCTTGCGCGGGGCGATCGGGATCGTGCCGCAGGACACCGTGCTGTTCAACGACACGATCGGGTACAACATTGCTTATGGCCGCGATGGATCGGGGCAGGATGAGGTCGAGGCCGCCGCCAAGGGCGCAGCGATCGACGGGTTCATCGCCGCATTACCCAATGGATATGAATCGATGGTCGGCGAGCGGGGGCTCAAATTGTCGGGCGGCGAGAAGCAGCGCGTGGCGATCGCGCGCACCCTGCTCAAGGATCCGCCAATCCTGATCCTCGACGAGGCAACCAGCGCGCTCGACAGCCGGACCGAGGAAGCGATCCAGGCGACGCTCGACGGCGCGACCAAGGGACGGACGACGATTGTCATCGCGCACCGATTGTCGACCATCGTCGGCGCCAACCAGATCGTGGTGCTCGACGAGGGCCAAGTGGCGGAACGCGGGACGCATGGCGAATTACTGGCGAAGGGCGGGCTCTATGCCGAACTGTGGATGCGGCAGGCGGCGGAGCGGGAAATGGAGGACATCGCCGAATGAGCCTTGAGGCGTTGCTCCACGAGCGGTTCGGTTTCTCGGCGTTTCGCGGCGTCCAGCGCGACGTGGTCGAGCGGGCGGTAGACGGACAACACACGCTGGCGGTGATGCCGACCGGCGCGGGCAAGTCGTTGACCTATCAGCTTGGCGCGCTGGCGCGGGCCGGAACCGGGATCGTCATCTCGCCATTGATCGCGTTGATGCATGACCAAGTGCGAAGCGCCGAGGCGTTCGGGATAAGGGCGGCGGCGCTGACCAGCCTGAGCGAGGATCCGCGCAAGATCCGCGATTCATTGCAGGATGGGCAGCTCGACTTGCTCTATGTCGCACCCGAGCGGGCGACGACCGGCGACTTCCAGCGCTTGCTCGAAGAGACCGAGATTGCCTTGTTCGCGATCGACGAGGCGCATTGCGTCAGCGAATGGGGGCATGACTTCCGCCCCGATTACCGCTTGCTGCTGCCGATGCTCGACCAGCATCGCGATGTGCCAAGACTGGCGCTGACCGCGACCGCCGACCGGCGGACGCGCGAGGATATATTGGTCCAGCTCGGCATTCCCGACGACGGCCTGATCGTCGCCGGGTTCGACCGGCCCAACATCCGCTATCATGTCCGTCCGCGCGACGGGATCGGCAGCCAGCTCAAGAATCTGCTCGCCGAGCATCCGGGGTCGGGCATCGTCTATGCCACCAGCCGCAACGCTACCGAGAAACTGGCCGAGCAATTGAGCAGCGGGAAGCGGCGCGCGCTTGCCTATCACGCCGGGCTCGACGGCGCCGTGCGCCAGCGCAACCAGGCGGCGTTCGTCGAATCCGAAGAGATGGTGATGGCGGCGACGGTGGCGTTCGGGATGGGGATCGACAAGCCCGACGTCAGGTTTGTCGCGCATGCCGGAATCCCCAAATCGATCGAGGCTTATTATCAGGAAACCGGCCGCGCCGGGCGCGACGGCGACCCGGCTGAGGCGTGGCTATATTGGAGGGCGGAGGATTTCGCCCGCGCACGGCGGCGAATCGAAACCGAGATCGAAGCCAAACGCCGGCCGGCCGAGCGCGACCGGTTGAATATGCTGGCCGCGTTCGTCGAGGCCGCAACCTGCCGCCGCGCGATCTTGCTGCGGCATTTTGGCGAGACCCCGCCCGCGACCTGCGGCAATTGCGACAATTGCATCGACCCGCCGGCGACGATCGACGTCACCGACGTGGCGCGCAAATTATTGAGCGCGGCGTTCCGCACCGAAATGCGGTTCGGGATCGCGCATCTGGCGGCGGTGCTGGGCGGCGATGGCAATGAGAAAGTGCGGCAATTCGGGCATCACAGTCTGTCGGTGTTCGGGATCATGACCGCCGACGAGCTGGCGCTGGTACGGCCGGTGGCGCGGAGCCTGCAGGCGCGCGATGCGCTTCGTGCCGACGATTATGGCGGATTGAGCTTTGGGCCAGCGGCGAAGGCAATCCTGAAAGGCGGCGAGTCGCTGATCATCGCGGTGCCGCCCAAGCGGGTGCGGCGGGTCAAGCGCGGCACCGAGCATCTGCCGCATGATCCATTATTCGAAGCATTGCGCGCGTGGCGGCGCGACCGGGCGAAGGAAATGGGGGTCCCGCCGTACGTCATTTTCCACGATTCGACGTTGCGCGCGGTGGCGGGTGCAAAACCGCCATCTTTGAAGGCGCTATCGGTGATCGACGGGATCGGCGATACCAAGCTGGAGAGACATGGCGAGTCGCTGCTCGGAGCACTTGCCCACTTTATGGAGACGGGCGATGCAACGGCAGCTTGATGACAAGACCTTCGTTTGCGGCCAGATCACCCCCGAAGAGATCAATGCGATCAAGGATCTGGGGGTGACGATGATCGTCAACAATCGCCCCGACAATGAAGATGAAGGCCAGCCAAGCAGCGCCGAAATCGAAGCCGCGACGACCGCAGCAGGGCTCGAGTATCGCCACATCCCGATCGTCCGTGGGATGGGTCCGGCCGATGTCGAGGCGATGCGCGAGGCGATTGGCGCAATCGGCGATGGCAAGATGGTGGCCTTTTGCCGCTCGGGCAATCGATCGGCGCTGGCGTGGGCGGTGGCACAAAGCGAGAATGGCGTTGCGCGCGACGAACTGGATCGCTGTGCCGACGGGGCGGGGTTCAGCTTGGCGCCGGTGGCGCATTTGTTGCGGGATTAACCCGAATGATCCTCGTCCAATATCGTTCTCGCTTCGCTTAAATCTTCCTCGATGACCAGCAAGCGGACGGGTGTCATCGCCCCGCCGAAGAAGTTGCTCATCTGTGTATCGAGGAGGAATGACTGAATGCCGTGGCTGTCGAGCAATAAGCGGGCGAGGTCGGCTTCCACCGGAGAATAATAACGCGCGACCTCGATCATGCAGTCGCGGTGCCGCCCACCGTCAGCCCATCGATCAGCAACGTCGGCTGTCCGACCCCCGCCGGGACCGACTGGCCGCCCTTGCCGCAAATGCCGATGCCCTCATCGAGCGCGAGGTCGTTGCCGATTCCGGTGACCCGGGTGAGCACGCTCGGGCCGTCGCCGATTAGGGTTGCGCCCTTGACCGGCTCGGCGATCTTGCCGTTCCGGATGCGATACGCCTCGGTGCAGGAGAAAACGAATTTGCCGTTGGTGATATCGACTTGCCCGCCGCCGAAGCTCTTGGCGTAAATGCCGTCCTTGACGCGGGTGACCAGTTCCTCCGGATCGTCCGCGCCGCCGAGCATGAAGGTGTTGGTCATGCGCGGCATTGGCGCATGGGCAAAGCTTTCGCGGCGGCCATTGCCGGTCGGTTGCATCCCCATCAACCGGGCGTTCAATCGGTCCTGCAAATAGCCCTTGAGAATGCCATCCTCGATCAGCATTGTGCGGCCGGTCGGGGTGCCTTCATCGTCGATCGTCAGCGACCCGCGCCGGCCCAGGATCGCGCCTTCGTCGATCACGGTGACGCCCGGTGCGGCAACCCGCTCCCCAAGCCGACCCGAGAACGCCGACGTGCCCTTGCGATTGAAATCGCCTTCGAGCCCATGACCGATCGCTTCGTGAAGCAGGATCCCGGGCCAACCGGGGCCGCACACGACCTGCATCTCGCCGGCCGGCGCAGGGACCGATTCTAGGTTCACCAGCGCCTGTGCGAGCGCCATGTCGATCCCTCTGTTCCACGTCGCGGGGTCGAACAATTGGCCGTACAGGTAGCGCCCGCCAATGCCGAACGAGCCGGTTTCGCGGCGGTCCCCATGCTTGGCGACGATCGAGATGTTGAGGCGCACCAGCGGGCGAACGTCGCTGGCGACGAAGCCGTCGGCGCGGACGATGTCGATCACGCTCCAGCTGGCCGCGAGCGACACGCTGACCTGGTCGACCCTGGGATCGCGCGCGCGCGCCGCAGCGTCAATCTCGGCGCAGAGGCGGACCTTGTCGGCGAACGGGATGGCGGACAGCGGATCGTCGGCGCCGTACATTGCCTGATTGGTACGCGGCGGCGGCGCGGATGGCGAGGTCGTAGCCGGATCGAGCAGACGCAGGGTGGCGGCGGCACGGTCGATCGCCGCCGCGCTAATCTCATTGGCGTGGGCGAAGGCGGTGGTTTCCCCGGTCACGCCGCGAAGTCCGAAACCCGACGCATTATTATAATCGGCGGTCTTCAACCGGCCATCGTCAAACCCGAACGCTTCGCTCAGGCTGTACTGGAGATAGAGTTCGCCATCGTCATGACGCGCGAGATGTTTCGCGGCGAGCGCCTGCGCGGCTTCCGGATCGAGCGTCCGGTACAGGAACGCGCGGGGATCGCTCACTTAACGGTATCGGCCGGGCCGCCTTCGAGCAGGAAGCGGCGGTCGCAATAGCCGCAATCGACATAGCCAAGGTCGGAATCGATATGGAGATAGACGCGCGGGTGGCCGAGCGCGGCGGGTACCTGGCCCGAGCCGTCGCAAGCGACGCGCTGATGGGGGGTGCGAATGACTTCGGGGGGCGGTTGCATGGCCTTAACCTAGCAACCGCCCCCCGCCACTTCAATAAGAGTGGGGTCTTATTAAACGAAACGCCTTATTGATAATCGGCGGTGAGGTTGAAATCCGCCTTGTAGAAGCCGTTCGGCTGATTGGCCGCAATGTCGAACGTTCCGCCGACTCCGACCTGGAAGAAACCGGTCGAGTCAATCGCCAGGCTGGTGGCATTGGCATTGGCGAGCACGAAATCGCTGATCACGACCGTGTCGGCCGGATTGGTGGTGCTGACGAGCACGCTGCCGGTCGGCGGCGACAAGGTCAGCGTGACCAGCTGGCCAGCGGTACCGGCACCGGCAAACAATGCGCGCTGGCCGTTGTTCGACGCGACCTGGGTCACGCCGCCGCTCGACGTGCGGTTGCCGGTATCGGCGTCAATCGTAACCTGGCCGAAGACAGTGCTGGCAAGGACGGTGCCGAAGTCGAGATCATCGACCTTGGTCAGCGTCAGTGGCTGAAGCACCAGCCCACGCGCTTCGGCAGTGGCCGATGCAGTGACGGACTGAGCGAAAGCGGGCGTTGCAAAGGCAGTAGTGGCGGCGAGGGCCGCGAGGCAAAATTTAAAGCGCATGTTCTGGTTCCCTACACGATGAAAGTGCAGGGCGGCTTATGACGAGCGCGGCTGAACACGCCTTCAAGGAATAGGGTTGGCGGAAAGTTTACCCTGTTTGTGGATCATCGAGCGGGCAAGCGACGGCCTCGACGCCTTCGCCGGGTCGCGGTTTAGAAATAATTTGCCGTCACCGTGAACGTTCCCAGGTAACTGCCATCGACCGCAGTCGAGGGCACTGACAGGGTCGCGCCGATGCCGATCGCGTAAGGGGTCGTGCCGACGATCCGCAGCACCCCGGCGCTGTCGATGGTGAAATTGCTGGCGATGAGCGTTTCGGTGCCGCCAACGCGGGTCAGCGTCACCGAACCGGCGGGATATTGGAGGAACACCAATGACAGGCGAGTCGCGGTGCCGGTAAACACGGCGCGGCTGGTCGGCGCGGCACCGGCGGCGGTGGCCCCGGCATAAACGGTTGCGCCGCCGTTGGGGTCGAGCCTGATCGTCCCGGTGCCCGTTGCAGGCGGGAATGAAGAGCCAAAATCCATGTCAGTGGTCTTGGCCAGCTGCAACGGCTTGAAGAGATTGAGATTGGCCGAGCCCGGCGCGGTCGCGGCAATTGCCGGCGTGGCGATGGCGAGCAATAGAGCAGCCGCAAGCACGCCAAATGCGGTACAAGGAAGTCGCTGGAACATCCCAATGGCACTAAGCGCGAAATGCTGATGCAAGGTTAACGGTGCGCTTACCACGCCGCGCCTTTGCGTGCGCCCGATGCGCGGCTATGTCGCCCCCATGTCCAACACCCAAGCCGCGATCCGCATTGATTCCCTGTCCAAAACCTATGCCGGGGGCAAGCTCGCGCTCGACGACGTATCGTTCGATGTCCCGCGCGGGCAGATCTTTGGGCTGCTCGGGCCCAATGGCGCGGGCAAGTCGACGTTGATCAACATCCTTGCCGGGATGGTGGTCAAGACCGGCGGCAGCGCGAACGTGTGGGGGTTCGACATCGATGAGCATCCGCGCAACGCCAAGCGCGCGATCGGGATCGTCCCGCAGGAGATTTTGTTCGACCCGTTCTTCACCCCGCGCGAGGCGCTGGAGATTCAGGCCGGAATGTATGGCATCAAGAAAGCCGACCGGATCACCGATCAGCTGCTCGCCGCAGTGCGCCTGACCGACAAGGCCGATGCGTATGCACGCACCCTTTCGGGGGGGATGAAACGGCGGCTGCTGGTGGCCAAGGCGATGGTCCATTCGCCCCCCGTGCTGGTGCTCGACGAGCCGACCGCGGGGGTCGACATCGAGCTTCGCCAGCAATTGTGGGATTATGTTCGCCAGCTCAACCAGCAGGGCGTGACGGTCGTGCTGACGACGCATTACCTCGAGGAAGCCGAGCAATTGTGCGACCGGATTGCGATCATCAATCATGGCAAATTGATCGCCAATGAGCCGACCAAGCAGTTGATCGCCAAGGCACAGGACAAAGCGGTGGTAGTCGAGGTTGATCGCGACATCGAGCATGTGCCGATCGCGCCATTCTTCGACCGTACCGAACTGACCGGGCCACGAACGATCGAGATCACGTATCGCAAGGACCAGGTCAATGCAGGCCAAGTGCTCGCGGCATTGCAAGCCGACGGGCTGGGGATCGTCGATGTCTCGACCCGCGATCCCGACTTGGAAGATGTGTTCCTCAGCCTGACCCGGGAGGCGAATGCGTGATCGAGACTGACGTCCTCATCATCGGCTCCGGCGCGGCGGGGCTGACCGCGGCGCTGACGCTGGCGCGTACGCGCAAGGTGGCGGTGCTGGCCAAGGGCAGATTGGGCGGCGGGGCGACCGAATGGGCGCAGGGCGGGATCGCCGCAGTGCTCGAGGAAGGCGACAGTTTCGACGCGCATGTCGAGGACACGATGATCGCCGGGGCGGGGCTCAACAATCGCGCGGTGGTCGAGCATGTCGTCGGCGGTGCGCCGGCCGCGATCGCACGGCTGGCCGAGCTTGGGGTTCCGTTCAACCTCGACGACGATGGTGACGGCTGGCATTTGACTCGCGAGGGCGGGCTTAGCCACCGGCGGATCGTGCATGTCGCCGACGCCACCGGCTGGGCGATCCAGCAGGCGCTCGAAGCCGCCGCCATCGCCAACCCCAACATCACCATCCTGCCCGATCATGTCGCGATCGATTTCGCCACCGGACGCCATGCTGACGAGTTTAGCACCTCGGGCGCGGTGCATGGGCTATACGCATTCAACCGGGTCAGCGGCGAAGTCGAAACCTTGACCGCGCGGGCGACGATCCTGGCCACCGGCGGGGCGGGCCGCGCCTATCTTTATTCAACCGCACCGCGCGGCGCGACGGGGGATGGGATCGCGATGGCGTGGCGCGCGGGCTGCCGCATCAGCAACATGGAATTCATGCAATTCCACCCGACCTGCCTGTATAATCTGGAGGTCAAGAATTTCCTCATCACCGAGGCGGTACGCGGCGAAGGAGGATTGCTCAAGCATCCCGAAACCGGCCACCGCTTCATGCCAGATTACGACGAGCGCGCCGAGCTTGCCCCGCGCGATATCGTGGCGCGGGCGATCGACCATGAGATCAAGCGCGACGGGCTCGACTTCGTCCACCTCGACATCAGCCACCAGCCGGCCGAGTTCGTGAAGGGGCATTTCCCCAATATTTACGAAAAATTGCTCGGCCTCGGCATCGACATCACCACCCAGCCGATCCCGGTTGTCCCGGCGCAGCATTATACCTGCGGCGGGGTGCTGGTCGATTTGGACGGGCGGACCGATGCACCCGGACTATATGCGGCTGGCGAAGTGACACAGTCGGGGTTGCACGGGGCCAACCGGCTGGCGTCCAACTCCTTGCTCGAATGCTTCGTGTTCGGCGAGGCGGCGGCGCGGCATATCCTCAGGTCTTGGGACGAATTGCCCGCGCCGCCGGCGATCCGCGCGTGGGACGCGAGCCGGGTGACCGACAGCGACGAGGAAGTGGTGATCCAGCAATGCTGGGGCGAAATCCGCCGCTTCATGTGGAATTTCGTCGGCATCGTCCGCAGCACCAAGCGATTGGAGCGCGCCAAGCACCGCATCGATTTGCTGCGCGAGGAAGTGAAGGATTATTACCGCAACTTCCGCGTGACGCCCGATCTGATCGAGCTGCGCAATTTGGTGGAGGTGGCCGATTTGATCATCCGCTCCGCGCTTGTCCGGCACGAGAGCCGCGGGCTGCATTATACGCTCGATTATCCCGACTTGGCGGCCGAGGCAGTGGACACGGTGCTGGTGCCGTAAAGCGTCAAAGGTCGCAAAAGACTTAACTTGACGACCATTTGGCCTGTTTTCGACGGCAGCCTTGTCTCGCGGTTCTTACGCCGGGAGTGATTGCCTCGCTTGCGAGTTCGCCAAAGCGGGCTGCGGGCTTAACAGTCGCGTTGCGGGCCGCTATCGCTGACAGAATGAAATCCACCGCTAATCGATCTTTCCTGATCGTTCTGGTCGGCGCTGCCCTCGCCGCTGGTCCGGCGAGCGCGGAAACTTCGGGCAATGCGCTGCGGTTTTTCGAGGGGCGGACTGAGAGCGTCGGGCTGGTCAAGGTGATCATGAAAGCGCCGTACAAGATGCGCAGCATCGGTCGTGGCAAAATCACGCCGTCCGGGATCCTCGAACTATTCCAGCGGGTCGAAGAGCAGGGCCAGCCGACCCACGATCGGCATTGGCGAATCCGCCAGGTCGGCCCCGGCCGCTTTGTCGGCACTATGTCCGAGGCGAAGGGGCCAGTGACGGTGGACGAGATTGCCGGGCGCTTCCGATTCCGCTTCAAGATGAAGGACAATTTGTCGGTCGAGCAATGGCTGGCGCCGCAGCCCGACTGGAAATCGGCGCGCAACTTGGTCACGGTGCGCAAGTTTGGAATTACCGTTGCCAGCTCCGACGGGACGATTACCAAGACCGACGACTGACCGACCGAAGCTATCTCTCAGCTACCGCAACTTGCTCACTTTCAGCCCGTCGGCCTTCGCCCGGGCCTGGATCGATTCCTCGCTTCGCGTCATCGCTTTCGAGATCGCCTTAAGACTCATCGCCTTGCCCGCGAGCAAATGGAGTTTCTGGATTTCGTCGTGGGTCCACGGCTGGCGGTGGCGCTGGAATTTTTCGGCCATGATCGTCTCCTGCTTGAACCGACATTGGTGTGGCGCGGCGGGGCTGCTAGAACAAGGGCATGCTGACACCAACCACCGACCGGCTGGACTGCGCCACCTGCGCGGTGCGCGAGCGTGCGGCGTGCGCGGCCTTGTCGGGCGCGGAACGCAGGGAGCTGGCGCGGATCGGGCGGCGGCGAACCTTGCGCAAGGGCGAGGCTATTTTCGCGGCCGGCGAGGACAATGGCAGCTGCGCGACATTGATCAGCGGGGCGTTAAAGATCGCTTCGTATGGCGCAGACGGGACCGAGCGGATCCTAAGCCTGGTCCACCCCGCCGGGTTCGTCGGGGAGATGTTCACCGCGATCGCGCATCATGATGTGGTGGCGCTGGCGGACAGCGAATTATGCCTGTTCAACCGCGACCAATATGAAGCCGCAGTCGACCGCTTCCCGGCGCTGGCCAAGGCATTGCTGCGCCGGTCGGGCGAGGATTTGTTCGAGGCGCGTTCGCTGGTCGAGTTGCAGGCGCGGCGCAGTTCCAAGGCGCGGGTGGCTGGGTTCCTGCTGGCGATGGCCGATGCGGCGAGCCATTCGCCCTGCCACCCAGCCGAGGCATTCGACCTGCCGTTGAGTCGGGGGGAGATGGCCGGCTTGCTCGGGCTGACGATCGAGACGGTAAGCCGCCAGCTGACCGCGCTGGAGCGGGACGGGGCGATCGTCCGCGACGGCGCGCGCGGCATCCGGATAAAGGACGCCGCGCGGCTTCGGGCGTTGGCGGACTAGACCGTCGCGGCGATCACGACCACGGCGATGCCCCACAAGAGTACCATTACCGGGAGCAGCAGGACCTGGGTCGCGGCGGCCCCTGCCCGGTTATGGCCGGTGTAGGTGTGGATGCCATGATCCCAGAAGGCGCGCAGCGTTAGCGGCGGAGTCGCGGTCTCGGGTTGCATCCGGGCCCACAGCGTCGGAACCCCGAACAGCATCGCGATGTAGACGGTGAAAATGACCATCGGCAGCAGCATATCACGGCTCTGGAAACCGACCGCCATGATCGCCAGAAAGGCGAGGTAAGATCCGATCGTCGCGACATAAAGCGCGGTCGGAAGTTCGAACCCGCGATCGGTGCAGGCGCGCGGCGTGGCTGGTGCGACCGGAGCGGCGACCAGATTTGCAGTCCGGGCCAGCATTTGTTTGTCGAGACGAGCGGTCATGGCGAAACTCCTTGTTGCTGGAGCTGTGGCTAGGCGCATCTGCCGCGATCCGCTTTGACATCGGTCAAACGCTGGAAATGACCGGCTGGCCTGCTAGAGCGGTCGGCTGATGACCGATCCTTCGCCACCCCAGCCCCACCTCTATCTGGTCGACGGGTCGAGCTATATCTTTCGGGCGTACCACCGGCTGCCGCCGCTGACCAATCGCCATGGCCAGCCGGCGGGGGCGGTTTATGGCTACACCGCGATGCTGTGGAAGCTGGCCGACGGGCTCAACAAGGCCGACGGGCCGACCCACATGGCGGTGATATTGGATGCGTCGAGCATCACCCACCGCAACCAGCTCTATGATCAGTATAAGGCCAACCGGCCGCCGCCGCCCGAAGATTTGGTCCCGCAATTCCCGATGATCCGCACAGCGACGCGCGCTTTCTCGATCCCGTGCATCGAGGAAGAGGGGCTCGAGGCCGACGACATCATCGCCTGCTACGTCACCGCCGCGCTGAAGCAGGGGTGGAAGGTGACGATCGTCAGCAGCGACAAGGATCTGATGCAGCTGATCGACGGGGACGGGCAGATCGACATGCTCGACACGATGAACGACCGGCGGATCGGGCGCGACCAGGTCATCGAGAAATTCGGCGTGCCGCCCGAACTGGTCGGCGATGTGCTGGCGCTGATGGGCGATGCGGTCGACAATATTCCGGGCATTCGCGGAATCGGGCCCAAGACCGCGACCAAATTGATCCAGGATCACGGGACGCTCGAAGGCGCGCTGGCCGCGGCGCCGACGATGAAGCCGTCAAAGATGCAGGCGAGCCTGATTGAGCAGGCCGACATGGCAAGGTTGAGCCGCGAGCTGGTGCGATTGGTGTGCGAGCATCCGTTGCCCGAGCCGCTCGAGGATCTGGTGCTGACCGGCATCCCGCCCGAGCCATTGCGCGAATTCCTCGAGGATCAGGGATTCAAGACGTTGCTCGCGCGGATGGTTGGCGGACAAAGTGGCGGGGCGAATGCCGGGAATGTGGCTGCCGTCATGACGTCACCGCCACCAGCGCCTGCCGGGGCGGAGAAGATTGTCGTCGACCGGACCAAGTATGAGACGGTGACGAGCGTCGACGCGCTCGACGCGTGGATCGTCGAGGCGCGGCATCAGGGGTTTGTCGCGATCGATACCGAGACCGACTGCATCGATTGCGTGGTGGCGCGGCTGGTCGGGATCAGCCTGGCGACCGCGCCAAACAAGGCGTGTTACATTCCGATCGGGCATGGGCTTGGCGGCGGGGACATGTTTTCCGAGGCGCCGACGCAGCTGGCGATGGCCGTGGTGCTGGCGAAGCTCAAACTGCTGCTGGAAGACCCGGCCGTCCTCAAGATCGCGCACAACCTCAAGTTCGATTGGGTGATGTTTGCCAAGCACGGCATCCAAATCGCGCCCTACGACGATACTCTGGTGATGAGTTTTGACCTTGATGCGGGCCGATCGGGGCATGGGCTCGACGAACTGGCCAAGACGCATTTCGGGCATGAATGTATTTCGTTCAAATCGGTGTGCGGCACCGGGCAAAAACAGATCAGTTTCGACAAGGTGCCGCTGGACGCCGCGACCGAATATGCCGCCGAGGATGCCGACATCTGTCTGCGCCTATGGCAGCGATTGAAGCCGCGGATGACGGCCGAGGGGGTTACCGGCGTCTACCAGATGGTCGACCGGCCATTGGTTCGGTCGGTGGCGCGGATGGAAATGCGCGGGATCAAGGTCGATCGCGCGTATCTGGCGAAGCTGTCGGGGACGTTCGCGGTCGAAATCGCCAAGCTGGAAGAGCAGGTTTACGAGGCGGCGCAAGGGACGTTCACGATCGGATCGCCGCAGCAATTGGGCGCGGTATTGTTCGACCGGCTGGGGCTGAAGGGCGGGCGCAAGGGCAAAAGCGGCCAATATTCGACCGACGTGACCGAGCTCGAGCGGCTCGCCGCCGAGGGCGTGCCGGTAGCGCAACTGGTGCTCGACTGGCGGCAATTGTCGAAGCTGAAATCGACCTACACCGACGCGTTGCAGGCGCAGATCAACCCCGACACCCACCGCGTCCACACCAGTTACAGCCTGTCGGGCGCGCAGACCGGTCGGCTAAGCTCGACCGAGCCGAACCTGCAAAACATCCCGATCCGCACCGAACTTGGGCGACAGATTCGCGATGCCTTCGTCGCCGAACCGGGGCATGTGCTGATGAGCGCGGATTACAGCCAGATCGAATTGCGGCTGGCGGCGCACATGGCCGACGTGCCGCAATTGAAGGCGGCATTCGCGGCCGGCGAGGATATTCACAACATGACCGCGCTCGAGCTGTTCGGGACGGTCGACCGCGACACGCGCGGGCGGGCGAAGACGGTCAATTTTGCCATCCTCTACGGCATTTCGGCATGGGGGCTGGCCGGGCGGCTGGGGGTCGAGCGCGACGAAGGCAAGGCGATCATCGCGCGTTACTTCGAGCGCTTTCCGGGTATCCAGAGCTACATCAACGATACGCTCAGCTTCGTTCGCGAGCATGGCTTCACCCAGACCCTGTTCGGGCGGCGGACGCACTTCCACAACATCCGCGCCAGCAACCCGACGTTCCGTGCCGGGGCCGAGCGCGCGGCGGTCAATGCGCCGATCCAGGGGACCAGCGCCGACCTCATCAAGCGAGCGATGAACCGGATGGATGCGGCGCTTGCCGAGGCGGGCCTGAGCGACGTGCGGATGCTGCTGCAAGTGCATGACGAACTGGTGTTCGAAGTGCCACTGGGCAAGGAAGAAGCCGCCGCCGCGGTGGTCCGCGCCGTGATGTCGGGCGCGGCCGAGCCAGCGCTCACGCTCAACGTCCCGCTCGACGTCGACGTCGGCTGGGGCGAACATTGGGGCGCGGCGCATTGAGCGAGACGGGGGGAACACAGGCAGCGATAGCGCCAGTAGCACCATCGGCTGACCTGGCGACGCTGGCGCGCGGCGGGCGGCTGAACTTCCTCGGCTTCGTCATGCGGCTGATCGCGCGCTTGCCATTCCTGTTCATCGCCGGGCAGATTTACGGTGCGTCGGCGCTCGGGCGGTTCGCTTATGCGGTGATCATCGTCGAATTGGCGGCGCAATTGGCCAGCCTGGGCTTGAAGCGCGGGCTTGCCCAGCAACTCGCCAAGAATGACCGGCCGCACGCCAACATCGTCGCCGACGCATTGATGACGGCGCTGGTCGGATCGACCATCGGGATGCTGATCCTGGGCAGCTTCCCCCAGGCAATGTTCCCCAACAGCGAAATTCACGGGCTGGAATGGTTGCTGCCGGTGACGGTGCTGGCGATTTCGTGGACCGACATTTCGCTCGCGGCGCTGGCCTATCACAACAATGTCGGGGCGACAGTGCGCGCGCGATCGGTGGTCGAGCCGTGGACGATCAGCATCATCGCCTTCGTCTGGTCATATTGGTCGCTGCGCGACGGCCTGATCATCGCTTATGTCATCTCGATGATCGCGGCGCTGATCGCGTCACTGGTGCCGCTGATCCGCCAGTTCGGGATTCCCCACGGCTGGCGGCCCGACTTGCCGGGCAGTTGGCGGACCGCGCGGCGCAACATGCCGCTCGCCGCCGCCGACGCGGTCGAATGGGGCTCGCGCCGGATCGACATTGCGGTGCTCGGCCTGTTCCTCAGCCCGCAATTCGTCGGGGTCTATTACGTTGCGCAGCAGGTCGCGTCGCTGCCGGCCAAGCTGAAGACCAGCTTCGAACCGGTGCTGGGGCCGGTAATCGCGCGCAACCTCGCCGCCGGCGACAAAGCGGCGGTCGGCCGGCAAGTGCGCCAGGTCGGCTTCTGGATCCTCGCTGCGCAGGCCGGGATTGCCCTGGCGTTGGCCCTTCCGGGGCATGCAGTGATGGCGCTGGTCGGCGCGGACTTCACCATCGGTACCGGGACGTTGGCCTTCCTGCTCGCCGCCGAGGTGGTGGCCGCAACCGCCGTGGTGAGCGAAGCGGCGCTGATCTATGTCGCGCGCCACCGCAACATGATCATCAGCCTGATGATGCTGGCACTGGAAGCAGCGCTGAGCGCAATGTTCATCATCGCGATGCGCGAGGTCGACTGGCCCGTGGCGTGGCAGGCGACCGGCCCGGCGGCGGCACTGTGCGTCGCGCTGGCATTCGCATCGATCGCCAAGTCGCGATTGCTGGGCCGCACCATCGGGCAGCGGGTGTCGGGCTGGCGCTGGGCGCTGATCCTGGCGATTGCGGCGGGGCTTGCTGTGGGCATTCCGGTGCGGCTGTATTTGACGCCGCTGGCGCAATTGCTGATCGGGATACCCTTGATCCTGGGGGTGTTCGGTTATGTCATCTGGACGCGTGGGTTCGGGCCCGAGGATCGCGAATTGTTCAAGATGCGCAAAGCCGACATCGACGATCTGGCAGCGTCGGCCGAGGCGGACAAGGATATCGCCTGATCAGTGCCTGAAGTGGCGCATGCCGGTGAAGACCATCGCCAATCCCGCTTCATCCGCAGCGGCAATAACCTCTTCGTCGCGCATCGAACCGCCGGGCTGGATGACGGCGGTGGCACCGGCTTCGGCGGCGGTGAGCAGGCCATCGGCGAACGGGAAGAAGGCGTCCGACGCGACCGCTGAACCGACTGTGCGCGGTTCGGACCAGCCGTATAATTCGGCCGCCTCACGCGCCTTGATCGCGGCGATGCGGGCCGAATCGCGACGGTTCATCTGGCCCGCGCCAATACCCGCCGTGACCCCGTCCCTGGCGTAGACGATGGCGTTGGACTTGACGTGCTTGGCGATGGTCCAGGCGAACAGGCAGTCGGCCATTTCGCTTGGCGTCAGCGCGCGCTTGGTGACCAGCTTGAGCTGGTCTTGGGTGACATGGCCATTATCGCGATCCTGCAGCAGCAGCCCGCCGGCGATGACCGCGACGCTCTGCCCGCCACGGTGCGGATCGGGCAAGCTGCCGGTGAGCAGGAGGCGCAAATTCTTTTTGCGCGCGAATGCCGCCTTGGCGTCATCATCGGCATCGGGGGCGACGACGACCTCGGTGAAAATCGCGCAGATTGCCTCAGCCGTCGCGCCGTCGAGCGGGCGGTTGACCGCGACAATCCCGCCGAACGCCGAGACGCTGTCGCACTGCAGGGCATTGGTCCACGCGTCGAGCAACGTCTCGCCGGTCGCGACCCCGCACGGGTTGGCGTGCTTGACGATCACCACAGTCGGCGGGCCATCGCGGAATTCGGCGACCAGTTCGATCGCGGCATTGGCGTCGTTGAGATTGTTGTAGCTGAGTTCCTTGCCCTGCACCTGCTGCGCCTGCGCGACGCCCGGGGTGGCGGGGCCCATCGGAAAATAGAGCGCGGCCTTTTGATGCGGATTTTCACCGTAGCGCAGGTCCATCGCCTTGGTGCCAACAATGAAGCGCGACGCCGGATAGGCCTGCCCCTGATCGGCGAAGGCGAACCAGCTGGCGATCATTGAATCATAAGCGGCGGTGCGGGCGTAGGCCTTGGCGGCAAGCGATTTGCGGAAGGCCAAAGTAGTGCCGCCAGCGTCGATCTGGGCAAGCAATTCGGGATAATCAGCCGGGTCAGTGACGATTGCGACAAAGGCGTGATTCTTGGCCGCCGAGCGGACCATCGACGGGCCGCCAATGTCGATATTCTCGATGATCGTGTCGCGGTCCGCGCCGCTCATCACGGTCTGCTCGAACGGGTAAAGATTGACCACTACGAGGTCGATCGCGCCGATATTATGTGAGTCCATCGCGGCCATATGCTCGGGATTATCGCGCACCGCGAGCAGACCGCCGTGGACCATCGGGTGCAAGGTCTTGACCCGGCCGTCCATCATTTCGGGGAAGCCGGTCAAATCGGCGACGTCGCGCACGTCATGGCCGAGCTCACGCAGCGCTTTGGCAGTGCCGCCGGTCGAGACCAGTTCGACCCCTGCGTTGGAGAGGCCAGCAGCGAGCGCGTCGAGGCCGGTCTTGTCAGACAGCGAGATGAGCGCGCGGCGGACGGGGACGAGGTCGGTCATTATGGTCCTTTAACTCGAGCGGCGGAATTGCCAGGCGATGGTCCCGCCCAATGCTGAAACCTCGCCGACCACGACCAGTTGCTGGGTCGTCAGCGGGACTCCGCGATGGTCAACATAGAGGCTTTCCTCAATCGCCAGCATCGCGCCGCGGCAGCGGAAGTTCCACGGCGGCGAACCGGCCGCGCGGAGGATCGCGCCCATGCCGTCGGCGGTCGGCGTGGCCTCGACCCCCGGCGCCAAGTGGAAGCGGATTGCATAAGGCACGTCAGCCTTGATCTTCTTGCGGCCCTTGGGGGTCAATTTGTCCTGGCCGCGAACTTCCTTGCCGTCATTGCCGAGGATCATCGAGCGTTCATGGAGCAGGCCGAAGCCGCGAACATAGCCGTCGTGCGACGCGTCGAGGCGGCTTGAATCATTGTCCTCAGCGCGGTTGATCACGACATCATCCACGCCCTTGCCCAAAGCGCCATCGTCGAGGATCGCGGTCGAATTGCTGTCATTCAAATTGAGTGTCGAATGCGCGCCGGTGGTCCGCAAGGCGAGGATCAGCTCGGCGGGAAGCTCGCTCGGGACCGGGCCGGGGCCGCCGCAATTGACCACCAGGCGCTGCGCCCCGTCGCTCAGTTCGAACGCCAGGGTCGAGGCGGTGCCGAGCGGCGCCATCCGCCCGGGCGGCGGCGGGGCGGCGTCGATGACGATGATCGTGCCGAGCGCGGACAGGCGCTGATAGCCCCAACCGCGCGCCGCCCGCAGCGGGCGGGCGCGGAGGCCGCAGCCTTCGACCAGAGCTGCGATGCGCGCGGGATCGCCGGCGTTGCCGCCCTGCCAGCTCGACAGCGCGCCATCGCCCATCGTCACCCCGTGGAGCGCGGCAAGCGCGGCGGCGGCGGCCGATTCGAGCGTGTCGGGAAGCGTCTGCTTGGCAGCGAAATAGGCCGCGCGGAGCAGGCCGAGGCGATCAACCAGCAGGATCTGGTCGTGGGGTGAGCGGCTCATCAGCCCGCCATCCTCGAACTGCGCGGCGGCGAGCGCGCGCATCAGTCCGGCCTCGGCGCGGGCCACGCGCGGTGCACCGCCCTGGATCAGCAAGGCGGCGGCAAGCGCCCCCGACCAGGCAGTAATGCGATCGAGTCCGGGCGCGGCGCGGTCGGCATTGGCGTCGAGGTGACGAGCGCCGCGCGCGAGGGTGTTGAGCAACGCCGAGCGATAGCCGGTGTCGCGGCTCGACAGCATGTAGGGCGCATAAGCGGTCCAGAACAGGATGCGCTCGCCCCACAAGGCCGGTGCCCAGGCTTCGTCGACGCGGGTGCCATGCGCGACCAGCCAACGGCCGGCCATCGCCTCGGCCAGCTTGGCCCCGCGGTCGCGCCCGGCGGCAGCAGCGAGATCGCGCAACCACGCAAAGCCCTGAAAAGCGGTGGCGAGCGGGCCGGTTGCACCGAGTGTGGCAAAGTCGAGATCGGCGAGCGAGATCATCTCGTCGCCGAGGATGAAACGGCCAGCGAGCAAGGCATCGCCCCGCGCGCGATCGCCGAGTACATGATCGCGCGGGACGGCGGTGAGGCGAAGTGGCTTTTTGCTTGAACCGGTCAGTCGCGACCAGATCGATCCGCGCGCGAGTTTGCCGACGATATCGCTCGGCTTGGCCGGACTCATCCCGCTCCTCGAAGCGCGGCGATGTTGGCGGCGTATTGGGCCGGGCCGTCGCGGAACACGGCGGTTCCGGCGACCAGCGCGGTGGCCCCGGCGGAGATCGCCAATGGCGCGGTTTCGCGGTCGATCCCGCCGTCCACCTCGATCACCACATCGAGCCCGCGCTTGGCGACCATCTGGGCAATCGATTCGATCTTTTTCAACTGGCTGGTGATGAACTTCTGCCCGCCGAAGCCGGGATTGACGCTCATCACGAGGACGAGGTCGACCTCCTCGATCAGATAATCGAGCATCTTCGCCGGGGTGCCGGGGTTGAGCGAGACGCCGGCTTTCTTGCCAAGCGACCGAATGTGCTGGAGCGAGCGGTGGATGTGCGGCCCGGCCTCAGGATGGACGGTGATCGTGTCGGCCCCGGCTTCGGCAAAGGCATCGAGGAAATGATCGACCGGCGAAATCATCAAATGAACGTCGAAATGCTTGGTCGTGTGCGGTCGGATCGCCTTAACGACGGCCGGGCCGATGGTAAGATTGGGAACATAATGGCCGTCCATCACGTCGATGTGGATCCAGTCGGCCCCGGCGGAATCGATGGCGCGTACTTCCTCCCCCAATTTGGCGAAATCGGCGGACAGGATCGACGGCGAGATGAACGGCATGGTCATGGCCGGTGATTTGCCTTCATTTGGCAGCGGCGACAAGGCGTTTGGCAGGTGCAAGAAGTCTGGCAACGAAGAAGCCGTCGAGCCCGCCGACATCGGTCAGCATGCCGGGGAGGATGCGGACCCGGCCGTCTGGCGATGACGTCACGGCGTCGGGGAGTTCGCCGGGTTGCGGCGGTGAGATTGCGAAGCCGGAGTTGGCCGCAAGGAACGCAGCGACGATCGCTTCGCCTTCCTGCAGCTCGAGGCTGCACACCGCATAGACGATGGTGCCGCCGGGGCGGACGAAGGTCGCCGCTTTGGCGAGCAGGTTGGTCTGGAGTTCGGTCAGCTCGGCGATCACCGACGGGCGCGCGCGGTAGAGAACTTCGGGATGGCGGCGGAAGGTGCCGGTCGACGAGCAAGGCGCGTCGAGCAGGACTGCGTCGAACGGTTCGGGAGGGGTGAAGTTGAGCGCGTCGGCGACGATTGTTTTCGCGGTCAGGCCGGTGCGCGCGAGATTGTCGGCCAGTCGTGCGAGACGACTTTTCGACTTGTCGAGCGCGGTGACATCATGACCGGCAGCGGCGAGCTGCATAGTCTTGCCGCCGGGCGCGGCGCACAGGTCGAGGACGCGGGTCGCGGTGGCGGGGATGAGCCGCGCGGGAAGCGAGGCGGCAAGATCCTGCACCCACCAGCTGCCATCGCCGAAGCCGGGGAGCGACTCGATTCGGCCCGCTGTGTCGAGGCGGCGGTGGCGCGGGGCGAGGCTGATGCCGAGTTCGTAGGCCGCGCAGACCTCGTTGCTGGCGAAGCTGAGATCGAGCGGCGGACGCTGGGCGATGGCAGCGCGCGCGGCGTGAACCACGGCGTCGCCCCAGGCGGCGGCCCAGCGCTGCTCGACCTCTGGCGGCAGGCGTGGCGGTTCAACCTCGCCGAGGCCGCGCCGGAGCAAGGTACCGAGGACTCCGTGGACCAGCCGACGCGGGCCGCCGTCGACGAGCGGCAGCGCGGTGGCGACGATCGCGTGGTCCGGCGTGTCGAGCCCGATCTTCTGGGCAAGCGAGAGGCGAAGCACCATCCGCGCCTTTGAATCGTCGGGCAGGCGCTGGCGCGTGGCACTATCGATCAACTCGTCGAGATCGGGCAGACGGCGAAGCGTTTCACCGGCGATTGCGCTGGCGTGGGCGGCGTCCGCTGACGGCAATCCGCGGGCGGCCGAAGCGGCGCTGTCAAGCGTCTGGCCCTTGCGCAGGACGGCATCGAGCATGACCAACGCGGCGCGGCGCGCGGCAAGGCCGTCGGGAAGATTGATCGGGTTGGGGCTTGGCATTGGCCCCCTTACGCATCATCTTGGACTTTGTGAAACGCCCGACCAAACTCGATCCGCCCGACTATCTCGCCCCATCGCCGCCAGTACCGGCGCCGAAGGAGGGGCTCGATGATCGCGGACCGCTCGACCCGACCCGCTATGGCGATTGGGAGAAAAAGGGAATCGCGTACGATTTCTAGTGGGCTTCGGCCCTTGGTGGCCGCGCCAGCAATGCTTCGAGTACCGCTTCGACACTCGCCTGACCTTTGAGCAACGCGTCGACCGCAGTGACGATCGGCATTTCGACCCCGGCGGCATCGGCGACGCGCTTGAGCACCGGGGCGGTGAATGCACCTTCGGCCACCGTCCGGCGATCCTCCATCAACGCGGCGGCGTCCTTGCCCACGCCGATCGCCTTGCCAAGCGAGAAATTGCGGCTTGCGGTCGAGGAGCAAGTGAGCACGAGGTCACCAAGGCCCGACAGGCCGGCGAGCGTCTCCCGCTTGGCCCCCATCGCCAGGCCGAAACGGGTCATTTCGGCGAACCCGCGCGCGATCAAAGCGGCGCGAGCATTCTGGCCGAGATTGCGGCCCTCGACCACGCCGCAAGCGATTGCGAGCACATTCTTGACCGCGCCCCCAACTTCGGCGCCGGCAACATCGTCGGTCAGATAGGTGCGAAACGTCGGCAACGCGATCCGGTCGCGCAATTTTTCGGCCAGCGAAAGATCATCGCAGGCGAGCGTGACCGCGGTCGGCAATCCGGCGGCGACTTCATGCGCAAAGGTCGGGCCCGACAGCACCGCGACCGGCGAGGTCGGGCAGACATCGCGCGCGACCAAATGGAGCATCTTGCCGCTGCTGTCCTCAATCCCCTTCGAGCACAGGATCAGCGGCATGTTGGGGCATGGGCTGCGCATCAGTACAGCGCGCATATGCTGCGCGGGGGTGACCACCAGCCAGGCATCGACGTTGGACAGATCGGAGAAATTGCTGGTCGCACGGATGTTCTTCGAGAGCTTGATGCCCTTCAGATAAACCGGATTCTCGTGGATCTTGTTGATCGCCGCCACGACGTCATCCTCGATCGCCCACAGCAAGGTTTCGCGACCACCCGCCGCAGCGACCTGCGCCAGCGCGGTGCCCCACGCGCCGCCGCCAATCACGGCTATTTTCTCAATACTCATGCCTTCGCTCCCGCGCCGCGAACTTTTTCTGCCATCTGGTCGAGCGGCCAACGCGCCCGCGCCGGAGCGTCGAGCCCGTCGATCATGCCCAACGCCAAGCGTTCAGCACCGGCCCAGCCGATCATCGCCGCATTGTCGGTGCACAGCCATGCCGGAGGAACGCTGAAGGCTCGGCCTTCCGCACTGGCCAAGTCGCCAAGTGCCGAGCGCAATGCGCCGTTGGCGGCGACCCCACCCGCGACGACCAAGGTCGGTGCGTCGGTCGCGGCCATCGCCACGCGGGTGCGGTCGACCATGCAGTCCATCACCGCTTGCTGGAAGCTGGCAGCGACATCGGCGGGGCGATGCTTGCCCCCCGCGACCTCGCGCTGGACCGCGCCTTTGAGTCCGGCGAAGGAGAAATGAGGCTCGCCGCTGCCGACCAAGGGACGCGGGAGCTTGACCGCTGTGGGGTCGCCGTCGCGGGCCAGCGCCTCGATCGCCGGTCCGCCTGGATACCCAAGGCCAAGCAGTTTTGCCGCCTTGTCGAACGCTTCGCCAGCGGCATCGTCGATGGTCGTCGCCAACCGCCGATAGTCACCGACCCCGCGCACTTCGAGCAATTGGCAATGGCCGCCGCTGGCGAGGAGCAACAAATAGGGGAAAGCCAGATCGCGATCGACGAGACGCGGCGACAGCGCATGGCCTTCGAGATGATTGACCGCGAGCAACGGCTTGCGCAGCGCGATCGACAGGCCCTTGCCGGCGAGCAAGGCGACCATCACCCCGCCGATCAGGCCGGGACCGGCGGTGGCGGCGATGGCGTCAACTTCACCGATGCCGACGTCAGCCTCGGCCAGCACCTGGCGGATCAGGCCGGGGAGGATGTCGACATGCGCGCGCGCGGCAATTTCTGGCACCACGCCGCCGAACGGGCGATGCGCGTCATCCTGCCCGACGACCGCCTGCGCAAGGATCTGCCGGTCACCGCTGACCAGCGCCACCGCGCTATCGTCGCACGACGATTCGAGTCCGAGGATGAGCGGCATGACCCTACCCCTTTGCCTTAACCGCTTGCCCTCGGCTAGTGCGGCGCGATGCAACGATTGATCACCCTTGGAACGCGCGGGTCACCACTGGCGCTGGCGCAGGCGCGCAGTGTCGCGGCAGCGCTTGAGACAGCGCATGGCTGGGCGACGGGGACGGTGGTCATCCGCGCCATCCGCACTAGCGGTGATAAGATCCAGGACCGGCCACTGGCCGACGTTGGCGGCAAAGCATTGTGGACCAAGGAGCTCGACCTGGCCTTGCTCAGCGGCGAAAGCGATTTGTCGGTCCATTCGATGAAGGATGTCGAAAGCGACCGGCCGGCAGCGTTGGTCATTGCGGCGATGATGGAGCGGGCCGATGTTCGTGATCGCCTGATCGGCGCGCGCTCGATCGAGGCGTTGCCCGAGGGCGCGACCGTCGGCACGTCGTCGCCGCGCCGCGCCGCGCAATTGCTCGCGCTACGCCCCGACCTCCATATCGAGCCGATCCGCGGCAATGTGCAGACCCGGCTCGACAAGATTTCGCGCGGCGAGGCCGATGCGACCATGCTCGCCGCCGCCGGGCTCGACCGGCTGGGGATCGAGGAAGGCGCGCCAGTGCCGATCGAAGCGATGTTGCCCGCGCCGGGTCAGGCGGCGATCGGGATCGAATGCCGCGCTGACGATACCGAAGTGCGCGCCTTTCTATCCGCGATCGATCATCGTGCGACTCACCGCGCGGTGTCGATCGAGCGGGCGTTTACCCGGGCGTTGGGCGGGACCTGTCATTCGCCGGTCGCCGCGCTGGCCGAGAATGGCGCCGACGGGGTGCGGCTGCGGGTCGAGATTTTGAGCGGCGACGGGAGCGAGCGGATCACCGAGGATCGGATTGTCGAGAGCGAGGATGACGCCGCCGCACTGGGCCGCGACTTGCTGGGCCGGGCGAGCGCTGCAACGCGGGCCTTGTTCGAATGAGCAAGGTCGTGGTGCTGCGGCCCGAGCCCGGCGCAAGCGCGACACTGGCGCGGGCCAAGGCAGTGGGGATCGACGCGGTTGCGATCCCGTTATTCGAGATTGCGCCGATGGCATGGGACATCCCCGAGGGGAGCGAATTCGATATGCTGCTGCTGACCAGCGCCAATGCAGTGCGGCACGGTGGCGCGGGGCTGACCAAGCTGCGCCACCTCCCGGCCTATTGCGTGGGCGAGACGACCGCCGAAGCAGCGCGCGATGCCGGGCTGACCGTGGCCGGGGTCGGGTTGGCCGGGGCCAATGCGCTGGCCACGCTGGTCCCCCAAAATGGTCGGCCGTTGCACCTCGCCGGGGTGGCGCATCGGGCTATAAGCGGGGTGCCCGCGGTGGCGGTCTATGACAGCCGCGCGATCGACCCGCCGCCGCCGCTCGCGGCGCTGCAGGGCGGGGTGGCAATGGTCCATAGCGCGCGCGCCGGGGCGCGGCTGGCCGAATTGGTGTCGGCACGAAGCAGCATCATGATCGCCGCGATCAGCCCGGCGGCAGCGGCCGCGTGTGGCGCGGGATGGGGCGGGATCGAAGCGGTCAAATCGCCGGAAGATGGCGCGTTGCTGGCCCTTGCCGGGGCGCTGTGGCAGAGTCGCGGCTGATGAATGCTCCGACCCCTGCACGAACGAATTGGGTGGCGACCTTGGCGTGGGTGATCCTGCTGCTGATGGTCGGCGCCGGGCTGAGCGTGTGGGGATTGTCGCGCTGGCAGGCCGGGGCGCGGTTCCTTGGCGTTGCGCCGACACCGCCCGCAGCATTGGCCTTGCAGCCAGTGGCGCGGGTTGCGGCACCAGTGGCGATCATCGCACCCGATCCAGCGGCCGCCGACCGATTCACGGCGCTGGAGACGCGGCTTCGCAATGTCGAAAATTCTACCCAGCGAACGGCCGGATCGGTCGGGCGTGCCGATGCCCTGCTGGTCGCCTTCGCCAGCCGTCGCGCGGTCGATCGCGGGGTCCAATTGGGCTATCTCGAGACATTGCTGGCCGAGCGCTTCGGCGGGCAAAGCCCGGTCGCGGTGGCGACGATCATTACTTCGTCGCGAAGCCCGGTGACGCTCGACGAACTAACCAATGATTATATCGCGCTCGAAGGCGAACTTCGCCGCGGCGCGCCCGACGAAGGACTGTGGCAGGGGTTCAAGCGCGAGCTCGGGTCGATTGTCGCGGTGCGGCGCGCCAATGCCCCGTCGCCCAAGCCCGAGGCGCGGTATGACCGGGCGCTGTCACGGCTCGAGCAGGGGCAGGTCGATGTCGCGCTGACGGAGACGATGCGGCTGCCCGGCGCAGCGCGCGCGGCACCGTGGATCGCCAAGGCAAGACGCTATGTTGCGGCCCATCGCGCGCTCGACGAAGTTGAAAGCTCGGCATTGCTGACCGGCGAGCGTTAAGCGACTGCTTCGATTCGTCGCTTTTGCGACTCGGCTCATCGCGTGAAGCTTTCGTTCAGCAAGCGAAGCGCATCATCATCATCGGATCAGGGTTTGAGGGGAAATGGGGTCATGACGTCAGTAATGCGTCGAGCATTGGTCGCGGTTGGAGCGATGGCTTGCGGCGCAGCGGCCGTGGCGCAACCCCGCGACCCGCTCGCCCCGCTTCCAGTGCAGCCACAAGATCAGCCGCAACCGCGCGCTGCGCCGCCACTGCCCCGACAATATCCGCCGAGCCTTGCGAACCGTCCCGCGCCCTACGGGCTGCGCGACACGGTCGACCGGCTGGGCCGAAGTTTCGACGGCCGGGCGGGGATTGCGATCATCAACTTGAGCGAAGGGTGGCAGATCGATTATAACGCCGGAACCCTGTTCCCGCAGCAAAGCTGTTCCAAATTGTGGGTTGCGATCACCACGCTCGATGCGGTCGACCGCGGGCTATTGAGCCTGAATGACCGGGTGACGCTGGACCGCGACGATCTGACCTTGTTCCACCAGCCGCTGGCCGCCAAGATTCGCGGCGGCGGACACACCACCACGCTTGGCGCCTTGATGTTCACCGCGATCACCGAGAGCGACAATACGGCCAACGACAAATTGATGCGCTCGGTCGGCGGGCCCGATGCGGTGCGATCGACGATCGAGCGCAAGGGGCTGGGCGCAATCCGCTTCTTCAATGGCGAGCGGTCGCTTCAGTCGAAGATCGCCGGGCTGACGTGGAGCCAGAGCTATTCAATCGGCGATGCCTTCTACAAGGCGCGCTCGGCCTTGCCGATGCCGATCCGCCGTGCGTCATTCGATCGCTATCTGTCCGATCCCTATGACGGCGCGGCGCCGCATGCCGTCGCAAGCGCGCTGGCCCGACTGAAGCGCGGTGAATTATTATCGCCCGCCTCGACCGCGCGAATGCTTAGCACGATGGGCCAGACCAAGACCGGCAAGGCACGGGTGCGCGCCGCGCTGGCGCCCGGCTGGAAGTGGAACCATAAGACCGGTACCGGGCAGGTGCTCAATGGCCGGATCGGCGGGATCAACGACATCGGCCTGCTCACCGCACCCGACGGAACGGTCTATGCAATGGCGCTGATGACCATTCCCAACCGATCGGGCGGCCAGGCGCAGGGGATGATGCAAGCGGTGACCAAGGCGGTGATCGCAGCGCATCAGCAGCAGCGTGGGGGATGAGGCCGGGCTTGCCGCAACTTGGGCTTGCGCCCATGCGTTGGGCAAGCTGGACGATCTAAGGACCAAGCCGATGAAGATGATCCTGCCATTGCTTGCGCTGCCGCTGATTGCCGGGTGCAATGCCTATGCCCAGACGCCGGGCGCGACAGGCGCGCAATCGACGGCGGCGGCGCGGCCGGGCGGGCAATGCTTTTACGCCAATAATGTCACCGGTTTTCGCCAGGGGCCGGGCGACACGATCATCGTCAACACCAATTCGCGCGATTATTATGAGCTCAAGACGCTGAGCTATTGCGCCGGGCGGCTCGATTTCGAGCATCAGATCACGCTTCGGGCGCGCGCCGGCGGGTTCATCTGCTCGGGCTATGATGCGGAAATCTACATTCCCGACGCGCTCGGCCCAACCTATTGCCCGGTCCGCGCCAACCGCAAGCTGACGCCCGACGAAGTTGCCACATTAAGGGCAACGCGCAAAAAATGATGAAGTGCTGGAGCGGGCGAAGGGATTCGAACCCTCGACCCCAACCTTGGCAAGGTTGTGCTCTACCCCTGAGCTACGCCCGCTCTGACGCTTGACCAGGCACATGTGCCGGTCGGGTGGAGCGGGCGCTTAGCATCCGCCCTGTAGGTCGGCAACCCGGTTTCGCCTTTCTTGGCCCGAACTCGACAAGCCACTGGCGAATGACCATATCGGCGATCAACGCCTGAGGAGATTTTAAGAGTGGCCAGTCTTGCCATGAGTGACGCCGAGCGCGAGGCGATCGCCGGGTTCGAGCGCGACATCATCACGCCGTCGATGACCGGGCTGGTGGTGCTTCAGTTCACTGCCACCTGGTGCGGGCCGTGCAAGCAATTGTCGCCGATCCTAGACAAGGTCGCCGCCGATTATGCCGCCAAGGGCGTGATCTTGAAGCGGATCGACGTCGACGAGGACAAGATCATCGCCGCGCAATTCAGAATCCAGTCGGTGCCGACGGTCTATGCCCTGTTCCAGGGCCAGCCGGTTGCCGATCTCACCCAGTTCCGAACCGAAGCGGCCATTGCCAAGGCGCTCGATCAATTGCTCGCCCAATTGCCGGTGAAGAGCGAGGCGCAAGACCTGAAAGCCGAGATCGAACCGTTGATCGCGATGGGCGAACAGGTGCTTGCCGAGGGCGATGCGACCCGCGCCGCTGGAATCTTCGCGCAAATCCATGACATGGATCCGGCCAATCCCGAGGTCATCGGCGGGCTAGTTCGCGCGGTGATCGCCGAGGGCAAGCCGGACGAGGCGCGGATCCTGCTCGACGCGATCGATCAGCAATCGACGGCGCATCCGGCGATCACCCGCGCCCGCGCGGCACTTGAAGTGGCAAGCGCGCCGGTGGCCGACATCGCCGCCGAGCAGGCGCGGATCGCGGCCGACCCCGACGATCATGACGCGCGGCTGGCGATTGCCAATGCGATGATGGCGTCGGGCAACCGCGATGGTGCGGCGGAGGAATTGCTGAATATCATCGGCCGCGATCCGGCATGGAACGAGGGCGCGGCCAAGGCGCGGTTGCTGCAGATGCTCGAGGCGGCGGGTTATGCCGACCCGTGGGGCCGCAGCATCCGGCGGCGGCTCAGTGCGTTGCTGTTTACATGAGCAAGCCGACCCGCATGCCGCTGTTTCCGCTGTCCGGGGCGATCCTGTTCCCGCGTTCGCATTTGCCGCTGCACATTTTCGAAGATCGCTATCGCACGATGGTCGAGGATGTGATGGCCGGGCCGGGCCGGATCGCAATGATCCAGCCAGCCGACGACAAGGCACCGCGCCTGTACCAGGTCGGCTGCGTCGGCGAATTGGTCGGGGTCGAGGAATTGGACGATGGCCGCTACAATATTATGCTGCTCGGCTCGCAGCGCTTCCGCCTGATCGCGGAGGCCGATAGCGGCACCCCCTATCGCCAGGCCGACATCGACACGTCCGCGTTCGACGATGACGACCCCGAGCCATTGTCGAGCATTCAGCGCGCCGAGGTCGAACGCGAGGCGCGGCGGTTCGGCGATTCGCTCAGCTTGGCGGTCGATTGGGACGCGGTCGGTCGGCTCGACGATGAAATGCTGGTCAACGCCATCGCCCAGGTCGCGCCGTTCGATGCCGGGGCCAAGCAGGCGTTGCTCGAAGAGGTCACACTCGCCGGACGCGCCGATCTGGTCGTGCAACTGATGCAGTTCCAGCGGTTGGCCCCGGGCGGCGCGGACATGACCCAGACGGTTCAGTAGCTAGATCGGCAATCCCCGCAGCAACAGGGGCAAGTCCCCAGTCGTCCCGCGCGCTTCGGCGGCCAGTCGGTCTCGCAACGGCGCGATCCGGTTGGTCACCGCCATCCCGAGGCGCCGCACCGCCGAGGGCAAGCGCCCCGGAATTCCGAACAAGCGCGAAAGCCCGTCTGTTGCCATCGCAACCATCATCATATCCAGCCCGCGCCAGCGTTCGTAACGGTCGAGCAATTGTCGGTCGCCAAGGTCGAGCCCCAATCGCGCGCCTTCTACAAGAACTTGCGCCAGCGCCGCAGCATCACGGAAGCCGAGGTTGAGGCCTTGGCCAGCGATCGGGTGAATGGCGTGCGCGCTGTCCCCGACCAAGGCCAACCGTCGATCGGTAATCCGCGCTGCATGGTGGAAACCGAGCGGGTAGGACGATCGCGGCGTGAGCATGCGCAGCGGGCCAAGAAAACCGCCCATCGCCGCTTTGGCTTCGGCGGCAAAATCCGCGTCGCTGAGCGACAGGAAACCAACCGCGTCGGCCTTGGACACCGACCACACGATGGCCGAACGGTGGCTGCCGTCGACATCGGCCATCGGCAGCAAGGCAAACGGCCCGCCGGGGTAAAAAATCTCCCACGCCACGCCGTCGTGCGGCAGCTCGTGGGCGAGGGTCGAGACGATTGCGGCATGATCATATTGCCACTTGGCAAGGCGGATCCCGGCGGCGTCGCGGGTCGCCGAATTGCGGCCCTCGGCGGAGACCAGCAACGGCGCGGTTATGGTTTCGCCACTGTCGCGCGTGACCGTGACGCCATGCTCGCCGCGATCGATCGACGTGACTTTGGACTGCCAGTGAAGGGTGACCAGTTTCGCCGCCTCGGCGCGGGCGCGAAGCGCTTGGCGCAAATTACGATTCTCGTGCATCCAGCCGAGCGGCTCGTCATCGCCTTCGGGCGGTTCGAACGACAGCGCGCCCGGCGCCAGCCCGTCGGCTACGCGGATCGAGCGGATCGGGCAGCCCGGCTCGAGCAGGAACGGCGCCAGGCCGATCGCATCGAACATCCGCCGCGACGAGGAAGAGACCGCGCTGGTCCGGCCATCGAAGCTGGCGTCTTTCCAGCTTTCAGGGTCGACCGGGTCGATGATGGTCGAGGAAAGTCCGCTCGAATCGAGCGCGGCGGCCAGCGCCAGGCCAACCAGGCCGCCACCAAGGATGATCACGTCGCTTCGGGTCATGGGCCACGCATTACTGGCAAGCGGGCCACACTGAAAGCCCCGTCGAGCGGCGCGCCGCCTGTTCTGCTTGACCCCCGACTCCCCGGCAAGGCATTGTGGCACCGACCAACACCCGGGGGACTGACATGGCGACCGCCGCCGAGCGGGCCCGCAAGCGCGACTTGGGGCCAGACTGGAGAGAAAAGCTCCGCGATTCGGTGCGCATGATGGCCATGCGGACGATCGGCGCGCTGCTGCTCGGCACCAGCATCGCCGAGGCAATTGCGCTCGCCACTCACGACAGCGTCGACCCGAGCTTTTCGACCGCCGCGGGGGGGCCGCCGGTCAATTGGCTGGGCAGCGTCGGGGCCTATTCGAGCGACCTGTTGCTGATGCTGTTCGGGATGGGCTGCGTGTTGTTGCTGCCGGTGATCGGGTTGGCCGGACTGCGGCTGATGCGCGGCGAGAGCGCAGGGCGGCTGGGCCGCGCCTTGTTGCTGTCGGTGCTGGGGATCGTGCTGGTCGGAATCGCACTGGGCCTGCTGCGCGGGTCGGCGGTGTCAGGGCTTCCGGCGGGCTGGGGCGGCGCGCTCGGGCTGGCGGGAGCGCGCGGGGTCGACAAGGCAATCGCGCTGATCGGCAATCCGGCGATCGAGGGCCCGCTGCATTTGACCATCCTCGCCTTGCTCGCGCTTGGCGGGCTGGCGTTGAGCTGGATCGCGCTGGGCCTTCGTGACGAGGAACGCGGCTGGTTCAGCGGATTGTTCGCGCGCGGTGAAAATCGCCCGGTCAAGCCGCCGCGCAAGACCGTCGAACGAGGCGACGCGCGCGATTCCGCCGCACTCCCGCCGCGATCGCGCCCAACCGTCGCGGTGACCGAGCCGTCGCGCGCGATCGCACCGGCGGTCAAGCCTAGCCCGCGCAAGGGCAAGGGTGGGCTCGGCCAGGCAAGCCTCGCGCTGGGCGATAATTATGCGCTTCCGTCGGTCGATTTGCTCAGCCCGCCACCGGCATCGGGCAAGAATGTGATCGATCGCGCCGGGCTGGAGCGCAATGCCCGCTTGCTCGAAAGCGTGCTCGAGGATTTCCACGTTCGCGGCGACATTGTCGAGGTTCGCCCCGGCCCTGTGGTGACGATGTACGAACTGGAACCCGCCAGCGGCATCAAGGCGAGCCGCGTGATCCAGCTGGCCGACGATATCGCGCGCAACATGTCAGCGCTGTCGGCGCGGGTTGCGACCATCCCCGGGCGCAGCGTGATCGGCATCGAGCTGCCCAACGTGAAGCGCGAATCGGTGGTGCTTCGCGAACTAATCGGGAGCCAGGCGTTCGAGGATCAGGCGATGAGCTTGCCGCTGATTCTGGGCAAGAATATCGCCGGCGACCCGGTCATCGCCGACCTCGCGCCAATGCCGCATCTGCTGGTTGCAGGGACCACCGGGTCGGGCAAGTCGGTCGGCCTTAACTGCATGATCCTGTCCTTGCTGTACCGCATGGGGCCCGACGAATGCCGGATGATCCTGATCGATCCCAAGATGCTCGAACTATCGGTCTACGAGGATATTCCGCACTTGCTCGCGCCGGTGGTGACCGAGCCCGGCAAGGCGATCCGCGCGCTCAAATGGACTGTCGAGCAGATGGAGGAGCGCTATCGGATGATGGCCAGCCTCGGCGTCCGCCAGCTGTCGAGCTTCAACCAGAAGGTGCGCGACGCCAAAGCCAAGGGCGCGCAGCTCGGGCGGCGGGTGCAGACCGGCTATAACGCCGACAGCGGCCAGCCGATCTACGAGACCGAAGAGCTGGAATATGACGTGCTGCCGCAGATTGTGGTGGTGGTCGACGAGCTCGCCGATCTGATGATGACCGCCGGCAAGGAGGTCGAATTCCTGATCCAGCGGCTGGCCCAAAAGGCGCGCGCGGCGGGGATCCACCTGATCATGGCCACCCAGCGCCCCTCGGTCGACGTCATCACCGGGGTGATCAAGGCCAATCTGCCGACCCGGATCAGCTTCCAGGTGACGAGCAAGATCGACAGCCGGACGATTCTTGGTGAGCAAGGCGCGGAGCAACTGCTCGGCAAGGGCGACATGCTGTACATGCCCGGCGGCAAGCAGATTTTGCGCATCCACGGCCCGTTCGTCAGCGACGACGAAGTCCGGCTGGTGGCCGAACATTGGCGCAAGCAGGGCGTCCCCGATTACATCCAGGCAGTGACCGAGGAACCCGAAGACGGCGGCTACATTTTCGACGGCCAGCCGGTCGGCGAGGAAGATGCCGAGACCCAGCTGTATCGCAAGGCGGTGCAGACCGTCGCCGAGAGCCAGAAAGCCTCGACCAGCTACATCCAGCGCCAATTGCGGATCGGCTATAACAGCGCGGCGCGGCTGATCGAGCGGATGGAGAAGGACGGACTGGTCGGCACCCCCGACCACGTCGGCCGCCGCGAAGTCCTGATCGACACCGAGGGGCATCCGATCTGAGGCGGGCGAATCGGGGTCGGCGGGCGATCTAAGCCTTAACCCCACGGAACAGTTGGGTTCACGCCGCATTCAAGGCTGCAACGCCAGTTAGGCGGCAACTTTCAGGAGAATATGTGATGACGTTTCCGACCCAGATCGCCCGTGCGCTTGCGCCGGTGGCCGCCGTGGCGATGCTCGCCGGGCCCGCCGCAGCGGCGACCAATGCCGATCTGGTCAAGGTCGAAGCGCATCTCGCCGCGACCCAGACCATGACCTCGAACTTCGTTCAAACCGATTCGAAGAACCGCTCGATCCGCGGCACGCTGCAGATCAAGCGGCCGGGGCGGATCCGCTTCGAATATGGCGGCGGCGCGAACATGCTGCTGGTCGGCAATGGCAAGACCCTGACCTTCATCGATTATGATGTCGGGCAAAAGTCGAGCTGGCCGGTCGACAAGTCGCCATTGTCGGTCTTGCTGTCGGGCAAGCCGGATTTGCAGCGCATTGCCACCGTCGTCGGGACAAAGGATCCGCGCGTGCTCCTGATCCGCGCGCGCGATGCCCGCCGCCCCGAATTCGGGACCATCCTGCTCGGCTTCGTGCGCAGTCCGGCGTCACCCGGCGGATTGCTGCTCGAAGGCTGGACCGCGATCGATGCGCAGAACAAACGCACCACGGTCAAGCTCGACAACCAACGCTACAATGTCGCGGTCGGCGAAGGCGCTTTCGCGTTTGTCGAACCCAAGAAGCGCGGTCGTTAAACCGCCGAAACGGGTAGCAAAGGAAAACCGTTCATCGCCGGGTCAGGCGCGGTCCACTAAGCCGGAGGCTGATCGCGGACATCCGCTTGGGGTTTCCCCCTGTTACCCAAAGCGTCCGTGATCACCTTGCGTGACGAACGCCAGGTTGGCCCTCGCTCCAATGCCCCCGGAGCGAGGGCCTTTCATTTTTTGGGCACACAGGCTCGAAGTTGGTCTAAGCCCCGCACCGTGACCCGCATCAAAATTGCCAGCTGGAACATCAACTCGGTCCGCGCGCGGCTGCCGATTGTCGAGCGATTCCTCAAGATCGAACAGCCCGATATCCTGTGCTTGCAGGAAACCAAGGCGATGGATTCGGTGTTCCCGGCCGAGCTGTTCCGCCGGCTCGGCTACGTCCACCACAAGCTCAACGGGCAAAAGATGCACCACGGGGTGGCGATCATCTCCAAGGTGCCGCTGCATGATGAGGGACGCCACGACTGGCAGGACAATGGCGAAGCGCGGCATGTCGGCGCGCGGCTCGATTGCGGGATCCGGCTCGAGAATGTCTATGTCCCCGCTGGCGGCGACGTACCCGACCGGACGGTCAACCCAAAGTTCGGGCAGAAGCTCGACTTCATCCAACGCATGACGCGCTGGTCGGAAAAACTGGCTGAACCAACCTTGATCGTCGGCGATTTTAACGTCGCGCCGCTGGAATGCGACGTGTGGAGCCACAAGGCACTGATCGACGTGGTCAGCCATACCCCGATCGAGATCGAGGCGCTGGGCCAATTGCAGGCAGCGCATGATTGGGTCGACCTTGGCCGGCAATTCGTGCCCGCGCCCGAGCGCTGCTTCACCTGGTGGAGCTACCGATCGCCCGATTTCACCAAGAATGATCGCGGCCGCCGACTCGACCATATGTGGGCCAGCCCGACACTTGCGGGTCAGGCGGTGGCGCATGTCGTGCATGAGCCGGTGCGGTCGTGGGAGCGGCCGTCGGACCATGTTCCGCTGGTGGTCGAGCTCGAGGTTTGAACCACCCCACGCTTGAGCAGGCGATCGCCGCTCTGGCCGGTGGACGACCGGTGCAGATCGGGGCGCTGACCTTGCTGTCGATCGAAACCGCCAAGGATGCGGCGCTTGATCGGAGTGAGCCGACGGCACTGATCGTCAGCGCGGGACGCGGCGCCGCGCTCGGGCTGGGTAACCGCCGCGACATGGTGCCGGGACAGCCGGTGCGGATCGAGCGGAGCGACTGGCTGGAACGCGATCTGGTTCGCACACTGGCCGACCCGGGCCGCGATTTCGATCGCATCATCCCGGGCCCTTTGACCGTGACGTCGTCCAATGATCCGCGGGCCGCCGCCGCCGGATTGCGGCTGGCGCGGCTGGCAGGGCTGGTCCCGGCGCTGTGGGAAGTCGCGCCAGACGACTCTGCACTGGCGATCGATCCCGACCTGATCAGCGCCCCCGCGACTGTCCACCTCGCCGCCCGCGCGAAACTCCCGATCGACGGCATCAGCGACACCCAGATCGTCGCCTTCCGCGAGGATGGCACCGGCGCCGAGCATGTCGCATTGCTGATCGGCGCGCCGGGGGGCAAACCGCCGCTTGTCCGCCTGCACAGCGAATGCCTGACCGGCGACGTGTTCGGCAGCCTGAAATGCGACTGCGGCCCGCAATTGCGCGAGGCATTGCGGCTGATCGAGCAAAGCGGCGGCGGAATCTTGCTCTACCTCCGCCAGGAAGGCCGCGGGATCGGGCTGGCCAACAAGATTCGCGCTTATGCGCTGCAGGATCGCGGGCTCGACACAGTCGATGCCAACCGCCGGCTGGGGTTTGCGGACGACGAGCGCGATTATGGCAGCGCGGCGGCGATGCTGCGCGCATTGGGCGCAAGCGAGGTGCGGCTGCTAACCAATAATCCGGCCAAGGTCGCGGGGCTTGAGGCAGCGGGGATCAAGGTTGCCGAGCGAGTGGCGCACCATTTGCCGACCAACCCGCATAATGCCAACTATATCGCGACCAAGCGCGACCGCAGCGGGCATCTGGCCTAGCTGAACAGTGCCGATCCCACCCGAACGTGGGTCGCGCCAAGCTTCACGGCGATCTCGTAATCCGCGCTCATCCCCATCGACAGGCCCCCAGAACTGCCGACGACGTCATGCCGCCGCGCCAACTCACTGAGAAAGGCGAAGAATGGCGCTGGCTCCAGCTCGGCCGGGGGAATGCACATCAGCCCGGCGAATGGCAGCGGCGAGGCGCGCACTGCGGTGATGAAGTCGCCGAGGTCGGCCGGGGCGACTCCGCCCTTCTGCTCCTCCTGCCCGACATTGACCTGAACGAAGCAAGCAGGAAAACGACCGGCCTTGGTTGCTGCCACCGACAACGCATCGAGCAATGACCGCCGATCGAGCGAGTGGATCATATCGAACAGCGCCACCGCGTCCGTCGCCTTGTTCGATTGTAGTTGGCCGATCATGTGCAGCCGCACGTCGGGATAGGCAGCGCGCAGAGCGGGCCACTTCTCGGCCGCCTCCTGCACTCGGTTTTCACCGAAATCGCGCTGCCCGGCGGCAATCAGCGACTCGATCTGCACAACACTGCGGGTCTTGGACACCGCGATCAGGGTGATTTCGGCCAGCGGGCGGCGCGCAAGCTTGGCCGACGCGGCGATATGATCGCGCACGGTGGCGAGGTCGTTCACCCGGTCAGCAGTTAGAATTTGAAGGCAGTGCCGACGTAAACCGCTTGGCTATCGCGACGGTCGTCCTTGAGCGCTGATTCGCGCTCGCGATCGACCTTGTAGCGAACGCCCCCGGTCAGCGCGACCGAGCGGCTCAGCGCATAGGCGCCGCCCACATCGAGCGCGAACGCCTTGTCACGGCCAAGCGCAGGAGCCTGGCTGCCATCGCTGCGCTCGGCGAGCGCGGCGACCCGGCCAGTGATCCGCTTGTTGAGCGAATAATTGAGCCCGACCACGGCTGATTCCTTGCCACCAGCGGCAAGGCCGATGGTGCGGACCCGGGCGACATCGCCCGTGACCGCGAACCGGCGCCAACCGACCGACATGCCGAGGTTGTAACTTGCCGGCGTGACCAGGCCGACGGTCGAGGCCAACGCATCGCCTTGGCGCGCATTAGGCTCGGCGCGGGCGCGGATCGCGACGCGGACTTGCGACGGACGTCCCTTGGGCGCGGCGGGGGTGAATTTGAAGTCGGCCAAGGCATTGCCGCGATTGGCAAACGCCGCCGCCAGCTTGGGATCGGCGGTGGCCGGCGTGAAACTTCCGACCCGATCGAATGACAACGAAATCGCCGGCGGGCGCTTGGCCTCGGGCCGGGTCGCGGCGACGGCGGGCAAGACGAGCAGAGCCACAGCGCTCAACGCGCCTGCCCACATCCCAATCTGCTTAACCCGATGCGCCACGTGAAAACGACTCCTTACCAGTGGGATATAGCTCTTTGCGGGCGATAGTTCCAATGGAGGGGCACACTTAACTTCCGTCTGTTGCGCTAAGGTTACAATGCTGTCGCGCAGATGAACGCCCGGTCAGGCTGTGCTTGGCGCTTGCGGAGGGGGCCGGAGCATCTATAACGCCGAGCTAACGACCCACCCCCAAACGCTAGGAAGCGCCATGTCCCGCTTGCCCGTCACCGCCGTTCTCATTGCATCGCTCGCGCTTGGCGCGTCGGCGTGTGCGCGCAACAAGGAACTTCCCAGCCGGATGGCACCGTCGCGGATGACGTCGATCGGGGTCAATGCCTATCTGTGGAAGGCAGCGATCGACACCGTATCGTTCGCGCCCCTGCTTCAGGCCGATTCGAACGGCGGGGTGATCGTCACCGACTGGTACGCCAGCCCGACTAACCCCGGGGAGCGGATCAAGCTGACCATTTCGATCCTCGACCAGGATTTGCGCGCCGATGCGCTTCGAGTCGCCGCCAGCCGCCAGATCAACCAGAATGGCACTTGGGTCGACGCCCCGGTCGCTGCAGCCACGGTGCAGAAACTGGAAGACATCATCTTGACCCGCGCCCGCGACCTGCGCCGCGCCAGCGTCGGCTAAGCAGTAGGATTTTCTAGTCCACCCCCCCTGTGCAGGCGCGTGGCGGTTGCTTAGGGACGGGGCATGGTGGACCACAACGATAAAGCATTGACCGACCGCTTCGACGCCGGGGCAGCCGACGTGCGCTGGCAGTCGGCATGGGATGCGGCGCAAAGTTTCGTCGCTGACAGCGCCAGCCCCAAGCCCAAAAGCTATGTGCTCGAAATGTTTCCCTACCCCTCGGGGCGGATTCACATGGGCCATGTCCGCAATTACACGATGGGCGACGTGCTCGCCCGGTTCCGCCGCATGCAGGGCTTCGAAGTGCTTCACCCGATGGGCTGGGACGCATTCGGCATGCCGGCCGAAAATGCGGCGATGGAGAAAAAGGTTCATCCCGGCGCGTGGACCCGCGAGAATATTGCGGCGATGCGCGGGCAATTGAAACGGATCGGCTTTGCGCTCGACTGGAGCCGTGAATTAGCCACCTGCGAGCCCGATTATTACGGCCATGAGCAGGCGCTGTTCCTCGATTTGATGTCGGCGGGGCTGGTTTACCGCAAGGAAAGCGAGGTCAATTGGGACCCGGTCGACATGACGGTGCTCGCCAATGAGCAGGTAATCGACGGCAAGGGCTGGCGATCGGGCGCGCCGGTGGTCCGCAAGAAACTCAGCCAGTGGTTCCTCAAAATCACCGACTTCGCCGAAGAATTGCTGCACGGGCTGAGCCACCTCGACGATTGGCCCGACAAGGTTCGGCTGATGCAGGAAAATTGGATCGGCAAGAGTCAGGGGCTGCAATTCTGCTTCCGTCTGGCGGGCGACGTGCCGGGCACCAATGCCTGCGATGTCGAGGTCTTCACCACCCGTCCTGACACGATCTTCGGCGCCAGCTTTGTTGCACTTTCGCCGGGACATCCAATCGCCGAAGCGCTGGCGGCGCAGGACCCAAAGGTTGCCGAGTTCCTGGTCAAGGCGCGCGCTGGGGGCACGACGGCGGCCGAGATCGAGACCGCCGAAAAGCTTGGCTATGACACCAAACTCGAAGTCATCCATCCGCTCGATCCGACGCGCAAATTGCCGGTTTGGATCGCCAATTTCGTGTTGATGGATTATGGTACCGGGGCGCTATTCGGGGTTCCCGCGCACGACGTCCGCGATTATGAATTCGCAACCAAATATAAATTGCCGATCCGCCGCGTGGTCGCCGCCGACGCCAGCGGGGCGGACTCGCCGTTGGTCGAGGCCGAGACTGGCGCGGGGGTCGCGGTCAATTCCGGCTTCCTCGATGGCCTGACCAGCGCCGACGCCTCCGCCGAGATCATCAAGCGCGCCGAAACCGCTGGCTGGGGCAAGGGCAAGACCCAATATCGCCTGCGCGACTGGGGCGTCAGCCGCCAGCGTTACTGGGGTACGCCGATCCCGATCATCCATTGCGACACCTGCGGCCCGGTCGGGGTGCCGCGCGATCAACTGCCGATCGTGCTGCCCGAGGATGTCAGCTTCGAATTGCCCGGCAACCCGCTCGATCGTCACGATTCATGGCGGCTGGTCGCTTGCCCAACGTGTGGCGGCAAAGCGCGGCGCGAGACCGACACGCTCGACACGTTTGTCGATTCCAGCTGGTATTTCATCCGCTTCGCCAGCCAGCCCAAGGACCGGCCGTTCGACCGCGCGGAGGCCGAGGCGTGGCTTCCGGTCGGCCAATATATCGGCGGGGTCGAGCATGCGATCCTCCACTTGCTCTACGCCCGCTTCTGGACCCGCGCGCTCGAACGGATCGGGATGCTGTCGGTCAAGGAACCGTTCGCCGGGCTGTTCACGCAAGGAATGGTCACCCACGAAACGTATCAGAGCGCCGACGGCCGCTGGCTCACGCCAAGCGAGATCAAGATTGGCGATGGAGGCGCGATTGTCGAGAGCGCGAGCGGTGGCGGGGTGACCCGCGGCCGGATCGAGAAAATGTCCAAGTCGAAGAAGAACACGATCGATCCCGAGCCGATCCTCGACCGCTATGGCGCCGACGCGGTGCGCTGGTTCATGCTCAGCGATTCGCCCCCCGAGCGCGATCTCGAATGGTCCGAAAGCGGGATCGAGGGCGCGGCGCGCTTCGTCCAGCGGGTGTGGCGCCTCGCCATTGCCCCGGCGGGCAATCAGGGCGAAGACGGCGCCCTCCAGCGCAAACTCCACCGCGCGATTTTCGCTGTTGGCGAAGCGATCGACGGGCTGCAGTTCAACAAATCGGTCGCCGCGCTCTACGAGCTGACCAGCGCGATCGAGAAGGCCAGGCCCTCCGCCACCCGCGACGAGGCGATCCGTACGTTGTTGCTGCTCGTCGCGCCGGGCGCGCCGCATCTCGCCGAGGAAGCCTGGGCCAAACGCGGCGAAAGCGGGATGATCGCCGACGCCGCCTGGCCAAGTCACGACCCCGCCTTGCTGGTCGACGAAACGGTGACGCTGGCGATCCAGGTCAACGGCAAATTGCGCGACACCGTGTCGGTCGCGCGCGGCATGGCCAAGGACGCGGTCGAGGCGCTCGCGCTTGCCTCGCCCAAGGTGCAGGCGCAACTGGCGGGTGCAAGCCCACGCAAGGTGATTGTAGTTCCCGACCGGCTGGTCAATATCGTCGCATGATCCGCACCCTGTTCCTCGCCTTTGGTCTCGCCACGCTCACCGCCTGCGGGCTCCAACCGATGTACGCCGGTGGGGCGAGCGGGACGGTCGCCACCTCGCTGCGCTCGATCCAGGTGCAGAATATCCCCGGCAAGGGCGGCTGGCTGGTGCGCAATGCCCTGGTCAGCAAGCTTGGCGGCGAGTCGAACGCTACGGCCGCTTATCGCCTCGATGTCGAGCTCGACGACAATATCACCGGCTTCGGCATTCGCGGTGACCGCGCCACCACCCGCGAACGGCGCACGTTGCGTGCCCGCTATCGGCTGATCGACCTGTCGACCGGCGCGGTCGTACTCGATGCCACGGCGGGTTCAGACGCGGGGATCGACGTTGTCTCTTCGCAATATGCCACCATCGCTGCCGAGCAGACCGCGCTTGAGCGACTGACCGGGGTGGTCGCCGACCAGATTGTCTCGCGACTGGCCTTGTTCATCGCCCGCACCGCCCCCGCACGATGACAGCGCCGCGATGAAGATCGCTCCGGCGCAGGCGGCGCGGGCGGTGGACAAGCCCGATCCGGCGGTTCGTTTCTACTTGTTCTACGGCCCCGACGACGCCGGATCGCGGCATCTAGCGATTCGCTTGATCGGCGCGCTGGGGGCGGAGAAATTCGCCATTTCCGCTGCTGCGATCAAGGCCGATCCGGCGGTGCTGGCCGACGAAGCCAGCGCGATGGCCTTGTTTGGCGGGCCGCGCGCGATCTGGATCGAACCGGCTGGTGAGGAAATTGCCGACGGGGTCGCCAGCGTGCTCGACGGCGCGTCGGTCGAAAGCCCGGTGATCGCCATTGCGGGGGCGCTGCGCAAGACATCGGGGCTGCTCAAACTGGCCGAGGGGCACCGCAGCGCGGTGGCGATGATCTCTTACGTTCCCGAGGGCCGCGATGCCGACCAGATGGTAATAAGCGCGGGCCGCAGCGAGGGTTTGCGCATCGAGCGCGATGTCGCCTCGCGCCTCGCGGCAGCGTGCGGCAATAATCTCGCGATCGTCGCGCAGGAATTGGCCAAGTTTGCGATCTTCCTCGACGCCGCGCCCGATCGTCCGCGCGATTTGTCGAACGAGGTGATCGACCTGCTCGGCGCCGATTCGGCTGACGGCAATCTGATGCGGCTGGGCGATCTCGCCTTGGCCGGTGATACGGGCGAGCTGATCGAGGAGTTCGACCGCGCCGCCTTGGTGCCCGGTGAGACCATCCCGGTCGTCCGCGCGCTCCAGCGCCGCTTGGTCCAGATTGCCCCGTTGCGCGCCAAGGTCGAGCAGGGCGAGCGCGTTGATGGCGTCATGGCGTCAATGGGCAAGTCATTGTTCTGGAAGGACAAACCGCTAATGCAGCGGCTGCTTACCAATTGGAATGCCGAGCGGATCGCGCAGGCGATGGAGCGTGCTGCGGCGGTCGAGCGTGCCGCCATGCTGACCGACGAGCCGCCGATCGCTGCGCTGGGCGAGGAATTGCTGACGATCGCGCGCGCCGCTGGCAGACGGCGCTAGATTGGCTCGCCGGACAGACGCTGGCAGATCATGTCGAGCTGGTCGAGGCTCGAATAAGCCAGGCTGACCGTCCCGCCCGCGCCGACGTGGCTGACCTTCACCTTCAATCCGAGCAGATCGCCCAATTGCCGCTCGAGCGCCGCCAAATCGGCATCGACCGGGCGATTGTTGCGCGCCGATGCCCGCCCGATGTCGCTCCCCGCGCCGGGACGGACCTGCTTGGCCAATTGCTCGGCCTGCCGGACGCTGAGTCCGCCGGCGACGATTTTCTTCGCTAATAATTCGGGTTCTTCGGCATTGGCGACCGCGCGCGCATGCCCCATAGTGAGATCGCCCCGCATTAGCATTTGCTGGACCATCGGCGGTAAGCTCAACAATCTCAATAAGTTAGCGACATGGCTGCGCGACTTGCCGACCAGTTTCGCGGCCGCATCCTGCCCGTGACCATGATTGGCGATCAACGCGCGATAGCCCTCAGCCTCCTCGATCGCGTTGAGATCCTGGCGCTGGATATTCTCGATCAGCGCAATCTCGGCGTTCGACGATTCATCGTCCGCCCGGATCAGCGCCGGAATCGTGTGGACCTGCGCCTTTTGCGCTGCCCGCCAGCGCCGCTCGCCGGCAATAATCTCGAACCCGTCACCGACGCTCCGCACCAAAATCGGCTGCAACACGCCGTGGCGCGCAATCGATTCCGCCAATTCGGCCAGGCTATCCTCGTCGAAATGCTTGCGCGGCTGGTCGGGGTTGGGGCGGATCCGCGCCACCGCGATCGACTGCACCCCCGACGCCTGCCCCTCGGCCGCTGCTGCATCGACCAGCCGCGTCGCATCGCCCAGCAAGGCGCTTAGTCCGCGCCCCAGACCATGCTTCTTTGGATCGCTCATGCCGCCACCGCTTCGGTCTGGATTCGCAATCGCGCCATCACTTCGCGCGCGAGCCGGATATAGGCTTCCGATCCCGGGCATTTGAGGTCGTAAATCAATGCCGGCAAGCCGTGGCTTGGGGCTTCGGACAGGCGCACGTTGCGCGGGATCACCGTCTCGAACACCGCCACGCCGAGGCACGCGCGGACATCATCGGCGACCTGCGCCGACAGATTGTTGCGCCGATCGAACATCGTCAGCGCGACCCCCAATATCGCCAGCGACGGATTGAACGACACCCGCACCCGCTCGACCGTCTGGAGCAATTGCGACAGCCCCTCGAGCGCAAAGAATTCGCACTGCAGCGGCACCAGCAACTGCTGCGCTGCGACCATGGCGTTCAAGGTCAGCAGCCCGAGCGACGGCGGGCAATCGATCAGGCACACGTCCCACCGCCCAGCGGGCGCGGCGTCGAGCGCATTGGTCAGTCTATGCGTGCGCTGGTCCATGTCGACTAGCTCGATCTCCGCCCCCGACAGATCAACCGTCGCAGGAACCAGGTCGAGCCGCGGCACCCGCGTCGTCACGGCTGCATCAACCACCGAGGAGCGCCCGATCAGCACGTCATAGCTCGACGTCTTGCGCGCCTCATGTCCGACGCCGAGCCCGGTCGAGGCATTGCCCTGCGGATCGAGATCGACCAGCAGCACATTCCAGCCGATCGCTGCGAGCGCGGTGGCCAGGTTGATCGCGGTGGTGGTCTTGCCCACTCCGCCCTTTTGATTGGCGACGACGATTCTGATCATTACTTTCCCCTCGCCCTGCTCACTCGTCGCACCCCCGAAGCGATGAGTATCCGCGCGTCTGGATCAGTCCGGCTCGGTTCGAGCCTGAACGCACCCTGCCATGACTTGCGGGCTTCATCCAGTTCCCATTTCGCGCTTCGCCCTTTGGGCAAGACCCAGATTGTCCCACCATGTGACAAATGCGCCGTCATCGCGAACAGCCGATCGACCGAGGCGACCGCGCGCGCCGTAATAACGCCGTAGCGGGCGCGCGGCACCGCTTCACCCTTCGCCTGAAGCACTGTGACATTGTCGAGTCCCAGCTCGGCCGATGCCCGTTTCAGAAAGTCCGCCCGCAACCGCCGCGGCTCGACTAGCGTCACCGGCGCGCCGGTGATTATCGCGATAATCAGTCCCGGCAACCCCGCCCCCGATCCGACGTCAATCCACGATGCGTCTTCGGGTGCGTAACCGATCAATTGCGCCGCATCGGCGAAATGCCGCGCCCACAAATCGGCTTCGGTCGATTTGGAAATCAGATTCTGCACCTGATTCTCGGCGATCAGGAAATCAGCGAACCGCTCGAGCATCGCCAATGTTTCACGTGAAACATCTCTACCCAGTAGTTCGGCGACGACATCACTCATGCCGCGCGGCGCACCGAAGCAAAGTGCAACACAGCGAGCGCAGCCGGCGTAATCCCCGCGATTCGCGACGCCTGGTCGATCGTCTCGGGGCGCGCCGCGCTCAATCGCTCGACGGACTCGTTCGACAGGCCCGCTACGGTCGCAAAGTCGAGCGCCGCCGGAATCCGAATCGTCCGGTCGCGATGCAACGCTGCCCATTCGCGATCCTGTCGCTCGACATAAGGCGCGTACATTTCATCCGCTTGGCCTTCCGCAGTAGCCGCCCAGTCTGGTCCTGCCCGGTCAACAAGATGCGCCTCGATCTGGCGCTGACGCTCGGTCGAGATGCCCATCGCCAACGCCTCACCACCAAGCCGCGTGGTTGCATTGTCGGCGCGAAGAGACAGCCGATATTCGGCCCGCGCGGTCATCATTCGATAGGGTTCGGTGACGCCCTGCAAGGTCAGATCGTCGATCATCACCCCGATGTACGACGATCGCCGGTCGAAGCGATGTGGCGCAATCCCAAGCGCGGATGCTGCAGCATTGAGGCCCGCCGCGAGCCCTTGCGACGCCGCCTCCTCATAACCGGTGGTGCCGTTAATCTGCCCGGAAAGGAACAAGCCAGGTACGGATGAATGTTCCAGCGTCGTTCCCAATTTGCGCGCATCGGCATATTCATAGTCGACCGCATAGCCCGGCCTTATGATCCGCGCCCGCTCAAGCCCGTCAATACTGTTGACGAAGCGCTGCTGAACATCCGCAGGAAGCGAAGTGCTGATCCCGTTTGGATAGACCAATGCGCTAGTCAGCCCCTCGGGCTCGAGGAAAATCTGGTGACCGTCACGGTCGCCGAACCGACGGATCTTGTCCTCGATCGACGGACAGTAACGCGGCCCCCGCCCCTCGATCGCCCCGGCGAACAATGGCGACCGGTCAAAGTTCGCTGCGATCAGCTCGTGGGTTGCGGCGTTGGTGCGGGTGATCGCGCAAGCCAGCTGCGGCGGCCCGTCGTGCAACGGCAATGCCGACATCGACCATGCTTCGACGTCACTCGGCTGCGGTGCAAGCCTGGCCCAGTCGATCGTCCGCCCATCTAGGCGCGGCGGTGTCCCGGTCTTGAGTCGACCCTGTGCAACGCCCCATTCGCGTAGCTGATGCGCAAGCGGGACTGCCGCTCGTTCATCGCGGCGCCCGCCAGCGACCTGCTGCATCCCGCAAAACAGTTTCGCGTCGAGGAAGGTGCCGGTCGCGATCACAATCGCACTGGCCTTAATCTCTTGACCGCCCGAAAGCCGCAGTCCGGACACACGACCACCGCCGATCAGCACTTCCTCCGCTTCGCCGACGATAATCGTTAACCCGGTCGCCCGCATCGCCGCCTGCATCGCGGCCTGGTACAGCGCCCGGTCGGCTTGGACACGCGGTCCATGCACCGCGCTTCCCTTGCTGCGGTTGAGCATCCGCCGATGGATCGCGGCCTGGTCCGCCGCGCGCGCCATCAGGCCGTCGAACACGTCGAGTTCGCGCACAAGATGGCCCTTGCCGACGCCGCCGATCGACGGGTTGCAGCTCATCTGGCCAATGTCCTCTGCGCGGAAGGTGATCAGCCCGACGCGCGCGCCACGACGTGCCGCCGCGGCGGCGGCTTCGCACCCCGCGTGACCCGCGCCAATGACCAATATGTCGAACATGACAGTCGCCTTAGACGATATCCGACGGGAATTGCAGATGTTTCACGTGGAACATCACTTGCCGAGGCAGAATCGCCCGAACAGCGCGTCGAGCATATCCTCCACCCCCGATCGTCCCGTCATCCGATCAAAGGCTTCGCGCGCCCGGCGAAGCGCGTCTGCAACAATTTCGATCTGGCCGCTCGCCGCATCGCCCAGCGCCGATTCAGCCACGGCCAGACAGTCGGCCTGGCGCCGATTGAGCGATAGGTCACCTTCGGCAGGAATGATCGCTCGGGCTTCAATCATCAGCCGGTCAACCAAGTGCGAAAGTCCCGTTCCCAATGTCGAGGAAACTGCGATCGACCCTATCGGTGCCGCGCCGCGCTCGGGCAAATCGGCGCGGGCGTGGACCGGGATCATTCGGCCGTGATCGGGCGCATCTGCAGGCTCGCCTAGCCACAACAGGATATCCGCGCGTTCTGCCTCTGCCGCCGCCCGCCTGACCCCGATCTGCTCGACTTCATCGTCACTGGGTCGAAGCCCAGCCGTATCGACCAGCACGAACGGGATCCCGCCAATCGCCAGCGGCACTTCAATGACGTCACGCGTGGTCCCCGCAACTGACGTCACAATTGCCCGATCAACACCTGTCAAGGCATTGATAATGCTTGATTTTCCGACATTCGGTGGTCCGGCCGCGACGACTCGCACACCGTCCTTCAGCGCCTCGGTTCGCGGTCGGGCAAGCCACGCGGCAAGCTCGTCGGCCAGCGCCAGCGCTTCCCCCGCCAGCCTGCGCTCATCCGCCGCTGTCTCCTCCTCGTCGCCGACATAATCGATCGCCGCCTCGGCCCGCGCCGACAGTATCACCACCGCCTCGCGCCACGCCTCGACCTGCCGCCGGAGCCCGCCGTCGGCATTGCGCATTGCCGCGCGCCGTTGCGATTCGGTCTCGGCTTCGAGCAGGTCGGCGAGCCCTTCCGCTTCGGTCAGGTCGATCCGCCCGTTGGCAAATGCGCGGCGCGTGAATTCGCCCGGCTCCGCAGCGCGCATCCTGGGCAATCTGCCAAGCGCGGCGAGCATCGCGTCGACCACTGCCTGACCCCCATGGCATTGATATTCAACGACATTCTCACCCGTCGCCGACGCTGGCCCGTCGAACCGCAACACCAGGCATTGGTCGATCAGCTCATCCCCATCATATGATGCTCGCAGTACGACTCGCCGCGCCACCGGCAGTGGCCCGCACAACACCTCGGCCGCCGCAAAAGCATCCGGCCCGCTGCTCCTGATCACCGCCACCGCGCACGGCGGCCGACCGCTCGACAATGCGAAGATCGTGTCGGTCAGGCCCTCCGTCCGGCTCACCGCCTACGCGACGAAGCCGAGCGCCGGGGCGACATCTTGCCACCCCTCCCACATCATCTTGCCAGCGACGTAGAGGATCACCACGAGGCCGACATAAGCGATCCAGCGGTAGCGCTCGATATATTTGGCGATCACATTGGCGGCGAGGCCCATTAGGGCGACCGCGACGATCAGGCCGACGATCATGATGCCGGGATGATCGCGCGCCGCACCCGCCACCGCGAGCACGTTGTCGAGGCTCATGCTGACGTCGGCTACGGCGACCGCCCAAGCGGCCCCGGCAAAGCTCTTGGCGGAGGGAATGCCACTATGCTCGTCGCCCTCGATCTCGGGCGATCCGGCGCTTTCGCCGTCATGCTTGAGTTCGCGCCACATCTTCCACGCCACCCACAGCAGCAACACGCCGCCAGCTAGGATCAGGCCAACGACCTGAAGCAATTGAGTTACGATCAACGCAAAAAAGACCCGCAGCACGAGCGCGGCGATGACCCCGATCAGGATGACCTTCTTGCGCTGCTCGGCCGGGAGGCCCGCGGCGAGCGCCCCAACCACGATAGCATTATCGCCCGCCAGCACCAGGTCGATCATCAACACCTGCATGAAGGCGGCAAAGGCGGCCGGCTCGGTGATGTTAGCGAAATCATGGACGATCGCCGCCCACATTTGTGCCGGGCCACCAAGGCCGGCGCTGGTCGCTGCCGAAGCAGCCATCATCAGGTCAATCATCATAATCCCAGATCAGGTTCGACGGTCGAAACGATCGATTCTGTTTATTGGTTCATGCTGGCGAAAAAGTCCTCGTTGGACTTGGCGTCCTTCATCTTGTCGAGCAGGAACTGCATCGCGTCGATCGTGCCCATCTGCATCAGAATGCGGCGCAGCACCCACATCTTGCTGAGGGTCGCAGGATCGACCAGCAATTCTTCCTTGCGGGTGCCCGACTTGCCGACGTCAAGCGATGGGAAGATGCGCTTGTCGCTGACCTTTCGGTCGAGCACGATTTCCGAGTTGCCAGTGCCCTTGAACTCTTCGAAGATGACTTCGTCCATCTTCGATCCGGTATCGATCAGCGCGGTAGCGATGATCGACAGCGATCCGCCTTCCTCGATATTGCGCGCGGCCCCGAAGAAGCGCTTGGGACGCTGCAATGCATTGGCATCGACGCCGCCGGTCAGCACCTTGCCCGAGCTCGGGACAACGGTGTTGTAAGCGCGGCCAAGACGGGTGATCGAATCGAGCAGGATGACGACATCCTTCTTATGCTCGACCAGCCTTTTGGCCTTCTCGATCACCATTTCAGCGACCTGGACGTGGCGCGATGCCGGCTCGTCGAAGGTCGAGCTGATGACCTCGCCGTTGACCGAGCGTTGCATGTCGGTGACTTCCTCGGGCCGCTCGTCGATCAGCAGCACGATCAGGAACACTTCGGGATGATTGTCGGTGATCGCTTTGGCGATATTCTGCAGCAGCACGGTCTTGCCGGTGCGCGGCGGCGCGACGATCAATGCGCGCTGGCCCTTGCCCTGCGGCGAGACGATGTCGATCACCCGAGCGCTCTTGTCCTTCTGGGTCGGATCGGCGCTGTCGAGGGTGAGCTTCTTGTCGGGATAAAGCGGGGTCAGATTGTCGAAATTGACCCGATGGCGAACAGCATCGGGATCGTCGAAGTTGATCTGGGTGACGCGGGTCAGCGCGAAATAACGCTCACCATCCTTGGGGCCGCGGATTTCGCCTTCGACCGTATCGCCAGTGCGGAGCCCAAACTTGCGGACAAGGTTGGGGACCACGTAAATATCATCCGGGCCGGCCAGATAATTGGCCTCTGGGCTGCGCAGGAAGCCGAAGCCGTCATTCAACACCTCGATCGTGCCCATGCCCATGATCTCGGCCCCGGCCTCGGCGCGCACCTTGAGAATCGAGAACATCAAATCCTGCTTGCGCAGGGTCGACGCGCCCTCAATGCCCATTTCCTCGGCCATCGCGACCAGTTCGGCGGGGGTGTTTTTCTTGAGATCCTTGAGATGCATGATGGTGCTTTTCGGTTGGGCTACGCGACGATGGTTACGCGACAGTTGGAAGTGGTACGCCAGCGGCAGGACGCCGCGAAGGAGTTGGCACACCGGCAAAGGGGAGGAACCGGCCAGCGCGCGCTATGCGGCGGCACTAGGTGTGGCCCCTGATTTAGTCAATATGGGGAAGGACGCGGTTCGTCTTCAAGATAGAGCACTTCGGCGATCAGGCGAGGTAAAGGCCTAGCATAAGCGCCATTGCGATAGACGCAACGCCCAGCACGGGCAGGAATGGCGCCGCCCACGCGACAGCCGGAGCAGCAAAGCGTTGATGGAGACCGGGAAGCAGGACGAACAGCAAAGCAGTGCCCGCCAGGAAAGTGCCAAACAAGCGCGCAAGGGCCGAATGATCGAGGACCGGCGCAGCAATTACTAAAGCTATTCCGACCACCATCCGCAGCAGGGACTCGATCCAGTTGGCGCGGGTCGTCTGAGCGAAGGCAGCAAGGAAGCGATGGGCGCGTTCACGGTTGATCAGGATCAACAGTCCAAGCCCGAGTAGATAGAAACAGGCCAGCCACAGGATCGCCAATGCGCCCGTAATGAGCGGCGCTTGCCCCATCTAGAACGGGCGGACGATAACCAGCACCACAATCAATGCTGCGGCGACCCCCGGAATCTCGTTCATGATCCGCAACGTCCGATTCTCGAGCGGGCGCATGCCCTTGGCGAGCTTCTTGCCATAAGCCGAAATCCACCCCTGATAGCCGGTCAGCGCGGCCACGATCGCGAACTTGGCAATGAACCATGGTGCGCGGAACACATCGAGATGGGCCGCCAGCAGCAGCCCAAGCGCCCATACAATCAACATCGCCGGCATCAGGATGATTGTCCGCGTCCGGTCCTCGCGCTCGATCCAGGCGCGATCCTCGGCCGATCCCGGCGTGGTGGCATGATGATAGACGTAGAATCGAGGCAACAGGAACAGCCCGGCCATCCAGAAGATGACGAAGGTGACATGCGCGGCCTTGACCCACAAATAGGCCGCCCCGAGGAAACCGGCGGCGTCACTCATCTGTCGCGGCTCCTGACCAGCTCGACCAGTTGTTCGACTTGCTCGATCGGGGTGTCCTGCGAAATACCATGGCCAAGATTGAAGATGTGCGGCCGGTCGCTGAGCGCGTCAAGCAGGCGATGGGCGGCCTCGCGCATCGGCTCGCCCCCGGCGATCAGCACCAGCGGGTCGAGATTGCCCTGCACGGGAAGCCCGGCGGGAAGCTCGCGATGGGCCCAGACCGGATCGACCGTCTCGTCGATCCCGACCGCATCGACCCCGGTTTCGCGCACATAAGCGCCAATCTTGCCGCCCGCGCCCTTGGGGAAGCCAATGATCGGGACGGTTGGATGGCGCTTCTTCAATTCGCTGACGATCCACGCGTTGCGGGCAATCACGAACCGTTCGAACTGGGCCGGCGCAAGGCTTCCCGCCCAGCTATCGAACAATTGCACCGCTTCTACCCCGGCCTCGATCTGACCCGACAAATAATCGACCGTCATGCTGGCGATCATGTCGAGGATCATGTCCATCTTGGCGGGATCAGCATAGGCCAGACGCCGCGCTTCGGCCTGCTCGCGGCTGCCTTGCCCCGCGATCATGTAGGTTGCGACGGTCCACGGGCTGCCGGCGAATCCCAGGAACGTCGTTTCAGGCGACAATTGCGCCTTCACCAGCCGCACCGTCTCGTAAATGGGATCGAGCCGATCGAGCTGCGGTTTCAAATCTTCGATCCGCGCCTCGGTCATCTTGGGCGCAAGGCGCGGACCTTCGCCAGTCTCGAACCACAAATCCTGCCCCATCGCATAAGGGATGATCAAAATGTCCGAGAACAGGATCGCGCCGTCGAGCGGGAATCGCCGCAACGGCTGGATCGTCACTTCGGCAGCCGACGGCGGATCATAGACCAAGTCGAGGAAACCGCCCTTTTCGGCCCGCAAGGCGCGATACTCGGGCAAATATCGCCCGGCCTGGCGCATCAGCCACATCGGAGCGGGATCGCGTCGTTCTCCGCGGAGCACGGCGAGCAATGGCTTGTCGACAAAATCTGTCATGGGTTCGAGCGAGGGCGTCACCCTCTTTCTCCTTATATATTATATAATAGAATCTAAGATTGGAGTTGTTAGTAGGTCGCTTGGCAACGGGGCTTAAGCGACCGTCCAGCATTTGCCAACAGATGGGCAATGCCTGCGAATCGCGCAGTTCCGCCGAGTCGCAATCAACCATTCCCATGATTCACAGATGTGTCGCTCCAGCGAGGCACTTGTGGGCCGATTGTGAGTCCTTTTCGGGCAAAACGGGATAGCGACGGGGGTTGGACCATCCCCACTTCAGCCGCTACGCGACTAACCGATTTATCCACAGGGTTACCCAATTATCATGACGTTGATCCTTGCATCGGGAAGTTCGATTCGGCTGGCGATGCTCGGTGCCGCCGGGGTCGCAGTGACGGTCGATCCTGCGGACATCGACGAAACGGCGGTCAAGGCGGTGCATGGCGGTGACGATCCCGCGCTTGCGCTCGCGCTGGCGGAAGCGAAAGCGATCGAAACCAGTCGCCGCTCCTTGCAAAACTGGGTGATCGGCGGCGATTCGCTGGTGAGTGTCGATGGCCGGCGGTTCGACAAGCCGACCGGCCGCGATGACGCTGTCGCCCATCTGCGTTTCTTTTCGGGCAAGAAAATGCGGCTGACCAGCGCGGCCGCGTTGGCGAAAGATGGCAGGGTTGATTGGTCGCAAGCGGCGCAAGCAACGCTGCACATCCGCTTGTTGTCGGACGATTTCATCCACACCTACCTCGAGGCAGAGTGGCCGGCGGTGTCATATTGCGTCGGGGTGTTTCGGTTGGAAGGCCGTGGCGTGACCTTGTTCAGCCGGGTCGAGGGCGATTATTTCACAATCCTGGGCATGCCATTGCTGCCCTTGCTCGGCGCGTTGCGCGACCGGGGACTGGTGGCGGCATGACGTCAGCTGTCCCTTATGCCGAGGTGATCGGCGACCCGATCGTGCAGTCGAAATCGCCAGCGATTCATCGTTTCTGGCTCGATGTATTGGAAATCAAAGCCGACTATCGCGCCACCCGCGTCACCCGTGCCGACTTCAAAGCCTATCTTGCCAACCGCCGAGCAGATCCGGCCTGGCGTGGCTGCAATGTCACCATGCCATTGAAGCTCGACGCGTTATTCGCTGCCGACGATCCGACCGATCGCGCCACGGCCACCGGGGCGGCCAATTTGCTAACCCTGCGAGATGGCAAATTGGTGGCGGCGAACACCGACGTCGGTGCGGTGCGGAACCTGCTTGCGCCGCTCGCCCTCGACAGTGTCATCGTCCTTGGCAATGGCGGGGCCGCGCGCGCAATATTGCTCGCGCTCAAGTTGCTCGGGTCGGTCGGGGTGCGGCTGCAGGCGCGCGACATGGCCGAAGCGACGTCTTTATGCGTCGAGTTTGGCCTTGGCGAAGGACCGCGACCGTTCAATTCACCGATTGACAGCAGGGGGCTGATCAATGCCACACCGCTTGGCATGGCAGGGATCGCACCGATCCATATCGACCTATCGACCATGCCCGCCGATGGCTGGGTACTCGATTTGGTCAGCGCGCCCTTGCCAACGCCATTGCTGAGTGCCGCTGCGGCGCGCGGCCTCACGACGATCGACGGCCTCTGCGTACTGGTCGAACAAGCCGCTGGCAGCTTTGAATTGCTGTTCGGGCAGAAACCGCCGCGTGACCGCGATGCGTTATTGTTTGCGATGCTGCGCGCATGATCAAGATCGCACTCACTGGCTCGATCGGCATGGGCAAGTCGACCGTTGCCGCAATGGCTGCCGAGGCGGCTATTCCTGTCTTCGACGCCGACGCCGAAGTGCGCGCGATGCAAGGCTTTGGCGGCAGCCTGGTCGAAGCGATCGAGGCCCGTTTCCCTGGCACCACGATTGGCGGCGCGGTTGATCGCGACCTGCTGTCGGCGCGCGTGCTCGGTGATCGGGATCAGCTCGCCGCGCTGGAGATGATCGTCCACCCCGCCGTCGTCGATCGGCGCGCGCGTTTCATCGAGGATCATCGCGCCGCCCCGGCCTTGCTGTTCGACATTCCCTTATTGTTCGAAACCAATGGCCAGGCTGCATTCGACAAAGTGATTGTCGTCTCTGCCCCGCCCGCCGTGCAGCGCGCCCGCGTTCTTACGCGTGCCGGGATGACGCCGGCCAAGTTCGACCAGATCCTCCGTCGCCAGACCGCTGATGCGATCAAGCGCGAACGCGCCGACTTCGTCATCGACACCGGCGGCAGCCTCAAGCAAACCCGCACCCAGCTGGACAAGATCCTCGCTTGCCTCGGCCTCGCCACTGGCCGATAAAGCGGCATGCGCGAAATCATATTCGACACCGAGACCACCGGCCTGAGCCCGGCGGGTGGCGACCGACTGGTCGAGATCGGTTGCGTCGAAATGATCAATCGGGTCGAGACCGGACGCTTCTATCATGCTTATTTCAATCCTCAGCGCCCGATGCCGAGCGAAGCCGAAGCGATCCACGGGCTGGGTGACAATTTCCTCTCCGACAAGCCCGCGTTCGCGGAGACGGTCGAAGCATTGCTCGAGTTCATCGGCGATGCGCCGCTGATCGCGCATAATGCCACGTTCGATTTCGGCTTTCTCAATCATGAGCTGAAGCAGTGCAGCCGCGATCCGGTTTGTCTCAGCCGGATGATCTGCACCCTCGTGCTCGCGCGTTCGCGCCATCCCGGTGCCAAGCATAGCCTCGACGCTTTGTGCACCCGCTTCGGGGTCGACCGCAGTCACCGGGTCAAGCATGGTGCCTTGCTCGACGCGCAATTGCTTGCCCAAGTCTATGTCGAACTGACCGGCGGTCGGCAGATCGGGTTGACGTTGGCGGATGATCCTGGCCAATCCGATCACGCGGCCACGTCAACCGCGCCCGACCGCCTTTTTCGCCCGGCGCGCCCGCATTTCGCATCCGCTACGGAACGCGAAGCGCACCGGCGCTTTGTTGCCGGGCTGGTCAATCCCTTGTGGGAGCGCGTGTCGGCTCCAATCTAGGCGATGTGCCGTCAGCGTGTGAAGTGAAAGGAACATCCGTGAACGTTCGGGTCGCTGGCCATCAGGTCAAAACCGGGGAAGCGCTTCAGGCGCATGCCAATGATCGCATGTCGGCGATCACCAGTCGCTATTTCGATCGCGCCGCAGCTGCCAGCGTGACGTTCGGGCGCGGGCCGCATGAAGCCTTTACCTGCGATATTGTCGCGCCGGTAACGCATGGCGTGGTGCTCAAGGCATCGGGCCGGGCGAATGATGCGCATGTCGCCTTTGAAGGCGCGGCCGACAAGATCGAACGCCAGTTGGCGCGCTACGTAAGTCGGCTTCGCAATCGCAAGGGCAATGGCGCCGAGGCGGCGTTGGTCGAGGATGCTGGCTACACCATTTTCGAATCGCCCGCCGCCGCCGCCGAGCCGCCCGCGAGCCCGCCGATCATCGCCGAAACCAAGGTCGACATTCCCGAGGCGACGGTGTCCGACGCCGTGATGATGCTCGATCTTCGCAACACCAATGCGTTGATGTTTCGCAACCTCGCCAGCGGCGCCTTCAACATGGTCTATCGACGAGATGACGGCACCATCGGCTGGGTCGAACCGCAAGCGCAATGACAATCGCCTGACTGACCTGTAACGGGATGGCGGCGCGTATCCCGCCCATCCCATGAGCGAAAGCTGTCCAATGCGGCTAACTGAATTTCTGGATTTCGAATCGATCCGCGTTGGCCTTGGGGTCAGCAGCAAGCGGCAATTGCTGACCATGCTTGGCCAGACCGCCGGGGCGCATCTCGGCCTCGACCCGGCGGCGATCGTCGATTCGGTGCTCGAACGCGAACGGCTCGGGTCGACCGGGTTCGGCAACGGGGTCGCGATTCCGCACGGTAAGATCGATGGTCTGACATCGATTTACGCGATGCTCGTCCGGCTGGCCGATCCGCTCGATTACAAGGCGATCGATGGCGCGCCGGTCGATCTCGTCTTCTTGCTGCTCTCACCGCCCGATGCCGGGGCGTTGCATCTTAAGGCGCTGGCTGCGGTCAGCCGCACGATCCGCGGCGGTCCAACGCTCGAGAAAATGCGCGGCGCGCGCAGCCGCGATGCGCTGGCGGCAGTGTTGATGGCGTCCGAAGAGCGCGATGCCGCCTGAGGCAGGTTCCGGCTCGGGCGCGCAGGCGCATTGGCGAAGCCTCGAGACATTGTATGATTCGGCGCCGATCAATCGCTTGTTCGAATCGCGCCTCGAACTAGCCAAGGCCGGCGAATCGCGAATTCACTTCACGGTCGACAAAAGCGCCTTCCATGCCGCCGGTGCCGCGCATGGAACATTATATTTCAAGATGCTCGACGATGCGGCCTTTTATGCCTCCAACAGCCTGGTCAGCGATCGCTTCCTGCTGACCACCGCCTTCAACCTTCATTTCACCAGGCCGATGCGCGAGGGGGCGATGGTCGCCGAGGGCAAGTGGATCAGTGGCAAGCGCCGGGTGTTCGTCGCCGAGGCGCGGATCATCGATTCAGACGGCGAGGAATGTGCTCGCGGGACCGGCACCTTCCTGCGCTCGCACATCGCGCTGTCCGGCCTCGACGGTTACAGCGCGCGTTGAGCGACCGTCTTCCCGCCAAACTGGAGGCGACCGCGTTCATCCGCCAGGCGCAAAGCAATGGCGGATTCGCGACCGTGCTCAGGCGTGGTGACCCGGATAGTGGCGCAATCCTTCTGCTGGTGCTGGAGCGTGGCATCCCGCTGGCGATGATCGAGCGGCAGATGGCGGCGGACTTTAACTATCGTTGGACCATCGCGGCGCGCGGTGAAGCGCTGGATCGCGATAAGTTCCACGAATCGATCGACAATCGTGCTCGGTTCGACCCGGATTTCTGGTTAATTGAACTGAACATCCCGGATGCGGAACGATTCATCGCTGAAACGACCGCCTCGTCTTGATTGCTTAACTCGGCTGGTCGAAAGCCGGTTTCAAGACCAGAGCGGGGGGCAGTTTCGTACGGCAAATCGGCCGGCAGCTGCCACGCAGACGGGGAACCATCCAAGGCGCAAAGCGAGGCTCATCGAGAGCCCAGGCACCACGGACGGCTCGCCGCACTTGATAAAGATTAGATGATTTTTCGACTTCAATCTGCAGCCCTGGTGCTTGCTGGCTTGACCACAATGTCGGTCGCCCCTGCCCAAGCTTATGCGACTCCCGAACCGTTGATTTCGGTTGCGTCAAACGTCCTTCCCACCCCCACCGTCATTCAGCCGATCCCGGCCAGCATCCAGCTTCCGGCAACGACGGTCGAGCTCGATCCGCTTGCCCCGACGATGGAATCAGACGAGCTGACCGATCAGCCAATCGTGGAAACGCCGCGTCCGACCGGCGATTTGTCGAGCAAGGTTGCCGCTCTTCGCGGGACCAATCCGGGCAGCCGCGAACTCGAATGCCTCGCTGTCGGCATCTATTACGAATCGAAAAGCGAGCCGCTCGCTGGTCAGCTGGCCGTGGGTCAGGTGATCGCCAATCGCGCAAAGTCGGGCCGGTTTGCCTCGACCTATTGCGGCGTATTGTTCCAGCGCAGCCAGTTCAGCTTTGTTCGCGGCGGCAGCTATCCGGCCCCGGCGCGTTCAAGCCGTCAGTGGGAAAATGCGGTCGCCGTGGCCAAGATCGTCGATGGCAAGCTGCATTCATCGTCGGTGCCGAATGCGCTTTTCTTCCACGCCAAGCGAGTCTCCCCGGGCTGGCGGCTGGCGCGGGTCGGAAGTGTCGGCAACCACATCTTCTACCGCTAGTCGGCGGCGCCGCGGCGCTTCCCATCGTTCTTGAATCGTTCTAGTCGCCGGCGATGAGCAGCGCGGCCCCGATTCCCGACTGTTTCGCCGACCAGCCGCCGATCGCGGCGGAGGTTGCGCGCGGCGTCACTCGATTATTCTGCCGCCAGGATTGGTTCGCGATGTGCGAAGTGCCGCTGCCCAATGGCCGCCGCGCCGATCTGGTGGCAATCGATCCCAAGGGCCATCTGACGATCGTCGAGATCAAGGTCAGCCGCTCCGATTTGCTCGGTGACGGAAAGTGGCGCGATTATCTCGAATATTGCGACCGTTTCTACTGGGCCGTGCCGCAGTCGCTGTGCGCCCTGCTCGATGACGCGCACTTCCTGCCACAAGAGGCCGGCCTGCTGGTGGCCGATCGTTACGATGCAGCGATCCGGCGGGAGGCATTGCTTCGCCCGCTGTCGCCGGCGCGGCGCAAGGCCGAATGGCTCAACTTCGCCCGCCGCGCCGCGCGCCGGCTGTCGGCCCAGATCGATCCGACGTTGGGGTTGGGCTTCTAGATCTGGCCAGCCTAGCGCGCTGGCGCGAGCGGTGCGATCTTGGTTTTTTGCGATTTGACCGTTTCGATCAGCTTGAGCAATTCGCGCGACCGAGTGTCGCGCTTGGCATAATCGCGCGCGCTATAGCCCGCCGCATGGTCGGTCTTGTCGGGATTGGCGCCAAGCTTGAGCAGGGTGCTGACGATCGCCGGCTGGCGCTGCTGGACGGCGACGATCAGCGCAGTCTCGCCGAGCCGATTGGTCTTGTCGACCAGTGCGCCGGCCAACAGCAAGCGGGCAACGGCTTCGCCATAACCGGTTCGCGCCGCCAGGATCAGTGGTGTATCGCCATTCTTGTCGGCAACATCGGGGTCGGCCGCGTTTGACAACAGAAAGCCGATCCAGTTTGAATTGCGGGTCCGAATGACGATGTGCAGCGCTGCTGATCCGTCGAGGCCCCGATAATTGACCACGGTGGCGTTGGCATCAGCCAGATTATAGGCCTTGGTCCCATTGCCCTCGCGAAGCGCGGTCAGGAAAGATTCGCCGGGCGACGCATTCAATTGCGCTGCTGCCGGCGACACCGCCAGCGATGCGGCGATCATCATCGTGCCAATGGTCCGTCTGTTCATGTTCATGTCCGCGATTGCCCTTGATCCACGCTCTATGCCCGCGCATGGCTACACCGCCGATGAACGGACGAAAACCTTTTTGGGAACAACCCCTGGCCAGCCTCGACCGGGGGGAGTGGGAAGCGCTGTGCGATGGCTGCGGCCGCTGCTGCCTCCACAAGCTCGAAGATGGCGATACTGGTGACTATTATCTGACCAACGTCGCCTGCAAATTGCTCGACAGCCACAACGGCCAATGCACCGATTACAAGCGCCGCAAGAAACTGGTCGATGATTGCGTCCAGCTCGAGCGCGGGCGGATCGACAATCTCGGCTGGCTACCCTCGACCTGCGCCTATCGCCTTCGCGCGGCCGACGAGCCATTGAAGGATTGGCATTACCTCATCTCGGGCAGCCGGGAGACGGTGCACGATGCCGGCCAGTCGACCCGCGGCTGGACGGTCAGCGAAGTCAATGCCGGTGAACTGGAATGGCACCTTGTCGACCGCCCGCTCTGACGCGGCGCTCGACCATCCCGGCTTGCCGTGGCCGATCGCGATCCGTGCGCATCCCCGCGCCCGCCGCCTCCGCCTGAGGCTCGATCCCGACAAGCGCCAGTTATTGCTTACCTGCCCGCCGCGATCGAGCCGCAAGGCGGCGCTCGACTGGGCGCTCGGCCAACGCGTCTGGGTCGAGGCCGAGCTGGCCAAGTTGCCGTCGGGAAACCCGTTCGAACCGGGCGAACGCATCCCGCTCGAAGGGGTCGAAACATTGCTCGTCTGGGATGCGGCATTGCCCCGCGCCGTGCGGCTGGAAGACAGCTCGCTCAGCAGCGGCGGCCCACGGGAAGGCTTTGCCCGGCGCATCGAAACTTACCTTCGCCGCCGCGCTCGTGATTTGCTGTCCGCCGATACGGCCGAGACGGCGGAGCGGGCCGGGGTAACCATCCGCTCGGTCAGCATCGGCGATGCCTCGTCGCGCTGGGGCAGCTGCTCTTCGTCGGGGGCAATCCGCTACAATTGGAGGCTGGTGCTGGCCCCGACCCATGTCCGCCGCTGGGTCGTCGCGCATGAAGTGGCGCACCGCGTACACATGAACCACGGCGCCGAGTTTAAGGCGCTCGAGGCGCGCCTGTTCGACGGTGATGTCGCGGCGGCGCGATCAGCCCTGCGGCTGGTCGGGCCGCGGCTGAAGCGGGTCGGGCGCGGGTTCTGATCGCGGCGGCGGTGGGGGCCTTTGCTCGCGCGGCGGTGCCGGGCTGTTGAAAATCCGGTCGAGTTCGCTCTGATCGGGCCCACCCGGCTGGGTCGGTACCGGGATGCCCTGCGAATCGCCCGCCGGGGTGCCGATCGGATTGCCATTTTCGTCGACCAGCGCCGGGCCGAAACCCTCTTCGGGCGGAATGCCCCAGACTTCCTCGTCGGGCTCCAGCTGCCAGTCGGGCAACGGCACGTCTATCTCGAATTTCTGGATCGGGCGGTTGGCCACCGCGACCGTCATGAAGCTGGCGAAGGCGCGCGCCGGGGCGGTTCCGCCCTGCAATCCGGCGATCGGCTTGGCGTTGTCGCGCCCCATCCACACGCCGGTCGTCAGCCCGCTCGAGAAGCCGATGAACCAGCCGTCCTTGTTCGACGTGGTAGTGCCGGTCTTGCCCGCCACTGGCCGTCCGATTTGGGCTGCCCGCCCGGTGCCGCTAAGCACCGCCGACTGCAGTAAATCGGTCATCCCGGCTGCGACCCACGGTGCGACCAGCACGCGTTCCTCGGTCGGTTCATGCTGGTACAGCAATCGCCCGTCGGCGGAGACCACCTTGACGATCGCATAGGGCATCACCGACACCCCGCGATTGCTGACCGATGCGAACGCGCGGGTCATGTCGATCAGCCGCACTTCGCTCGACCCAAGGACCATCGACGGATAGGTCGAGATGGTGCTGCCGACACCGAAGCGGTGGGCCATATCGGCGATCGTGCCAAATCCCAGTTCCGCCCCGATCTTGGCACTGATGGTGTTGATTGATCGCGAAAAGGCCTCGCGCAGGGTAACCGGCCCGGCAAAGGTGCGGGTCGAGTTGCGCGGTTTCCAGCCGTCGACTTCGAACGGTTCGTCGACCAGCACGTCGGTCGGCTTCTTCCCGGCCTCGAGCGCGGCCAGATAAACGAACAGCTTGAACGACGATCCCGGCTGGCGTTGGGCCTGGGTCGCGCGATTGTAGATCGAGCTGACATAGTCGCGCCCGCCGATCATCGCCCGAACCGCTCCATCGCGGTCGATCGACACCAACGCCCCTTGCGCGCCGGACGGGACATTGGCGTTGATCGCCCGGTCACCGGCTACCTGCATCCGCGGGTCGAGCGTCGTGTAAACGTCAATCGGCTCCTTGGTCTCGTCGATCAACGTGTCGAGCTGGGGCAAGGCCCAGTCGGTGAAGTAACGCGCGCTATTCTGCTTGGCGGCGGGCTGGACCTTGATTTGCGCTTCACCGGCGCTGGCCGCCGCTGCCGCCGTCAGGAAACCGTTGTCGATCATCGACTGGATCACCACCCCGGCGCGGCCGCGTGCGGCGTCGACATCGGCGGTGGGGGAGTAGTTTGACGGCGCCTTGACCAGCCCGGCGATGATCGCGGCCTCGCTCAGCGACAATTGGTCGGCACCATGACCGAAAAAGGTCCGGCTGGCGGCATCGATGCCATAAGCGCCCCCGCCGAAATAAACCCGGTTGAGATACAGCTCGAGGATCTGGTCCTTGCTGAACTTGCGCTCGAGCGCCAGCGCCAGCACGCCTTCGCTGACCTTGCGGCCAAACGTGCGGCTATTGGTCAGGAAGATGTTGCGCGCCAATTGCTGGGTGATGGTTGATCCGCCCTGCTTCCAGCGTCCGGCCTCGAACCGCACCTTGACCGATCGCGCCATGCCGATCGGGTCGACGCCCAGATGCCCGCGAAATCGCTTGTCCTCGACCGAGATCATCGCCGCGCGCATCGTCGCCGGGATCTGCTCATAGGGCAGCCATTGGCCGAAGCTTGGCCCCATCGTCACCAGGATGCTGCCATCGGCGGCGCGAACGCGGACCATCTGGCCAAGGTCGTCGCGCTTCGCCAATTCGTTATAATCGGGCAGCGAGAACACCTTCACGGCCACCGCAAAAATGAGCACGAGTAAGCCGACCCCGGCCGCCGCCAACCCATATTTGAACACGGCAGCCAGCTTCGAGCCGGCGGAAGTCGAGGAAGATCGGGCCATTCAGCGACGATCGATAGGAAGAAGCCGGGGGCGCGGCAAGAGTCAGTCGGCCTGCGCCGCTTGATCGTCATCCGCCGCGTCACCCTCGGCTTCGTCCGCCTTGAAGCCGAGCGACGCCGAATTGATGCAGTAACGCAGGCCTTCGGGGCCGGGCCCGTCGGGGAAGACGTGGCCCAGATGGCCTTCGCACTTCGCGCATTTCACTTCGGTGCGGACCATGCCGAGGGTTGAATCGCTCTCTTCGGCAACCGCATCGCCGCCCATTGGCGCGGTGAAGCTCGGCCAGCCGCTGCCGCTGTCATACTTGTCGTCGCTGCGGAACAAGGGCGCGCCGCATCCGGCGCATACATAATCGCCATCGGCCTTGTTGCCGAGCAATTCGCCGGTCCATGCCGGTTCGGTGCCCGACTGGCGAAGCACGCGATATTGTTCGGGGGTCAATTTTGCGCGCCAATCGGTGTCGGCGGCGGTGCTGTGGTCGTGGGCCATCCAGGTCTCCTGCGCGTGATTTGGTGAAGCGGGTCTTAACCATGTTTTCATTCCTCGCCCAATATCAAGGCATCATGTCGGCCCTGCGGTTCCATTTGCTGTCACCAATCGCCTTGCTCGTCGGCACGGTGGCATTGCCCGGCGAAGCGTCGGCGCAGTGTCGCTTGTGTGAGGCACCGACCACGACGCTCGATCCGGAAAGCGATTCCACCCCAATCAAGCTCGACATTCAGGCGCGGCTTGATTTCGACCAGTTGATCCTGCGCGATAATTCGGCCGGCATGGCGCGGCTGTCGCCCGACGGGTCGCGATCGTCGAGCGGTTCGATCGAATCGGTCAGCGGCCGCGCTTTGGTCGGCAGCGTGATCGTTCGCGGCGAGCCCGGACGATTGGTCAAGATCGGCTTTCCCGGCGCGATCGAACTGACCAGCGCTACCGGCAGCGCGATCCGCCTGACCAACCTCACCAGCGACCTGCCAGCTGCAGCGCGCCTCGATTCGAACGGCCAGCTGCAATTTCGGTTCGGCGGGGAGATCAATGTCTCGGGCAATGTCGAAGGCGCCTATCGCGGCGATATTCCGATCACCGTCGACTATCTCTGACGGCCTCAGGGCCAATTTCTCCACATCGGATTAATCCTCAACACGCTGTTAACCATGAAGCTGAGCAAAGCCGAAAGCGATCAAGGTTAATGAAGCGGTACGGAAGAGCGAACCTCAGTGTTCACGACGCCGGGTTCATTCGGGACAAAGTGGGGATTTTCAACATGATCAAGTTTCTGACCAAGACGGCGCTTGTCGCCACGATTGCCGGCCTCGCGCTGGCCTCGACTCCGGCGTTGGCTGCTCCGGGCAATCCGGCAACTGCCGATGGCACCGCCAAGGTCCGCATCCTGCAACCGCTGTCGATCGACGCGACCGGCGGCCTGCTCGATTTCGGCGTGCTGGTGAAAAGCAGCACCGTGGCCCCGGCCAGCATCTACGTATTCGACGTTTCGACCGCTGGCGTGTTCGGCGGTTGCGACGCGGCATGGGCCTGCTCGGCGGCCAAGCAAGCGGCGACCTTCGTCGTCACCGGTGCGGCTGACGAAAGCGTCCAGGTGTCGATCCCGACCGCGGCGATCGATCTCGACGGCGGCGTCAATCCGTACCTTTCACTGGCGCTGAAGCTCAGCAATGACGGCGACAGCGATGGCGATGCCAACTATGTCCTCAACACCGGCGTTTCGCTCGACCAGGCGACGTTCACCGTTGGTGGGACGCTGTCGGTTCGTGGCGATGTGCCGCCGGGAACCTACACCCAGACGTTTACCGTCTCGGCTGAATATCTCTAAACCAACCGGTTCATCGGACCAGTATCGGGGGCGGGGAGGAAACTTCCCGTCCCCTTTTCATTACGCTGGTTAACGCCGCGCTAACCATGTTGTTGAGCGCTTTTGAAAGGATGACAGGGTTAACGACACACTTACCTTATGACCGAAATGGTCCTTTTGTTGAGTGGGGATAATATGCTGAATCGTTCCAGGATCCTGACCGTCGCTTGTGGCCTCAGCGCCATGGCATTTCTTCCAACGGCGGCTCATGCCGCTTCCGCCAATGCCACCGTCAATGCCAAGGTGCTCAAGCCGCTGGTAATGACCGGTGGCCAGACGATTGACCTCGGCTCGATCGTCACGCCATCGACGGCCACATTTAGCGGTACGTTCACGGTCGACGCAGCGGCCGCACAGACGACTACTTTCTGTGCTGCAGGTTTCACCTGCACCGGCACGGTCAAGTCGGCCTTGTTCAACCTCCAGGGCACGAACAATGCCAACATCACGCTCAACGTGCCGACCAATGTGACGCTGACGCTGCAGGGCGCGACCGGCACGCCGCCGACGCTGGCTTTGACCACCAGGAACAGCGTCGCCGCCAACAGCGGCACCGGCAATTACACCATCACCTTGCCCAACTCGGGTTCGCCAGGCCGCGACTTTTATGTCGGCGGGTCGCTGACGATCACCGAGGCAACCGCCGGTGGCACCTATCAGGGCACCTTCACGGTGACCGCCGACTATCAATAAAGCCCGATCGACCAGAAGACTGGAGGGGCGGGGCCGCGAGGCTTCCGCCCCTTTTTCATTGCGGTGACGCGCTTTCGTTGCGGCGACGCGTCCCGCCGTTGCTGGCCATTCCCCGATAATGCCGCCTTTCAGCGATATTGCGGGAGATGGTTAGGAAGATGCTAACCATTATGGACCAATGTTCCTCCACATGACGGCTGCCCTCTGGCGGCCACGATGGGGAGTTACTTCGATGCGTCATTTCCTTTGCGTTATTGCGATTGCCGCGACCGGGCTTGCGGCGGTTCCGGCCACGGCCGGGATCGGCGACCTGCTGGTCGCGCCGACCCGCGTCATCTTGAATGGTGGCCGCGGGACCGAGATCATCCTCAAGAATGTCGGTGAAGGTACCGCCACCTATCGTATCTCGGCCGAGCTGCGCCGGATGAGCGTGGACGGCAAGTTGGTCGAGGTGACCGATGCCAACGCGCTTGAGAAAGCCGCCCAGGAAATGGTCGTGTTTGCCCCGCGAAAGGTCACGCTTCCGCCCAACCAGCCGCAGGCGATCCGCATCTCGGCGCGCGCCCCGGCGGGCCTCGCCGATGGCGAATATCGGGTGCATTTGCTGTTCCGCGCAATCCCCGACCCTAAGCCGGTGTCCGACCCCAAGGCCGCCTCGGGCCTCGCGTTCCAGCTGATCCCGATTTACGGCGTCACCATTCCGGTCATTGTCCGCCTCGGCAATCTCACCGCCAAGGCCGGGATTGCCGACGTCCACCCGGTCGGCAAGCCGGGTGAGGACGGCGTTTCGATCCAGCTCTCGCGTCAGGGCGAACGCTCGGTCTATGGCGAAATCCGGGTGCTCAAGGCCGGGGTCAAGGATCCGATTGCCGCGACCAAGGGCGTCGCCGTCTATACTGAAATCAACGGCCGCACGATCATCGTCCCGCGCGCCAAGGATTATGCCGGGGCGCTGACCGGCCCGGTCACGGTCCAGTTTTACGAAAATAGCGACAATGGCCCGATCCTGTCGGCCGAAACCACGGCGGTCCTGCGCTAGGGGCTGTCGGGGACCGGGGCCAAAACATGGGCAGTGCAGCCCGCTGGTGGCGTCACGCTGCGGCGGCGCTGGCGCTGCTCGGCGCCGGCGCGACCGCGTCGATGACCGCAGCGCCCGCGGGCAATGGCTGGCGCGCCGATCCCGACGAGCAATTCATGCTCGACGTGCGGCTTCGCCAGCTGCGGCTCGGCGAGGGGGTGCGCGCTTACGCCACCCCGACCGGTACCTGCCTGGTGCTCGGCGATTTCCTCCAGGCGCTGGACGTGCCGATGAAGATCGATCTCACCGCCCGCCGCGCCACCGGCTGGGCGTTCAAGCAGGATCAGACGATCGACATCAACACTGGCGATGATAGTGTTACGGTCAAAAGCAAACGCGAATCATTAGCAGACGGCGATATTCGCGAGGTGCCGGAGGGTTGGTGCGCCAGTGCCACCGCGCTCGCGCGTTGGCTCGGCGTCACCCTTGATCCGGAGACCGCCCATTCGCTGTTGCTGGTCGGGAGTGAATTCAAGCTTCCGGTCGAATTGGCCGCGGAGCGTCGCCTGCGCGCCTCTTCGCTCAAATATAACGTCCCGGTCGATCTCAAGGGCCTGCCGCGCGTCAAATTGCCCTATCGCCTGTGGCGCGCACCGGCGCTCGAATTCGTCGTCAACGCCGGCGCCACCTACGATGCCCGCACCGGGGTCAAGGTCGACCGCTCGATCGCCGTCGCTGCGGCGGGCGAAATCGCGGCGATGTCGTATCAAGTGCGCGTCTCGAGCGGTCGCACCCGCCTGGTCGATTCGGTCTACGCCAAGCTTTATCGGTTCGATCCCGATGGCAAGATTCTCGGCCCGCTGCGCGCAACGCAGGTGGCGATCGGCGATATCGAGGGACTGCGCAGCACCTTCGGCGGCACAACGAGCGCAAGCGGGCGCGGCGCGATGATCTCCAACCAGCCGATCAACACCCCGACCTCGTTCGATCGCACCGCCTTTACCGGGGATCTGCCCGACGGCTGGGACGCCGAACTTTATCGCAACGGCGGGTTGATAGCCTTCTCCGATGGCAGCAGCGGCGACGGGCGCTACCATTTCAACGACGTCGACCTGCACTATGGCGATAATCGGTTCGAGATTGTGCTCTATGGTCCGCAAGGCCAGGTCCAGCGCCGCGAGCAAACCCTCAATGTCGGGCAGCAGAACGTCCCGCCCGGCAAACTTTGGTATTGGGCCGGGATTCGGCAGCCCGACAAGCCGGTGCTGGAATTTGCCCAACCGCCGCCGCCAAATCTGTCGAACAGTCTTGACCAGACCACCTTCAAGCGCAGCAACGCACCCGAAATGGTGGTCGAGGCGCGCTATGGCGTCACCAAGCGCCTGTCGGTCGCGGCGCTGGTTCGCTCGGCCGAGATCCAGCACGAACGGCTGACCTTCGTCGAAGGGTCGGTGCGCTACAGTATCGGCCCGGCGCTGACCGAATTCGCCGCTGCGGTCGATACCCACGGGCGGTTCGCGGCGCGGGCGCAAATCATTGCCAAGCTTGGCCCGGTCAATGTTACCGCTGGCACGTTTCGCGCCAACGGCTTCGCCGCGACCAACGAACGTGGCCAGGCACTTAAGTCCGAACATCGCCTCAGCGTTGCTGCTCCGATCGTCGTCGGTCATGCCGTGTTCCCGGTCAGTGCCGATCTCGCCAAGCGCACAAATGTCGATGGATCGCGTGAGCTCGATGCGGCGGCGAGGCTCGGGGCTTCGTTCGGCCGCTTCAATCTCAACAGCGAAACCATTTTCCGGCGCAAGCTCGATGCCTCGGGCAGCGTCTCGAGCGAGCGCGTCGATACCATCTTGCTGGCCTCGGCGCGGGTCGGGCGGGTGCGCGTGCGCGGGTCGGCCAATTGGCAAATGCGCCCCGAACGCCAGTTCGATCGTGCCGAGGTTTCGGCCTATTGGTCGGCGGGGGAGAAAACCGACTGGGAGGCCGGCGTCGCCTACGAAGCCGACGCCAAGCGTTATCGCGGCCGCCTGAGCTATATCCGCCGCTTCAACGCGGTCGGGGTTGCGCTCACCGGGGAAGCCGCCAGCGACGGGTCGGTTGCGGCCGGGATCAATCTCAATTTCGCGCTCGATCCATTCAACGGCCGCGGTTTGCGGCCAACCCGCGACAAGCTTGCCTCGACCGGCACCGTCCAGGCGCGGGTGTTCGAGGATCTCAACGAAAATGGCCGCCTCGACCACGGCGAGCCGCTCGCCAGGGATGCGATCATCACGGCCGGGCTGAAACTCGCCGAGCAACCGACCGACAAGGATGGCATGACGCGTCTCGGCGGGCTGTCGCCCTATCTTCCGGTCGGTATCGGCATCGACCAGTCGAGCCTTGCCAACCCCGCGCTCGCCCCGTCGAAGCCGGTGCAGGTGGTGATCCCAAGGCCGGGCATCGCGGCGCAGGTCGATATTGCGCTGGTCGGCGGCGGATCGGCAGAGGGCTTTGCGGTCAAGGAAGATGGCAGCGGCTATGAGGGGCTAGAGATCCAGCTGGTCGGGGCCGATGGCGAGGTGCTCGGCACCGCGATCAGCGACATTGACGGCTATTTCCTGTTCGAACGCGTCCGCTACGGCAGCTATCGCCTGCGCCTGACCGCGGCCACCGCCAAGGCGATCAGCGCCAATCCAATGCTCGACGTCAGCGTAACGATCACCAATTTGAAACCGCTCGCCCGGCTAGGCCCGGTCAAGATTATCCGCGCGACAACGCTCGCGCTGGCGCAATAAGCCGCGCGACCAAGTCGTCTCGCACGACTTCATGGTTAATGAAGTGCTGCCAGTGCCGCCCGAGTCGGGGGGGCGAATATGGTGCGGTCGAGAAGACTCGAACTTCCACGGCCTTTCGGCCACAACGACCTCAACGTTGCGCGTCTACCAGTTCCGCCACGACCGCATCGTGAAAAGCGACGGGAAACTCTCCCCGTCGCCCTGGCAAGGCGCGGCCTCTAGCAAAGCGTCCCACCCCGCGCAACGGGCAAAGCCGACAAGCTGGTAAGTCCCACGCCGGGACAGTGGGTAACGCGCTGTTTACCATGTCGGTCGGGCGCGCTAGCCAGCGATCATGCTAGCCTCGTTCCTCGCCGTTGCAATCACCGCCCAGCCAGTTTCGCTGGTTCCGGTGCGCGCGCAGGCAAGTGCCAGCATCACCATCATCTCCGGCGCAGAAATTCACTTCGATCGCTACGAAGATCGCCGCGAGCGTCGCTTCGAGCATGGGACCATTCGCGGCGAAGACGGCATCCGCCGCCCCGCTTTATTGGTAGAATTTCAATAATTTCAGACGGTTAGGCTGGTCCGCCGAGTCGCACGCGGATATGCTTGCCACCGTCGGGAACATCGACTTCGGCGCTGTTGAAGCTCGCACTCTTGTTCGGCTCGAGGCTCGCTGCCGGGGGCGAGATCGTCCAGCTATAAACCACATGCTTGCGCGCATCGAGCAATTCGGCCTGGATCGGCGGTACCGGCTGGCGCTCGTCAGTCGGATTGACCACCCGCCCGCTCAAGGTGAACAGGATATTCCCGCTACCCAGTTTCTGGCTGTTCTGGTTGGTCAGCACGACGTCGAGCTGTGATGCGCCGGCCGATGCAATCCCGACCCGCGCCTTCATTTCAGCAGGGGCCAGGAACCAGAAGGCGATCGCCGCGAGCGCCACCAGCAGGGCCAGCAGCAACAGCAACGGCCATTTGCGTTTCGGTCGCTCGTCGATCGGCTCATGGTCGTAAAAGGGTTCGAATTCATCTTCCGCCGGAGCCGCCGCAACCGGCTGGCTGGCGGGTTCGTCCCACGCCGCCGCTGGTTCGACTGGCGCCCATTGGCGATCGTCGCCGGGTGGCGGCGCGACCGGTGGCGGTGGTGCATCGACTCCATGGTCGATGGCGACGGGCTCGGCGGTTGGTTCGGCGACTAGCGTTTCAACCGGCGGCTCCTCGACCAGCTGTTGGCTCGACACCGCGACAGCCTGCTCTTCCTGCTGCTCGGCCGCAACCGCGCCCGACGTCTCGGGATCCTGGTGCCAGCTATGCTTGCACGATGCGCAGCGCACCTGGCGCCCGGCGGGCGGAATCGCACCATCCTTGACGACATATTTGGTGCTGCAGGCGGGGCAGGTCAGGATCATGGAGCTAGGCGGCCTTCCCGCAAATATAGGTATGTCGATAAACAGCATGTCGTCGCCATTGGCAAGGCGGGCGTCCGTGTGTCAGTTAAGGGGAATTATGCGGGCCGACGGGGGCCTGCGGGGGAATGAAGCTGTCGACGATCGTCGAATTCGACCGGGTTGGATTGCGCTACGGCACCGGTGCCGAGGTGTTGCGTGATCTTGATTTCCGGCTGGCGCGCGGCGGATTTTACTTTCTCACCGGGCCGTCGGGCGCGGGCAAGACCAGCCTGCTCAAATTGCTCTACCTCGCGCAGCGACCGACCCGCGGGCGGATCCGCTTGTTCGATGAGGAACTTGGCGACCTGCCGCGGGAGGCGATGCCCGGCTTCCGTCGCCGGATCGGCGTGATCTATCAGGATTTCCGGCTGATCCGCCATTTGACCGCGTTCGACAATGTCGCGCTGCCGTTGCGTATCGCCGGCGCTGAGGGGGTCGATGTCGAAGGCCCGGTGCGCGAAATGCTCGCCTGGGTCGGGCTTGCCGATCGCGCCAGCGCCACCCCGCCGACCCTATCGGGCGGCGAGCAGCAACGACTGGCCATCGCGCGCGCGGTCATTGCGCGGCCCGAATTGCTGGTTGCCGATGAGCCCACCGGCAACGTCGATGCGGAAATGGCGGCGCGGATCCTCCATCTGCTGACCGCGCTGAATCGGCTGGGCACGACGATCATCATCGCCACCCATGACCTGTCGCTGATCGCCGCAACCCCGGGGGCCGACATGCTCCGGCTCGACAATGGCGCGATGGTCGACCCGACCGGATCGCTTCGTCATCCGCCGCGCAGCGCGCAAGGGCCCGCCTGATGGTCGGGATGATCGCCGCCACCCCCGCCGAGCGCCGCTTGATCCCCGGCGGCCGCCTCCAGGGGCCGACGCCCTATTTCATTGCCATCATGATGTTCGTCATGGTGGTGATTGGTGCGGCGGGGCTGGCCCTGCTCGGCTCGGCGCGGGTCGTCTCCGCCGGGGTCCAGAACCGTTACTCGGTCGAGATTGCCGACGGCGCTTCCAGGGTCGCCGCTGCGACCCAGCTCCTCGCCACCACGCCCGGCGTGACGTCGGTTCGCCCGGTGGCGGAGAAGGACATGCGCGACATCCTCCAGCGCTGGCTCGGGCCCGACGGTGCGACCGCCGATTTGCCGCTCCCCGCGATGATCGACGTCGACCTTGCGCCCGCCGCAAGTCCGGCCGCCATCGCCACTCGGATTGAGCAAGCCGTCCCCGGCGCTCGCTTTGTCGCGCATCAGGAATCGCTTGGGCCCGTCCTCCGTGCGGTCCGCGCTTTGAGCTGGCTGTCGCTGATCCTCGTGCTGCTGATCGCGCTGGCCACCGCCGCTGCGGTGGTGCTCGCGGCGCGCGGCACACTCGACACCCACCGTTCGACGATTGATGTGCTCCATGGCATTGGCGCGACCGACGATCAGGTCGCGCGCCTGTTCCAGCGAAAGATCGCGCTCGATGCGCTGACCGGCGGCACTGCCGGCGCGGCGTTTGCCGGGGTCGTCCTGCTGCTGATTGCCGACGGTGGCTCGCACTGGCTGGCCGATCTTACCGGCGGGCCGTTGCTTGGGCTCCGCGACATCTTGCTGCTCGCCTCGCTGCCGATCCTTGCCACCATCCTCGCCACCATCGTCGCCCGACTGGCGATCATGAAGGCATTGAGGACCAGCCTGTGATCCTGCGTTTCACTGCCTTGATGCTGATCCTCTACGCACTCGGCTTCCTGCTGTTCGGCGTGTCGCTCGCCGCGCCCGCGCCGGCCGACACCGCCAAGGTCGACGCGCTGATCGCCATCACCGGCGGCACCGGGCGGATCGAACATGCGGTCGATGTGCTCAAGGTCGGCGGCGGCAAGCGCCTGCTGATTGCCGGGGCCGATCCGTCGGTGACCAAAGCCGATATCGTCCGCCGCCTGAACGGTTCAAGCAAATTGGTCGACTGCTGCGTCGATCTCGGCTCGGAATCGGTCGATACCCGTTCGAATGCGGAGGAAGCCCGCCGCTGGCTGACCAAGCGCGGGTTTAAATCGGCGCGGCTGATCACCAGCGATTGGCACATGCGCCGCGCGGCCTACGAATTCGATCGCCAATTCGACGAGACCACGACGATCATCCCGGATGCGGTCAGGAGCGATCCCAATTTCATGACCCTGTTCACCGAATATAATAAGTACATATTGCGCCGGATGGCGGTGTGGCTCGACATCTGATGGCAGCTTTGCGCACCTTGCTGTTCAACATCTTGTTCGTGCTCGAAACGGCCTATTACGTGCTCAGCGTGATCATTGTCTCGCCGTTCGGTGACGGCCCGGTGCGGCGGCAGGTTCATGCCTGGTCTGCCGGCCATTACTGGCTCGTCCGGAATATCCTCGCAATTCGCTTCGAATGGGATGGGGAAATCCCTGCCGGTCCCTACCTCATCGCGGTTAAGCATCAGGCGATGGTCGAAGCGGTCGATACGTTGCGCTTCGCCCGCACGCCGGTGGTGGTGATGAAGCGCGAGCTGACCATCATTCCCTTCTTCGGCTGGGTGACGCTTCGCTACGGCGTGATCCCGGTCGATCGCGAGGCGGGGGCAAGCGCGCTTCGCAACATGATGGTCGCGGCCAAGGCGGCGATTGCGGGGGGCCGACCGGTCCTGATTTTCCCCGAGGGAACGCGGGTCGAGCCGGGCGAAGCGCCGCCGCTCCAGCCGGGATTTGCGGGCCTGTACCGCGCGCTCGGGCTGCCGGTGGTCCCGATCGCCCAGGACAGCGGCACGCTATGGCCCCGCAAGGGCCCCAAGCGCTCGGGCACTATCCACTTCAAGGTGGGGGAGATTATCCCGCCGGGGTTGAAGCGCGATGAAGTAGAAGCCCGCGTCCACGCCGCGATCAACGCCCTGAATTAGGTCCGCAGGGTCGCGCCCAATTTCGCGGCGGCGGCGATGATCTTGGCCGAAACCTCGCTTATTTCGGCCTCGGTCAGGCTCTTTTCGGTTGGCTGAAACGTCACCTCCACAGCCAGGCTCAACCCCGCATCGCCTTCATAGCGATCGAACACCTGCGCGCCGATGATCAGCACCTTGTTCGCACCTTTGACCGCGCGCACCAGCGCGTCGGCGGCAAGATCGCCCGGCACCATGAATGCAAAGTCGCGGGTCAGCGATTGCAGCGCCGGCGGCGCGAACGCCGCACGCGCCCGCTCGACACTTCGCGGCGCCGGGATCATGTCAACATAAAGCTCTGCTGCGACCAGATTGGCGGGCGCGTCGAGCGCTTTGGCGATTCGCGGGTGCAATTCGCCGAATGCCGCCAGCACTTTGTTTCCAAGGCCCAGTCTGGCCGATCGCCCCGGGTGCCAGGTCGGCCCGGCATCCATCGTCAGTTGTAAATTGCCAACCGGCGCGCCGCCTGCCTCGAGCAACGCCAGCACGTCTGCCTTGGCGTCGAACACATCGAAAAAGTGGGATTTTCCGCTGTGCCATCCGCGCGGCGTTCGCTCTCCGGCAAGCACCAACCCGACCGTTGGCTTCTCGCCGTCCGCCAAATATCGCCGACCCACTTCGAACAAGCATATACTGCTCGCATTGCGAACCGCATTGCGCCGCGCCGCCGCCACCAGCCCGGGGATCAGCGACGGGCGCATATGTTTCATCTCTTCGCTGATCGGGTTGGCCAGCACATGCGCCGCGCCGCCGAATAACGCCGCCTCGGCCTCGCCGATGAAGCTCCAGTTGATCGCCTCATCCAGCCCGCGCGCTGCCGCCGCGCGCCGCATCTTGCGCTCGACCATCTGCCCGCGCGTTGCGGTTGCCCTCGCCACCCCATCGGCGCGGGTCAGCGGGGTCGACACGATTTGGTCGTACCCGATGATCCGCACCACTTCCTCGACCAGATCGGCGCTGCCATCGACGTCACGCCGCCAGCTCGGCACCACCGCCTCGCCGCTGTCGATCCGGAACCCCAATCGTTCGAGGATCGCGACCTGCTCGGCCTCGGGCACATCGATCCCGCCAAGCGTCTTGGCCCGCTTGGGCACAAACGCCACCCGCCGCTCGGCCACCGGCGGCTCACCAGCGCGCACCACCGGGCTGGCCTTGCCGCCGCAATGATCGATCACCAGCCGGGTAGCGATCGCCAGCCCCTCGTCGAGGAATGCCGGATCCACCCCGCGCTCAAACCGCGTCCGCGCGTCGCTGGTCAGCAGCAATTTCTGCCCGGTCCGCGCGATATGCTCGGGGTCGAAATAAGCGCATTCGATCAGGATATCCGTGGTCCCCGCCGACACCCCGCTATCCTCGCCGCCCATGATCCCGCCGATATCGTGGACCTGCACGTCGTCGGCGATCACGGTCATCGTCTCGTCGAGCGCATAGCTCTTGCCGTTGAGCGCCACGACGTTCTCGCCTGCTCGCGCCTTGCGCGCGACCAACGCGCCACTCAGCTTGGCACGATCATAGACGTGCAGCGGCCGGCCGATATCGACCGTCAGGAAATTGGTGATGTCGACCAGCACCGAAATCGGCTTCTGTCCGATCGCCTTCAGCTTGGCCTTGAGCCATGGCGGCGATTCGCCATTGACCAGCCCGCTCACCGCCTGGGCATAAAATGCCGGGCAGCCCTCGATATCGTCGGTGCGGACATCGGGCGGCGATCCTTCGCCCGCGACTGGCGCCGTTGTCGGCTGGCGATAGATATCGGCCAGTCGCCGCAGAGTCCCCAGACCTGCTGCCGCCAAATCGCGCGCGATCCCGCGCACCCCCATGCAATCCTGCCGGTTGGGCGTGATCGCGACGTCGAACACGGCGTCGTCGAGCCCGGCGAAATCGGCGAAGCTCGCCCCGACCGGCGCATCGGCATCAAGCTCGATGATCCCCTCATGCTCGTCGCTCAGCTGCAATTCGCGCGCCGAACACATCATGCCGTTCGATTCGACCCCGCGGATCGACGCCAGCTTCAGCGTGAAGTCGCTCCCCGGGACATAAGTGCCAGGCCCGCCGAATACTCCGATCATCCCCGCGCGCGCATTGGGCGCGCCGCACACGACCTGCAGTGGCGCACCATGCCCAGTATCAACGGTCAGCACTTGCAACTTGTCCGCCTGCGGGTGGCGTTCGGCAGTAAGCACTTTCGCGATGACGAACGGCTTCAATGCCTCGGCCGGATTGTCGACACTTTCGACTTCCAGCCCAATCCGCGTCAACGTCTCCGCCACCGTCGCAGCGTCCGCTGCGGTATCCAAATGCTCCTTGAGCCAGCTCAACGTGAACTTCATGCCCCGACCCCCCCGCTCAGCGTGGGTACGTCGAGGAAGCGGAAGCCGTAATGCTTCGTCCAGCGCAAATCGCCGTCGAAAAAGGCGCGCAAATCGTCCATCCCATATTTGAGCATCGCCAGCCGATCGACCCCGGTGCCGAAGGCAAAGCCCTGCCACTCGTCCGGGTCGAGCCCGCAGGCGGCGATCACGCGCGGATGAACCATGCCGCTTCCCAGCACTTCCATCCAGCCTTCCGACCCGCCGACCACGCGGCGGCCCTTCTCGATCGACCAGCCGACATCGACTTCGGCCGACGGCTCGGTGAACGGGAAATAGCTAGGGCGAAGCCGAAGCACGATGTCGTCGCGCTCGAAGAAGGCTTTCAGGAACGTCTCGAGCGTCCACTTGAGATGCCCCAAGTGGATGCCGCGATCGATCACCAGTCCCTCGATCTGGTGGAACATCGGGGTGTGGGTCGCGTCGCTGTCGCTGCGATAGACCCGCCCCGGGGCGATGATCCGGATCGGCGGCGACTGCACCATCATCGTGCGGATCTGCACCGGCGAGGTATGCGTCCGAAGCACGCGCTGCTCGGCTCCCTCACCCACATAAAACGTATCGTGCATCGCCCGCGCCGGGTGCGTTTCGGGAATGTTGAGCGCGGTGAAATTGTGCCAGTCGTCTTCGATCTCGGGGCCTTCGGCGACGGCAAAACCAAGGTCGGCGAAAATTTCCGCGAGCTCGTCCATCACTTGGCTCACTGGGTGGACCGATCCCGTGGGGGTGTTGCGCGCCGGCAGTGATAGATCGACCCGCTCGGTCGCCAGCCGCCGGTCGAGATCGTCATTGTCGAGCTCTTCCTTTTTCGCCGTCAGCGCCGCACTCACCGCCTCGCGCAAGGCGTGAATCTTCGGCCCGCGCTCCTGCCGTTCCTCGGGGCTCAGCGCACCCATCGTCTTGAGCAACGCGGTTACTTCGCCCGCCTTGCCGAGCGCCGCGACACGCAATGCCTCAAGCGTGGATGCATCGCCCGCCTCGGAAATGCGTCGGGTCCAGTCGTTACGAAGCGTATCGGGGTCAGTTGTCATGGCTGCCGCCTTTGCCAAGCTCTCCGGTCAAAAGCAAAGCCTCAGCCCGTGACGAACGGATATGGCGAGATCGTCTTGCGCGACGTGTCGATCGCCAGCATCCGCCCTGCCGGCGGCGTCGCCCGGTCGGAACAATCGATCCTGGGGCAGATTGCGCAGGCTGGGCCGACTGGCGTCACCGCCGGATTGCCGAAATCGACCCCGTCGGCGCAATGCAATTTGTGGGCATGTTTCAGGTCGCAACCCAGCCCGACCGCCTGCAGCCCGGTGGTCAGCCCGGTCTTGATCGGCCGCTCGATCGTCCGCGATACGGTGAAGTAACGCTGGCCGTCGGGGGTTTCGATCACCTGGGTTACCGCCTGCCCCGCGACCTGGAAGGCGGCGTGGAGGTTCCATCGCGGGCACGTCCCGCCGAACCGCGAGAAAGGGAAATTCTCGCCCGCATAGCGCTTCGAGATATTTCCCGCCGGGTCGACCCTGAGCATGAAGAATGGCACCCCGCGCGCGCCAGCCCGGCCAAGCGTCGTCAGGCGGTGCGCGACTTGCTCGACATTGGCGCCATAATCGCCGCACAATCGGTCAATCGAGTAACGATATTCCTCGGCACTTTTCAGAAAGCGACCATAAGGCATCATGATCGCCCCGGCGGCATAATTGGCGAGGCTCATGTGGAGCAACTCGCCAATCCCCTGGTCGGGCGGGGCGGCGTCGACCACCATCTTGTCGATGACGTCGGAAAATTCGGTCAGCGCGAGTTGATAAGCCAGCGCGAACGTCCGGTTCTCTGCCCGAAGCAACGACGAAATGAGGAACAGGCGTCGCTCCGAATCATAGGCCTGGCTGGCATTGCCAAGTTCGGTCTGCGACACCACTCGGGCATTGATTCCCCACGCCTCTTTCAGCCGCCGCCGCATCGGTTCGGCCATCGACAAAGGATCGCTCAGCGCCCCGCCCAATGTCTCGGCCGCCGCCTCGAGCGCCGGGTAATGATTGCGGTGCTGCTGGATGTAATCGCGAACCCAATTTTCGGGCGTCACCAGCGCGCGCGCATCCCCGCCCGATGCCAAATCGGGGTTGCGGTCGACTTCCTTCAGCGCGGCATATAGCCGGGCGACGGCATCGGCGACCGACGGCATGTTGTGCGCCAGTTCGGCCAGTTCGTAGCGCGGGACGCCAAGATCACCGAGCAGGCTGTCGGAAAAAATTTCGGCCAGTTCGTCAGGCCCGGTGCGCGTTCCCCCGCCAGCCGCAAAGCTGCGCACGTCAATCTCATAAGCTTCGGCCAGTTTGAGCAGCAGTGCCGCCGTCACCGGGCGCTGGTTGCGCTCGAGGTGATTGAGGTAGGACGGGCTCACCCCAAGGCTCGCCGCCATATCGGTCTGGGTCATCTCACGGTCGCGGCGAAGGCGGCGCAGGCGCTGGCCGAGGACGAGCTTGTCGTTGTTCATTCAACGAAACTGTCAAAACGCTCCAAATATCACAAGTCAATTTGTGACAATTGCACTCTTTTTGCCTGTGCGTTTCGGGCATTTCCGGTGTTTGTTGCACTGCGACACACAGAGCATTTCGTTGAGGAATATTGAATGACAAGTTTTGACCAATTGGTCCCTGCCCCAACCGGCCGCTTCGACGGCATCACTCGCGGCTATGGGCCCGACCAAGTGGAGGCATTGCGCGGATCGGTCGTGGTCGAGCAGACGCTCGCCCGTCGCGGCGCGAATCGCTTGTGGGAAATGCTCAAGCGCGACGCGCCCACCCGCGCGCTCGGTGCGGTCACCGGCAACCAGGCGATGCAGCAAGTCCGCGCCGGGCTTGACGCCATCTATCTGTCGGGCTGGCAGGTTGCGGCCGATTCCAACACCGCCGGCGCGATGTATCCCGATCAGTCGCTTTATCCTGCCAATGCCGGGCCGGAGCTGGCACGCCGTATCAACCGCACGCTCCAGCGCGCCGATCAGATCGAAGTCAGCGAAGGTGGCGCGAAACGCGACTGGTTCGTCCCGATCGTCGCCGATGCCGAGGCCGGTTTCGGCGGCCCCTTGAACTGCTTCGAGATTATGAAGGCCTATATTGAGGCTGGCGCAGCGGCGGTCCATTTCGAAGACCAGCTCGCGGCCGAGAAGAAATGCGGTCACTTAGGCGGCAAAGTGCTGATCCCGACCCAGGCGCACATTCGCAACCTCGACGCCGCGCGTCTCGCCGCAGACGTGATGGGCGTGCCCACCCTGGTTGTCGCCCGCACCGACGCCGAAAGCGCCAAGCTGATCACCAGCGACATCGACGAGCGCGACCGCCCGTTCCTGACCGGCGAGCGCACCCCGGAAGGCTTCTTTCGCTTGAAGGACGGCACCGGGCTCGATCATTGCATCGCGCGTGGCCTCGCCTTTGCCGAGCATGCCGATTTGCTGTGGTGGGAAACCAGCAACCCCGATCTCGACGACGCCCGCGCTTTTGCCGAGGCAGTGCACGCCAGATATCCGGGCAAATTGCTGGCTTACAATTGCTCGCCCAGCTTCAACTGGGAGGCTAAGCTCGATCAGGCGACGATCGCCAAGTTTCAGCGCGAATTGGGCGCGATGGGCTACAAGTTTCAGTTCGTTACCCTGGCCGGCTTCCACAGCCTCAACCATTCGATGTTCGAACTCGCCAGCGGCTACCGCGACGAGGGCATGGCGGCTTACTCGCGGCTCCAGCAGGCCGAATTTGCCAGCGAAGCATCGGGCTACACCGCCACTCGCCATCAGCGCGAGGTCGGCACCGGTTATTTCGACAAGGTCGCCCTGACCCTGTCGGCCGGCACCTCATCGACGACGGCACTCGGGGAATCGACCGAAGCCGACCAATTTGAAACCGTTGCAGCGTAAGGAGCATAGAAAATGGCACAGAGATATTGGGTCATCGGTGGCGAATATCGCGACTGCCAGTTCGATGAAGTCGTTCCTGGCACCGAGGAGATTTCGGGCCCCTTCCCGAGCCCGACGCGCGCCCGCACGGAGTGGCAGCGACTGACCTTCCGCGACCGGCTCGCCGCGACCACGCGCTACGTCATCACGCATGAGGCGCGTGCGTGAGTGAAGCCCTGCTCGACCGCCCGTCGGTCGAGGTTTCACCAAGCGATCATCCGCGCGCCGGGGAGATACTGACCCCGGCCGCACTGATGCTGCTCGCTGCCATCCATCGCCGCTTCGACCAGCGCCGCCGCGACCTGCTCGCAGCGCGCCTTGTCATTCAGGCGCGTTACGATTCCGGCGCGCTGCCTGATTTCCGCGCCGACACCGCCGCCATCCGCGCCGCCGACTGGACCGTCGCGCCGGCGCCCGCCGATCTCGCCGATCGCCGGGTCGAAATTACCGGGCCGACGTCCCGCAAGATGGTCATCAACGCGCTCAACTCGGGCGCGAAGACGTTCATGGCCGATTTCGAGGATTCGACCGCACCGAGCTGGCACAATCTGATCGACGGCCAAGCCAATCTGATCGACCGCTGGCGCGGCACGCTCAGCTTCACCGATCCGGACAGCGGCAAATTCTACGCACTCGGCACCACCCCCGCCGTGCTGATCGTCCGCCCGCGCGGGCTCCACCTCGACGAACGCCACCTGACCGTCGACGGCCAGCCGCTCGCCGGCGCCTTTGTCGATTTCGCGCTCTACCTCTTGCACAATGCCGCCGCCGCGCGCGCGGCGGGGTCGGGCGCTTATTATTACCTCCCCAAGCTCGAATCGGCCGAGGAAGCCGCGCTGTGGAGTGACGTCATCGCCTTCGCCGAGGAGCAGATCGGCCTGCGCCACGGCTCGACCCGCGTCACCGTCCTGATCGAGACGATCGATGCCGCCTTCCAGATGGACGAAATCCTCCACGCGCTGAAGGATCATATCGTCGGGCTCAATTGCGGCCGCTGGGATTATATCTTCTCGACCATCAAGCGGATCGGCGGCCACGCCGATCGCCTGACTCCCGATCGCTCGGCGATGACGATGGATAAGGCCTTTCTCGCGGCCTATTCGCTGCGCCTGATCGACACCTGCCACCGCCGCGGCGCGCATGCGATGGGCGGAATGGCGGCGCAGATCCCGGTCAAGGACGACCCCGCCGTCAACGATGTCGCGCTCGCCAAGGTCCGCGCCGACAAGGAACGCGAGGTCCGCAATGGCCACGACGGCACCTGGGTTGCGCATCCGGCTTTGGTCGGGGTGGCGATGGAGGCGTTCGCGGCGATGCCCGGCCCGAACCAGCTCGACCGTCGCGTCGATCCCGTGCCGACCCGCGAGGCAATGCTCGAGATCCACCCCGGCGTCCGCACCGAAGAGGGCGCGCGCGCCAATATCCGGGTAGCGGTGCAGTACATCGCAGCGTGGCTCGGCGGGCGCGGCGCTGTGCCGCTGTATAATCTGATGGAAGATGCCGCGACCGCCGAAATCTGCCGCTCGCAACTGTGGCAATGGCTCAAGTTCGAAGCGCCGTTCGACGACGGCACTCGCTTCAGCCGCGACCTGTTCGAACATTGGCTGGCGGAGGAAATCGCCGCGCTCGGCAAAGTCCCGCACCTCAAGCAGGCCTGCCGCTTGTTCCACAACCTCGTCACCGACGACGCGTTCGACGAATTCCTGACGCTGCAGGCCTACCCCCTGCTCGACTGACGGCGTAACATGGCCCGATGAGTGCCATTTGGCCCGCCTTCGATGTCGTGCGCGATTCGCCGACCATCGCCACGCTCCACCTTGCCAGCCAATTGCTCGGCAAGCTCCGCGTCGCGCATGCGCCGTGGGTCAATCACGGCTGGCACGTCACGCTTCACCCGGTGGCGTCCGGCCTGATCACCGACCCGACCGCCGCCAATGACGGCCGCAGCTTCACCCTTGCGCTCGATCTGTGCGAGCATGCGATCATCTTGCGGGTCAGCGACGGTGCCAGCGACCGCGTGGCGCTGAACGACGGCCTCATCGTCGCCGCCCTTCACCGCGATTTCGTGGCGATGCTCGACCGCCACGGCCTGCCGTCGAGCTTCCACTCTTTTCCCAACGAAATCCCCGAGGCATTGCCATTCGCCAACGATCATGCGCTGCGTGCCTATGATCCGGCCAGCGCCGAGCGACTGCGCGACATGCTCGCGCTGATCGTCCCGGTCTTCGCCAAGTTTCGGGCCGGCTTCCTCGGCAAGGCGAGCCCGGTACATTTCTTCTGGGGCAGTTTCGACCTCGCCGTTACCCGATTCTCGGGCCGAACCGCCCCGCCTCATCCCGGCGGTGTCCCCGGCCTCCCCGACCGCGTCACCCGCGAGGCCTATAGCCACGAAGTGTCGAGCGCAGGATTCTGGCCCGGCAATGCGGCCATGCCCGCCGAGCCGATCTTCTACAGTTACGCCTACCCCGAACCGCCCGCCTTCCGCGCCGCAGCGGTCGCGCCCGACGCTGCGAGCTTCAGCGCCGACTTGGGCGAGTTCATCCTGCCCTACGCCGTCGCCGCCGCCGCGCCCGATCCCGAAGCGGCATTGATGGCGTTTCTCCAGTCGACCTATGCCGCCGCCGCCGATTTCGCCCATTGGGACCGCCCAGCCCTCGAGCGAAACCCCGTCGCGCCATAAGGAAAGGGCGCCGCAGCCAAAGCCGCGACGCCCTTCCATTGTTTGTCGCCAGTGGCGCTTTACGCGGCCACGGCTTCCTTCGGCAGTGCAGCCTTGGCCTGCGCGATGATCGCCGAGAACGCCTCGGCTTCATGCATCGCGATATCGGCCAGGACCTTGCGGTCGAGATCGATGTTGGCCAGCTTCAGCGCGTGGATGAACTGGCCATAGGTCAGCCCTTCGGCGCGCACCGCGGCGTTGATGCGCTGGATCCACAAGGCGCGGAATGACCGCTTCTTCACCTTGCGATCGCGATACGCGTATTGCCCGGCCTTTTCGACGGCCTGGCGGGCGATGCGGATGGTGTTCTTGCGACGGCCATAATAGCCCTTCGCATTGTCCAAGATCCGCTTGTGCTTGGCGCGCGTGGTGACGCCGCGTTTGACTCTTGCCATGGTCCGCTAGCTCCTAGTTGAGGCCGTAGGGCGCCCAAAGCTTCACCCGGGGCGTGTCCGCCGACGAGAGAACTTCGGTGCCGCGGTTCTGGCGGATATATTTCGAATTGTGGCTGATCAGCCGATGGCGCTTGCCGACAACGCCGTGCTTGAGCTTGCCGGTGGCCGTGAGCGAGAAGCGCTTCTTCACGCCGCTCTTGGTCTTGAGCTTGGGCATTTTCGTCTCCTTGTGGCCCCGCGCGGCCAAGTCTTCTCGCGAAAACTCTCCCGGGGGGCGACGTTCTGAGAACCGCCACGGCAGCCCTAACTGGCCGGGCGATTCGTTCTTCCACCAATTGCGGAAGCGCGCGCCTTAGCCAGCGCACACCGCAAAGGCAAGCTACCAGGGGATTGCGCGGCCGTCATAGCCAAAGAAACCGCCGGTCTGTTCGATCGCGAGCCCGCCGATCACGCCCACCATGCCGCGCACACTGGTCGGCGCATCGATCGACGCGCTTGGTCCGCCCATATCGGTCTGGACCCAGCCCGGGTGCATCACGGCCATGGTGACACCCTGCTCGTGCACTTCGTTGGCGAGCACGTGCCACGCCATATTAAGCGCGGCCTTCGACGCGCGATAAGGGATCCACGCGGTCGAGGAATCGGCGATGCTGCCCATCTGGCTGGTGATGGCGATCGCCTTGCCCTTCGCTTCGGCCAGTCGCGGCATCAATGCTTGCGCGATGAGCACCGGCGCGATGCTGTTGATGCGGAAGGTGTCGAGCCAACCGGCGGCATCGTCTACGGTGCGCGCCTCGGCCGGCAGCGCGATGCCCGCATTGGCGATCAGCAGGTCGAGCGGGCGGTCGAGCGCCAATCCGGCGACCGCAGCGAAGTCGGTCATGTCGAGCGTGACGATCTGCGCGCCGGTCTCCGCCAGCTCGCCGCCCTCGCTGCGGGCGGTGGCGATAACGTCCCAACCCGCGGCGCGATATTGCTTGACGAATTCAAGGCCCAGGCCGCGCGCGGCGCCGGTGATCAGGGCGGTTGGCATTGTATCTCTCCCGATTAAGTCGCCCGCTCAGTCGAACAGGCTCGATACGCTGGTTTCGTCGGCGATGCGGCTGATCGCCTGCGCGAACAAGGGTGCGATGCTCAGGCGGCGAATCTTGCCGCCCTTGGCATCGGGCTGGTCGGAGAAGATCGAATCGGTCACCACCACTTCGGTCAACTCGCTTCCCTCGACCCGCGCGGCCGCGCCGCCCGACAGCACGCCGTGGCTCGAATAGGCCACCACCTCCGTGGCCCCCTGCTGCTTCAGCGCGGCGGCGGCGTTGCACAATGTCCCCGCCGAATCGACGATGTCGTCGATCAGCACGCAAGTCCGCCCATCGACGTCACCGATGATGTTCATCACCTCGGATTCGCCGGCTTGCTCGCGGCGCTTGTCGACGATCGCCAGCGGCGCATTGTCGAGCCGTTTGGCCAGGCTGCGCGCGCGGACCACGCCGCCGACGTCGGGCGACACCACCACCAGTTCGCGCCCTGCCAGCCGCTCCTTGATGTCCGCTGCCATCACCGGCGCGGCCCACAGATTGTCGGTCGGGATGTCGAAGAAGCCCTGAATCTGTCCGGCGTGCAAATCCATCGTCAGCACCCGGTCGGCGCCGGCGGTGGTGATGATATTGGCCACCAATTTGGCCGATATCGGGGTGCGCGGGCCGGGTTTGCGGTCCTGCCGCGCATAGCCGAAATAGGGAATGACGGCGGTGATCCGTTTGGCCGATGCCCGCCGCAGCGCATCCATGCAGATCAGCAATTCCATCAGATTGTCGTTGGTCGGGAAGCTGGTCGACTGGATCACGAACACGTCCTCGCCGCGGACGTTTTCGTTAATCTCGACGAACACTTCCTCGTCGGCGAAGCGGCGCACGCTGGCCTCGGTCAACGACATGTCGAGATAGTCCGCGATCGCCTTGGCGAGCGGCAGATTGGAGTTGCCGGCTAGCAGTTTCATCGCATTCCCCCCGAGAAGATGATCCCCTTAGCGAGCGCATGCCGCCCGCGACAAGCTTGTTCGCCTCGCGCGGGGCGTTAAAGCGGCATGCGTGACCAACACGCTCGCCATCGCGCTCGCCCAGATCAACCAACGCGTCGGCGATCTCGCCGCTAATGCCGCCGCGATTCTTGCGTGGCGCGCGAAGGCGAAGGGCGCGGATCTGGTGATGTTCCCGGAACTTCAGCTGACCGGCTATCCGCCCGAGGATCTGGTGCTCAAGCCCGAATTCGTCCGCCGCACGATGGAGGCCGCCGAGCGCCTGATCGACGCCACCGCCGATGATGGTCCCGCGATCCTGTTCGGCTCGCTGCATCAGCAGGACGGTGCGGTCTACAATGCGATGCTGCTCGCCGAGGGCGGCAAATTGATCGCGCGGCGGCTGAAGCATGAACTCCCCAATAACGGCACCTTCGACGAGAAGCGCGTGTTCGCCGCCGGCCCGTTGCCCGACCCGATCGAATGGCGCGGGGTCAGGCTCGGCATTCCGATCTGCGAGGATATCTGGCTCGAGCCCGTATGCGCCCATCTCGCCAAGGCGGGCGCGGAGATTTTGCTGGTCCCGAACGGCAGCCCGTTCGAGATCGACAAGGACCGGCGGCGTCTGTCGCTGGTCCAGGCGCGAGTCACCGAGACCGGGCTGCCCTTAGTCTACCTCAATCGCGTCGGCGGGCAGGATGAACTGGCGTTCGACGGGTCGAGCTTTGTCGTCAATGACGACGGCCAGATCGCGCTCCAGATGCCCGATTGGGACGAGGCGTTGTGGCTCACCGAATGGAGTCGCACCGCCAACGGCTGGACCTGCGCGAGCGCTAAGAAGTCGCAGCTCTCGGCTTACCCCGAGGACATCTACCGGGCGATGATGATCGGGCTTCGCGATTATGTCGGCCGCAATAACTTCCCCGGCGTCTTGCTCGGCCTCAGCGGCGGAATCGACAGCGCGCTGTCCGCCGCCATCGCGGTCGACGCCCTTGGCGCGGACAAGGTGTGGTGCGTCATGCTCCCGTCCAAATATACCAGCGACGACAGCCTCGAAGATGCCGCCTCCTGCGCCGCAATGCTGCGCTGCCGTCATGACGTCATCCCGATCGTCCCCGGGGTGCAGGCGTTCGACAAGATGCTCGACGGAGCACAGGGGCTGGCGGCGGAGAATATCCAGTCGCGGCTGCGCATGGTCACACTGATGGCGCTGTCCAATACCCACGGCCACATGCTGCTCACCACTGGCAACAAGAGCGAGATGTCGGTCGGCTATGCGACGCTCTATGGCGACATGGCAGGCGGCTTTTCCGTGCTCAAGGACGCCTATAAATCGACCTGCTTCGCTTTGTCGCGCTGGCGCAACGAAAACCGGCCGGAGGGTGGCCTCGGCCCCGACGGGCCGGTGATGCCACAGCGGGTGATCGACAAGCCGCCGACCGCCGAGCTTCGCCCCAACCAGAAGGATGAGGACAGCCTGCCACCTTACGCCTTGCTCGACCGCATCCTGGAGGCATTGGTCGAGCATGAAAAATCGGTCGTCGAAACAGCGACCATCACCGGCGCTGACGAGACACTGGTCGCCGACATCGAAGGCAAACTCCTCCGCGCCGAATATAAACGCCGCCAGGCCCCCCCCGGGGTGAAAATCGGCACCCGCAACTTCGGCCGCGACCGCCGCTACCCGATCACCAACGCCTTCCACACGGGACGCTGATTCCGGTTAGCGATTCGCTTCGAGGCGCAGCATTGCTTGCTTGACTTCGTCGCTGGCGCACGTCGCCGTCTCGACCGCCGTAAGGGCCGGCGACGATGCCTTGCACCGCTCCGCTGCGACCATCACGGGGACCATATTGGCAGGTTCCAGCGCCGGATTATGCTCCGAATTGAGTTTGCGAAGCTCGCCGATCAATTGCGTTGCGCCTTTCAGTTGATCAAGATTGGTCGGGCGTTTGTCGGCCACGTCAATCTGGTCGAGCAAGGCATTGGACTGATCGAACTGTCCGAGCTCGCGAAGTGCATTGGCGGCGCGGACGTTGGTCCAGAAAATGTCCTCGGCTTTGTCTTTCGACCAGGAGAGCGCGCGGGCCGCATCGACGAACGCCCGCTGATAGCGAACTTTGCGGTCGGGCGAGCCATCGCTTTCCCAGGAGGCAACCAGCAGCATCCACGCCTGGTCGAGCGGATCCCGGTTCAACTTGTTCATTAGCCACCAGGCGCGATAATGGGGCGTCTCCGACTTCCGCAGCGACTGATATTCGGTACCCAGCACAAGCGGCGTCAACGCCGCACTGTCGGCGGCGTCAAATTTTTCACTGAAATAAACAAAGCCGTTTTTTGGGCACTCGGTCAGCGGGACGATCGGTGTAGTGCCATAACGGCGTCCGTCCGGGCGCGATCCCCAGCTGGTCATGCTGGCGATCACGTTGGCGCTGAATTTTTCGCCACCAACCGGGCAAACGAATTTCTCGGACACCATCGTCGTTGCCCTAGTCGGGCTCACCGCGCCCAATGCCAGCATTGTCCAAACGCACAGTCGCTTCATCATCCCATCCCTCTCGGTCAATCGGCGCGTGATGAGTGTTGGTCTGCCGAGTGAAAATGTCTAGCGGTGATCGCATGACTGTCATAACCCGTTTCGCCCCGTCGCCGACCGGCCGGCTTCACGTCGGCAATATCCGTACCGCGCTTCATAATTATTTGCTCGCCGCGCAGGTGCGTGAGGGCAAATTCCTGCTTCGTATCGACGACACCGACCTCGAGCGCAGCCGCGAGGAGCATGTCGCGAGCATCATCGCCGATCTCGACTGGTTGGGACTGACCCCTGTCGCTACCGTCCGTCAGTCCGAGCGGTTTGCGATCTACGAACGCGAATTTGAAAAGCTCCGCGCCGATGGCCGCGTTTACGCCTGCTACGAAACCCCCGAAGAACTCGACATCCAGCGCAAGATATTGCTCGGGCGCAAGCTGCCCCCGACCTACCAGCGCAAGCCCGCCGACGCGCCGGTTCCCGTCGGCGTCGCCCCCCACTGGCGGTTCAAGCTCGATCATGCCGCGCCGATCGAATGGGACGATCTCGTCCGCGGTCACCAGAAGTTCGACCCCGCCTTGATCAGCGACCCGGTCATCCGCCGCGCCGACAACAGCTGGCTGTACCTGCTGCCAAGCGTGATCGACGACATCGACCTCGCCATCACCAACGTGCTGCGCGGCGAGGATCATGTCACCAACAGCGCGGTCCAGCTGCAGATGTTCGCCGCGCTCGGCGCCCCTCCGCCCAAGCTTGCGCACACCGCGTTGCTGGTCGCCGCAGAAGGCAAATTGTCCAAGCGGCTCGGATCGTCGGGGGTCGAAGATTTAAAGCATGCGGGGATCGAGCCAATGGCGCTCAACAGCCTGCTCGCGCGCCTCGGCACCTCGCAGCCGGTCGAGGCCAAGGCCACGCTGACCGAATTGGCGGCGGGCTTCGACCTCGCTACCTTCGGCCGCGCCCCGGCCCATTTCGACCTCGCCGAGGTCGAGCAACTCAATATGAAATTGCTCCACCATCTCGATTTCGCCGCCATCGCCGACCGCCTGCCGCCGGGCATGAGCGAGGCCGACTGGCTGCTGTTGCGCGGCAATGTCGATCATCTCGCGGAGCTCGGCGACTGGCTGCCGGTGCTTGACGGCAACCTGCCCAAGCCAGCGATTCCCGCCGAAGATCGCGACTTCCTGGCCCAGGCTGCGACCATCGCCGCGACCCTCGACTGGTCGACAGAGCCTTGGGCCGAGCTTGCCGCCGCGCTCAAGGCCGCGACTGGCCGTAAGGGCAAGCCACTGTTTTTGCCGTTGCGCTTGGCGCTCACCGGTCGCGAGTCGGGCCCCGAAATGGCGCCTTTGCTCAAGCGCATCGGCCGAACCCGCGCCACCGCGCGCCTGACCGCCGCCGCCGCATAAATTCATTTGCTGCGCCGCAGCGACGAATTCACCTTGCCGCATTTATGTAATGATGTATCATCGCTTATATTATCGATGGAGGTGACCATGCTCGCTTATGCGCCCCAACCCGATCGTCAGCGGCTTAGCCCGATGGCGCTCACCTTGATCATTGCGGGTCACATTGCCGCGATCGGCGCGGTGATGTCGGCCAAGATGGTGATCGAACGCCACGTCAATCCGCCGCTGATCATCGACTTTATTCCCAACCCGGTGGTGCCCAAGCCGGACGACCCGCCGCCGCAGTCGAATCCCAAGCCGACGCCGTCGACGTTCGACAATCCGATCACGATTATCCCGCCTCTGCCCGGCCCCCGGCCGACGGTGGACCCGATGCCGCAGCCCTTGCCCCAGCCGGGCAATACAGGCGGAACCGGCACGGCACCAATCCCGCTTGATCGGCCGATCATTCGCACCGGCCCCCACCTAGCCACCGCAGCGGATTCGCTTCGCCCACCCTATCCCGATTCGAAGCGCGAGACCGGCGACGAGGCCAGCCTGCGCCTCAAGCTGACGATCGATGCGGCCGGCCGGGTGGTCGCGGTCGATCCGGTCGGGCGGGTCGACAAGATTTTCTTCGACGCCGCGCGACGGCACATCTTGCGCGCCTGGCGCTATCAACCCGCGATGGAGGGAACGAAGGCGGTGCCGTCGACCACCACCATCGCCTTGCGGTTCGAACTCGGCAACGCTTAGCCCCGGACGCATTGCCGGGTCGGGCGGGGCTGGCGAGAACCGCCGCCCCGCCCTATCTTCATTGCATGGCGATCCTTCCCCCCGTCTCGAGCCCGCGCGCCGCGCTGCGCGATTTCTTCGCCGTCTTCCGCCACGGCGACAATCGCGACCGCGTGCTCGGCCTGACGCTGGCGGTGCTGATCACCGTCATCATCATCATCATTTTCTTCGTCGATTCGACCGTCAACACCGCCCCGCCGCAACAGATTACCTACGTCCAGGATTATAAGCCCGGACGGACCGATGCGGAGATCATCGCCGACCAGAAAAAGGACCAGGCCGAGCGTGAAGCTTTTGCCAAGGCCAAGCAGGAGCAATTCAAGAAATTGGAGAAAAGGCTCGGCATTGAGTGATCCCAGCCTGATCGGGCAGGCGATTGCGCTCGGTGCCGCCGCTCGCGGTTCGACCGCCCCCAATCCCAATGTCGGCTGCGTCATCGCGGAGGATGGCGTGGTCATCGCACGCGGCGCCACTCAGCCCGGCGGCCGCCCCCATGCCGAGGCGCTTGCGCTGGCCAAGGCGGGCGACGCGGCCAAGGGTGCCACACTGTACACCAGCCTCGAACCTTGTGCCCACACCAGCGACCGCGGCCCGACATGCGCCACGTTGATCGCGGCCGCCGGGGTCGCGCGCGTCATCATCGCGCTCGAAGACCCGGATTCGCGCACCGCCGGCCAGGGTGCGGCCATGCTCCGCGCTGCCGGGATTAACGTAACTATCGGTGAAGGCGCGCAGGCCGCCCGCCACAGCCTCGCCGGCTATCTAACCCGCCTCTCGCTTGGCCGCCCGCGAATCACGCTCAAGCTCGCCCTTAGCATCGACGGCAAGCTCGCGCTTCCCTCAGGCGAGTCGAAATGGATCACCGGCGAGGATGCCCGCGCGCACGTCCATCTCGAGCGCGCGGCGAGCGACATGATCCTGGTCGGTCGCGGCACCTGGCTTGCCGATTCGCCCAGCCTCGACGTCCGTCTGCCGGGGCTTGAAGATCACAGCCCGCGCCGTGCCTTGCTCACCCGCGGCGATGCGGTCGACGGCTGGGAAACACTGTCTTCTCCGCACGATGTGCATCGACTTCATGACGTCAACGATTTGTTGGTCGAGGGCGGCTCGGCCACCGCCACCGCCTTTCTCGCCGCCGATCTGGTCGACCGGATCCTGATCTACCGCGCCCCGATCCTGATCGGCGAGGGCAAGCAAAGCCTCGGCTACATCGGCCTCGACGCCATCGCCGACGCCCATAACCGCTGGCGCAGCGAGGATGGACGCTCGCTCGGCGTCGACCGGCTCGAAATTTACGAACGCGTGCGCTAGAGCAGGGGTATGTTCACCGGCATCATCACCGACATCGGCACCGTCCGGGCCGCCGAGCAGCGCGGCGATCTGCGCCTGACCATCGCCACATCCTACGATCCCGCGACCATCGACCTCGGCGCCTCGATTGCCTGCTCGGGCGTGTGCCTGACCGTGGTCGACAAGGGTTCCGACTGGTTTGCGGTCGATGTCAGCCACGAAAGCGTCTCGCGCACCGCTTTGGCGCTTTGGACCGAAGGCGCGCGCCTCAACCTCGAGCGCGCGCTGCGGATGGGGGACGAACTCGGCGGCCACCTCGTCACCGGCCATGTCGACGGCATCGGCGAGGTGATGTCCGCCACCCCTGACGGCGGCTCGCTGCGCATCTCCATCCGCGCCCCCCGCGACCTTGGCCGCTTCATCGCCGCCAAGGGCTCGATCACGCTCGATGGCGTCTCGCTTACCGTCAACGACGTCATTGACAGCGCAACCGACACTGATTTCACCATCAACCTCATCCCCCACACCGCCGATCACACTACTCTGGGTGAAGTGGCAGTCGGTCAATCGGTCAATCTAGAGATTGACGTTCTTGCGCGCTACCTCAAGCGGCTGGAAGAATCACGCAATTGACGCAGTTAATGTGACGCACCCCCTTTAAATATCACATTTAGGTGTGATATTGTGGCTTATGTCCACCGATCTGATCGCCCGGCTCAACGCCGTCGTCGCCACTGGCGAGATCAGCCGCGCTGGCCTGGCCCGCGCCGCCGGTCTTCACCCCAACAGCTTGCGCAAATTGGGCTCTACCGAGTGGAACCCCACCGCCGACACCCTCGGCAAGCTCGAAAAACTGCTCCTTGCGGGCAATACCGAGGTTTTGGTCGGCCCCGAGGCGATCATCAATGAGGCGCGCAACGGGCGGATGTTCATCCTGGTCGATGATGACGACCGTGAGAATGAGGGCGATCTCGTCATCCCCGCGCAAATGGCGACTCCCGATGCGATCAATTTCATGGCGCGTCACGGGCGCGGACTGATCTGCCTCGCCATGACCAAGGATCGCATCGACCAGCTCGGCCTTGCGCCAATGTCACCGGTCAACGGCACCCAGCTCGCCACCGCCTTCACCGTCTCGATCGAGGCGCGCGAGGGCGTCACCACCGGAATCTCCGCCGCCGACCGGGCGCGCTGGATCGCGGTGGCGATCGATGCCACTAACGGCCCCGGCGCGCTGGTGTCCCCCGGCCACGTCTTTCCGCTCGTCGCGCGCCCCGGCGGGGTGCTGGTCCGCGCCGGGCATACCGAGGCTGCGGTCGATGTTTTGCGCCTCGCCGGGCTCAATCCTTCGGGCGTGATCTGCGAGATCATGGGTGATGACGGGACCATGGCGCGGCTCGACCAGTTGATGGAGTTCGCCCGCGTCCACGGCCTCAAGATCGGCACCATTCGCGATCTCATCGCCTATCGCCTGCGCCGCGATCACATGGTCGAACGGGTCGCTGAAAGCGCCTTTACCAGCAGTACGGGCGCGCAATGGCAGGCGCAGGTGTTCCGCGATTCGGCCAGCGGCGATGAGGAACTCGCATTGGTCCACGGCGCGATCCGCCCCGAGTCTGCGACCCTTGTCCGGATGCATTCGATCGACCTGTTCGCCGATCTGCTGGGCGAACGCACCCCGCGCGCCGGCCTGCTCGACGGGTCGATGGCGATGATCGAGGCGGCGGGCTCGGGCGTGATCGTCGCGCTCCATGCCGCCGCCCCAGGCTCCCTCTCCCGCGCGACCGACATACGCTCGGGCAAGCCGTCGACGTCGGGCCCCGAATTGCGCGGCTATGGCGTCGGCGCTCAGATCCTCGCCGCGCTTGGGGTCCATGACATGGTGCTGCTGACCAACACCCGCCATGCCCCCGTCGGCCTCTCCGCCTACGGCCTCGCGATCGTCGAGGAACGCCCAATCCCCGCGCCGGAGTCCGAATGATGGCCCACGTCCTGATCGCCGAAGCCCGCTTCTACGCCCATTTGAATAACCTCCTCCTCGCCGGTGCCCGCGCCGCGATCGAGGGCGGCGGTCACACCCACGAGACGATTAGCGTCCCTGGGGCGCTCGAGCTTCCCGGGGCTATCTCCATCGCCGATGAAAGCCGCCGCTTCGACGCGTTTGTCGCGCTCGGGGTGGTGATCCGCGGCGAAACCTACCATTTCGAAATCGTCGCCGGCGAAAGCGCGCGCGGGATCATGGCGCTGACGATGGACGGGATCGCGGTCGGCAACGGCATCCTCACCGTCGAGAATGAAGCCCAGGCGCTGGCCCGCGCGGATCCCGCCCATATGAACAAGGGCGGCGAGGCAGCGCGGGCCGCGCTGGCGCTGATGGAATTGAAAGCGCGCTTCGGCTAGCCCAGCACCAACCACACCTCGTTGCGCCGCAGCGGCCCGGGGATCATCGGCGAATTGTAAAATGCATATTCGGGCTCGGCGGCGCTCTTCTCGCCGTTGCGCGCCAGCCAACCGCGCAGCCGGTCCTCGGCCTCGGCCAGCATGCGGTCGTCGGCTCGGCCGGAAAAACTCACCACCGCCACCTTGCGCGGCGGCAAATCGACCAGCTCGATCGCATCCGGCGGGGTCGGCAAATCGTCCGCTGTCCGGCCGGCAGGCATCACGAAGCGGGTCCGCCACGCGCCTTCCAGTTCGTCGTCGAACATCGGCGGCTCGCTTGCCATCGGGTCGCCCGAATCCTGCACCACCGGCACGGTCATGGCGATCGTCTCGCCCGGCCGCGACTTGGCGAAGATGTAATCGGCGATTATGCCGAAGCCCGCGCTAAGCGCCGCCTGGCGCGGACCCTGGACGACCGTCTCGGCGACCGTGATCGCGCCATATTCGCGGATCTGGAAGTCGCCGTCGGTGCGAATCGCGCGAAAGTCGGGCTCTTCGGTCTGGCGTTCCTGCATGACGTACAGTGCGCCGCCGATCAGCGCCGCACCAGCCACCGCCGCACCGGCCAATCCGCGCTTAATCACCTTGTCCATCGCTTACTCCTCCACAACCAGTGGAAGACAAACCCGCCTAGCCAGCCACCTGTTCCGCGAGCTCCGGATAATCAGTGTAACCCTCCCGCCCTTGCGAATAGAATGTCTTCACGTCCCAGACATTGAGCGCGGCTCCGCTGCGCAGCCGCTCGGGCAAATCGGGATTGGCAATGAACGGCCGCCCGAAGCTGATCGCATCGGCGATCCCCACGTCGAGCGTGTCCTGCGCATTGTTGTCGTCATAATCGCTGTTGAGCACCAACATGCCCGAATAGACCGTGCGTATCGACGGGCTCACCGGCGGCTCGTCAGTGGCGCGGAACGTCGATTGCGGGCCCGGCTCGCGAAGCTCGATCCACGGCATCTTTAACTGCTCCAGCCGCGCAGCTGCGGCGGTGAACAGGGCATGATTGTCGCTATCGTTGCAGCCTTGGGATTCGCCCACCGGCGACAATCGAATGCCGGTGCGGTCGATCCCGACCTCCGCCACCACTGCTTCAACGACCTCGCTCATGAAGCGCAGCCGGTTGTCGATCGGCCCGCCATACTCATCGTCGCGCCGGTTGGTCCCGTTGCGCAGGAATTGATCGATCAGATAGCCATTGGCGCCGTGGATCTGAACCCCGTCGAACCCTGCCGCAATCGCGTTGCGCGCGGCGGCCGCATAATCGCCGATGATCCGCTTGATGTCGTCCATGCTCGCCGCGCGCGGGGTCGGATATGGCTCCTTGCCGCCGTAGCTGTGGCCCAACGCATCGTTGCGCACCGCCGACGCGCTCACCGCCTCCATTCCCGATACACCGGTCGGGGCAATCCGCCCCATGTGCCACAATTGCGCGACGATCTTGCCGCCCGCCTCATGCACCGCGCCGACCACCGGTTTCCATCCCTCGACCTGCGCGTCGCTCCACAGCCCCGGCGCATAGGGCCAGCCAAGCCCTTCGCGGCTAATCCCGGTAGCCTCGCTGATGATCAGCCCTGCGCCGGCGCGCTGCGCATAATAATCGCGCTGCAAGTCGGTCGGAACGGCGTCCTTCGTCGCCCGCCCGCGGGTTAGCGGGGCCATCAGGATGCGGTTGGACAGCTGGAGCGCGGGACTTAAATCTATCGGGTCGAACAGGCTGGGCATGAAGCGGCTTTCTGCTATCGGCGCGTCCATGACGGGCGAGCCGCGATCCACGCAGATAGTTTCAAATCGAAACGATACAAGCGCGCACCGCTGGGCGTTCCTTGCGCTGCTGCTTGGCAATGTTGCGCTCGCCGCCGGCCCGTTTCTCGTCCGCCACAGCGGGGTGGGCCCGGTTGCGGCGGGCTTCTGGCGGATGGCGCTGGCCTTGCCGTTCCTGTGGCTGGTTGCGCTGATACTTCGCCAGCCGCTGCGTGTGCCGCGCATTGCACTGGTCGGCGCGATCGCGCTCGCGGCGTTTTTCTTCGCCGCTGATCTGGCCGCCTGGCATGTCGGAATCCTCCTCACCAAACTCGGCAACGCCACCTTGTTTGGCAATTTGTCGAGCTTCCTGTTCGCTGCCTGGGGGCTGTGGCTGGCGCGCAACTGGCCGACCTCGGTGCAGGCGCTGGCGCTGGCGCTCGCTGCTCTGGGCTGCGGATTGCTGATGGTCGGGAGCGCCGAATTGTCGGCCGCGCATTTGCGGGGCGATCTGCTGTGTGCACTCGCCGGCCTGCTTTACACTTTCTACCTGATCTTCGTCGAACGCACCCGGACCGAGCTCGCGCCAGTTCCGTTGCTGGTCCTCGCCAGCCTGTTCGGCGCGGCGATGCTGCTGCCGACGGCACTGATCGGCGGCGAACAGATCATCCCGACCGACTGGACCGCGTTGTTCGCTTTGGCGTTGTGCAGCCAGGTCATCGGCCAGGGCCTGTTGGTTTACGCCCTCGGCCACGTCCCGCCGTTGATCGTCGGGATCGCGATGCTGACCCAGCCAGCGCTGTCGGCCCTGCTCGGCTATCTCTATTATGATGAGGCGCTGACCGGGCTCGACTGGCTCGGTGCCATGCTAATCATTATTGCCTTGATCCTGGTGCGCTTGCGGAAGCCGCAGCGACACGCCATTTTGCCTTCATGACCGACACCCCGACTCCACTCGAAGCGATCCGCGCCCGCCTGGCGCTGGCAGTTGGCGAAAATGCCGTGTTCGACGGCTGGACGGCCACGGCGGTCGACACCGCCGCCGCTCAGCTCGGGATTGAACCGGCGCAGGCGAGGCTCGCTTTCCCCAAGGCCAAGGTCGACATGATCGACGCTTATATTTCGGCCGTCGACGACGCCATGGTGGCGGCTTTCCCGCCTGACAAGATCGCCGCAATGAAGGTCCGTGACCGCATCCGCGCTCAATTGTGGTTCCGGCTCGAAACCATGGAACCGGCGCGCGAGGCAATTCGCTCGGCGCTGTCGCTGCTCGCCATGCCGCAATATGCGTTGCGCGGCTCGCGGCTCGGCTGGCGCACCGCCGACATCATCTGGCGCAACGCCGGCGATACTGCGAGCGACTTCAACCATTATACCAAGCGTCTGACGCTGAGCGCGGTCTATGGCTCGACTCTGCTGACCTGGATCGACGACCAGACCGACGGTTCGACCGATACCGCCGCCTTCCTCGACCGTCGCCTCGCCAATGTGATGAGCTTCGAAAAATGGAAGAGCCAGTGGAAGGGCAGCGACCTTCGCCGCCCCAGCCTGTCGCGCTTCCTCGGTCGGCTGCGTTACCCGCCCGCGTGACGCACTGGCTTTCTCAAGCCGTTAATGATAATCACTCGCAATATGACGGTGACTCTCGATCAGCTGAAGGTTGGAATTCGCGCCCGCATTGCGGCGATCGACTGGTCGCATCTGGGGGATAGCGACGCCTCGCGCTTGCGCCATTTCGGCTTTGACGAGGGCGTGTCGGTCGAATCGCTTCACACCGGCCCGTTCGGTCGCGATCCGCTGGCGGTACGGGTCGGGCGCATGACCGTTGCGATCCGCCGCGCCCATGCCCGAGCGGTTCAGGTCATCCCCGACGCCGCATGACGTTACCGACAGCATGAACTTGGCCCCGCTGATCGCGGTCGTCGGCAACCCCAATGCCGGCAAGAGCGCCTTGTTCAACGCGCTCACCGGCGCGCGGCAGAAGGTAGGCAATTATCCCGGCGTCACGGTCGAACGGCACGTCGGCAAACTGACCTTGCCCAGCGGCACCGCTGTGGAGTTGATCGATCTTCCCGGCGCTTACGGGCTCGACCCGACCAGCCCCGACGAAGCCGTCACTCGCGACGTCCTGCTTGGCAAGCAGGCCGGCGAGCGCTTGCCCGACGCCTTGTTGGTGGTGGTCGACGCCTCCAACCTCGACAATCACCTGCGCTTCACGCTCCAGCTGATCGAACTCGGCCTGCCGATCGTCGTCGCGCTCAACATGATCGATCTCGCCAAGCGCGATGGGCTCGAACTCGATGTTGCCAAGCTGCAGGCCGAGCTCGGCGTCCCGGTGATCGAGACCGTCGCGGTGCGCAAACGCGGCATCGCGCCGCTGCTTGGTCAGCTCGATCATATGCTGCTCGCACCGCACTTGATCCGCCCGGGCAGCGGCCCCAGCCATGACGGCTTCACCCTCCAGCGCCGCGCCCGCGAGATCGCGCTCGGTGCAATCCTTCGCGAGACCCCGACCCGCCGCCTGACCCACCGCCTCGACGGCCTATTGCTCCACCCGATCGCCGGCCCGTTGATCCTCGCCGCGATCCTGTTCGTGATGTTCCAGGCGGTGTTCGCGTGGAGCGCCCCGCCGGCCGATGCCCTCGCCGAACTCGTCGCCAGCGTCGGCGCCGCAATTGGAACCGCGCTTTCCCCCGGAATCTTCCGCTCGTTGATCGTCGACGGCCTGTTCGGCGGGGTCGGCGCGGTGATCGTTTTCCTGCCGCCGATCCTGATGCTGTTCCTGTTCATCCTGGTGCTCGAATCGACCGGCTACATGGTCCGCGCCGCCTTCCTGATGGACCGGCTGATGAGCCACGCCGGCCTCAGCGGCCGCGCCTTCATCCCCTTGCTGTCGAGCTTCGCCTGCGCGGTGCCCGGGATCATGGCAACCCGCACCATCGACGACCCCAAAGACCGCCTGACCACCATCCTCGTCGCCCCCTTGATGACCTGTTCCGCGCGATTGCCGGTCTACACATTGATCATCGGCGCGTTCATCCCGGCGCGGAATGTCCTCCCCGGCGTCGGCCTCCAGGGCCTCGTCATGTTCGCGCTCTACATCGTCGGCGTGGTCGGCGCCTTGCTCGCCGCGCTTGTTCTGCGCCGGACGGTGGTCAAGGGCGGCGGCGGTGCGTTCATGATGGAATTGCCCAAATATCAGATGCCGCGGATCGCCGACATCGCCCTCGGCCTGCTCCAGCGCGCGATGATCTTCCTCAAGCGCGCCGGCGGGATCATTCTCACCACCACCATCATCCTGTGGGCCTTTGCCAGTTTCCCGCAGGCCGGCCCGGGCCAGAGACAGTCCGACGTCTCGATCGCCGGGCACATCGCCGATGGCATCCACGTCGTCGTCGCGCCGATTGGCTTCAACAAGGATATCAGTCTCGCCTTGCTCCCCGCGATGGCCGCGCGCGAAGTTGCCGTCGCCGCCATCGGCACGGTTTATTCGATCGACGCAGGGGATGAGGCCAATGTCCAGACGCTGCAGCAGAAGATGGCCGGCCGCTGGAGCCTCGCCACCGCGCTCGCCTTCCTCGCCTGGTTCGTGTTCGCCCCGCAATGTATCTCGACCATTGCCGTCACCCGGCGCGAGACCAATGGCTGGAAGTGGCCGATATTCATGGTGACATATTTGTTCGTGCTGGCTTACATCGCGGCAGGAGCGACCTATTGGATCGCGGTCGCCGCCGGGCTCGGCTAAGCGGCATCAAGCTATTGGGAGAATGACATGGCGGGCAGTGTGAACAAGGTGATCCTGGTCGGGAATCTGGGCAAGGATCCCGAGTCGCGGAGCTTCGCCAATGGCGGCAAGGTCGTCAGTTTCTCGGTCGCTACGTCGGAAAATTGGAAGGACAAGGGCTCGGGCGAGCGCAAGGAAAAGACCGAGTGGCACAATGTCTCGATTTTCTCCGAAGGTCTCGCCGGGGTTGCCGAGCGCTATTTGAAGAAGGGCTCGAAAGTCTATCTCGAAGGCCAGCTCGAAACCCGCAAGTGGCAGGATCAGTCGGGCAACGACCGCTACTCGACCGATGTCGTGCTGCGCCAATATAACAGCGCGATGGTGCTGCTCGATGGCCGCAGCGAAGGCGGCGGTGGCGGTGGTGGCTATGGCGGCGGCTCAAGCAGCAGCTACGGCGGCGGCTCGGATGATTTCGGTGGCGGCGGTGGCGGCGGTTCATCCCGCCCCCAGCAACGCCCCCAACCTGCCGCGTTCGAAACCGACCTCGACGACGACGTTCCGTTCTAAAGTTTCCTGATCAGCGCACTTGCAAATATGTACAATTATCTGTACGGTATTCGTGCTGATTAGGAGTGAGACATGCAGGTCATCAGTTACACAGACGCCCGTTCGCGGCTCAAAGAGCTGATGGACCGCGTCGTCGACGACATGACTCAAGTCGTGATCACCCGACAGAAAGCCGATTCGGTGGTCATGGTGTCGCTCGACGATTGGAATGCCATTTCGGAAACGCTCCACCTGCTGTCTTCGCCGCGCAATGCTGATCGGCTCCACTCGGCTATCCGCCAGCTCGATTCCGGCAAGGGGGCCGAGCGCAGTATCGAAGGTGACGGCCACGCCGCACCATGAAACTGATCTTCTCGGATGGGGGCTGGGAAGATTATCTGCACTGGCAGGTCGTCGATCCCAAAACGCTTGGTCGACTTAACGAACTGATGGAAGAATGCCGCCGCCATCCGCACAGGGGCCGGGGCAAGCCCGAGCCGCTCAAGGGCGATCTCAAAGGCTGGTGGTCACGCCGCGTCACTGACAAGGACCGATTGGTTTATCGGGTCGAGGGCAAGGGACCGGACCAGGCGCTGCTAATCGCCCAATGTCGCTTCCACTACTAACCTAATTTCCCTCCCCCAATTTCCCCTTCAACGCCGCCAGCGCCGCGAATGGGCCGACTTGCTCTTCACTCAGTACCCCCGCCTGCTGCAGTGCCTCTGCCGCATTGGCGCTGCGTGGATAAGGCTCGACGCTGACCGCCAGCGTATCGGCGATCGCCGCGCCAAGCTCGATCCCCTGGCCGTCGTGAAACACCGTGTCGAGGTCGTCGCCGCTCAGCTCGACTTCCTCGTCGGGAACCCGCGTCGGCTCGGGCTGGAACCTGATTTCGAACGCTTCGTCGATATATGCCGGGACCGGCTCGCCGCTGGCGACGCAGGCCTGCTCGATCGCCGCCTTGATCCGCCCCCGCGCCACGATCACCGCTCCACGATGCTCAAGTACAGCATGCGCTTCCAGCCGCCCGATCGCGATCAAATCGATCTGCTTGGCGATTCGCGCGCAGTCCGCCTCGCTCGCCAACAGGTCGATCCGTTCGCCATCGCGCACGCGGTCGATCGGCAGGCGGCAGCTGAATTCCTCGCTCATCCGATCTTCCCTTCGACTAAGGCCTCATCGGCGCTACTCTCAAGTCGAGCCCAAAACGCGCGAATCATCGCCTCGCCCGTCGCCACCTCGGCCTCGCCCGGCGGCTCGTCGCGATACAGGCTCGCCACCGTCGCGTCGCGCCAGTGGCCATCATGCTCGATCGCCCCTTTCCAGCGGTCGACCCGGCTGGCGAGCGATCCGACCATCATCCGCACCTGCTTGCCCAGCGACGGATCGCCGAACCCCTCCTCGCGCATCTGCACGTCCATGTCGGCGATGAAGCATTCGGCCAGCCGCGGTGCCCGTTCCAGCGCCAGCGCACCGCCCTGCCCAAGCCTGATGTCGGTCAGTGCCAACAAGGTCGACAATAATGCGAATCGCCCGTCGATCGTGTCGGGCACGCCGGCGGCGCGATAATAATCGGCGCGGCGCATCTCGGCCACGATCGCGGCATAGAGCGCGGTGCCGTTCACCCCATCGGTGCGGCGGGAAAAAGGCCAGGCCATTCAGTTTCCTTTAAGGCGACAAATCATGAGGGTCAGTCTCTCACTTGCCCGCACGGGTCGCTTTCGCATATTGAGGCGGCTCGGCGGCAAGACAAGCTGCGATCTGCACATTTACGGGAGTTTCGTTTCATGGCGTCGATTTGGGTCAAGCTGGCGGCAGCGTCGATGAGCGCAGCCTTGCTGACCGGCTGCGCCGGCATCCGGGATCACCGCGGCTACGTGCTCGACAAGGAATTGGCTACCAACATCCAGGTCGGCGTGGATAATAAGGATTCGGTGACCAAGGCGCTGGGTCGGCCCAGCTTCACCGGTCAGTTCGACCAGAATGACTGGTATTATCTGGCGCGCGATACTAATACGCTTCCGTTCCGCGGCCCGCGGGTCAAGGAACAGACGTTGCTTCATGTGCGGTTCGACGCGGCAGGCAACGTCGCCTCGGTCGGTCAGACCGGCAAGGACCAGATCGTTTCGATCAATCCGGTCAATGACAAGACCCCGACATTGGGCCGCAAGCGCAGCTTCTTCGACGAATTGTTTGGCAACATCGGCGTCCTCAACTCGGGCGCACTGGGCCAGACCAGCCCCGACAATTGATCGCGGCGCCCCGGCCCTGTCGCTGCGCGTGACTTTGGATTAAGCCGGGGCATGACCGCAATCCCTGCCAGCGTCACTTACGCCGATTACCTCCGCCTCCCCGCTCTGCTCGGGGCGCAAGCGCCGCTGAGCGACCTGCATGACGAAATGCTGTTCATCGTCATCCACCAGACCAAGGAATTGTGGCTCAAGCAGATGCTCCACGAGGTCGCGCTGGCGACCCGGCTGGTGGGGCAGGACCGCTATGCCGAAGCCTATAAGGCGCTGTCGCGGGTCAGCCGGATCCAGGCGGTGATGACCATGTCATGGGATGTGCTGTCGACCCTGACCCCGGTCGATTATTCCGAATTCCGCCATGTGCTCGGCACCTCGTCGGGCTTCCAGTCGGCGCAGTTTCGCGAGCTTGAGTTTCGGCTCGGGATGAAGGACGCCAAGTTCCTCGACTATCATGAAGGCGGGGATGAAGGCGGCGTTCGCCTGCGCGCCGCGCTGGCGGAACCCAGCTTGTGGGACGAGGCCAATGCCGCGCTTGCCCGCGCCGGCTTCGCCATTGGCACGGCGGATGACATTCACGCCTCGTGGCTCGCGGTCTATCGCGAGTCGGGCAAATATTTCGAGCTTTACCAACTGGCCGAGAAACTGGTCGATATCGACGACGGCCTGGCCGGCTGGCGGCACAAGCATGTGCTGACGGTCACCCGCATCATCGGCGGCAAGAAGGGCACTGGCGGATCGGCCGGCGCGGCCTATCTCGAATCGACGCTGACCAAACGCGCCTTCCCCGAATTATGGTCGCTTCGGACAGATTTATGAGCTTCAAGCAGTTGTTCTCGCGCAGTCTCGGCGCCGCGCCCGGCCGCCTGCACATGGCGGCGCACAGCCATCATCTGTGGCCCGATGCCAGTTTTGACGGTCAGGTCGAATGTTGGGACGATGCGTCGCGGCTGGCCGATCGCAAATGGGACCGGATCATGGGCGAATTATGGCCCGCTGCTCAGGCCGAGGTCGCGGCCGAGCTTGGCAGTGGCGATCCCTCCGCAATCATCTTCGCCGCCAACACCCATGATTTCATCATCCGGCTTGCGGCGGCCTGCCCGCGCGCCGATCCGCGCCGCCTGCGCGTGCTGACCAGTGACGGGGAATTCCACAGCGCCCGCCGCCAGTTCGCGCGCTGGGCCGAAGATGGCTGGCTCGAGCTCGAAACGCGGCCCGCAGGCGAGATTTTGGAGGCGGCGCGGGGCGGCAATTTCGACCTCGTCATGGTCAGCCAAGTTTTGTTTGCAACCGGCGAAATCATCAGCGATATCAACGCTATAGCCGCGCTCGGCAAGCCCTCCGGTCCGTGGGTTGTGATCGACGGCTACCATAGCTTCATGGCCCTCGACACCCCGTTCCAGGTAACCGCTGCAGCATCCGCCTTCTACCTCGCCGGCGCTTATAAATACGCCATGGCCGGCGAAGGCCTCGGGCTGATGCATTGCCCCCCCGGTTTCGGCCCGCGCCCACCGATCACTGGCTGGTATGCCGAGTTCGGCGATCTTGAGGCCCCACCCGGCGGGGTCGGTTACACGCGTGACGCGATGCGGTTCATGGGCGCTACGTTCGATGCCTCGTCGCTCTATCGCTTCCTCGCGATCCGTCGGATGCTGGCCAGCGAAGGTCTGACCACCACCACGATCAGCGCCCATGTCGCCGCGCTCCAGTCGTACCTGCTCGACGCGATCGACGGTACGGCCCTGGCCAGTGCGGATTTGCTCAACCCGCTCGAGGGCGGACCGCACGCCCGCTTCCTCGCCTTCCGCTCGCCTCGCGCGGCGGATTGGCAGGCGCAACTCATGGCGGCGAATTGCATCACCGATGTTCGCGGCGAGGTGCTGCGGGTCGGGCTTGGCCTCTATCATGACGCGGCCGATATCGACGCGTTCGCCCAGATCGCTGCCGGGCTGACGGCGTAGCGCTGGCAATCGCCGGCACCGCGTGCCATTCCGCAGCGGTCGGGGTTGGAGGAGAGATGCGCGTGCGTGAACAAGGTCGTGGCGCGAGCAACCCCAATATCGTCCTCGCCTTCCTGTTACTGGCGTATATCTTCAATTTCCTTGATCGGCAGATTCTCGGCATCCTCGCCGGGCCGATCATGACGGATTTGAAGCTCGACGATGCTGAATTCGGCGCGATCGCCGGAATCGCCTTCGCCATCCTCTATTCTGTCCTTGCGATCCCGTTGGCGATGCTGGCCGATCGCACTAGTCGCAGCAGAGTGATCGCTGCCTCGCTGGCGGTTTGGAGCGGTTTTACCGCTTTGTGCGGGACCGCCACGGGATTTGGCCAATTATTCTTTTTCCGCCTTGGAGTGGGCGTCGGCGAAGCAGGGGGCGTCGCTCCATCCTATGCGCTCATCGCAGATTATTTCCCACCGGCCCGGCGCGCCCGCGCGCTGGCCATCTTCTCGCTCGGGGTTCCTCTCGGGCTTGGCTTCGGCACCCTGATCGGCGCTTATCTCGCGGCCTGGATCGACTGGCGCGCCGCATTCGTGATGATGGGCTTTGCGGGAATCCTGTTGGCACCGATCATGTTGTTCGTTGTTCGCGATCCGCCGCGCACCAAGGGCGTCGCCGCCGATCGCGCGAAACTGTCGAGTACTTTCGCCATCCTTGCGCGAAAGCCGAGCTTCTGGCTGATGGGCTTCGCAGCGTCGTGCAGCTCGCTTGCCGGTTATGGCCTCGCCTTGTGGACGCCATCTGTGCTCGAACGCAGCTTCGGGTTCGGTCTGATTGAGCGCGGGCAGTATCTCGCCGCGATCTTTTTCATCGGCGGGACCGCCGGGGTGTTTGCCGGCGGTTGGTTTGCCGACCGCCTTGGCCAGGGCGACCGCCGGTGGTACGCGCGCTTGCCGACAATCGCATGGCTGATTACTGCGCCGACGTTAGCTGCTGGCCTGTTGATTCCCAATCCGTGGATCGCATGGCCGCTGCTTCTGATCCCCAACGCGCTCAACATCTTGTGGCTCGGGCCGGTTACGACTGCAGTCCAGCATCTCGTGCCGCAGGCTAATCGCGCGACCGCCTCGGCCAGCTTCCTGTTGATCAACAACCTCATTGGCCTGGGCGTCGGACCGACCCTCATTGGCGCGCTGTCAGTGATGTTCGAGAGTCGTTTCGGGGACGAAGCGCTGCGCTATGCGGCGGTCAGCGTTGTCGGTTTTTATCTTGTCGCCGCTTTGCTGATGATGTTGGCGATCAACCGACTCCAGGCCGACTGGGTCGATGAGCCGGAAGTGGCCGCCTGACCTTGCGTCCCGATGAACGAGTGGGGAACGGCCATGCTCGCCAAGTGTTGGTTGTTTGAAGGAGTTTTTCTCATGAGCAAGATTTTACTTGCAGCCAGCGCAGCGGCGCTGGCGATCGCGGCCCCGGTTTTCGCCGACAAGGGCGGACAAGGCGGCGGACAAGACAACCGTGGCGGCGACAAGCGTGGCCAGTCAATGAAGGCGGATCGTGGCTCCGGTGGCGGTAGTGGTGGTGGTGGCAAGGCGGTGCGCCAGGCCGAACACGCCAACCAGGGCAGCCAGAGCATGAAAATGCGCGGCAATGGCGACGGCAAAGCCGAGCGCCGCGCTGACAATGGTCCGAAGTGGCATGGCAATGACCATCAGCAGGCCCGCGGGCCGAACGGCGACAAGCGTGTGCAAATCGTCGATAATGGTAATCGGTTCCGCATCGACAATGATCGCAACGACGGCAATGCGCGCTTCGTCACCCGCAACTTCGATCGCGGCTTCGGTGGCCTTTCGAGCAATTGCCCGCCGGGCCTCGACAAGAAGGACAATGGTTGCCTGCCCCCGGGTCAGGCCAGGAAATATCTTGGCGCGCGGCTCCAAAGCGGCTTTGCCAACAGCCTCCTGCCTGATCAGTATCGCAGCTGGTATCGCGACGACGGCAACCACTTCTTCCGCTCGGGCGACGGCTATATCTACCGCGTGAATCGCAACACCAACCTGGTCGACGGGCTGATTCCATTGTTCGGTGGCGATAATTATTACGCGCGCGGCGATGCCTGGCCGAGCAGCTATGATTTCTACAACGTGCCCTATCAGTATCGCAATTATTACGCTGACGCTGGTGATTATAATTACCGTTATGGCGATGGCGCGATCTATCGCGTTAATTCAGGGTCGGGGGTGGTCGATTCGATCGTCGCCTTGCTGGCCGGCGATCTCGGCGTTGGTCGGCAATTGCCGACTGGTTACGACACCTACAACGTGCCGTTACAATATAGTGACCGTTATGCGGATTCGGCCGACAATTGGTATCGCTACAATGATGGCTACATCTATCAGGTCGACCCCAAGACCCGCCTGATTTCGGCGGTGATTGACGCGATCGTCTGATTATATGGCCACTTGCGGGCGGGACCCGTTTCGGCGGGTCCTGTCGGCACGATTTTCGATCATCACAAGTGAGGGAAACATGCGTTCAATCATGACTATTGCAGCCGCTTGGTCGGCGCTTTCGCTCGCCGCCTGCGGGCCAAGCGCCGACAATAGCACCGCCCCCAAATCCGAAGCAGCGCGCGACGCTGCGGGGGACAAGACGATCGCCAGCGGGCTTGGCAGCGACGACAGCAAATTCGCCGATGCCACCAAGGCCGCCGGGCTGGATGCTACCTTGGCCGGACCCGGGCCATACACCGTCCTCATTCCGACCAACGCTGCGTTCGACAAGCTTCCGGCGGGTGCGCTCGACACCTTGCTGAAGCCCGAGGCGCGGGCGCAATTGACCAAGGTGTTGACCGGCCACATCCTGCCCGGCGCGATCCTTGCTGCCGACATCGGCAAAGCGATTGAAAACGGCAAGGGCAAAGCGACCCTGGCGACTTTTGGTGGCGGCACCCTGACCGCGACGAAGGAGGGCGACAATATCGTCCTGACCGACAAAGCTGGCGGCAAGGCAATTGTCAGTGCCAGTGACGACCAGCGCTCCAATGGCGTTGTCCATCACCTCGACGGCGTGTTGATGCCGGGCTAGCCGCTCCGTGTCCGCAGGCGATCAGGCCGACAGCGCCTAAGCCTGATCTCGGGGCAGTTTTTTCCTTTGGTCCCCTCTGGCGGAGTGCGTTCGGCCCGCTATAACGATCCGGCAAGGTATCGGCGGTCGGGTTCGGCCGCCCGGGGCAAGGAACGGGAAGCGGCATGAAGGCGACGATCGAACGGGCAACCCTCCTCAAGGCGCTGGGCCATGTCCAGTCGGTGGTTGAGCGCCGCAACACCATCCCGATCCTGTCCAACGTGCTGATCGAGGCGCAGGAAGAAGGGTCGATCCGCCTGATGGCGACCGACCTCGATCTGCAGGTCGACGAAAGCGTCGCGGCGCAAGTGTCGCTGGCCGGCGCGACCACCGTCTCGGCGCACACCTTTTTCGACATCGTTCGCAAATTGCCCGAGGGTAGCCAGGTCGAATTGAGCGCTTCGGACGGCAAGATGCAGGTCGTTGCCGGGCGCGCGCGGTTCAACCTGTCGACGTTGCCGCGCGACGATTTCCCGGTCATTGCCGAGGGCGAATTGCCGACCCGGTTCGAACTTCCCGCCGCGACCCTGCGCCAGATCATCGACAAGACCCGCTTCGCGATCTCGAGCGAAGAAACGCGTTATTATCTGATGGGCATCTTCCTCCATGTCGTCGACGACAAGCTGAAAGCCGCTGCGACCGATGGCCATCGCCTCGCGCGGATCACCATGCCGCGCCCTGATGGTGCGGAGAACATGCCCGACATCATCATCCCCAAGAAATGCGTCGGCGAATTGCGCAAATTGCTCGACGAGGTCGAAGGCACAGCCGAAGTCTCGCTGTCCCCGACCAAGATCCGCTTCGGGCTGGGCAGCGCGGTGCTGACTTCGAAGCTGATCGACGGAACTTTCCCCGATTACAACCGCGTCATTCCGACCGGCAATGACAAATTATTGAAGCTCGACCCGAAGAGCTTCGCCGCCGGGGTCGATCGGGTTGCGACCATCGCCTCGGAAAAGACCCGTGCGGTCAAGATGAGCGTCGATCGCGATAAGGTTACCTTGAGCGTCACCAGCCCCGAAAGCGGCACCGCGACTGAGGAAATCGCCGCCGATTATGGCTCGGACACTATCGAGATCGGGTTCAACGCCCGCTATCTGCTCGACATCCTCCACGAGATCGAGGGCGACAGCGTCGAAGTCCACCTCGCCGACGCCGCAGCCCCGACCCTGCTGCGCGAGAATGACCAGAGCAACGCGCTCTATGTCCTCATGCCGATGCGCGTGTGACGACTAGGGCTTGCGCGCAAGTCGCCGCTGATTGGCCGTCGCGGCGCGGTGGATCGGGGTCATCGCGCGGACGCTGCTCGCCAGTGCGGCGCTGCTCAAGCGCTGGCTGCGGGCCATCATCGCCTGGGTTTTTTGCGGGCTGGGCAGCTTGCCCAGCATCATCGCCGAGACATCGCTGACCTGCGCCCTCCAGTCGCGCTGCATTGCCAGCCAGTCGCGCGACAAGGATAGGCCCGCCGCACCGAACGCGGTCGCTTTCTCGCTCACCATCCGGTTCAGCTCGACATAATCCGCGCTCAGGGGATCGCTCATCGCATCCTCGATCGTCCGTCCGCGGTGCTCGACCACCGCGTGCGATGCGACCATGGTCTCGCTCAGCATCGTCCCCGCGCGCCACATTTTCTGCCACTCGGTCCACATATTGGTCATCGTCGAAATCCTTCACTTTTCCAAGCGACCGATGGCGCTGCTTGTTCCGCCGCGCATCCGCGTTAGGACGAACGCGTGATCACCCGCCTTGCCTTGACTGATTTTCGAAATCACGCCGCGGCTTTGGTCGAGCCCGGACCGGGGTTCGTGCTGCTTAGCGGCCCCAATGGCGCGGGCAAGACCAATTTGCTCGAGGCAGTGTCGCTATTCACCCCCGGGCGCGGGCTGCGGCAGGTGGCGATCTCGGACATGGCGCGAAGCGATGGGGCAGGAGCATTCGCGATTGCCGCGCGGCTGGGCGAGGGGGTTGATCTTGGCACTGGCACCATCCCCGACGCGCCCGACCGCCGGCAGGTGCGGATCAACGGCGTCGCGGCGTCGGTCAATTCGCTGTCCGAATGGCTGTCCGTCCTTTGGCTCACCCCGGCAATGGACCGCTTGTTTGTCGATAGCGCGGGAGCGCGGCGGCGATTTCTCGACCGGCTGACGCTGGCGCTCGAACCCGGCCACGCGACCCACGCCGCGCGTTACGAAGCGGCGATGCGCGCGCGCAACAAGTTGTTGGCCGAGCCTGACTCCGCCGATCCGTCGTGGCTAGCGGCGCTCGAGGCGGGGATGGCCGAGCATGGCGCGGCGCTGGGTGAGGCGCGAATGCGAACCGTCGCGGCGCTGTCCGACGCGATGTTCAGTGATGCGCGCGACGATTTCCCGCGCGCGGCGCTGGCGCTCGACGGATGGGACGGCGGCGATCTTGCGGCCGGGCTAAAGGCGTCGCGTGGCCGAGACGCAGCTGCCGGTCGAGCGCTGATCGGGCCGCATCGCCAAGACATGGCGGTGACGCACGTTGTCAAGCGCCAGCCTGCTGCGCGCGGATCGACCGGGGAGCAGAAGGCGCTGCTGCTCGGGCTGGTCCTCGCCCACGCTGATCTCGTCGCCAGCCGGCGCGGCCAGCCGCCGATCCTGCTGCTCGATGAAGTCGCCGCGCACCTCGATCCGGCGCGGCGCGAGGCGTTGTTCGACCGGCTGACAGGGCGCGGGCAAGTGTGGATGACCGCGACTGAAGAAGCGTTATTCGACCCGATTGCGACCGGCGACGCGACCCGCCTTCATGTCGAGTCCGGCGCGGTCAGCGCGGCCTAAAGCGCGCGTGACTGGACAAATTCGAATTCTTCTCTATATTGCACTGCAACACGAGACGCCCTTGCAAGCGGCGTGATCGGAGCCTTCGCCCTGGTGCGATGTCCGGCCCGCGTCTCGATCCAGCTTAAACGCTCTCCTTTTCACGCGGGGTGCCCAACCAACCCCTGGTCGGACGTCGCCCTTTGGCGCGTCCGGTCAACACACTTATTATTGGAAATAACTTGACCAAATTTACCGACCTCGGCCTCTCGCCGTCGCTTTTGAGCGCGCTTGCGGCCAAGAATTACTTCATTCCCACGCCGATCCAGGCGCAGGCCATCCCGACCGTGCTTAGCGGCCGCGACCTGCTCGGGATTGCGCAGACCGGCACCGGCAAGACTGCGGCGTTCATGCTGCCCTCGCTCGACCGGCTGATGGCCGCTGATCGTCCGCGTCCGGTCAATGGCCGCGCGCGGATGCTGGTGCTTGCACCGACCCGTGAGCTCGCCAGCCAGATTGCCGACCATGCGCGTATCTACGCCAAAGGCCAGCATATCAGCGTCGGCGTGATCTTCGGCGGCACCCCGGTGCCCCGCTCGATCCGTGAAGTATCACGCGGGCTCGACGTGCTTGTCGCCACCCCGGGCCGCCTGCTCGACCTGGTCGATCAGCGCGTGCTCGATCTGTCGGCGCTCGAAATCCTCGTCCTTGACGAGGCCGACCAGATGCTCGACCTCGGCTTCATCCACGCGTTGAAGCGGATCGTGAAATTGATCCCGGCCAAGCGCCAGACCCTGTTCTTTTCGGCCACCATGCCCAAGGCGATCCGCCAGCTGGCTGATGCCTATCTTACCAATCCGGCCGAAGTCGCGGTGACTCCGGTCGCCACTACGGTTGAGCGGATCACGCAGGCGGTGACCCACGTCAACCAGGCCGAGAAGCAAGCGCTACTGACCCTCGTCCTGCAAAAGCCCGACGTCGAGCGCGCCTTGGTCTTTTCGCGCACCAAGCATGGCGCCGACAAGATCGTCCGCTTCCTCGAGGCGGCGGGGATCAAGTCGAACGCGATTCACGGCAACAAGAGCCAGGGCCAGCGCGAGCGTGCGCTCGGCCTGTTCCGCTCGGGCGAGGTCAAGGTATTGATCGCGACCGACATTGCGGCGCGCGGGATCGATATTCCGGGCGTTAGCCATGTCGTCAATTTCGACCTGCCTGATGTTCCCGAGCAATATGTCCATCGCATCGGCCGCACGGCGCGGGCGGGTGCATCGGGCCAGGCGATTGCCTTCTGCAGCCGCGACGAGCGCGATAATCTGAAGGATATCGAGAAGCTCACGCGCCTCAAGCTTCCCGAGGCAGCGTTGCCGGAAGGCTTCATGGCCGCCGTCGCCGCGATCAAGCGCCTCAAGCCGGCCCCGAAGCAGACCGACAGCCGCGAGCGTCAGCCGCACGGTGGTCGTCGTTTCACCCCGACTGCAGCGCTCAAGCCTGGCTACGGTCGTGGCGGCCCGCGCCGCGACGGCTCAGACAATCGCCGCGACGACCAGAACAGTAGCGGTCCCCGCGCCAATCCGTTGCGTGACAATGTTGCCCAGCCGCAGCGTCATCCGCAGCGCGCCGACGGCCATGCCGCGCATCGTCCGGCCAATGGACCCGGCGCCGGTCAGCCCAAGCGCCCGTTCGGCAGCCGCGGCGGTCGCGGGCGCGGTCGCCCCGGGGGCAACACCGGCCAGCGCGCTCACGGCTAGTCCGTTCTACGCTGAAAACCGAAAGCCGCTCCATTGCGAAAGGGCGCGGCTTTTCGCTGTTTCTCACCCGTTCGACTCACGCGCGTACACGCGTGCACGCGTACGCGCGCGTGACTTCTCGGGCGCAGGCCCTATAAGAGAGATATGGCAGAAGATCCCAACACGAATGACTATGGCGCGGACCAGATCAAGGTCCTCAAGGGCCTGGACGCGGTGCGCAAGCGGCCCGGCATGTATATCGGCGACACCGACGATGGCTCGGGCCTCCACCACATGGTGTTTGAGGTCAGCGACAATGCGATCGACGAGGCGCTGGCGGGGCATTGCGACCGAATCCTGATCCAGCTCAACCCCGACGGATCGGTCACGGTCGAGGATAATGGCCGCGGCATCCCCACCGGGATCCATGCCGAGGAAGGCGTGTCGGCAGCCGAGGTCATCATGACCCAGCTCCACGCCGGCGGGAAGTTCGAGAATACGTCCGACGACAATGCCTACAAGGTTTCTGGCGGGCTGCATGGCGTCGGCGTCAGCGTCGTCAACGCGCTCAGCGAATGGCTCGAGCTCACGATCTGGCGCGATGGCGAGGAGCATAATATGCGCTTCGCTTATGGCGACGCAGTCTCGCCGCTCAAGATGGTCGGCCCGGCACCAGCCGGCAAAAAAGGCACTAAAGTCACCTTCCTTCCGTCGCCCGCCACCTTCAAGATCATCGAATTCGACTTCGACAAGCTCGAGCATCGCTTCCGCGAGCTGGCCTTCCTTAATTCGGGTGTGCGGCTGATCCTCGCCGATGCGCGCCATGCCGAGCGCAAGGAAATCGAGCTTTACTATGAGGGCGGGATCGCCGCGTTCGTCAAATATCTCGACCGCGCCAAGACTGCGCTGTTCCCCGATCCGATCGCCATTTCGGCGGTTCGCGACGGCATCGGCATCGATGTCGCGCTCGAGTGGAACGACTCATATTATGAGAATGTTCTGCCGTTCACCAACAACATCCCGCAGCGCGACGGCGGCACGCACATGGCCGCCTTCCGCGCCGCATTGACCCGCACGCTCAACAATTATGCCGACAAATCGGGCATGCTGAAGAAGGAAAAGGTCACGCTCACCGGCGACGACATGCGCGAAGGGCTGACCGCGATCGTCTCGGTCAAATTGCCCGACCCCAAGTTCAGTTCGCAGACCAAGGACAAATTGGTCAGCTCCGAAGTGCGCCAGCCGCTGGAAGCATTGATGAGCGACAAGATGGCCGAATGGCTCGAGGAACATCCCGCCGACGCGCGCTCGATCATCCAGAAGACGATTGACGCCGCCGCCGCGCGTGAGGCCGCCAAGAAAGCGCGCGACCTGACCCGCCGCAAGGGCGTGATGGACATCTCCTACCTCGCGGGCAAATTGTCCGATTGCCAGGAACGCGATCCGGCCAAGTGCGAATTATTCCTGGTCGAGGGCGATTCCGCCGGCGGCTCGGCCAAGCAGGGCCGCGACCGCAAGATCCAGGCGATCCTGCCGTTGAAGGGCAAGATCCTCAACGTCGAGCGTGCGCGGTTCGACCGGATGCTCGGGTCGAAGGAAATCGGGACCATGATCCAGGCGCTCGGCACCTCGATCGGGCGCGAGGAATTCAACCTCGAGAAATTGCGCTATCACAAGATCGTGATCATGACCGACGCCGACGTCGACGGCGCGCATATCCGCACCTTGCTGCTGACCTTCTTCTACCGCCAGATGCCCGAATTGATTGACGCCGGGCACCTCTACATCGCCCAGCCGCCGCTCTACAAAGTCGCGCGTGGCCGCTCGGAAGTCTATCTGAAGGACGATAGCGCGCTTGACCAATATCTGGTCGATGCCGGGCTCGACGGGCTGATGCTCGACGGCGCCGAGCAACGCACTGGCGAGGCGCTTCGCGAACTGGTCGAACATGCGCGGCGCGTCCGCACCCTGATGCATTATGCGCCCAAGAATTACGATCCGGCGATGATCGAGGCGCTGGCGCTGTCAGGTGCGCTCGATCCCGAGATCAACAAGGCCGGCAAGACCAAGGCCATCGCCACCGTCGCCAAATGGCTCGGCGCTGGCGACCTCGAAGCCGTCTGGTCGGGCGAGGTCGCCGAGGCAGGCGGCTATCTGCTCCAGCGGCGCTGGCGCGGGGTGACCGATGCCCATCTGATCGAGCCGGGCTTCCTCGCCTCGGCCGAAGCGCGCAAGCTGCACGCGCTCGCCGCCGAGCAAAGCGAGGCTTACGCCCATCCGTCGGTGCTCAAGACGCTGCGCAAGGGCAATGCCCCGGTGGCCGAAGCCGCCCCGCTTCCCGATGACGATGACGATGCGATCGAGGCCGAAGCCGCGACCAAGGGCAAGACCATCGCGGTCACCCGTCCGTCCGAACTGCTTGACGCGGTGCTGGCCGCGGGCCGCAAGGGCCTCAGCATCCAGCGCTACAAGGGGCTTGGCGAAATGAACGCCGAGCAATTGTGGGAAACCACGCTCGATCCGTCGAACCGCTCCTTGCTTCGGGTCGAGGTCCAGCAGGCCGATGTCGCCGACGAAATCTTCACCCGTCTGATGGGCGACGTCGTCGAACCCCGCCGCGAATTCATCCAGGAAAACGCGCTGTCGGTCGCCAATCTCGACGTTTGAGGAACCCCACAGAGCCGGAATGGTTGGCGGAGCAATGACCTCCACCATCACTGTCGCTTCCTACAACATGCGCAAGGCCATCGGCACCGACCGGCGGCGTAATCCCGATCGTGTGCTCGCGGTGCTCAAGGAGATCGACGCCGATGTTGTTGCCTTGCAGGAGGCGGACAAGCGCGTTGGCGGGCGCGGGTCGGCGATGCCGCATGAGCTGATCGACGGCCACGGCATGTACATCCCGGTCGCGTTCGGGGTGCGGCACAATCGCCTGCTCGAAAAAATCCCCGGCGGGCTCCACGCCGAAAAACTGATGAAGCTCGATACGCGCAACCTCGGCTGGCATGGCAATGCATTGCTGATCAAGCCGCACGTCGGGGTGATCGACGTCCATGCGATCGAGCTTCCGACGCTCGAGCCACGCGGCGCGATCCTCGCCGAATTATTGTTCGGCGATCGCCCGATCCGGATCATCGGCATGCATCTCGACCTTAGCGGGCTGTGGCGGCGACGGCAGATGAAAGCGATCCTCGATCTGATCGCCAAGCGTCCGCAGGCAATGCCGACGGTGTTGATGGGCGACACCAACGAATGGCGCGACGGGGCGGGCAGCCTCAAGGATCTGAACGGCAGCTATTGCTTCGCAGCGACCGGGCCGAGCTTCCATTCGCGCAGACCGGTCGCGTCGCTCGACCGGATCATCGTCGATCGGCAATTGGCGATCGAGGCGGCGGGGGTCCATACCAGCGCGGCGTCGCGCAAGGCATCGGATCATTTGCCGATCTGGGCGCGGCTGGCGTTCTAGCTGGTCATCTTGCGCTGGCGGCGGCGCTGGATCGACGAGCCGATGCCTGACGCCTCGCGATATTTGGCGACCGTTCTCCGGGCGAGGTCGAAACCCTTGCCCTTCAACAGTTCGACCAACGTGTCGTCGCTCAAAATCTCCTGCTCGGCGCCGATCAGCCGCCTGATCTCGTCCTTCACGGCCGCCGCCGACGCGCCTTCGCCGCTGTCCGATGCGACCCCCGAGCCGAAGAAATATTTCAATTCGAACAGCCCCAGATCGCACAGCATCGTCTTGTTGCTGGTCACCCGGCTGATGGTCGATTCGTGCATGTCGATTGCCTCGGCGACATCGCGCAACGTCAGCGGGCGCATCGCGGAAATGCCCGCCTCGAAGAAACCCTGCTGCCGCCGGACGATCTCGGTCGCGACCTTGACGATCGTGCGCGCGCGTTGGTCGAGCGCCTTGACCAGCCAGTTGGCGCTGGCCAGGCACTCGCTCAGCCACGCTTTCGACGCCTTGTCGTTCGGCCCGGTCTTAAGCTCGGCATGATACCGCCGATTGACCAGCACCCGCGGCAAGGTCGCCGGGTTGAGCTCGATCGCCCAGCCGCCACCGGCCCGTCGGACGAAGATATCAGGCTCCCCCGCCGACTGGCTGTCGCTCGGCGCAAACCGGCACCCGGGCTTGGGGTCGTACGCCCGAAGCTCGGCGATCATATCCTTCAGATCCTCGGCATCGACGCCGCAAATTCGCATCAAATCCTTGGTCTGCCCGCGCGCCAGCAATTCCAGATTGGCGATCAGCCGCGCCATTGCCGGATCGTATCGGTCGGCGGCCCTGGCCTGAAGCGCGATGCATTCCTCGAGGGTGCGCGCCGCAATCCCCGGCGGGTCGAGCGACTGGACTAAAGCCAGCGCCGCCTCGACCTCCTCCAGGCTCGCCCCCGTCGCTTCGGCGATTACCGGCAGTGGCGTGGCGAGATAACCGGTCTCCTCAAGCTCGTTGACGATCGCCTCGGCCAGCGCGCCGCCGCCGTGAATCTGCCCGATCAGATGCTCGCTCAGCCCGCTGACCGACGCCGCTACCCGGTCGAAATCGAAGCCCTCGTCGCTGCCCCCGCCCGATCCGACATCGGCGAAGCTGTCATTGTCGAGCGCGGCGGCGTTCCAGTCCATGTCGAGCCCGGATGTGTCGCCGCTGGCCAGCATCTCGTCCGAACCCTTGGGGTCGACCGCCTCGTCGCCGGTTTCGCGGTCGGTGGTGACGACCAGCCCGCCTTCTTGCCCGCCCTCGCCGGGGCGCACCTCGAGCAACGGATTCTTCGCCACTTCCTCGGCGATCACCGCTCCCAGCTCCATGTTCGACAGTGCCAGTAATTTGATTGCGGCCTGCAATTGCTGGCTCATCACCAGCGACTGGGTCGGGCGAATGGAGAGGCCGGGGCCTAATCCCATCTGGATTAAAGAGCGAAGCTCTCGCCGAGGTAGAGCCGGCGCACTTCCTGGTCGGCGACCAGCGCTTCGGGGGTGCCCTGGAACAGCACTTGCCCGTCATAAATGATGCAGGCGCGATCGACGATATCGAGCGTCTCGCGGACATTATGGTCGGTGATCAGCACCCCGATGTCGCGCCGCTTCAAATCCTTCACCAGCTCGCGAATGTCGGAGATCGAAATCGGGTCGATCCCCGCGAATGGCTCGTCGAGCAGCATGATCGACGGCTCGGTCGCCAGTGCGCGGGCGATCTCGCACCGCCGCCGCTCGCCCCCCGACAACGCCATGGCAGGTGCCGCGCGAAGCTTCACCAGCCCAAATTCGTCGAGCAATTGTTCGAGCCGCGCATAACGCGCATCGGCGTCGGGCTCGGCGATTTCGAGCACCGAGAGAATATTCTGCTCGACCGTCAGCCCGCGGAAGATCGAGGTTTCCTGCGGCAGATAGCCGAGCCCGAGGATCGCGCGGCGATACATTGGCAGCCCGGTAATCTCCGCCCCGTCGAGGTAGATGCGGCCCGAATCGGGTTTCACCAGCCCCATCACCGAATAGAAGCTGGTGGTCTTGCCCGCGCCGTTGGGGCCGAGCAGCCCGACCACTTCGCCGCGCGACACGGTCAGCGATACATCGTGGAGCACCGCGCGACCGTCATAGGCCTTGGCGATCGAGCGCACGTCGAGCCCGCGCACCTCGCCAGCGTGGGTCCGCGCCTCGAAGGGCAAAGCGTCGTTCACGGGCGGCAGGGCAGGGTCACTGACCCTTTTTGGGGACGAGGAAATGCCCGGTCACCCGGCCGCCGCTTTGGCCGATACCGGCCTGCCCGCCATCGACCACCGCGCGGCCCGAATTGAGGTCGATCGTCATCCGCTGGCCGTTGATCTGCGATCCGCCGCGATTGAGCTGGACCGCGCCGATCAGGGTGATCAATTTGCGATCGAGGTCGTAAACGCCGAAATTACCGCGTGCATTTTCCGACGGGCTGCGAACCACCACCCCGCCACTCGCGTCGAGTCGCCGAATTTGCACGCCGCCGCTGCTCGAATACGCAACCGTCAACCGGGCCGTGTCGAGCGTCAGTTCGGCCTGGCGGACCTTGACGTTGCCGCTGAAGATCGCGCGGTCGGCGCGGTCCTGCGCCTCGATCCGGTCGGCCGTGACATCGATCGGCGCGTCGGCATTATGACCCTTGAGCGCCGAGGTCGCGCCCTGCGCCACCGCCAGCGAGGCGGCGGACAGGCCGATCAGCCCGGACAGGATCAGCGACACCTTGTTCATCTTGCTCATCTGATTGCCCCCTGCACGATTTTCAAGCGCACCCCGCCATCGAGCACCACCGTCCGGGTGCCGAGATCGGCCTGCATCTGCCCCGCTTCGAAGGTGCCGAGTTTCATTGCACCCGTCACTCGGCCCCGACTTTGCAGCGTGTGCTGCTTCATGTCGACCCGCACATTGCTGGTTTCCAGCCGATAGCCATCGGCCCCGACCACCCGCACCGGCCCGTCAACCTGGACCATCTGATTGTCGAGGTCATATTGGCCGCGGCTGGCGTTGATCACCAATGGTCCCTGCGCAAGGCCGAGATTGGCCATCATCCCTTCGATCATCACGATCGGGACGTCGGACCGTTGTTGGATCGCGCGGTTGGCGGAGATGGTGAATTTGTTGCCCTTGGCATCCTCGCCCGAGTAACGCGCGCTCTCGATCCGCATTCGCTCGGTCGCTTTGTCGACGCCCTTCTTGTCGAGGATGAAGCTGACGTCGCCGCGCTTGTCGAACGGCGAGAGAACCAGCAAGGCGAGCAATAGCACGCCAAGCAAGGGCAGCCCCAATTTGGCGAGCTTGATCAGCCGGTCGTGGCGACTGCCGGGTTCAGCCCAATGGCGTTTGACCGCCGATTTACGCAGTGCGGCTTCAGACATGCGCGAAAATGTCCTGCTCAGCCCAGCCGGCCAGATCGAGCAAGGCGCGCGCGGGCAGGAAATCGAAGCAGGCCTGCGCCAGCTCGGTGCGTTTCTCCCGCGCCAGCCGCCGGTCGAGCTCATCCTTTAAGCGATGCAGATAACGCACGTCGCTCGCGGCATAATCGCGCTGCGCATCGCTCAGCTCGGGCCCGCCCCAGTCGCTGGTCTGCTGCTGCTTGCTGATATCGGTGCCAAGCAATTCCTTGACCAGCTCCTTGAGGCCATGGCGATCGGTGTAGGTGCGGATCAGCCGTGATGCGGTGCGTGTGCAATAAGCAGGGGACGCCATCACGCCGAGGTAGGCGCGCATGATCGCCAGGTCGAAGCGCGCGAAATGATACAATTTGATCCGTGCCGGGTCGGCCAGCAGCGCCTTGAGGTTGGGCGCGGCATAGTCGCTCTGCGGCCCGAATCGAACCAGATGCTCGTCGCCATTGCCGTCCGAAATCTGCACCAGACACAATCGATCGCGGCCCGGGATCAGCCCCATCGCCTCGGTATCGATCGCAATCGGGCCATCGGCGAACGTCACGTCGCCGGGCAGATCTTCTTCGTGGAAATGAACCGCCATGCCTTGCTACCTACGCCTTTCAAACTGCCTTGCCGCAGGTCGCATTGCGGCCCGCTGAACCCTCTTCACTACCCCTCTAGTCCGATGTCGGGGGGTCGGGCCAGCCCCGCACCATCGAATCACTAGGAGGCAACCCATTTTTCCTGTAAGGCCCGACGCTGGCGCGCGGGAGGTTTCGCGCGTGTGACCGGTTGCGCCTTTGGCCTGAGCGCGGCGGTTGGAATGGTTTAGCGGGCACGAGAGAGTTTGACGGGCATGGGTTTCGATAGAGGGCGTAAAGGCGAGCGCGGCGGTCGCGGCCGGGACAAGCGCGATGGTTTTGGTGGCGAAGACAGTGGCAGCGGCGGTCAGGATCGTGGCGGCTTCGGCGGCGGCGGTGATCGCTTCGGCGGTGGTGGCGGCGGCTTCGGCGGCGGCGGTGCCCCACGCAGCGGTTACGGCGGTGGTGGCGGCGGCTTCGGCGGCGGCGATCGCTTCGGCGGCGGCGGCAACAGCGGCGGCGGTTTCCGCGGCGCCCCCGGCGGCGGTGCTGGTGCAGGCGGCGGCGGTGGATTCCGCGGCGGTATGCCCCCCCAGGTCGTTGGCGAAGGCAAAGGCGTCGTCAAATTTTTCAACGCCCAGAAGGGCTTCGGCTTCATCGTCCGCGATGATGGCGGCGAAGATGTGTTCGTTCACATTTCCGCCGTCGAACAGGCCGGCTTGACCGACCTCGCCGATGGCCAGCCGCTCGAATTCACCCTGGTGGATCGGGGCGGCCGCGTGTCGGCGACCGACATCAAGATTGACGGTGAGCCAATGGCTGTTTCGCGCGCTCCGCGTGACGATAGCGGCGGCGATGCTGGCGGTGGTGATCGCGGCGGCCCGCAACGTCAGCTAACGGGCGAGAAAGCCTCGGGCACGGTTAAGTTCTTCAACGCGATGAAGGGCTTCGGCTTCATCAGTCGCGACGATGGACAGCCCGATGCATTCGTCCACATTTCGGCCGTCGAACGCGCCGGCATGCCGACGATCAACGAAGGCGACCGGCTGGAGTTCGAGATCGAAGTCGATCGCCGCGGTAAATATGCGGCGGTCAATCTCTCGCCACTGCAGGAATAATCGCTCATCAGAGCGGGGACTACAAGCGCCCGTCCGGTCACTGACTGGGCGGGCGTTTTGCCGTTCAGGTCGCCAGGGCCAACAGGGAGGCCACCGTGTCCGCCTCGTTCGCCGGCTTGTCGGTGCGGATGCGGCTGATGCGGGGGAAGCGCATCGCCAGGCCCGACTTGTGGCGCTTGCTGGCGTGGATCGAATCGAACGCCACCTCGAGCACCAGGGTCTTCTCGACCTCGCGCACCGGCCCGAAGCGGTTGAGCGTATTCTGGCGGACAAACTTGTCGAGCATCTTCAATTCGGCGTCGGTGAACCCGAAATAGGCCTTGCCGACGGGCAGCAATTCACCATCCGGAGTCCATGCGCCAAATGTGAAGTCGCTGTAGAAGGACGAGCGTTTGCCCGACCCGCGCTGGGCATACATCATTACGCAATCGGCGGTTAGCGGATCGCGCTTCCATTTGTACCACAGCCCGGTCTTGCGCCCCGCGACATAAGGCGAATCGCGCCGCTTGAGCATCATCCCCTCGACGCCCTCGTCGCGCACTCCGGCGCGAACCTCCTCGAGTTCCTCGAAGCTGTCCGCCCCGATGATTCGCGACAGGTCGAACCGCTCGGGATCAAGCGTCGCGACCACTGCCTCCAGCCGAACCCGCCGCTCGCTCCACGGCAGGCTCCGCAAATCCTCCTCGCCGTCGAACAGCACGTCGTACAGCCGGACAAATGCCGGATATTCCGCCTGCACCTTGGCACTGACATTCTTGCGTCCGAGCCGCTGCTGCAGCGCATTGAAGCTCGCCGCCCCGCCGCCATGCGCGTCGGCCCCCTGCACTTCGCCTCGAACCAGCAATTCCCCATCGAGCACCGCGCGCGTGGTGAACGCCGCCGCGACATCCGGGAAACTACCCGAAATATCGTCCCCGGTCCGGCTATATAGCCGCGTATCGCCGCCCGCATGGACCAACTGGATGCGGATCCCGTCCCACTTCCACTCCGCCGCCCACAGCTCTGGATATGCGCCGTCGAGGCTGACCCGCGTTTCTTCCAGCGGATGCGCCAGCATGAATGGCCGAAATACCGGAATATCCTTCGCCGTCGGTTGCTCGGCGCGCCCCTCACCCCAGTCGAACAATTCGGCATAAGGCGGCTTCAACCCGTGCCACACCTCCTCGACCGCCTCGACGTCCAGCCCGAACGCATCGGCCAAAGCCTGCTTCGCCAGCCGCGCCGAAATCCCGACGCGCAGCGCCCCGGTTGCCAGCTTGAGCACCGCATAGCGCCCTGCGACATCGAGATGGTCGAGCATGTTGGCAAGCACCGCCGGCGCATCGCTCTTCGACACCGCGCGCAACCGCTCGACCGCTTCGGACAGGCGGATCGTGCCGTCATCCAGATCGCTAGGCTCTTCCTCCGGCACCGGCCACAGCAACGACACCGTCTCGGCCATGTCGCCGACATAGTCGCGGCTCATCCGCAGCAGCACCGGGTCGATCCTTTCCTCCGCCAACGCGCGCACCACCGCTGGTTTGACCGCCGGAATATCGAGCGTGCTGGTCAGCGCGGCGAGCGCGAGCCCGCGATCGGGGTCGGGCGTGGTCTTGAGGTAATCGCCAATCAGCCGCAGCTTGCTCAGCCGCGACCGGGTGTAGACGAGATCGTCGAGGAGCTGAGAAAAGGCGCGCATTGCCGATGACAATGCACGGAAGCGCGAAAAGTCCCTAGTGCAGACGCACCGCCAGCGCCGCGAGGATGGTTTCGCGGTCGCGCTGGCTGTTGCTGCCGAGAGCTTCGCCCATATGCTCGAGGCACGCGCGGGTCGCCTGGCGGTGGCCGGGCATCAGCGCATGATGCGCCGCATAATCGGCCAGCCCTTCCAAAGCGGCCAGGCCATGCTCGGCCGCCATGCTGCGGATCGCGTCCATCTTCTTGCTGATCGTCTGGGGCGCCAGCCGCGGCATCCGCGCCTCGAGCTCGGCAATCCGCTCACACAGGATGGAGCGGGCATTATTGAGCGAATCGGAAGCGGCCATGGCATTTCTCTTCTGTTGACGCCGCCACTGTCACGCATAATGGTTAACACGGGGTCAAAGGGGGGCAATCGATGGTGATCCGCCGAATCCGCGATCATGTCGCCGATCAGAATTGGTTCGCGGTCGCGATCGACTTGGCGATCGTTGTCCTCGGCGTGCTGATCGCTACTCAGGTCAGCAATTGGAATGAAGCGCGCATCGAAGCCGAGCAAGGCCGCTCCTATCGCGCCCGATTGGTCGATGAGCTCGATTACAACACGCGCCAGCATCGTGCTCAGCAGGCTTATTACATCCAGGTCCGCGGCCATGGCGTCGCTGCGCTCTCCGCCTTGCGCTCGGGACAAGTCACGGACTCTGCACGGTTTGTGATCGACGCCTATCAACTGACGCAAATCGACCCGGCACCAGCCAAAAGCTACATTTACAACGAGATGATTTCGGCCGGACTGGTCAGCCGGATAGGCAATGAGCGGGTGCAGGAAGCCGCCAGCGACTATTACGTCCAGGTCTCGGCCAACGACCGCCAAAACCAGATGACCTTCCCCTACCGCGAGATCATTCGCGCGATCGTGCCTCGGGAAATCCAGGGCGAGATCCAGCAAAAATGCGGCGATGTGCTGATCTATTACCGCAAGCGGATCGTCGGCCAGCGGCTTCGGGAGCCCTGCACAGCCCGGTTCGATCCCTTGCTCGCTAGTCAGGCTGCAGCGGCAATTCGGCGCGAACCGAATATCGAGCGCGACCTCGTCCGCTACATTGGCTCGACCGAGGAACGGCTAGATTCTTTCCGCTTTTCGCTGATGATGGCAGCAGACCTGCACGCGGCGCTCGGTTTGGGTGAGCGCCAGCGCGAGGGGACCCCTGCCGTTCCTTGACAAATCGCGCCCTCGCCGTCATTGGGCGCAGGTCGGGCGGCGGATTACGCCGCCTTCATGCATTCCAGCTTTCAGGATAAGTCAGATGGCCAAGTCGGCAACCGTCAAGATCAAGCTCGTCAGCTCAGCCGACACCGGCTTCTTCTATGTCACCAAGAAAAACCCGCGCAACACGACCGAGAAGATGTCGTTCCGCAAGTATGACCCGGTCGTCCGCAAGCACGTCGATTTCAAGGAAGCGAAGATCAAGTAAGCCCCTGCGGCTTACGATTGAGCGTCGCCCTCGGGCGATGGTGGGGCGGTTCCGGTTTCGGGGCCGCCCGCTTCGTTTGTGGCCTCTTCCAGCTCGCGAATCGGCCCCGCTTCGAGCAAAGTTTCGACCGCTTCGGCAAAGCGCATCACCGAAATCGGCTTCGACACATAAGCCTGCGCGCCCGCCGCGCGAATCCGCTCATCGTCGCCAACCCCGGCATAGGCCGTCACCGCCATGATCGGCACCTGGCGCAAATTCTCGTCCGCGCGGATCAGCTCCATCAGCTCGAGTCCGGTGACGTGCGGCAATTGGATGTCGGTGATGACCAGGTCGGGCAGGAAGGTGCGCGCCGCGTCGAGCGCGAACCGGCTGTCGGTCACGCCCTGCGTTTCATGGCCATGCGCCGACAGCAAGTCGCAGAACAGCTTGATGTTGAGCGCATTGTCTTCGACAACGAGGATCTTGGCCAAATTCCCCCCTCCTTTCGCAAGTACAGATAGGCGATGACGCTCACACCTCCAACAAATCTAGCAACCGACTCAGAAACGGTCGCACTCAGCGCGCTTGCCGCGACGCTGACCGACGAACGGCGGGCGGAACGGTTCCTGTCGATCACCGGACTGTCCCCCGACGGGATTCGCGATTCGCTTGGCGATCGCCACACGCTCGCCGCCTGCCTCGCCTTCCTCGAAAGCCATGAGCCCGATTTGATCGCGGTGGCGCAGGCGATTGGCGTCAAGCCGCAAACCATCATCGCCGCCCGCGCGGAGCTTGAGGCATGATCGTCGATGTCAAAGGCGGTCGCCCGCTCCTGATCACCGATTGCGACGAGGTCTTGCTCCACATGGTGTCGCATTTCGACGCCTGGCTCGACGAAGCGCATAATATCGACTTCGCCTTCGAGCGCGGCGATTTCGGCCAGTCGATGACCGACAAGGCGAGCGGCGAGATTGTTTCGACCGAACGCGTCTGGCCGTTGCTCGACGAATTTTTCCGCAATGAAATGCACCGCCAGACGATCGTCCCAGGCGCGGTCGAGGCGCTGGGGCGGATTGGCGAAGTGGCCAATATCGTCATTCTCACCAATTTGGGTGATGAGGCCCATCCGTGGCGGGTCGACCAGCTTGCGCAGCATGGCATCGCGCATGAAGTCGTCACCAATTCGGGCGGCAAGGGCGTGCCCGTGCGTGCGATCATCACCCGTTACGCCGCCACCCGCACCGCGTTCGTCGACGATCTGCCGGTTCACCATGCTTCGGTCGCCAAACATGCGCCCGAGGTATTCCGGCTGCATATGGTCGCCGAGCCGCGCCTTGCCCCCGCCGTTCCGACGGCGGAGAAAGCGCATGTGCGGATCGACGACTGGCCAACCGCGACAGAATGGCTTTTGGAGAAACTGACCGCATGACCAGGACCGCCTTCATCACCGGCACGACCGCTGGAATCGGCGAGGCCGCAGCTCGGAAATTCGTGAACGACGGCTGGCAGGTTATCGGCACCGGCCGCCGCGCCGACCGGCTCGACAGATTGGCCAGCGAACTCGGCAGCAACTTCCGCGCGGTGGAGATGGACATGCGCGACACCTCCAGCTTCGACCAGCTCGCCAAAAGTAGCGGCCCGGTCGACCTTCTGGTCAACAACGCCGGCCTCGCCCCGCCGATGAGCGGACTTCAAGCTGCCGAGCAGGATCCGCTCGACACGGTGATCGAGACCAACATCACTGGCCTCGTCGCCCTGACCCGCGCCTTCCTGCCCGGCCTGATCGAGGCCAAAGGCGCGATCATCAACCTGTCGTCGGTCGCCGCGACTTACCCGTATAAAGGCGGGGCGGTGTACGCGGGTTCGAAGGCGTTCGTCCGCCAGTTCAGCCTTGGCCTGCGCTGCGACCTCGCCGGCACCGGGGTGCGAGTCACTTCGATCGAACCCGGCATGGTCGAAACCGAATTCACGTTGGTGCGCACTGGCGGCGACCAGGCCGCGTCCGACGCGCTCTATAATGGCGCCGACCCGATGACCGCGCAGGACATCGCCGACACCATTTTCTACGTCGCCACGCTGCCCGCCCACCTCAACATCAACGCGCTCGAGCTAATGCCGGTCAGCCAGAGCTGGGCTGGATTCGCGGTCGAGCGCAAGGCTTGACCCGCCGCGCCAACGCGTGTTGAGGCAAGCCCATGACCATCGATTCCAAACTCGCCGAACTCGGCATCACGCTCCCCGCCGCTGCCGCGCCCGTCGCCAGCTATGTCCCTTATGTAGAGGCCAATGGCCTGCTCTACATTTCGGGCCAGATCAGCTTCGCCGAGGACGGCAGCCTGATCAAAGGCCGGCTGGGCGAAGACATGGACCTTGAGGCGGGACGGGCCGCCGCGAGGCGTTGCGGGATCATGCTGCTCGCCCAGTTGCGCAATGCCTTGGGCTCGCTCGACCGGGTCGAGCGGATCGTCAAACTCGGCGTGTTCGTAAGCTCGACCGGCGATTTCACCGATCAGCCCAAGGTCGCCAATGGCGCGTCGGAATTGATGCAGGATGTGTTCGGCGACGCCGGGCGTCACGCCCGCTCGGCGGTCGGGGTGCCGGTGTTGCCGCTCGGGGTCGCTGTCGAGGTCGATGCGGTCGTCCAGATCAGGGCCTGATCCGCTAGACCCGGGCCGCAACGGGTTCGCGCATCGCGGGCTTCATCGCGCGCCGGCGATTGTCGAAAATACTCTGGTCTCGTTCGCCGCCTCGCTCGAGCTTGGTGCCGGGATCGAATGCGACCTGCGCCTCACTGCCGACGACCACATACTCGTCTTCCATGATGCCGACGCCGCGCGGCTGTGCGGCAGTCCCGACATCATCGGCCAGTCGACCCGCGCCGATCTCTCGCACCTCACCGTCGGCGGCCAACCGCTCCCCACCCTCGCGCAATTGCTCACGCTGGTCGCTGGCCGCGCGCCAATGCTGCTCGAAGTAAAAATCCACGGCGATATGTGGCGCTTCGGTCGCGCGCTGGTCGCGGCGCTCGACGGCTATTTCGGCCCCTATGGCGTGATGAGTTTCGACCCGCGTTTGCTGCGTTGGTTCAAGACCAATGCCCCGCATATGCGTCGCGGGCTCGTGATCCGGGATAGTCTTTCGTCGTTGAAGCGTTGGGGGGCAATGAAACTTGCCGATCCTGCTTTCCTCGCGGTTGATGTCGCGGCGATCGAGCGCCCGTGGGTGGCTGCTGCTCGCGCGAAAATGCCGGTCTACACCTGGACCGTCCGCACAGGCGATGACCGCCGCCGCGCCTTGCTCTGCGCCGATGCCTTAATCTGGGAAGCCGATGGCCGACCGTGAGCCCGACCTCACCGCGCGAATCGTGCGATCGGTCGGCAGCATCGATGCGGCCGAATGGGATAGGTTCGCGGGCAGCGACGATCCGTTCCTCGGCCATGCCTTCCTCAATTTGCTCGAAACTTCGGGCAGCGTCGGCACCGGCACCGGCTGGAGCCCGCTGCCCGTCATCATCGAGCGCGATGGCCAGCCGGTCGGAGCCGCGCCCGCTTATTTGAAGACCCACAGCCAGGGTGAATATGTGTTCGATCACGGCTGGGCCGAGGCATGGGAGCGCGCCGGCGGGCAATATTACCCCAAATTGCAGGTCACGATTCCCTTTACCCCGTGCCCCGGCCGCCGTTTGCTCGGCCCGCCGGATGCCTTGGCTAGTGCATTGGAATCGCTGGTCATTCAGAACGAACTCTCCTCCGCCCACATCACCTTCACCACGATTCAGGAAACCGTTGCTCTATCCGCCCGAGGCTGGCTCGAACGCCACGGCCTGCAATACCATTGGCTCAATCGCGATTATTCCAGCTTCGACGATTTCCTCGCCGCACTGTCCAGCCGCAAGCGCAAGGTGATTCGCAAGGAACGCGCGGCCGCGGTCGACGGACTCGACATCCTGACCCTGCGTGGCGGGGAGATCATGCCCGACCATTGGGCGGCGATGCATCGTTTCTATGAAGACACGGGGCAGCGCAAATGGGGACAGCCCTACCTCACCCGAGCGTTCTTCGATCAGGTGGGCGCGGTGATGGGCGAGGCGAGCCTGATGTTCCTTGCCCTTCGCGACGGGCACCCGATCGCCGGTGCGCTCAACTTCATCGGCAGCGATACGCTTTACGGCCGTTACTGGGGCGCGGTGGAGGAAGTGCCGTTCCTCCACTTCGAACTCAGTTACTATCGCGCCATCGACTGGGCGATTGAGCACAAGCTTGCCACCGTCCAGGCCGGCGCGCAGGGCGAGCATAAGCTGGCCCGCGGCTACGAGCCGGTGATCACCCGCTCGGCGCATTTCCTTCCCAATCCCGGTTTCCGCTCCGCTGTCGCCGACTTCGTCACCCGCGAGCGCGAAGCCATCGCCAACGAGCTTGTCTGGGCTCGGGAAGCACTGCCGTTCAAATGATCATTCGCCGAAAACATGCACTTCGCGCCCGTCCGTATCGGCCCGAGCGCGGTACATTCCCGGGGTGGTGAACCCCCACGCTGCCTCGCCCGACGGTGCCACCGCGATCAGCCCGCCATTGCCGCCCAATGCGACGACATCGGCCAATACCGCATCGAGTGCCGCTTGCAGGCTCTCCCCGCCGATCATCATCCGCATCGCCAGTTGGTGCGCCCCGACGGCGCGGATGAACGCCTCGCCAAGCCCGGTGGCGCTGACCGCGGCGGCGCGATCATCGGCATAGGTCCCGGCTCCGATCAGCGGCGAATCGCCGATCCGGCCCCATCGCTTGGCCGTCAGCCCGCCGGTCGAGGTCGCTGCGGCCACATGCCCTGCGCTGTCGACCGCCACCGCGCCGATGGTGCCATATTTGATGTCGGTGTCGAACTTCCCGCCGGCGGCCATCACCTTGTCGAGCTGCGCCTGGCGTTCTGCAGTTATGAAGAAGCCATTCTCGACCTGCTCGAGCCCTTGCTCACGCGCGAAGGCATCGGCCCCGGCGTAGGTCAGCAGCACATGCGGGCTATGCTCCAACGCCGCCCGCGCCGCGCTGATCGGGGCGCGGGTGGTGGTCATCCCGGCTACCGCGCCCGCGCGCCGGTCGCGCCCGTCCATGATCGCCGCGTCGAGTTCGCATCGCCCGTCGGTGGTCAGAACACTGCCGCGCCCCGCGTTGAACGCCGGATCATCCTCCAGCACTCGCGCTGCCACCTCGACCGCATCGAGCGCGCTTCCGCCACTGCTAAGCACCGCTGCGCCAGCATCGAGCGCCGCCTCAAGTCCCGACCGCGCCCGCTCTTCCGCATCGGGGGAAAGCGTCGCCGGCCGCATCGCGCCGCACCCGCCGTGAATCATCAAGGTCCATGTCATCGCCACGCTTTAGCGCGGGCCGCCGTTCGATTCTAGTTGACTCGCGTAACGGATGATATAATGATGATATCAATTAAACAGGGGAATCAACATGTCCGAACCGATCATCGCTTTAACCTCCAGCCGCGAACATCGCGCGCCGACAGCCAGTGGCTATGCCATGCTGATGGTGTTGCTCGTAGCGATCATGATCCAGGTTTACGGAATCGTCCAGTTGGCCAATGATCGTCCGTCGGCGCTGGCCATCGCCACCGTTATCATCGGCCCGCTTACCATCCTGCTGATCGCGCCGGGCTTCTACATGCTCCAGCCCAACCAGGCGGCGGCGATCACCTTGTTCGGATCGTACAAAGGCAGCGACCGGACCACCGGGCTGCGCTGGGTGTTGCCGTGGCTGATCCGCAAGAAGGTCTCAGTCCGCGCCAACAATTTCATTTCCGACCGGATCAAGGTCAACGATCTGCGCGGCAACCCGATCGAAATGGCGGCGCAGATCGTGTGGCGCGTGGTCGATACCGCGCAGGCGTTGTTCGACGTCGACGATTATGCCCAGTTCGTCCGGGTCCAGGTCGAGGCCGCGATCCGCACCATCGGCTCGCGTTACCCCTATGACGATTTCGAGCATATGGAGGTGACGTTGCGCGGCAATCATGACGTGGTCGGCGCCGAACTGCGCACCGAACTTCAGGCGCGGCTCGCGGTCGCCGGGATCACGGTCGACGAATGCGGCTTCACCCACCTTGCCTACGCGCAGGAAATCGCCGGTGCGATGCTTCGCCGTCAGCAGGCGCAGGCCGTGGTCGCAGCGCGCAAGACGATGGTCGAAGGCGCGGTCGGGATGGTCGAAATGGCGCTTGCCATGCTCAGCGAGAAGAATGTCGTCGAGTTGGATGACGAGCGCCGCGCGGCGATGGTGTCCAACCTGATGGTCGTGCTGGTCGGCGACCGCGATACCCAGCCGGTCGTCAACGCCGGCACCTTGTACCAGTAAGCGAATCGTGAGCGGCGCGCGCAAGGCTTACCCGTTGAGGGTCGATCCCGCCCTGTGGGCGGCGATCGAGCGCTGCGCCGCTTCCGATCTTCGCTCGGTCAATGCCCAGGTCGAATGCCTGCTGCGTGAGGCAATGAAGCATCGCGGAGTCAAACTCGAAGCCCCCAAGCCCGCCCGTCGCGGCCGGCCGCCGAAGGAGAGTGAATGATGGCCGAATGGTTTGCGCCGAGGCGCTACGGATGGGGAAGCGGTCCGCCCATAACGTGGCAGGGTTGGGCTGTGACGTTGATCTATCTGGGAATCATTTTGGGCGCATCACAATTGCTCGACCGCAGCATTTGGGCCGTCGCGTCAATCGTGCTGCCTGCATCAGCCATTTTCATGACGATTTTAGCAAGGACTACGCGTGGCGGTTTGCGTTGGAACTGGAAAGGAAAGGAATAATGATGATGGCTTCCATCCTCGCCGCCGCGCTTGCCGCTGCCGCGCCCGCCGCACAACGCCCGCTGACCGCGCCCGGTCCGCTCGCGCCATTGTCGGCGACCTTGCTCGATGCGGGCAAGAACAGACCGGTGATCGTGATCATTCCCGGATCGGGCCCGACCGATCGCGATGGCAACAATCCGCTCGGGGTGAGCGCGTCGAGCTATCGCTTGCTTGCCGAAGCCCTCGCCAAGCGCGGCATTTCGACCGTCCGCATCGACAAGCGCGGGATGTTCGGCAGCAAGGCCGCAATTGCCAATGGAAATGACGTGACGATCGCCGCTTATGCCGCCGACGCCCACGCCTGGGCCAAGGCTGCCCGCGCGGCGACTGGGGCGAAATGCGTGTGGGTGTTGGGGCATAGCGAAGGCTCGCTGGTGGCGCTCGCCTCCGGTCAGGACCAGGCCGATCTGTGCGGCGTGATCAGCGTCTCGGGCATGGGCCGCAAGTCGGGCGATGTGATTCGCGAGCAATTGCGCGCCAACCCCGCCAATGCTCCGATCCTTGCCCCCGCGCTGGCCGCGCTCGACAGCCTCGAAAAGGGTCAGCGGGTCGACGCCAAAACCCTTCCGGCACTGCTCCAGCAATTGTTCGCCGATTCGGTCCAGCCCTATTTGATGAATTTGATGGCGCAGGATCCGGCGCGGCTGGCGGGGAGCCTCAAGCTGCCGCTGCTGATCGTTCAGGGTGACCGCGATCTGCAGGTCAAGCTGGCCGACGCCAACGCGCTTGCCGCCGCCCAGCCCAAGGCCAAGCTGGCGATCCTGCCGGGCGTCAATCATGTGCTCAAGATCGTCTCGAACGATAGTCCCGCTGCCAATTTCGCAACCTATAGCGACCCCTCGCTGCCGATTGCGCCCGGCGTGGTCGATGCCATCGCCGGGTTCGTCGGCAAGCGCTAGCGTCGTTGGCCCGGGGCCTTGGCCTCGGGACCGAGTGCATCGTCGAGCAAGCGGGCGAGGCGCAATCCCCCGGCGAGTATCTCGCGCCGAACTTCGGGGATCAACGATTGCACATCGGCTTCGGTCAGCGTCGGTCGAGCCACGCTTTTCTCGCCGCACGGGTCGCCAAGCAACGAGGTGTAGGCCTGGGACCGCGACGCTTCCCAGCTCTCGCGGCTCCAGTCGGTGACGGTCCCGGCGGCGATCCGAGCCCGATCTTCGGTGGTCAGATTGGCAACCAGTCCATTCGCGCCGCTCGGCGGGGTCGAGATTGCGCGCTCTGCCAGATAACCGTCCCAGATCGAATGCAAATTGGTTCGCCCGCTGACCAGTCCGTAATTGGCCTTTACTTCATTGCCGCCCTTGTCGCCGCGATCGCCGGCATGCATCGGCTGGGCCAAATCGCCCATGAAATGCACGAGGAACGCCAGCGCCATCAACCGCTCACGCTGCGGTACTTTCACATCCGACAGCAACCGCGCCTGCCGCTCGACTTGCGCCGAGACGCAATTGCCGTCCTTGCACGCGCTCTTCAGGTCGAACGGCTTGCAGATATCGACATTCTGATAATGCCAGGAATAGGCATAAGCGAAGCGATCGCCGAGCGGCTTGATGCAGTCGGCCCACACGCTCGTTTGCTCGATCGTCGCGACCGGGCAATCGGGGGTCTCGAGCAATCGTCCCTGCCGAAGCAGTCCGAATATCTTGGCGCGCGTATCGGGCCGGACATGGTCGAGCGCGATCCGCGCCACCGTCTCATGGCCATATTCCCAATAAGCGGCGGCGGGGCTGGTCCACGCCATCAGCGCGACGACGAATAGCATCAGGGATCGAATCGGCATTCGCTCCCCTTAGCGCGCCCGGCTCGTTATTCTAGCTAGGGCGCCCCCAATGCCAGCTAGCCGACCAACAAGTCCCGTTGCCGGCCAACCCGCCGCCACCCTCAACTTGTCAGTAACAGCTGCGCCCCGACGTAGGCGAGGGCGCCAACTCCAAGGCCAACCACAAACGCCCCGAACGCGCTCACGTCATAGCTTTTCCCGGGCAAGCCACCGTTCTGGTTGCCGCCACCCGGATCGACCGGGACATAATTGGTGCTGGTCGGATCGGATTTCGGAACAAGGTTGAGCGTGAACCAGAATTCCTGCTGCGACATATCCATGTTGATGACGTCGATCCATTCGCCATTGGGATCCATTGCGTCGATCCAGAATGTGTCTGGCAAATCGTGGCAGGCCGACGTCGGGCAACTGGCCGCGCCAGTCCCGAGTTTGACCCACAGTGCGTCACTTTGATTTGGGGTGAAACGCAACTGCGATTGGTTAAACTTGTCGATATCGAACCGGACTCGATAATGATCGGTCTTTTTGATATTATCGGTGGTCTTGTTGAAGATCAGCAGCTGGCTCGACGGAATGATATGACCATTCCGGCTCAACACCGGCTTGGCGCTTGGTGGCCCTCCGGTAAGCGCTTCGACGATCTCATATGTCCTTCCCTTGCTTGCCATCATACCCTCCCTGTTGTGCGTTGCTTAGTTTGACGCTTTGAATCCCAATGCCACCAATTTGGCGACAATCGGTCGTGCCTCGTCCGTCCTGTCAAGTCGCCGCAGCAGCTCGGCGCGTTCGTTCATTTCCCACGGGCGTTCGACTTGGCTGGTGGGCAGTGGCGCGAGTCCGTCGGTCCAGGCCGCCTTGGCCCCGTCAGGATCGCCCAGTCGGCGGCGGACATCGCCCAGCAGCCGCTGTTCAGCGGCAATGCTGTAGCGATCCTTGATCGGGTCAGCGCTGCGTTCGCTGCGGGCCGACGCCACCGCCTGAACGGCCAATTTCAGCGCATCGACGGGCGCATCGTTGGCCAGCGCCAACCGGGACCGGACCGACAGGCAGGCGGTCTGCAACGATCGCCATGTTGGGCTTGAATCGCGAGCGAGGACACGCCGCGCATCGCTGCATCCGGCGCTTTCCGCAACCGCTGCATCGGCCGGTCGATTGGCTTCGATCAAGGTTTTGGCAAGGTCCAGCCTCGCTTGTGCCGCAAGCCCGCGCCAAAAGGCATTGTCCGGCTCGATCGGGATCAGGCGGTCGGCCTCGGCCACGGCGAGGCGCAATTGCTCGGCCCCGCCCTTATAGTCGCCTTTGGCGGCGAGCAGGTTTCCGAGGGCCTGATAAGCTGGAATTAAATGTTCACGGAAGACGACGTCGGTTCTTCCTCGCGCGATGAGTTGGTTCAGAAACGACAATTGTTGCTGCCGTGCAGTAATCGCCAATTCGAAGCGACCCTCGGACCTGAGCGTATCGGCGAGCCAGGCCAGAAGCGTTGAATATTCCTTCTGATAGTCAGCGTTTCCAGGATCATTCGCGGCCAGGGATTGCATTGGCTTGATTGCGCGTCGGAAGATTTGACCGGCTTCGACGAAACGGCGCTGGTTATACAAATTGATGCCGAGATTCTCGTCGGCGTAGAGCACTTCCATTTGCCATTTTGGATTGCCCGGATCGGCAGCGACCATCCGGTCTGCAAGGCGCTTATACTCGCGATATTCGAGTTCTGCCTGTGCCGCCTGGCCGCGCAATCGCGCAATTTCGCCAATCCAGAAAACATTCTGCGCGTGATCGAATAATCGCTGGGGATCATTGGGCGCTCGCTCGACCAGTTCCGCCGTACTGCGCCGCGCCTCACGATAGCGCGCCAGTGCCGCGTCGGGGTTGGCGCGCGCTTTGGAAATCTGACCCAGCAGGTTTAGCGCCCTGCTACGCTGGGCCAGCGCCGCGTCGCCCAATTCGGCCTTGTCCTGCTTTTCGAAATATTGAAGTGCCCGCGTTCCCACCGCATCGAGTGCCCTGAGCTTGCCGATCGGCTCTAGCTCATCGCGCAAATCGCCCAGCATGAAGCCAACCAGCCCCTCGGCCTCGCGCCGTTGATCCCGCGCTTCGTCGCGCTTGTCGAACGCAAACACCGCCAGCCCGCTCGCCACCGTCATCCCCGCCAGCGAGGCCGCCGCGACATAGGTAAGGCGCTTCTGCCGCCGTTGCTGCTCGCGCTTGACCAGATCGTCGAGCCCCAGCCCGAGCATCCCCGCGACCAGTTTGAGCTTGCCTGTCTCGCGCCCGTCGCGGTCGACGCGCAAATCGGCGGCGATCGGCTCGGCGCGCTTGCCGGTGGACTGTCCCTTGCGGTCGATCTTCTCGCGCAGCGCCGGCGGGAAGCACTCCTCCCCCTCGCGCCCGGCAATCTCGCTCGCCCACGGCTCGCCGCCGACGATCGCCGCCAGGATCCGCCGTTCGCCATGCAATTTCTTGAACGCCAGTATTTCTTCATTGACCCAGCGCGATTGCGCCGCGGCGGGCGAGCACAGCACCATCAGGTATCGCGACTGTTTGATCGCAGCGCGGATTTTGCCGCCCAGATCGCTCGACGCGGCCAATTCGTGCCGGTCGCGGAAGATCGGGGTCAATCTCTTCGGCACCGCGCCATGAGCGGTCACGCGCCCGACCAACGCCTTGGGCACGACAAACCGCTCGATCGCCTGGTGCAGCCAGTCGGCGTCGGCGCTGTCGGCATGGCTGTAACTGAGAAAGGCCCAGTACCGATGCGTGTCGTCGGCCAGGCCCCGGTCGGCCGCGCCTCCCGTTTCCTTGCCACGCGACATCAGGGCCATCTTATTCACTCGGTGCCCCCACCATAAGCTCATCTGGCGCATTAACAGATAATATGCCGTCTAGCGATTCGTCGCGACTGTCTTGGCGGTTGCGCCTCGCTGGCCTATATGGCGGCCATGTCCATTCGGCCCTGGCGCGACATCGCGCGTCGTCAATCGCGTCAGATCATGGTCGGCAACGTCGCCGTCGGCGGCGATGCGCCGGTCACCGTGCAGACGATGACCAACACCCCAACCTCGGATGCCAAGGCGACGATCGACCAGATCCGCCGCTGTGAGGAAGCCGGGGTCGATATCATCCGGGTCTCCTGCCCTGACGTCGAAAGCACTGCCGCGCTCAAGCAGATTGTCCGCGCCAGCAACGTGCCGATCGTCGCCGACATCCATTTTCACTATAAGCGCGCGCTTGAGGCGGCCGATGCCGGCGCCGCCTGCCTGCGCATCAATCCGGGCAACATCGGTTCGGCCGAGCGGGTGCGCGAAGTGGTCAGCGCCGCCAAGGCTAATGGCTGCGCGATCCGCATCGGGGTCAATGCCGGCAGCCTGGAAAAGGATCTGCTCGAAAAATATGGCGAGCCCTGCCCCGAGGCGTTGGTCGAAAGCGCGCTCGACCATATCCGCATCCTCGAGGATCATGATTTCCGCAATTACAAGGTCGCGGTGAAGGCGTCCGACCTGTTCCTCGCCGTCGCCGCCTATCACCAGCTCGCCGAAACCGTTGATTGCCCGCTCCACCTCGGCATTACCGAGGCCGGCGGGCTGATTGGCGGCACCGTCAAATCCTCGATCGGCATGGGGTCGCTGCTATGGGCCGGGATCGGCGACACGATCCGCGTCTCGCTCTCCGCCGAGCCGGAGGAGGAAGTCCGCGTCGGCTACGAAATCCTGAAAGCGCTCGGGATCCGCAATCGCGGCGTCCGCGTCGTCTCCTGCCCGTCCTGCGCGCGCCAAGGGTTCGACGTCATCCGCACCGTCCAGGCGCTGGAGGAACGGCTCCAGCACATCCGCACCCCGATGTCGCTGTCGGTGCTCGGCTGCGTCGTCAACGGCCCCGGCGAAGCGCGCGAAACCGACATCGGGCTGACCGGCGGCGGCAATGGCAAACATATGGTGTTCCTGTCGGGGGTCACCGATCACCATGTCCAGGATGCCGGGATGATCGACCACATCGTCAAGCTGGTCGAGGCCAAGGCGGCCGAGATCGAGGCCGGGATCAGCCAGTCCGCCGACACCGCCCCGCACCCTGTCGCCGCCTGAGTGAGCCTGGGCCGGGACAACGTCCGTGAATCACTGACTCGCGCCGGGTTGGCGCTGGCCAGGCTCTACCCGATGGGCATCAGCCTGCTGTGGAAGGCGCCGCTGGTGCTGTCGCTGGTGGTCGTTCCCGAATTTATCCAGCATGTCGCCGAAATCCAGCTCGGCATGTTCGATGGCGGGGCGGCGACCCGGGCCGCGGCCGATCACCCGATCCGCTGGCTATTCGGATACATCAAAGTTGCGGGCGTCTTGCTCGTCTTCCTCGCCGCCGCCCGCTTCTGGTGGACCCGCCGGTCGGGTGGCGCGTGGTATGATCTGCGAACGGTCGCGTGGAAGCGGTTCGGACTGGGGTTCGTGACGTTTATGGGCATCCCTTTGCTGCCGTTGTTGGCGACAGGACGCGTGTCCGAAACGGCCATTCAGGTCGCTGGCTTCGTGCTCACCATTCCCTTGCTCCCGATGCTGTTCGTCATGATCGCCGGCCTGTTTGGTGATCGTGAAACCCCGATTCGCGATTTCTGGCGGCGCTCCTGGGGATGGATCCTGCTGACGGTGGTGCTGCTCGTCATCGGTTTCGCGCCGGTGCAGTGGCTCCATGGTATGAACCATCATTGGGCAATGGGTGCGGCCTTGCCGATCGTCTGGGCGCTGATGATTTTCGACTCGATTGTCGTCGGCCTGCTGTCCGGCATTACCGGCACCGCGCTTTACCTTGGCTATGCCGCCTTCCGTGACGGCAGGGATGGCAACCGGGTTTAGCACTTCGTTGACCTTCGCTGCGCTACACCAATGCCCATGGGCCGCGTCTATCTGATCATCCTCCTGCTCGGCGCGATCATCGCCGCAATGCTGCCGTCGGGCAGGTCGTCGACTCCGTCCAGCCCATCTGAGTCTTCGGGCTTCGGCACCTTTTCGTCGCAGTCGAAGCGCGCCACGATCCATGTCCGGCCAGCCTCTACCGCTGCCAACTCGTCCAACGCTGCGGCCTCGCTCGGCGGCTGGACGACGTTAGAACGCGGCGCCAACGGCCATTTCTTCGCCGATGCGCAGGTCAATGGGGCGACGGTTCATTTCCTGGTAGATACCGGCGCCAGCGGCGTCGCCTTGACCGCCGACGATGCCCGCCGCGCTGGCCTGCAATTCTCGACACAGGAATTCACGCCGGTCGGCAGCGGCGCGTCGGGCGAAGTGCGCGGCAAACTGGTGTCGCTCGAACGAGTCAGCCTCGGCGGTCGATCGGTCGACAATGTCTCCGGCGTGATCCTCGAAGGGGGCGAGATGTCATTGCTCGGCCAGTCCTTCCTCAGCAAAATGGGGACGATCGAGATCAGCGGCGACCGGATGACCATTCGCTAGCTGGCGCTCGTCACCTCACCCCGTCTATGGCCTGCGCCATGTCCAATCCCCGCCCCACCGCGCTGATCGCTTTCCTCGTCGGATCGGTCGGGATCGCGACCTTCTCGGGCATGGATGCGGTGATGAAGGGACTGGTGATCGCGCTCGGCATTTACCCGACCATGCTGTGGCGGATGCTGTCGGGCGTGGCGATGTCGGGGCTGTTATTCGCCGCCCGCCCGGTCCGCCCGGCGCGATCGACGATGCGAATCCACCTAGTGCGCGGGATCCTCACCGTCGTCATGGCGATGCTGTTCTTCTGGGGGCTGGCCAAGGTGCCACTGGCGCAGGCGATCGCGCTCGCGTTCATCGCACCGCTCATTTCCTTGTTCCTCGCCGCTGCTTTCCTGGGGGAGACGATCGGTCGCAAGACAATCCTCGCCTCGCTGATTGCCTTTGCCGGGGTGCTGCTGATCTTCACCGGTCAGGCGCGCGCCGATCTTGGTCATGAGGCAATGCTCGGCAGCATCGCGATCCTCGTCTCGGCAATCTGCTATGCGGTCAACATCATCCTAATGCGCAGCCAGGCATTGGTCGCGGGGCCGATCGAAATTGCCTTTTTCCAGAACCTCATCGTCGCGGTCGCCTTGCTGTTGGCATGGCCATTGTTCGGCGGGGCATCGTTTCCGCCGGCCGACCAGGCCCCGTTCGTGTTACTCGCCGCCTTCCTCTCGACCGTGTCTTTGCTGTTATTGTCATGGGCCTATGCACGGGCGGAGGCGAGTTATCTTGCGGCAACCGAATATACCTCGTTCCTGTGGGCGATGCTGTTCGGCTGGCTGGTGTTTCGCGAGACCGTGTCGCCGTTCACGCTGGCCGGCGCGGCGCTGATCGTCGCCGGCTGCTTCCTCGCCGCGCGCCGGCCGCAGGATGTCACGCCGAGCCTCGAGGTGGCTGCCTAGCTCGACCCGAGCACGTTGATGGTCAGTGCAAGCACGCCGAGGTTGAAGAAAAAGCCAGCGACGCAATGCGCGGTGACGACCTTGCGGATGTGGCGGCTGGTGACCTCGACATCGGCGGTCTGCACCGCGACCCCCAGCGTGAAGGCAAAATAGACGAAGTCGCTCATCAGCGGTTCCTTCGTCGCTGGAAAGGTCAGCCCGGCCATGTCCTTCCCGCCCGCTGCGGCGGTGTAGAACAGATGCGTATAGTGGAGCGCGTAGACCGCGTTGGTGAACAGCCACACCAGGACCAGGCTGGCTGCGACCAACCCCTTGTCCCACGGGCCCAGTTGGTCCTTCTGGCCAAGTTCGGCGAGCACCGCGGCGAGAATCACGACCGCGATGAGGAAGCTCAGTCCGAGCAGCACGATGCGGTTGGCGTCATTCTCTTCCGCGACCGCGCGCATCTTTTTCGAATCATAGCCAAAGGTGGGGATGCAACTGGCGAGAAAGCTGAGCGCGGCGATGTCAAACCCGGCGAGTATGCCTTTCGACCAGCCGAGCGGCCCGATCGCGACCGCAATTCCGACAGTAAGCAAGGCGAAGAACATCAGGAATCGCCACGGTGCGATGCTCTTGCCGATATGAGACAGGCTTGCCATGCCCGCTCAACCGCTTGAAGCGGCGATAGTTGCGGGGACGAAACATGGCGTGGTTATTATTGATTGTCGGCGGGATGTTCGAAGTCGGCTTCACCACCGCGCTGCGGTTCGTCGATAATTTCCGCAACCTGCCGTGGACCCTGGCCTTCTTCGGCTCGGTGACGATCAGCATGGGACTGCTCGAATATGCCGCGCGGTCGATCCCGATGGGCACCGCTTATGCCGTGTGGGGCGGGATCGGCGCGGTCGGGACGGTGCTCGTCGGCATGATCTTTTTCGACGAGCCATCGACCCTCATCCGCGTGCTGCTGATCCTGACGATCGTCGCTGCAATCGCCGGGCTGAAGCTGTTCGCCTGACCGTTGGTCGAAAATCCGACGAGTCTCATTGGTCATTCAGGCTCACTCTGGCAAAAGACCGGGTATGACACGTAACATATTGATATTACTCACTTCTGTTTCGTCGGTTCCGGCCTTTGCCCAGACCGCCGCGACCCCCGCGCCAGATGATGCTCCCAGTGCGACTGCACCCGAGGAAAGCGACAGCGAGGATGCGATCATCATCGTCGGCCAGCGTCAGCGCGCCACCGTAATCGGCGACATCCCGCCCGAAAATCAGCTCACCACCCGTGACATCCGCGCCACTGGCGCGACCAGCATCACCGAATTGCTGGCGGCGATCGCCCCGCAAATCGGCAGTGCCCGTGGTCGCGGCGCCAGCCAGCCGGTGCTGCTGCTCAACGGCCAGCGCATCTCCAGCTTTCGCGAGCTGCGCGACATTCCCCCCGAGGCGATCGAGCGGGTCGACATATTGCCCGAGGAAGTTGCGTTGAAATATGGCTATCGCGCCGACCAGAAAGTGGTCAATTTCGTCCTTCGCCGCCGCTTCAATTCGACCGCGATCCGGGCCGATGCCGGCGCTGCGACCGACGGCGGTTACGGTTCGGGCCTCGCCGATGCCACGCGGTTCACGATTGCCGGTAACACCCGCACCACGATCAACCTCCACGCTGAAGCCAATGGCGCGGTCGACGAGGATGAGCGCGACATCTCACCGACCGCTGGCCCGATCGACCAACGTGGCTTCCGCAGCCTGGTCGGCGAGCGCCGCCTGGTACGCGGCAATCTAACCGCCACGCGCACCGTCTTCGGTGATGTCGGCCTGACGCTCAATGGCGAAGCGGAGCATAGTGACGGCACGTCGGGGCTCGGCTTCAATGCCATCCCGTTGCTGCGCGAGACCAGCACCGACAGCGCGCATCTCGGCTTCTCGCTCAATGCCGCCAAGGGCAAGTGGCGCTTGTCGTCGACCGGCAATGCCGACGCATCGCACAGCGAAACCGACAGCGACCGTTCGGTGGTGCAGACCGACAAGGCACGATCGACCCGCACTGCGCTCGCTGCCGACGCCACCGCCAGCGGACCATTGCTCAAACTGCCCGCCGGCGATGCCAGCGCCACGTTCAAGCTCGCGGCCGATACGCTGACACTCGCTTCGGGCCGCAGCCTGACTCGCAATCGTGGCGACGGGTCGGCCAACATCGACTTGCCGATCCTCAAGAACAGTCCGATCGGCAAACTCACCGTCAATGCCAATGCCGAGCTTGAACATTTGTCCGACTTCGGGTCGCTGGCCACTTATGGCGCCGGCCTCAACTGGACCCCGCGCGACCGGCTTAACCTGATCGCCAGTTGGACCCGCGAGGAAGGCGCACCGACGATCGCGCAACTGGGCGATCCGAGGATCGACACTGCCAACGCGCGTGTGTTCGATTTCACCACTGGCCAGACGGTCAACGTGACGGTTACGAGCGGTGGCAATCCAGCGCTCGACGCGGATCGCCGGTCGGTGGTCAAACTGGGTGCCAATTATCAACCGTTCGCAAAGAGCGATCTGCGTTTTCGCGCCGATTATGTTCGCTCGATCATCGATCGTCCGATTTCCGGCCTGCCCGGCCCCAGTGCTGCCCTCGAAGCAGCATTCCCCGACCGCTTCGTTCGCAGTGGCGGCAATTTGATCAGTGTCGACCTGCGGCCGGTCAACTTCGATCAGTCGCGGCGCGAGACCTTCCGTTGGGGGTTTGATTTCACCAAGCCGCTAAAGTCTGCGCGCCCGTCCGCTGCCCAGATCGAGCAATTCCGGTCTCGCTTTGCGCCGCCTGGTGGAACTCCGCCCCAGGGCCAGCCGAGTACTGACCGCCCGCGCGCCGAGGGCGGTGGCGGAAACCGCGGGTTCGGCGGCGGCAGGGGCGGCGGCGGTTTTGGCGGCCCCAATCGCGGCCGGCTCCAACTATCGCTGATGCACACGGTGACGTTGGTCGATGAAGCCACGATTCGCGCTGGCCTTCCCAAACTCGATTATCTGCATGGCGATGCCAGTGGCCAGGCTGGCGGAACCCCGCGCCACAGGGTCGAGCTTCAGACCGGCTGGTCGAACAATGGCCTTGGTGCCCGGCTGTCGGGCAATTGGCGCAGCGACACGCGGGTCGAAGGTGGCCCCAATGGCGACCTTAAATTCTCGCCGCTGACGACGGTCGACCTGCGCCTGTTCGCCAATCTCGGCGAGCGATTCGACCTGGTCGCCAAGCATCCGTGGCTGTTCGGCAGTTCGGTCAGGCTGGAAGTCGACAATCTGTTCAACGCCCGGCCCAAGGTCCGCGATGGCGTAGGTGGCATACCATCCAGCTATCAGTCAGACTTGCTCGACCCGACCGGACGAATTGTGATGATCAGCTTGAGAAAGCTGTTCCTGCCTCAGCGTTTCCGGGCGCGATCGAGCGAATCCGCCACCACGCGATAAGCGTCGTCGCGGCCGCCCCACTTGCCGACCCGAACCCATTTCTCGGGTTCCAGGTCTTTGTAATGGGTGAAGAAATGCACGATCTGCTCGAGCACGATCGGCGGCAGATCGGTATATTCGGCGACGTCCTTATAATAAGGCGAGATGCGGGTCGTCGGGACCGCGAGCAATTTCTCGTCGGTGCCGGCCTCGTCTTCCAGATAGAGGACACCGATCGGGCGGGCGGCGATGACGCAGCCCGGCTGGATCGCCCAGCGGGTCATCACCAGGCAATCGAGCGGATCGCCGTCGCCGCATAAGGTCTGCGGGATAAAGCCGTAATTGGCCGGATAGCGCATCGGCGTGTGGAGGATCCGGTCGACGAAGATCGCTCCCGACGCCTTGTCGAATTCATATTTGACCGGCTCGCCGCCGATCGGGACTTCGATCAGGACGTTGACGATGCCGGGCGGATCTTCGCCTGCGGGGATTTGCTCGATGTTCATGGTCGCAAGCCTCTAGGCGTTCAGCGCATTTGTGAAAACGTCAAAATATGCCAAGGGCCAAACATGAGTTCGACACCGCAGCCCATCCGGGGCACCCAGAGCCTGCTTGGAGAAGATGCCGACCGCTTTCACGCGGTAATTGCGGCGTTCGATCGGGTGCGTCGGCTATACGGGTTCAAGCGGGTCGAAGTGCCGGTGATCGAGCCGACCGCGGTGTTCGCGCGGACGATGGGCGAGACGACCGACGTGGTGTCGAAGGAAATGTATTCGTTCGACGACCGCTCTGGCGATTCGATCACGCTACGGCCCGAATTCACCGCCGGGATCGCGCGGGCGTATCTGAGCGAGGGCTGGCAGCAATATGCGCCTTTGAAGGTCGCAACACACGGCCCCGCCTTCCGCTACGAGCGCCCGCAAAAGGGCCGCTTCCGCCAATTCCACCAGCTCGATGCCGAGATCATTGGCGCAGGCGAGCCGCAGGCGGATGTCGAACTGCTGGCGTTCGGGGCGCAATTACTCGCTGAGTTGGGGATAGAGGGCGTGACGCTCAAGCTCAACACGCTTGGCGATGTCGAGAGCCGTGATCGGTGGCGGGCGCAATTGGTTGAGCATTTTGCCTCGCACCGCGCCGACCTAAGCGAGGACAGCCAGGCACGGCTGGAAAAGAATCCGCTGCGCATCCTCGACAGCAAGGACGCGAGGGACAAGCCGTTCGCGGCGAGCGCGCCGCCGATGGTGCTGACGGCCGAGGCTGAGGATTTCTTCGCCGCGGTTCGAGCCGGGCTCGATGCAGCGGGAGTGGCGTATGAGCTCGACAGTCACCTCGTGCGCGGCCTCGATTATTACCGCCACACCGCGTTTGAATTCGTCACCGACCAATTGGGCGCGCAAGGGACGGTGATGGCGGGCGGTCGCTATGATGGGCTGATCGAACAGCTCGGCGGCCCGCATACGCCGGCGGTCGGCTGGGCAGCGGGGATCGAACGGCTGGCGATGATGATTGGTGAGCTTCCAGGGGTTGAAATCATCGACGCATCAGTCATTCCGCTCTGCCCTCCCGCGGAAGCCAAGGCGTTTGAAACCCTCACAGCACTTCGCAACCACAACATTTCTGCCGACATGGCTTTTCGAGGAAACGTCAAGAAGCGCCTTCAGCGCGCCGTTTCGGCCGGAGCCAGCTTCGCGATTTTGATTGGCGACGAAGAACTCGCACTTGATGAAGTCAGCGTGAAACATCTTCACAGTGGTAAGCAAGTGAGTGTCTCAGTCAGCGAGCTTACTAATTATTTGTGGAAGGCACTCTATCCGTTATCGGGCATGAAGATTGAGGGGGTGAATTTCGTCGGCAATGAAGCGCCCGACGCCGCATGACCGGCATCTCGCTCGAAAAGATAGTGTCGATCGAGGCGCGCCGGCATGACATCGGGACGGCGATGGCGGCGGGGAATCTGGCGCCCGAGGAGTTCGTCCGGCTGTCGAAGGAATATGCTCAGGTCGAGCCGGTTGCCGAGGCCGCACGCGAGGTCCGGCGGTTGCGCGCCGAGCGCGAAAGCCTGACGGTGATGACCAAGGATGCCGATGAGGAATTGCGCGCCATCGCGTCGGAGGAATTGCTCGATATCGAAGCCCGCCTGCCCGAGGCTGAGCGCGCGCTGGCGCTGCGCCTGCTGCCCAAGGATTCGGCCGATGAGCGCGCCGCGATGCTCGAGGTCCGCGCCGGGACCGGCGGCGACGAAGCGGCCTTGTTCGCGGGCGATTTGATGCGGATGTATCAGCGCTTCGCCGAGGAGCAGGGCTGGAAGTTCGAGATGATCAGCGCCTCAGCATCCGATGTCGGCGGTTACAAGGAAGCGGTCGCCTCGATCAACGGCGCGGGCGTGTTCGCGCGGCTGAAGTTCGAGAGCGGGGTCCACCGCGTCCAGCGCGTCCCGACCACCGAAAGCGGCGGGCGGATCCACACCTCCGCCGCGACCGTCGCGGTGCTTCCCGAGGCCGAAGAAGTCGACGTCCAGATCAACGAGGCCGATTTGCGGATCGACGTCTATCGCTCCTCGGGGCCGGGCGGGCAGTCGGTCAACACTACCGATAGCGCGGTCCGGATCACCCATTTGCCGAGCGGGCTGGTGGTCATCCAGCAGGATGAGAAATCGCAGCACAAGAATAAGGCCAAGGCGCTTCGGGTGCTGCGGACGCGATTGTACGAGCTGGAGCGCGAGCGGCTAGCGAGTGCGCGGGCGGGGGCGCGAAAGTCGATGGTCGGGTCAGGCGACCGGTCAGAGCGGATTCGCACCTACAATTTCCCGCAAGGCCGCGTGACCGATCACCGGATCAATCTGACGCTGCACAAATTGCCCGAGATCCTTGAGGGGCCGGGCCTGCGCGAGCTGACCGAGGCATTGATCGCCGAGGATGAGGCCGAGCGGCTGGCGAGCCTCGACGACCTGTGAGGCGCAGGCGTGAACCCGCTTAACCGCGCCTTGGCCGACGCCACCGAGCGGCTCAAACCGACCAGCGATACCGCGCGGCTCGACGCCGAATTGCTGATGGCGCATGCGCTCGACATTGAGCGCGAGATCCTGTTGCTTGCACCGCCGAGCGGCCCCGCACCGGCGCATTTTCGTGATCTGGTGGAGCGGCGCGCCGAGGGCGAACCCATCGCCTACATCACCGGGCGGCGGGCGTTCTGGAACATCGAGCTGTCGGTCGGGCCGGGCGCGCTCATTCCGCGGCCTGACAGCGAAACCTTGATCGCGGCGGCGATCGGGCATTTTACGGGAGGCGACGGGCCGAGGCGGATCCTCGACCTTGGCACTGGGCCGGGCACCTTGTTGCTTGCGGCGCTGGACCAGTGGCCGTCGGCGACGGGACTGGGTGTCGATGCGTCGGAGGAAGCGCTGGATTATGCGCGGGCCAATGCCAGGCGGCTCGGGCTCGCTCCGCGCGCTGAGCTTCGGATCGGCGACTGGGCGGACGGGATCGACGAAACCTTCGACCTGGTGCTGATCAATCCGCCTTATGTCGCGGAAGCCGCCGAACTTGGCCCGGGGGTGGCTGAATATGAGCCGGCAGAAGCATTGTTCGCCGGACCGGACGGGCTCGACGATTATCGCCGCCTTGCGCCGGCGATCGGGCGGCTGATTGCGCCAGATGGTCTAGCAGCGATAGAAATTGGCCACGATCAAGCAGTTAGCGCCACCAGATTATTTGAGGATGCCGGCCACATTGTCCGCTTGTCGCACGATCTGGCGGGCAGGGCGCGCGCACTGTTGATTTGAATCATTAGTCGAAAGTGCTTGGTATATTCGATTTATGGTCCTACATCTTGTCGCAGCAACGGGGCCGCGTCCGAACGATCGCAGCGCTCCCCGCCGCTACCCCCGACGAAATCGGCCGTGTGACACGACTCTCATCATACGCAAGATCAGCAGGGGCCCGGGCTTAGTCCATGTATGGATCGCCTTGGGGGGACGGAACGGAAAGGCCTTCGAGTAAAAGGTTTTCAGGCGCGACAAGCGCCAGTGCGACGAGGAAATTTAGCTTGATCAATAATCGTCAGACCGGCCGCCGTCGCGGTCGTGGTGGACAGCAACCCCGAGGCATGTCGGGCAGCAACAATAGCGGTAATCGGCAAGACAATCGCCAGCGCGGCAATGCCGCCCAGCTGCTCGAGAAATACAAGAGCATGGCGCGCGATTCGCAGCTTGCCGGGGATCGCGTCCAGACCGAATATTATCTGCAATTCGCTGATCATTACTTCCGCGTGCTCGGCGATAGCCGTCCCCGCGCCGATGAGCAGCAGCGGCGCCAGCGGGGCGACGATGATGGCTATAATGATGAAGACGAGCAGATGGACGCCGAGAATGACGGCGACAATGAGAATGATGGCGATTCGGACGATGAGCAGCCGCGCCACCAGCAGCAGCGTCCGCGCTCGGATGACCAGGGGCAGCAACGGCCTCGCTCGGACGATCAGCAGCCGCAGCGCAGCCGCGCGCGTCCGGTCAGTGATCGTGCGCCAAGCGACCGGGCCGAACCGCGCCGCGAACGGCCCATCGCGCGTCCGCGCGACGATGATGACGGACGCGACCGTTCGCAATCACGCGACAATGGCAGCGAGCGGATCGATTTCGCCGTGCTTCCGCCAGCGATCGGTAATGACGACAGTGTCGATTTTGCGCCTTCGGCAGACGAAGTGGCGCCGCGTCCCAAGCGTCGGGTCCGTCGGCCGCGCGCCGATGAAGCCGGAAGCGACGACGCCGCCGCTAGTTAAGGCACTGAACTAGAAGAAAAGGCGGTTGGCTTTCGGGTTGACCGCCTTTTTTGTTGCCCGAAAACGCCGTCACTAAACTGCAATATTTGAGTCATTTATCGGTCGCCCGCCTCCTCTATTTCACGCGCAGCAGCGGAACTGTCCGCCATACGGGAAATGGAAAAATGAACCTCAAATCTGCGATGCTTGGTGTCGCCACGATCGCTTTAATCGCCGTCCCGGCAGCCGCCGATGCGCGTACCCAGATGCGCGCTGTTGGATCGTCGACAGTTTATCCGTTTGCCAAGATGGTGGCGGAGCGTGTCGCCCGCGCCAACCCCAAGCTGGGCACGCCGATCGTCGAATCGACCGGCACTGGCGGCGGCATGAAATTATTCTGTGCCGGCGTCGGTGAGCGCTTTCCCGATATCGCCAATGCCTCGCGCCGGATGAAAGCGTCGGAGGCCAAGCAATGCGCCGCTAACGGTGTCACCCAGATCACTGAAATTCAGGTCGGCCTCGATGGTCTCGCAGTCGCCACCGGAAAGTCGAGCCCGTTTACCTCGCTGACCCAGCGCGACATCTATCTCGCGCTTGCAAAGACCCCGTTCGGCAAACCAAACAAGGCCAAGACGTGGAAAGACGTCAACGCCAAATTGCCGGCCGTTCCGATCCGCGTCTACGGCCCGCCGTCGACCAGCGGCACCCGCGACTCGGTCGAAACGTTGCTGATGACCCCGCCGTGCGAAGCCAATGGCGCGATCGCTGCGCTCAAGAAGAGCGACGAGCCTAAGTTCAAGGCAATTTGTACCGGGATCCGGACCGACGGCGCCTACATTGAAGCTGGCGAGAACGATAATCTGATCGTCCAGAAGCTCGCCCAGAACCCCAACACGATTGGCCTGTTCGGTTACAGCTTCCTCGAAGAGAATTTGAGCAAGGTGAAGGGCATCGCGCTGAACGGGATCGAGCCGTCGTACCAGTCGATCAGCACCTTCCAATATCCGGGTGCTCGGCCATTGTTCATCTACGTCAAGAACGCCCACGCCCGGGCGATCCCGGCAATTCGCGCGTTCGTTGCCGAATTCACCAAGGAAAGCGCGATGGGCCCGAACGGCTATCTGAAGTCGGGTGGACTGGTATCTGCGCCGAACAATGTGCGGGCGCGCAGCCAGCAAGCAGCACGCAATCTGGCGCCGCTCAACCTCGCCAGCCTCAAATAATACCAACCATCGTCGAGCACATCGGGCGTCCGCCGGGAAGGTGGACGCCCAGGGTCTCGCCTTGAGACCGGGGGAAAGGGAATAACATGATTCGCAAGTCCATCTACGCGGCGTTGCTGTGCAGCAGCGCTTTTGCCATCTCCGGCACCGCCTTCGCGCAAGATCCGGCACCGCAGGCCGAGCCGACCGAACCCGATGCATCGGACACCACAGCCGACGCGGCGATCGCCGAAGCACAGCCGGTCGATGAGCTGCAGTCCAAGATCGAATTGCTTCAGGCCCAGGTCGAAGCACTCCAGGACGCATTGGAAGGCGTCAAAAGTGCGCAAGTGAAGGCCACCCCGTCGTGGAAGGGCGCGCCCTTGTTTGAGGACAAGGAAGCTGGCTGGTCGTTCAAGCCACGCGGCCGGCTCCAATTTGATGTCGGCTTCGTCGGCAATCCGGACGATGACATTCGCAACCGCAATCTCGGGTTCAACACTCGTGCCCGCCGCATCCGGCTTGGCGTCGAGGGCACCATTCCGGGCGGTTTCGGCTACAAGGGTGAAGTCGATTATGCCAATGGCAGCGTCGGTTTTGGCGATGTCATCATCACCTATGCACCCGCGGGCAAGCCGTTCAACTTCACCATCGGCAACCATGAAACCCTGAACGGGCTCGAGCAGATTTCCAGCTCGCGCTTCCTGTCGTTCGTCGAGCGCGCGGCGTTTGACGATGCGTTCATCAACACGCGTCGCATCGGTTTGTCGGCTGGCTTCGTCAACAAGGCCAACACGTTCCGCTTCAACGCCGGCATATTCTCTGCGCATACCATCGACAGCAGCCTCGACAATGACGGCTGGATCGGTGCGGCGCGGGCGACTTACTCGCCGCTGATGGGTTCGAACCAATTGCACTTCGGTGCCAATTTCCAGCACCGCAATTTTCAGTCGAATAATGGAGCGACGGTCAATTCGCAGGCAGGCGGTGAGCCATCGGCCAACCAGCGTGTTCGCTATCGCGCACGGCCATTCTCGCAGCTGACCGACCAGCGCTTCGTCAACACCGACTTTTTCGCCGCCAAGAGCGACAATATCTTCGGTCTTGAATTCGCCGGTATCTTCAAGTCGCTGCACATCGCCGCCGAAGGCCAGTATACCGTCGCCAACGCTTATGATCGCGGCGATACGCTGGTTGCCGGGACCGATCCGCTCGACCTGTTCAGCACCACGTCGGTGTTCGTTCCGAACGGCAATCCCAGCTTCTGGGGAGGCTATGCGGAAGTCGGCTATTATTTCACCGGCGAAACCCGCGGCTACAAGAATGGCCTGTGGGATCGGACCAAGGTGCTCAAGCCGTTCAGCAAGGGTGGCTGGGGTGCGCTTCAGCTCAATGGCCGGGTCGATTATCTCGATCTTGACAGTGATCGCCTGAAGAACGGCTGCACCAACAATTTCGTCACCGGCGTGTGCACCGGCGCGCCAGCCCTCAGCAGGGGCGGCAAGCAGCTTGGCTTCCTTGCCAGCCTGGTCTGGATCCCCGAGGATTACATGCGTTTCTACCTGCAATATTCGCATGCCCAGATCACCGGCGGGCCTTTCGCGGCGACGGTCCAATCAACCTCGACCAAGCCGATCGACGAGCGTGAATATGGATCCAACACGGTCGCAGCCCGGGCACAGATCGACTTCTAGCCTTTAAGTGTAGCGTAAGCGTAGGAAGGCTCCGCACCTCACGGCGCGGGGCCTTTCCGCTGTCTGCTTGACATTGAGTTACAATGTATCATCGTTGCACAACTTGAGTGGGAGGTTGGTATGCATCGACTATTGGCATTGGGATTGATCGTGGCCGCGCCACTGGCCGCGCAAATCCAGCCGGTGCTGCCGAGCCCGACCAAGACCGCGCAGGGCGATGTCGCGGTGACGATCTACAATGATGGCCGCGCGCTGATCCAGGACCGCCGCCAGCTCAACCTGCCGGGCGGTCGATCGAAACAGGACTTCCCCGACGTGTCGGCGCAGATCAGGCCTGAAACGGTGACCCTGACCGGGGCCGGGATCGGGATCGTCGAGCAGAATTTCGACTTCGACCTGCTGACCCCCTCGGCATTGATGCAAAAAGCGGTCGGCGAAACGGTGACCATCGTGCGGGTCAATCCGGCGACCGGAGTCGAGTTCCGCGAGCGGGCGCGGATCCTCGCCGCCAACGGCGGGGTAGTGATGCAGATCGGCGAGCGGATCGAGGTGCTGCGCGACGATGGTTTGCCGACGCGGGTGATCTTCGACCGGGTGCCCGCGCAATTGCGCGCCCGCCCGACACTGTCGGTGACGCTGGAGGCGGCGCGCGGCGGATCGCAGGCGGTAACGCTCAACTATCTCAGCAACGGGCTTGGCTGGTCGGCGGATTATGTCGCCTTATTCGACGAAGCCAATGGCCAGATGGACGTCCAGGGCTGGATCACGCTCAACAACCAGAGCGGCACGCCCTACATCAACGCGCGGACATTGCTGGTTGCGGGCGCGGTCGCCAATGCCGCACAGCCGCGATACAGTCGTTATGTGCCGCCACCGCCGCCGGGCGGGATGGTCCAGGCGGGGACCGAGACGGCCGGGCGCGAGCGGCTTGGCGGCTTCTATCTCTATCCGCTGCCCGAGCGGACGACGATTGCCGACAAGCAGACCAAGCAGGTCAGCTTCCTGGACGTCCACGGCGCCCCGGCCAACCGTGGCTACGAGTTTCGCAACGGCTGGCTGGGGTCGTCCGAACAGCCGCTGAGTGCCTCGAGCGTACTTCGCTTTTCGAGTTCGCGCAGCGGCGGGTTGGGCGATGCACTCCCTGCAGGGACAGTGCGGGTCTACCAGCGCGACGCACGCGGCAATCCACAATTCGTTGGCGAACGTGCGATTGGCCATACGCCGATGGGGTCGAGCCTGAGCCTGGCCACCGGCGAGGCGTTTGACGTTAAGGTGCGCTCAACGGTCGAAGAGCGGACCCGGGTCAACGACAGCCGGTGGAAGACGCGGATGCGCTACACGCTGACCAACGCCGGACCCAAGCCGGTGACCGTCGATCTGGTTCAGGACGGGCTGTGGGGCGACACGCGGATTGCCGAGGAGAGCATGAAGAGCGAGCGGCGCGATGCCGATCAGGCGGTGTGGCGTGTTGTCGTCCCCGCCAATGGCGAAGCGGCGGTTACCGCGACTTTCGATACGCGTTTCTAGGGCCGCAAGCGTGCGGCGCTTCGTCCTTGGCCTGATGCTGGCTGCGCTGCCCTCGCTGGCGCCAATGCCGGTTGGCGCACAGGCGATCGTCATTTCGCCCAGGCCAGACAAGGTCGCGGTGACCGTATACCGCGACCCCAATGGCAGCAGCGCGATGGAGCTGGGCTGGCTGGGCGGCTTCGCCTTGGTCACCGAAACCCGCCGCGTGACGCTTCCTGCGGGCGAGGTTGATCTTCGCTTCGAGGGGGTCGCGGGCGGGCTGATCCCGCAGAGTGCGGTCGTCAGCGGGCTTGGCGACGGGGTAACTGAAAAGAATCGCGACGCCAAATTGCTGTCGCCGGGAACGTTGATCGACGCCTATCTTGGCCAGCGGGTGCATCTGCGGCGGACCAGTAAGGCGACCGGGAAGGTGACGGAGCAGGAAGCGATCGTCCGCGCCTCGGGCAGCGGTATCGTGGTCCAGACCGAATCAGGGATTGAGGCCTTGCGCTGCACCGGCCTCAACGAGACCTTGCTCGCCCCGCGCGTTCCCGCCGATCTGTCGGCCAGGCCGACGCTCTCGGTCCGCGCGCGATCAGCCCAGCCGGTCGAGGCGGACGTAACGCTGACCTACCTGACGAGCAATTTCGACTGGCGCGCCCATTATGTCGCGACCCTCGCACCTGATGGGAAGACGCTGGCCTTGTTCGCGTGGCTGACTCTGGCCAATGGCGATGACACCGGGTTCGTCAATGCCGACACGATGGCGGTCGCCGGGCGGCTGAACCGGGAGCAGGTCGAGCGGATGCAGCCTGAGGTGCGGTCGATTGCGATTAGCTGCTGGCCGTCGCGGCGGACACACCAGACCGGTATTCCGCCCCCTCCCGCTCCGGAATTTAAACGCGATCGCGACGAAGCGATTGTTATCACTGGATCGCGGATGACAATGGCCGAATCGCCAAGTCCAGTGACGGCGGTGAGCGCGGCGCAGGAAAACCTTGGCGACCTCAAGCTCTATCGGATCCCGATCCCGGTCACTGTTGCGGCCCATTCCCAGAAGCAAGTGGCGCTGCTCAAGCAACCCAGCGCCAAGATCGTCAGCAAGTATCGTTGGGATACGCGCTTCGCGAATCAGACCGACGGGCCGCGACCTGCACAACGCCTGCTCAAGCTCGATAATCGCAAGGCGGCGGGGCTTGGCCTGCCGCTTCCGGCGGGGAGCTTCACGCTCTACACGATGCGCGATGGGCAGCCGTTTTTGCTTGGCGAAGGGGCGATGACCGACCGGGCGATCGGTGAAATGGTCGATGTCGTGCTGGCCGATACGCCGGGGGTCGAGATTGAACAGCGGCAGTTGGAAGCCGTCGGCAACGTCCGCGAAACCATCCTCATTGCAACCAATGACCAGTCGATTGCCGCGCCGCTCGAAGTGCGGTTCGGCGATGATGCGAAGCCGCTCAAGACCAAAAGCGGATCGGTCAAGCGGCGCGATGGCACATGGGTGTGGGAGGTTGTTGTCCCGGCCAACTCAAGCCGCGAGCTGACCGTCCGGCACGCGAACGATTAGACCGAATCCACCGCCCTCGGCCGATGCTGATCATCAAGCGCGACGAAAGTGAACACGCCCTCGGTGACCTTCACATCGGTGGTGCCACGGTCGCGGGTGGCGATGACTTCGATCCGGATCGCCATCGACGTGCGGCCGACCCGCTCGACCGTCGCGTAAACGCTGATCAGGTCGCGCAGATTGATCGGGGCGAGGAATTCCATCTTCTCGATCGCCACCGTCGCGACCGATCCATTGGCGCGGCGCGAGGCGACGATCCCGGCGGCGATGTCCATCTGGCTCAGCACCCAGCCGCCGAAAATGTGGCCATTGGCGTTGATGTCGCTCGGGCCGGGGACGACCCGCAGGATCGGGACGCACGGTTCGTCGGTCATTGGTCATTCTCCGGGTCGAAGCGCGCGGCGGCATCGTCATGGCCGCTGTTCGCGCTGTAAAAGATCAGCAGCATCAGCGCCCCGCCAATGAATACCGCCAGCCCCATGCCGAGCGCAGTCGCGATCAGCATGTGGATGTGAAACGCGGATTGTCCGCGTGCGACCAGCAAGGTGGCGATCGCCGCCACCAGCGCCGCGAACCAGCCGAGCAGCTTCATCGAGCGCTTTAGCTTGTTGGTATAGCTCGCGGGCGGGCGGGGCAGCGGGTCGGGTCGGGGCATGGCTTCCCTTTGGCGAGCGTTCGTGGGACTATCAACCCTCGCACCAGCCAAGAAGGAATTGGCCATGAGCATCGCATCGATCCTGTCCACCAAAGGCAGCGAGGTCGCCTCGATCGCGGCCGATTCGCCGCTCGGCGATGCGGTTATCGAGCTCGGCACGCGGCGAATCGGTGCCTTGCTGGTGATGGACGGCAGCGAGATAAAAGGCATCTTGTCCGAGCGCGACCTGATTTATTCGCTCAAGCAATATGGTGCCGAGGTGCTCGACTGGCCGGTCAGCCGGGCGATGAGCGCACCGCCGATCGTGATCGATCCCGACACCGATGTGCTGGCTGCTCTGGCGCTGATGACCCAGCGGCGAATCCGCCATTTGCCGGTCGTTTCCTCTAGTGGGGAGCTCAAGGGGATCGTGTCGATCGGCGACCTGGTCAAGTTCCGCATCGAGCGGATCGAAGCCGAGGCCGAAGCCATGCGCACCTACATTCAGACAGCGTAAAGCTTTGCCCCGCTAGGGCGCTCAAGTCGGCGCGGGGCAGCATGTTTTTCGCGCCGATCCGAGTGTCCGGTCTTTCAATAAGATTACAACTTTTTGAAATTAGGCGTTGACGGGTGAAATGCTCACCCATATATGCCCGGTCACAGCAACGGCGGCGTCCAACTGGACTGCTTCTGTTTCGTGCCTCCTTTGGTCGTCTGACGACACCCGAACCTTACAGCTCGGGGAAAGAGGCTCGTCGGCTCTTTGACATTGTTGGTTTAGATGAAGGGACATGTGGGCGGCGGCCTGGTCTTCGATAGCCTCTGGGTATCGAGTGATCAGTCAAATTTATGCCGTTCCTTAATGTGACCTCTCCTGCGGCTTGCCGTGGGTGAGCGAACAAATGTCCTAATACGCAAACACACCAGTTTGTATATTTGTGCAGGAACGGCTCCCAGAGATCCGGCTTGCGTGGCCTATTCCGCCGCGCTTGTCGTATATCAACTTGAGAGTTTGATTCTGGCTCAGAACGAACGCTGGC
>NZ_JANMLM010000054.1:0-17237 GCF_031372575.1 Sphingomonas sp. | reverse complement strand
TGGAAATGCATGCAACTGGCCCCCCAAGGGGTGAAGACTAGGGAATGACCCGTGGAAAGCTAGTGTCTGCTTTGGGTCGAAAGCGGACATCAAGACTCCCAATCTCTGAACCTCCATTGCGATGCGGTGTGCCCGCGCTTTATGAGTATGACCTCACTCTGCAAAAGGCTGCCCCATGAAAACCGCGCTGCTGATCCTCGGAATCGCCGCCTTGCTGATGGGCCTGCTGTGGATCGGCCAGGGTACCGGCCTGATCATGTGGCCCGCCTCCAGTTTCATGCTCGACCAACGGCCATGGGCGACCCGCGGCGCCCTGCTGGCGGTGGCGGGGGTCGTGCTGATCATCCTCGCCCGGCGGCGCTGAACTTTTCGCTTTCAAAATAGGATTTCGCCTGACACGCTCCAGCAAATGGTGACCATGCGGCTCCAATCTGCGCCCAAAACTCAGTCACATGATCAGAAAACCGGAACTTCGCACCCACGTAGTGCGAAGTTCGTGAAGTTCCGAGGCCCTCGCCCGACCGAATCGGCATTGCAGGCCGGGGTCCGGCGCGGCAGGAGGCGGGCATGAAAACCACCGACCTGCTCAATTATTCGCTCGACCAATGGACGCTCGGCACCGGCCAGCGCAGCGACATCGCCTCCGCCATCGACGGCAGCCTCGTCGCCACCGCCGGATCGGGCGGGATCGATTTCGCGGCCATGCTCGCCCACGCCCGCACTGTCGGCGGCCCGGCTTTACGCGCCCTCACCTTCCACCAGCGCGCGCGGGTCATCAAGGGCCTCGGCCTCGCCATCCTCGCCCGCAAGGAGGAATTGTACGACCTCAACGTCGCCACCGGCGCGACCCGCAAGGACGGCTGGATCGATATCGAGGGCGGTGCCGGCACCCTGCTCTCTTTCTCCTCCAAGGGCCGCCGCGAACTTCCCGACGCCCATGTCCTGCTCGACGGTGACCTGGAACCCTTGTCGAAGGGCGGCAGCTTCGTCGGCCAGCATATCTATACCTCGCTGCAGGGTGCCGCGGTGCACATCAACGCATTCAATTTTCCGGTGTGGGGAATGCTCGAGAAGCTCGCCCCGACCCTGCTCGCCGGCATGCCCGCGATCGTCAAACCGGCCAGCTCGACCGCTTATCTGTGCGAAGCGGCGTTCCGCATCATGATCGACACCGGCCTGCTGCCCGACGGCGCGGTCCAGCTGATCGTTGGCGGTGTCGGCGATTTGTTCGACCATCTTGGCGGGCAGGACGTGGTCAGCTTCACCGGCTCGGCCTCGACCGCAGCCAAACTCAAGTCGCACCCCGTCGTGCTGCGCGAGTCGGTCAAGTTCGTTGCCGAGCAGGACAGCCTCAACGCGTCGATCCTCGGCCCCGACGCCGCACCGGGAAGCCCTGAGTTCGACCTGTTCGTCACCGAAGTTGTGACCGAGATGACGGTCAAGGCGGGCCAGAAGTGCACCGCGATCCGCCGCGCAATGGCCCCCGCCGCCCACCTCGACGCACTCCAGTCCGCAATCGCCGCCAAGCTCGCTGCGGTCGAGGAAATGGGCGCCTTAGTCTCAACCAGCCAGCGCGACGACGTCCGCCAGCAGATCGCCAAGCTCACCGCCGCTGGTGCCCGCATCGTCGCCGGCAACCCCGAAGCCGTAGTCGGCCCTGATGGCGGCGCATTCATGCAGCCAATCCTGCTTCGCGCCGACGACCCCTGGGCCGCTGACGCCGTGCACGATATCGAGGCATTCGGCCCGGTCGCGACGATCATGCCCTATCGCGACCTCGCCGACGCGGTTCGGCTAGCCAATCGCGGCATGGGCAGCCTGGCGCTGTCGCTGTTCACTTACTCGCCCGACGCCGCGCGCGACTTCATCCAGGGCGCCGCCGCCTTTCACGGCCGAATGCTGGTCATCAACCGCGACAATGCCGCCGAAAGCACCGGCCACGGCTCGCCGCTGCCCGTCCTGGTCCACGGCGGGCCGGGCCGCGCTGGCGGGTCGGAGGAAATGGGCGGGGTGCGCGGGGTCAAGCATTACATGCAGCGCACCGCGATCCAGTCGACCCCAGCGATGATCGCCGCGATCAGCGCGCAATACATCCCCGGCGGCCCCAAGCGCTTCGTCGATGGCCATCCCTTCACCAAGCGGATGAGCGCGCTTCACATCGGCGATACATTGCGCACCGCCAGCCGCACCGTCACAATCCCTGACATCGAGCATTTTGCCGACTTCACCGGCGACAAATTCTACGCCCACATGGACGATGAAGCCGCCAAGGCCTCGCCGATCTTCGAGGGCCGGGTGGCCCACGGCTATCTCATCCTGAGCTTCGCTGCTGGACTGTTCGTGTGGCCCGACCCCGGCCCGGTCCTTGCCAACACTGGCCTCGAGAATCTCAAGTTCCTGACCCCGCTCTATCCCGGCGATGCGATGCGGGTAGAACTTACCGTTCGCTCTAAATCCTTGAAGAGCGAGGACACTGGCGTGGTCCGCTGGGCGGTCGAAATCTTCAACCAGAAGGACGACCTGGTCGCGACCTACGATCTGCTGACTGAAAACCTTCCCTGATCCGGAACGGCGGGTGCCCGAGCTTCGTTGAACCGCCATCCACAGGGAGATTTCAAATGAACATTCGTGACCTCATGACCAGCGACGTGCAGACTGTATCGCCGACCGACACTGCTCAGCAGGCAGCCAGCTTCATGCTCTCGGCCGACACCGGATCGATCCCTGTGTGCGATGGCGACAAGATTGTCGGCATGATCACCGACCGCGACATTGCCGTACGCGGCGTCGGCAAGGGCCTTGGCCCCGATTGCAGCGTCGCCGAACTGATGAGCAAGGACGTGGTCTGTGCGCACGATACGGACGACGTGCTCGCGATCGCCCAGCAGATGAGCGACAAACAGGTCCGCCGCATGCCGGTGGTCGACGCCGACGAAAAATTGGTCGGGATGGTCAGCCTTGGCGACCTCAGCCGCCAGTCGCAGGAAGCTGCTGCAAAGACCGCGCTCGACGGCGTTTCGGCCGACGGCGGTCAGCACGACCAGCATTAGATCAGGCTAGAGGCCGGCAATGGCCTCGTCGACCAGCGCCTTGTCGCTCGACGCATCACTGCGCTCGGCGATTAGGCGACTGGCGGCGGCGGTAGCGGCAATGGCAGCCACCGCGCGGACTTCATCAATCGCGGCACGTTCTTCGGCAGCGATCTTTGCTTCGGCCATTTGCGTGCGGCGTTCGACCAGTGCCTCGGCATCGGTCTTGGCTTTCGCCACGATCGCCTTTGATTCGGCCTGCGCCCGCTCAACCATCGCTTTGGCTTCACCGTCGGCCGCAGCTGCCTTGGCCTGATATTCCGCCTTCAGCGCTTCGGCCTCGGCTCGAAGCGTCTTGGCCTCCTCGAGCTGGGAGCGGATTTCGGCGATCTTGCCGTCCAGCGCCTTGCCAACGGCGGCCGGAACCTTCTTCCAGATCATCAACGCAAACACCGCGATCATCGCCAAAGCGACGAACGACGTCGGGGTCAGGAAGCCAAACGCGGTCGGCTCATGCACCGCAGTGGCCTCGCCATGGGCTTCAACAGCAGCCAGCAGCAATTCAAGCATTGGTCATCACCATCTTTACGGCTTTGGCGCTGTCCGCCAGGCTGACGTCCAGCTTGGCGACTTTGGCGGCGATATCTTTCGCCAAGTCGGCCGCCACGCCTTCGATATCCTTGACCGCAGCACTGCGCGCATCGCGAATTCTGCCCTGTGCTTCACCGATACGAGCGTCGAGCGCCGTATCGATTTCGCCCAGCTTCTTCTCGGTCGATGCAGCGCTGTCGGCCTTGGCCTTGGCGGTCAACTTGGCAGCCTCGCCGCGGCTGGCATCCATCCGCGCCCGATAGGCTTCCTCGACTGCATCGGCCTCGTTCCGGGCCGCGTCAGCGGCGGCCAAATCGTCGGAAATCGATTGGTCGCGCGCATCGACGGTCGACTGGATCTTAGGCAACATGCCCTTGCCGATGACGAAATAAATCAGGCCAAGCACGACGGCCAGCCAGAAGAATTGCGAATAAGCGACGAGCGCGAGCTGGTTCAGCTGAGGCATGTCAGATCCTGAATGGTCAAATCAACTATCGAGGGGACCGGACGAACCGGCCCCGCTCCTAGGTCGATTAGACGGCGTAGAGGATGATCATCGCAACGGCGAATGCGATCAGGCCCAACAGCTCGGCGGCGGCGAAGCCGATGAACAGGCGCCCTTGCTGACCATCAGCGGCCGCCGGATTGCGCAGCGCACCCTGAAGGAACGAACCGAAGACGTTGCCGACGCCAGCTGCTGCTGCGCCAACGCCGATTGCGGCGAGACCGGCACCAATGACTTTTGCTGAAGCGAGATCCATGTGACTACTCCTTGGGAAAATGGGGGAAAACAAGACTAGTGAAGGTTGACCGCGTCGTTGATGTACAGCGACGTGAGCAAGGCGAAAACATAAGCCTGGATGGCGCACACCAGCAGTTCCAGCGCGCTGACACCGGCGATGAACACGAACGACAGCAAGCTGATTGCTGGCCCCATCGCGCCATCGGCGTTGAGCCCGATGACGATAAAGTTGCCGAACACCTTGATCAGGATGTGGCCGGCGATCATCGCCACAAACAACCGCAGCGCCAGGCTGAACGGCCGCACCAGGAACGAGACGAACTCGATCGGGACGATCAGCAGCTTGAGCAGGAACGGCGTTCCCGCTGGCACGAACAGCGAGAAGAAGTGCAACCCGTGTTTCCAGAAGCCGACTATCAGCACGATCGAGAAACTGATGATCGCCAGCACGCCGGTGACGGTGAACTGGCTGGTGACGGTGAACGGGTGGACGCCGGGGATGATCCCGAACGGCATCATGCCCATCAGGTTGGCGAACAGGACGAAGATGAAGACCGTGAACACCCAGGGGACATATTTGCGCCCCTCTGGCCCGACATTGGTGTCGAGCATATTGGTGATGAAGCCGGTGACGCCCTCGACCGCCATTTGCCAGCGGCCGGGGACCAATTCACGCTTCATCCCACCCATCATGAACACGTAAATTGCGCCCAGCACGACCAGCATCCACAACGCGCTATTGGTGAACGCAAACGGGCTACCGTCGCCGATCGACCCGAAAATCGGATCAATCTGGAACTGGTGCATTGGGTCGATCTTACTTTCGGCCGCCACTCTTAACTTCCCTCGGGTCGCTTGGGACCCTGTTTTGCGATGCGCATCACGTTCCGGACTGCCAGCCCGAAACCGAAGAACAGGCCCGCAAGCATGAACCACGGCATCGTTCCGGCCCACCGGTCGATCAGCCAGCCGATCAACCCGCCGCCGAACGGCAATCCCACCAAGTCAGACAGGATTCGCGATCCGACCGACCGGATGAGCCGCTGCGAATCATTGGACATCTTGCCCGACCGCCTGGCCTCATCCAGCTTCGCCCGATCGAGCCGCTCGTCGAGCGACGTCAGCCGGGCATCCTGAATCGAATGCGCCTCCTGCCCGGTCTCGTCATCCGCCATGCTCATTCTCCTTCATGTGCGCGGCACCATCCCGCTGGAAGTGCTCGCGAAAGGCAAGGAACATGGCGGCGTCCAAGCCCGCCAAGGCGCCGCCCCTTTATGAAGCAGTGGGGATTTAGTCAACCGCCGAGGCGGCTTACGGGCGGCAATAATCGGGGATTGGGAGCGGTTGCCCAGCGCTCCGCCGCCGCCACACATTGTCGGCCAGCAGATAGGCTTCGCCAACCACAACCCCGCCAAGCAACTCGCAGCCAACCGCAATGCCCACTTCCTGCGGGCTCGCGCCGCGCTTGACTGCCAGATCGGTGAACAGCGCCCTGCGACGGATATTGACGGCATCGACCTGGCTTCGAACCGCGGGTCCGGTGGCTACAGCATAGCCGAGATAGCCGTCGTAGCGCTCGCCAATCTGACCGGCCGCGCGGGCGGCCACGACGGCTGGCGCCGATTGCGCTGCCAATGGGACCGCCCACAACAGCACGCCTGCCCCAATTGTCACTGCCAATTTCACTGCGGGTTGCCTGACGGCTTGGTCGGGAATGCGTCGGGATTGCTCTTGATCAATGTGTCGACGTCGCGCTGCAGGCGGACCAAAACCTCCTGCTCGATCTTGACGTTCAAATTGATCTCGATCGGTTTTTCGGGCGTTTTGACGGTGACGCAGCTCGCCAGCGGCAATAACGCCAGCACCGCAACAATTTTGTAGGGGGCTCGGTTCATGGGCTTCACTCGCTCTTGCTCTTGGGTGTGGTGGAGAGTTCGATTTTCTGGTCGACCGGAGTCTGGGTCTGGGTCTGGCTTTCCTCACGGCGGCGTACTTCGGTGACGACGCCCGGGATCTGATCGATCGGCACCGGCAGAACATCACGGATCACCGAGCGCGGATCACTGACGCTTTTGGCGGTCGCGATCAGCGACCGGAATGGCCCCTTGATCGTAACATTGAACTTGAACGGCACGTTCTTGACCGCCGACTTCAGCAAGCGCTGGGTGCTATTGGACTGACCGATCGCGACTTGGTCGATCGTCAGGCGGGTGGCAAATTCCCCCGACAGGTCGCCGTCGAGCCGGACGATCATGCTACGGAATTTCAGGTAGCGAAGGGCATCGAACGCGAGCCCGCCGAAGAAGCCGAGGTTGGCGCGGCTGACCACCCCTTCGTAGGACAAGGTCCCGCCGGGGTCGCGGCTATCGAGCCGACCGCCGACGATCCGTCCGCCATTGTCGTCGAAGATCATCGGCAGCACGCCGTCGAACAGGCCAGTGGCGGCAATTTCCTTAAAGCCCAGTGTGCCGACAAATGCGTTGGCATCAAACCCGACCACTTCGAACGTCAGCCGCTTGGGGGTGGATTTGGCGAAATTGAGCACCGTCTCCTGCAGGATCAGCCGCCCGCCCATAAACGGCCATTCGCCGCGCTCGACCTTAACCAACTGGCTCAACAGCACCTGAAGACGAATTTCGCCATTCTCGACCAATATGCCGGGATTGATCGTCGCAACGGTAAAAGTCTGGCCCGGTGCAGTCTCCAACGCCAGCAGATCGGTGAAGTGTATCGTGCCCTTCAGGCCAGTGACCGGCCCGAACGTTGCCGCAAGGTCAGTCCCGTCGGTCGAAAAATCGCCGGTCGACTTCACTGTGCCGTCGCCGCTCCAGTTGATCCTCCCCTGTCCTCTTACTGTGCCGTTGACGAGCGCGATGACGCCTTCGGTCAGCCGGGTGAGTTGCTCGGGCTGAAGATTATTGCCGAAGCGGATCGCGGGCACGTCGAGGATTGCATCGCCATTGCCGGTGGACAGGCGATGGGAGATCGCGACATTCGTGACGAGCGCGCCACTTGATGGATGGTGAAGCGATCCCGTCGCCTTGATGAGATCATTGGCCAGCCGGAACTTCAGATCATTGCTCGCCAGCGGATAGAAGCGCGGCGGGTCAGCAAGATCGGACACCGTCGACGAACCATCGATCGCCAGCGCACCGCTGCGGAAGTCGAACTTGCCGGCCGCTCCGCTGAGCTTCACCGGAACGCGTCCGATCAGCGCCGTCGCGCCGCCGAAATTGCCGGTCGCGCCTCCTCTCACGAGCAGGCCGGTCAACGTCGAGGCGCTAATCTTGACCGGCGATTGCGGGCGACCCAGTTGCAGACCGAGTCCATTTGCCGCGAACCGATTACTGCCAAACAGCCGCGCTTGCGCCGCGGTCAGTGCGAATGGTGACTTCCCAAGCGTTCCGCCAAGCCGCAGGTTGCGCGCCGCCGCACCGATCATCACCGGCCCGCGACCGTTCTTGTAGAGGATCGCGGGACCCGTTGCGCAAAGCGGCAAACGTGCCGGCCCGAGCCGGAGCGATCCCGCTGTCAGTGACTGGAAGCGCGCATCGACGCAGCCGCGTCCGAAGGCGAAACCGCCGCCATTGCCGCCAATCGTGCCACTGATCGGGATTCGAAGGCCACGCACGAACCCGCCCGAAAACGGGCCATCCATGACCGCCAGCGTATTGACTGCGGTCGACCCGCCCGGTCCGGCGCGGAAGATCACCGGGGCCAGCGCAAGTCGCGATCCGCTTACGCTGTAAGGCGCGACCCGTGCTTCGCCGCTCATCGGCCCGCCTTGGCGCGGCTGGCGAAGGACAATGTCTGCCCGTGGCAGTCCGCTGCCCCCGGTCGCTATATTGCCGTCGACGCGCAAATTGCCGCCCGGCCAATAATAAGTGACCCCGTCACCGCCCGAGATCTTGACCTGCCCGCCATTGGCCCCGCGTGCGTCCGCCTTTTCGATACGTACGCCACCGCCGCCGCGAAGATTGACCATGCTCAGATGGCCAGTGGCATTGAAATTGCTCGCGGTGCGGCGGATTGCGGCGGCGATTGCCTTGCCGATCGGGTCGAGCGGAGTCCCTTTGGCCGACTCGAGCGGGGCAACCAGCGGTGCGACCATGGCTGGCGCGAGCGTCGCGCTATCCGCACCATAATTTGCCGACAGGGCAAGTTCGCCGCGCCCGGCCCACAGGCGATATTTGCCGTCGAGCCGGGTTGCGTCGGCGAAGATCGACCCCAGTCGCCCGCGCTGCGCCGACAGTTTGATCGCGCCCATCGCGTCGCTCGCGCTACCCTTGAATCCGATATTGGCGTTGAGGTTGGCGAGGCCATTGTCGCCCGCACTGAGCGACGCCAGGCTCAATCTTCCTTGACCATCGAATCGCTCGAACGCTTCGCTGAACCCGCTATCGAGATCGAGCCGCGGCGCAATCATCGCCAATTGGCTTTTCGGGCAAACAAACCGATCGGCGGACATCGGACCCGTGACGTGCGGCCGGCGCGCCACCACGCCAAGCGCGACATTGCCATGCAGCGAATCCAGCTGGCACGCGCCGGTGACCAGCCTGGGCCCGGCAACCGCGAGCCGCCCCTTGAACCCGCCGGTAAGATTGCCTGCGCCCTTAATCGCAAATCCAAGATTGCCGAACGGCGTCTTGAGCGCGATCGACGCATCGGCAAGATCAACCGCGATATCGGGGAGGCGGAACGGCTTGCCGCTTGGCGGCGGAAGCAATTTGTCGATCTCACCCCAGCTGACCTTGCCGCCACGCCGCAATTTGCCCCGCAGCCGAACGCCACGCGCCGCGATGCGATACACCTCGACCCCGCCGGTCCACAGGATTCGCATCTGGATTTTGGCATATTGCGCCTGAAGGTCCGGATTGGCGGGATCGCCAATCACGACGTCGCGGATGATCTGGTTGTGGAGCCCGATCGATTCGATCTTGTACGTCGCGCGTACATTGCGCCGGCTCAGTTCCTGCTCGATGAAATGTTCGGCGATCGGGCGTCGTTCAACCCACGCGCCGATCAATATCGCGATCAGTACCCCAAGAGCGGCCAGCGAAATCCATAGCAAGGGGCTTCGACGACGAGCGACAACCACCCGCTCGCCACCAAGCGCGCTTGTGCTGTCATCCGGGGTATCGATCTGCCCGTCCACCATCCCCACCCTAACCAATCGAACACGCAGCCGTTCCGAAACCGCCAACAAACGCCCGTTGCACGACAGCAATGATGTTCCTAGCCTGCAAGGCGATGGGGGAAACGCCAACCGATAGCGCCGGGCACCGCGCCCGACTTCGCGAACGCCTGTTCGAAGGGGGCGAAAAGGCGCTGCTTGACCACGAACTGATCGAGTATCTGCTCGCCCTCGCCATCCCGCGCCGCGACACCAAGGCGCTTGCAAAACAATTGGTCGCGCGGTTCGGCGGGGTTGGTCCATTGCTTGATGCGACCCCGCAAGCACTTCGCGCCGAGGGGTTGAGCGAAGGCACGATCGGCGCACTCAAGATTGCCGAAGCGACCGCCCTAAGACTGCTCGAAACCAAGATCGAAGGTCGGCCAATTCTGTCGAGCTGGGATGCCCTTGGCGACTATTTGCAGGCCGCGATGGCGCATTCGGCGGTTGAGGAAGTGCGCATCCTGTTCCTCAACGCCAAGAATATGCTGATCGCCAATGAGGCGATGTGGCGCGGCAGTGTCGATGAGGCGTCGGTCCATGTCCGTGAAGTCATAGCGCGCGCCATTGCGCTTGGTGCGACCGCGATCATCATCGTCCACAATCACCCGTCGGGCGATCCCAGTCCAAGCCAGCAGGACATCCGGCTGACCAAGGATCTGGTCGATGCCGGCAGGCATATGAGAATAGCCGTCCACGATCATGTCATTGTCGGTGCACAAGGGCGCAGCAGCCTCAAGGCAATGGGCCTGATCTAGCTTCAGCGGCAACGAAAAAGGGCCCGGAACTTTCGTTCCGAGCCCCCTAACTGTAAGCCGAAAAGGCTTAGAGCTGGTTCGACACGTTGTTGAAGGTCGTGCCCAGCTTGGTGCCGATGCTCTTCATCGCGGCAATCGCGGCGACGGCAATGAGTGCTGCAATCAGGCCATATTCAATGGCGGTCGCACCCTTGCTGTTGTTCATCAGCTTAATGAATTTGCGCATATCCGGTCTCCATTCAAGTTCCACATTCGGGGTCCACTACCCCAACCCAATGTCGCCGAACGCGACCGGGATGCCCCCTATTGCGGCTCAAACCATTGAGAAATTCTTTAAATCGCGCCTTTCCAGCACATTAATCATAAATTCTTGTCCGCGACCGGTGATTGCGAGTTTGGCCTGCCCCTGCTAGCCGCGCTTGCCATGGTCCCTCGCTATTCCCGCCCCGCCATGACCGCGATCTGGTCATTCGAAAACCGCTATCGCATCTGGTGGGCGATCGAAGTGTTTGCGGCGGAAGCGATGGGCAATGTCGGGATGATCCCGGCCGACGACGCCAAGACGATCCGCAAGGCTTATGACGCCGACGTTCTCGGCGAGATTGATGTGCCCGCAATCGATGCGATCGAAGCGGTCACCAAGCATGACGTGATCGCCTTCCTGACCTGGGCTGGCGAAAAGCTTGGCCCCGAGCGGCGCTGGCTGCACCAGGGAATGACCAGTTCCGATGTGCTCGACACGTCGCTCGCGGTCCAGCTGAAGCAATCGGCCGACCTGCTGATCGAGGATCTGGAGGCCTTGCTTGTCGTCCTCAAACGCCGGGCGATCGAGCATAAACTGACCCCGACGATCGGTCGAAGTCATGGCATTCATGCCGAGCCAGTGACATTCGGGCTGAAGCTCGCGCAGGCCTATGCCGAGTTCGACCGCTGCAAGGCGCGGCTGATTGCGGCGCGTGACGACATTGCGACCTGCGCCATTTCCGGGGCGGTCGGCACCTTCGCCAACATCGACCCCGCGATCGAGGCGCATGTGGCGAAGGAACTCGGGCTGACCCCCGAGCCGACCAGCACCCAGGTCATCCCGCGTGATCGCCACGCCATGTTCTTTGCCGTGCTCGGCGTGATTGCCAGCTCGATCGAGCGGCTGGCGATCGAAGTCCGCCATCTCCAGCGCACCGAAGTGCTGGAAGCCGAGGAATATTTCGCGCCCGGGCAAAAGGGCAGCAGCGCGATGCCGCACAAACGCAACCCGGTTCTAACTGAAAATCTCACCGGCCTCGCCCGCGTCGTCCGCGCCGCGGTGGTTCCGGCAATGGAGAATGTGGCGCTGTGGCACGAGCGCGACATCAGCCACTCGTCGGTTGAGCGGTTCATCGGCCCCGATGCCTGCATCACGCTCGATTTCGCGCTTGGCCGATTGACCAACGTGATCGACAAGTTGCTGATATATCCCGAGCGGATGCAGCGCAACATGGATCGCATGGGCGGCTTGATCCACTCGCAGCGCGTGCTGCTGGCGCTGACCCAGGCCGGGCTTAGCCGCGAGGACAGTTACGCGTTGGTCCAGCGCAACGCGATGAAAGTGTGGGAGAGCGACGGCCAGTTGCAGCTGCTCGACCTGCTGAAAGCCGATCCCGAAGTGACGGCCCGCCTGAAAGAGGACGAACTGCGGAGCCTGTTCGACCTCGATTATCATTTCCGACGCATTGATATGATTTTCGACCGGGTGTTCGGGCCGACCGCTTGAGCGCTCATGCCTACCTTCGAGTCGCGACCCGCGCCGCTCACGACCAGGTCGATTCTTTGCTGTCCGGGTTCGATCTTGGCCAGCGCGCCGATTATGCCGATTTCCTCAGGATACAGGCGGCAGCGTTTTTGCCGATCGAGCGGGCGCTGGATGAGGCTGGCGCTAGGTCTCTGGGCGCAGACTGGCCGGATTGGCGACGAAGTGCGTTGTTGCAAGCCGATCTCGATGCATTGCAAATTGACTCGCCGCCGGCACAAACCCCGCCCGAGTTTGCCGGGTCTGACGCCATCCTCGGCGGCATGTATGTCCTCGAAGGCTCTCGGCTTGGCGGGACGATGCTGGCGCGGTCGGTTGGCGCCGGCCTGCCCCGGCGCTTCCTCGGCGCAGCGCCGTTTAGCGGCGGCTGGAAAGGGTTGATCGCGCTGCTTGAACAACATCTGACTTCGGACGTTCAACGTGAGCGGGCAGCCAAAAGCGCAATCCTGACGTTCGACTGTTTTTATCGAGCCGCGACGCGTAGCGTGAAAGTGCGATGAACTTCACTGTTACTAACGACCAGGTCGACCTAACCAACTGCGACCGCGAACCAATCCACCTGCTCGGTGCGATTCAGCCGATCGGCTTCCTCGTCGCGGTCAGTACTGACTGGCTGATTTCCCGCGTTTCGGCCAACATCGCCGATTTTTTCGACGTCGAGATCGACGATTTGATCGGACAGCCATCGACGGCGCTATTTTCGCCCGACGCGATTCATTCGATGCGCAACCGCCTCGCCTTGCTGCGCGGTACGGACGCGCTCGAACGCCTGTTTCGCTGCGCCCTGACCGAGGGTGGAAGGCCGTTCGACATCGCGCTCCATATGAGCGGCAGTTACGTGATCATTGAGGGGGAGCCGTCGACCGAACAGAATTACGGCGATGCCACCGGGACCGTTCGAGCCATGATCGGCAGGCTCGAACAGGCCGATACCCTCACTCAATTCTACAATGAAGGAACTCGTCAGATACGGGCGTTGACCGGATTTGATCGCGTGATGCTGTATCGCCTCGCGGAAGATGGATCAGGCGAGGTGGTGTCCGAAAGCGCCAAGGGCGGAATTGGTAGCTTTCTCGGGCTGCATTATCCGGCGACCGACATTCCCAAGCAAGCGCGCGAATTGTACAAACGAAGCTTGCTCCGAGTGATCACCGACATCAGCGCTATTCCAGTGCCGATTGTTCCCCCGCTCGATGAGCGCAAGGGACCGCTCGATCTGTCGCTGTCGGTGCTCCGCTCGGTATCGCCGATCCATATCGAGTACCTGCGCAACATGGGCGTTCGCGCATCGATGTCGATTTCGTTGGTGGTCGAAGGTGAGCTTTGGGGACTGATCGCCTGCCATCATTACAACCCGCGCTGCCCCAGTTTCGAGCGCCGCTCGATCGCTGAAATGTTCGCCCAAATGTTCTCGATGCATATCGAAACGCGCGAACGCAAATATACCGTCGAATATGAGCGCCGGGCGCGCACAATCTCGGACCAATTGCTCGGCGCTGTTGCCTCTGACGAGAGCCTGCTCAAGGATCCCGACTGGCTGAGCGACATTCTGACCAGCGCAATCCCTGCCGATGGCGTCGGCGTGTGGATCAACGGTAATTACGCGTTCGCTGGCCATACTCCCGATACTTCCTCTTTCGCAATGATCATCAAGGCGCTCAACGGTATCGCCGCAGGCAAGGTATTCGCGACCGACCGCATTGCCGACTTGGTCCCTGATGCCGCCAAATTCGCATCACAGGCAGCGGGCATGCTTGTGATTCCGATCAGTCGAAGCCCGCGCGACTATGTCATCCTTTTTCGACGCGAGCTGGTGCATTCGGTCCGCTGGGCAGGCAATCCACAAAAGCCCGCTCAGTTCGGTCCCAACGGTCCCCGTCTCCATCCGCGCGAAAGTTTCGAGGAATGGAAGCAACTGGTCGAAGGCAAGTCGCAGAAATTTGATGTCTCCGAATTGCGCGTTGCCGAAACCCTGCGCGCCACGCTGATCGAGGTGGTGCTTCGCCTGTCCGATGAGGCGAGCGTTGAGCGCCAGGCGGCAACCGAGCGCCAAGATTTACTGATCGCCGAACTCAACCATCGCGTGCGCAACATCCTGTCGCTCATCCGTGGTTTGATCCGCCAGTCGAAGCCGAGCGAAGAAACGTCAATCGAGGACTTCGTCAAGATTATCGACCAGCGGGTTCATGCGTTGGCCCGCGCCCACAATCAGATAACTGACGACCAATGGGGGCCCGCGCCACTAAGAAGCTTGATCGATGCCGAAGTGGCGGCGTTCATCCACAATAAGCAGGGCCGCGTTCATGCGCTGGGTGACCCGGTATTGCTCAAGCCCCAGGCTTATTCGACCATGGCGCTGGTGATCCATGAACTGGTCACCAATTCCGCGAAATATGGGAGTTTGAGTACCACGGGCCACGTCAACGTTCATTGGACGCGCGATAATCACGGATCCTTGGTGATCGACTGGACTGAAGTGGGGGGCCCGATCGTCGAGCAGCCAACGCGGCGTGGCTTTGGGACCACTATCATCACGAATAGCCTGCCTTATGATCTTGGCGGCAAGACCGACGTCGAATATGCGCCAGAGGGGCTTCGCGTACGGATGTTGGTTCCGGCCCGGCATATCGTGTTGGCCGAGGCTGAGCCCGAGCGTACGCAAAAGCATATTCCACTGCCGGATGCAGCGGTCGGCCGCGACAAGGTCGACCCTTCACTGCTCAAGGGCAAGACAGTTTTGCTGGTTGAGGACAGCCTGATCATTGCGCTCGATGCCGAGGAAATTCTCACCCGCATGGGCGCACTGAAAGTGGTGGCAGACGGCACCGTGATTGGCGCGGTCGCCGCAATCGATACCGAACAGCCCGACCTCGCTATTCTCGACATCAACCTTGGCGACCATGACAGTTTCCCGATTGCCGATCGACTGGACTTGCTCGGCATCCCGTTCCTGTTTGCGACCGGATATGGCGAGCAAGCCAAGTTACCCGATCGACACCGGCCGCGCGTTGTCCTCCAAAAGCCTTACACGATCCACATGATGGCGCGGGCTATTCCCCAACTTCTGCAAGAAGCGGCGCTTGCTATCAAAGCCGGCTCAGCCGTCGAGGATTGATTTCAACCGACTGAAAAAGCCCTTGCTCGCCGGGCATTCATCGCCCGTCTCGGTTGCTCGGAATTGCTCGAGGATGGCCTTCTGCTCTTTCGACAATTTTGTCGGGGTTTCGACCAGGATGCGGGTGATCAGATCGCCGCGCCCCCGCGCATTGAGCACGCTCATCCCGGCGCCGCGGTGACGCAGCATCTCGCCCGACTGGATTCCCGCCGGGATTTTTATCTCGATCTTCTGCCCGTCAATTCCGGGGATGGCGATCGATCCGCCTAACGCGGCCGTGATGAAACTGATCGGCGCTTCGGCCACCAGATTGGTGGCTTCGCGCTGGAAAATCGCGTGTCGCTTCAGGTGGACGAACAGGTAAAGGTCACCGCTCGACGCACCCCGAAGCCCCGCCTCGCCCTCGCCAGTCACGCGGATCCGGGTTCCTTCATCGACCCCGGCGGGGATATCGACATGGAGCTTGCGGCGTTTCAGGGCGCGTCCTTCGCCATCGCACGAGCGGCAAGGATCGGCGATCACTTCACCCGAACCACCGCAGGTCGGGCACATCCGCTCGACGACAAAGAAACCCTGGTTGGCGCGGACCTTGCCGGCACCATTACAGCTAGCGCAGCGGGCGGGCTTGGCGTCGCCGCGCGATCCATTGCCGTTGCACGTGTCGCAACTCGCTAGCGCCTCGACCTGGATATCCTTACCGACTCCAGCGAAGACCTCCTCCAGCGTCAGTTCGAGGTCATAGCGAAGATCAGCCCCGCGCGCTGCATTCTGCCGCTGGCCGCGCGGGTCCATGAACTCGCCGAAAATCGACGAGAAGATGTCGGAGAAACCCTCGAATCCCCCCTGCGCGAACGGATCGGCGCCACCGCCGCCATTCTGGAACGCGGCATGGCCAAAGCGGTCATAAGCGGCGCGCTTCTGCGGGTCCTTGAGCACGTCATAAGCCTGGCTGATTTCCTTGAAGCGCGCTTCCTTGTCGGTGCAGCCGCCGTGCCGATCGGGATGGCATTCCATTGCCTCGCGCCGATATGCCGACTTGATCGCAGCAGCATCCGCCCCGCGATCAATGCCCAGCAATTCGTAGAAATCAGTTTCAGCCATGGATCGAGATCAATTCCCAAAATGCCGTCCGCCCCGAGCAAGAAGACTGGCTCGGGGCGATCGGTTTTTGCACTGGGGCCTTAGCCCTTGTTCTCGTCGTCGACTTCAGAGAATTCGGCGTCGACCACATCCTCGTCGGCCGGCGCCGCCTCGGCCGTCGCGTCATCGCCGCCAGCACTGTCATCAGCCGCGCTTGCCGCCTGCTGCTGCTCGTACATCGCCTGGCCAAGTTTCATTGCCGCCTGGGTTAGCGCTTGGGTCTTGGTGTTGATCGTCTCGGTGTCGCCGCCCTCGAGTGCGGTCTTTGCCTCGGCCAACGCCGTCTCGATCTCGGTCTTCACCTCGGCCGATACCTTGTCGCCATGCTCGGCAAGCTGCTTCTCGGTCGAATGGACCAGGCTTTCGCCTTGATTCTTCGCTTCCGCACCGGCCTTGCGGACCTTGTCCTCCTCGGCGAATTGCTCGGCCTCCTTGACCATTTTCTCGATGTCTTCGTCCTTGAGGCCGCCCGACGCCTGAATCTTTATCTGCTGTTCCTTGCCGGTGCCCTTGTCCTTGGCGTGAACGTTGACGATGCCGTTAGCGTCGATATCGAAGGTGACTTCGATCTGCGGAACGCCGCGCGGTGCCGGTGGAATGCCGACCAAGTCGAATTGGCCGAGCACCTTGTTATCCACCGCCATTTCACGCTCGCCCTGGAAGACGCGGATCGTGACCGCATTCTGATTGTCGTCGGCGGTCGAGAAGGTCTGCGATTTCTTGGTCGGGATGGTCGTGTTGCGATCGATCATCCGGGTGAATACGCCGCCCAGAGTCTCGATGCCGAGGCTCAGCGGAGTCACGTCGAGTAGCAGCACGTCCTTGACGTCGCCCTGCAGCACGCCCGCCTGGATCGCTGCGCCCATGGCGACGACTTCATCGGGATTGACGCCGGTGTGCGGC
>NZ_JANMLM010000050.1:0-7861 GCF_031372575.1 Sphingomonas sp. | reverse complement strand
GGCTGTGGAGGATCATCGCGACTGGTGCGCGCGGGCGCGGACCGGGATTAAAGCGGCCTTCGAGGCGGCCTTCGGGACCGGGGAAAATGACTTCGGGCATGGATCGCGGCTCGCTTGACGAAAAAGTGGACACGCGGGCAGGTGCGCCTCGCGGACAGAGCCTATATAGGGACCAGACGAGCGCTGGCAAGTGCAGCGATCAACTGGGGCAGGGATGCGAGACTTTTGACCAAGCGAATCTATTTCGACCATGCCGCTACCACGCCGGTGATCGGCGCGGCGCGCGACGCCTTCCTCCGCGGGATCGACGGGTGGAGCAATCCCAACTCGCCGCATGGCGAAGGCCGCGCCGCGCGCGCCTTGCTCGAGGAAGCACGAGAGACAATCAAGATCGCGCTCGATTGGCGTCATGACGTCATTTTTACTTCCGGCGCGAGCGAATCGGTCGAGATTGTGGGAAAGCGCGCGTGCGTCGCGGGGCGGGCTTACGGCGCGACCGAGCATGCGATCGTGCCGTTCGCGATGGGCGAGCAAGCGGAAGTGCTCCCCGTCGACGGCAACGGATTGATCGACGAGGCGGCGCTCGACGCCGTGCTGGCGAAGGGTCCGGCGCTGATCACCATCCAGCAGGTCAATAATGAGACCGGGATTATCCAGCCGCTCGACCGGATCGCAGCGACCATTCGCGCGGCGGGTTCATTGTTGCTCGCCGACTGCGCGCAGGGGGCATCGAAGATGCCGCTGCCCGATGCGGATTTCATTGCCATTTGCGCGCACAAATTGGGCGGGCCTCCGGGGGTCGGCGCGCTACTAGTCCGCGACCTGGGAACGCTTGAGCCATGCGGTGGCGGGCAGGAGAAGGGTTATCGGCGGGGAACGCAGGATGTGCCGGGCGCGCTCGCCTTCGCCGCTGCGCTTGCTGCCAAGCCGTATGACATGGCGCGGATGGCAAAATTGCGCACACGGCTGGAGAATGGCGCGAAGGCGCTTGGTGCGTCGGTGATCGGTGACGGAGCACCGCGCGCGGCAACCATTGGCGCGGTGTCGCTGCCCGGGGCAAACTCGGCCTCGCTGCTGGTGCAACTCGACCTAGCGGGGATTGCGGTGTCGGCGGGGAGCGCATGCGCGTCGGGCAAGGCGAAGGCGAGCCATGTGCTGGCCGCGATGAATGTGCCGGGGGACGTCGCCGCAGGGTTCCTTCGCCTGAGCTTCGGTCCCGACACCAATGACGCCGATGTCGACGCCTTCCTGGCTGAATATGGCCGGATCGCCGCACGGCTAGGCGCCAATGCTTCCGACAAGATTCGGGTGGCATGATCTATCTCGACTATCAGGCGACGACCCCGGTCGCGCCCGAAGTCGTGGCAGCAATGCGGCCATGGATCGAGGAGAAATTCGCCAACCCGCACTCGCCGTCGCGCTGGGGAGCCGAGGCAGCAGCGGCAGTCGAGCATGCCCGCGACCAGATATTGACCGAAATTGCGCTCGACGAGGGGCGGTTCGTCTTCACTAGCGGCGCGACCGAGGCGCTTAACTGGGCGATCAAGGGGACGATCGAGCGCAGCGAACGGCGCAAAATCGTGACCATCGCGACCGAACATGCCGCCGTCCTCGATAGCTGCGAGTGGCTCGAGGGGCGTGGGTTTCAGGTGGTGCGGCTCGGCGTCAGCGCCGACGGGCTGGTCGATCTGGGCGAAGCGGCGGAGGCGATCGACGCCAAGACTGCGCTGGTTGCGGCGATGCTGGTCAATAATGAGATCGGGACGGTGCAGCCGGTCGCGGCGCTGGCCGAGCTGGCGCATGCGGTTGGCGCAGTGATGCTGTGCGACGCGGTGCAGGGATATGGGCGGGTCGATTTGCCGCCCGCCGATCTGATCGCGATTTCGGGGCATAAGGTCCATGGACCCAAGGGCGTTGGCGGGCTGTGGATCCGCAAGGGACATGAGCCCGCCGCGCTAATGCATGGCGGCGGGCAGGAGGCGGGGCTGCGGTCGGGGACGTTGTCGCCGGCGTTGTGCGTCGGGCTGGGGACGGCAGCGCGGATCGCCAATGAGCGGCGGGCGCGCGATACCGCGCATGTCGAGCGACTGTTCGAGGTGGCATTGGCGACCTTGGGCGAGGGCTGGGTGCTTAACGGCGGAATCGAGGCGCGCTATCGCGGCAACATCAATATTCGCCGCGAGGGACTCGATGCTGCTCGGCTAGTCGGAGAATTGCGTAATTTGGCGTTCTCGCTTGGCTCTGCCTGCGCGTCCGGATCGGGGCGCCCGAGCCATGTGTTGCGCGCGCTTGGGCTGACCGACCGCCAGGCGCGATCGTCGATCCGGCTTGGCTTCGGGCGGATGACTGGCGAGGCGGAGTTGGTATCGGCCTGTCGAACGATCGCCCAGACTGCCGATGCGCAGGCGAGCTTCGCCGCATGACCAAGGTGCGGTTCCTGAAAATCGACGGCTCACTGGACCGAGAGGTCGAGGCGCCGGAGGGCGCGCTGTTGCTCGATGTGGCGCAGGCCAATGCCCAGCCGCTCGAGGGGGCGTGCGAGGGTGCAATGGCGTGCTCGACCTGCCACGTGATCGTCGCGCCCGAGGATTTTGAGCGATTGCCGCGCGCGAGCGAGGAGGAGGATGATTTGCTCGACTTGGCCTCACATGTGACTCGGACGTCGCGGCTGGCGTGCCAGATCGTGTTTGGCGCAGAGCTGGACTCGCTGACGGTGCGGATGCCGGGCGGCTGCTACAATTGGCAGGATCGCTAGCCGCTTGCGCAAGCGGGCGCGCATTGCCATATGCCGGCGTGGAAGTCGGCGGGCGGGATTGTCGCCAACCTGGTCAGATCCGGAAGGAAGCAGCCACAACGATTTCGTCCCGGGTCGTCGGCTTCCACCGCTTTAGACCTTCGACATTGCCCGACGCGGCCATTAGACTGCGCCGCAATGTCCGATTCCCCATCCCCCGCTGACGAACCCGGCCTCGGCCTAGACCTGCCCGCTGTCGCGCCGCCGAGCAAGGCATCGCCGTACCGCGTCCTCGCCCGCAAATATCGCCCGCAGTCGTTCGATGAGCTGATCGGTCAGGACGCGATGGTCACGACGCTCGGCAATGCGATCGAGCGCGGGCGGATTGCCCATGCGTTTCTGCTGACCGGGGTGCGCGGGGTGGGCAAGACCTCGACCGCGCGGCTGATCGCCAAGGCACTGAACTGTATCGGGCCAGACGGCAGCGGCGGGCCGACGATCGCGCCGTGCGGATTGTGCGAGCCATGCGTCGCGATTGCCGAGGGGCGGCACATCGACGTGATCGAGATGGATGCGGCGTCGCACACCGGGGTGGATGACGTCCGCGAGATCATCGAGGCGGTGCGCTATTCGTCGGTCTCGGCACGCTACAAGATTTATATCATCGACGAAGTCCACATGTTATCAAAGAGCGCGTTCAATGCGTTACTCAAGACTCTTGAGGAACCGCCTGAACATGTGAAGTTCATTTTCGCGACCACCGAAGTGGGCAAGGTGCCAGTCACCGTGCTGTCGCGCTGCCAGCGGTTCGACCTGCGCCGCATCCCCGCCGAGTTGCTTGCGGCGCATTTCGCGAAGGTAGCCGAGAAGGAGGGCGTCGCGGTCGAGGAGGAAGCGGTGCAGGTCATCGCCCGCGCCGCCGAAGGCTCGGCGCGCGACGGATTGTCGATCCTCGACCAGGCGATCGCGCATGGTGAGGGCCGGGTGCATGCGTCGGATGTGCGCGCGATGCTCGGGCTGGCCGATCGCGGGCGGACCCGGCGGATGCTTGCCAGCCTGCTCGCTGGGGATGCTGCGGCGACTCTGACCCAACTCGACGAGGCGCATTCGCTCGGGATCGACCCGGCGTCATTGATCCGCGGGTTGATGGAATCGGTTCACGCGGTGACCCGCGCCAAGGCCGGGGCGACCGGCGATGTGCTGCAATCCGCCGAGGAGCGCGAGGCCGCGGCGGAATGGGCGGGCAAACTGGGCTGGGCGTCGATCCATCGCTTGTGGCAATTGTTGCTCAAGGGATTGCAGGATGTGGGAGTGGCGCCCGACCCTAGCGAAGCCGCCGCAATGGCGCTGCTGCGCGTGGTTCACGCCGCCGATCTGCCCGATCCTGCGACCTTGCTGGCGCGATTGTCGAGCGGGCAGGGGGCGGTTGCCGCCCCGAGCGCTGGTTCAGCACCGCCGTCACCTCCAGCGCCGACTGCGTCGGCATCGCCGGTCACTTTCAACGATTTGATCGACCGCATCGAGCAACTCGGCCGGCGGATTCTCGCGCTGCAATTGCGCGATCAGGTCGGGCTGGTCAGCTTCGCGCCGGGCGAGATCGTGCTTCGGCCGCTGCGCCCGCTCGGTCCCGATTTCCCGCGCGAACTTGCCGCATCGGCCAAGGAAGTCACCGGATCGACCTGGTCGGTCAGCTTCACCGATGCCGGGGGCGAACCCTCGCTCCAGCAGCAGGAGCAGATGGCGGAGGAGAAAATGCGCGCCGCGGTGCTTGAGGAGCCCAATGTGCGCGCGCTGATCGACGCTTTCCCCGATGCCACACTCGAATCCATTTCCCTGACGAAAGGTGCCTGAACCATGCCCGACCTAGACCTCGAAAAAATCATGGAGATGGCGCAGAATGCGCAGGCCGAATTGCAGAAAGCGCAGGACAATCTCGACCTGGTCGAGGTCGAAGGCATGGCCGGCGGCGGGCTGGTCAAGATCCGCACCAGCGCCAAGGGCCGGATGATCGGCGTGTCGATCGACGACAGTTTGATGGCGGTGTCGGAAAAGTCGATGCTCGAGGATCTGATTACCGCCGCGCTCAATGACGCCAAGGCCAAGGCCGATCTCGCGGCCAATGCCGAAATGCAGAAGATGAGCAGCGGACTGCCGCTTCCGCCGGGCTTCAAAATGCCATTCTGACGACTGTCTTGCACCTTCCTTCTGAAACGGTGATGATCGCGTCGTCTGGTCTGATTGGAGGAGGGGGCGTCGGTGAATTCTCTTGGGGCAATGCAGGATTGGCCGCTGCGCGTTATGCGGCTGGTCGATCATGCCGAGCGCGAGCATGGCCGACGCGAAGTCGTCACCGCCTGGGCCGACGGTTCGATCACCCGCACGAATTGGGCCGCCATCGCCAATGACGCGCGGCGCATGGCGCAGGCGCTGGTCGCGCTGGGGATCAAGCCCGGCGACCGGGTTGCGACGCTGGCGATGAACCATGCGGCGCATCTGACCGCCTGGTATGGCGCGATCGGGATGGGCGGGGTGCTCCACACCATCAACCCGCGCCTGTTCGACGATCAATTGGCCTATATCGCCAACCATGCCGAAGACCGCGTCCTGCTGTACGACCGCTGTTTCGCGCCGATTGTCGAGCGAATGAAGCCGCAATGGACCACGATCGAGCGGTACATCTGTTTCGAGGATGAATTCGCCGGTTGGATCGGCGCGCAGGACGGCAAATATGTCTGGCACGAAGGCGACGAGCGCGATCCGTGCGGGCTATGTTACACCAGCGGGACCACCGGCAATCCCAAAGGCGTCCTGTACGAGCATCGCAGTGCAATGCTCCACGCGCTGGCCGAGGTCGCGCCCGATTGTTTCAACCTGTCGGCGCGATCGGTGGTGATGCCGATCGTCCCGATGTTCCATGCCAATGCCTGGGGAATCCCGTGGGCGGCGCCGCTGACCGGATGCAAATTGGTGCTGTCGGCCGATTATCGCCCCGAACGATTATGCGACCTGTTCCGCGACGAAAAGGTCAGCCATTCGGCCGGGGTGCCGACCGTGTGGCTGGGCATGATCGAGCATATCGAACGCACCGGCGACGGGCTGGCCGACCTGCAATATGTCACGATCGGCGGGTCGGCCGCCCCGCGCGCGATGATCGAATGGTTCCGCGCGCGCGGCGTCCAGGTCGGCCATGCCTGGGGAATGACCGAGACCTCACCGATCGGGTCGATGGGTGCGCCGCCGGCCGGCTGGGAAGAGATGAGCGACGAGGAGCAGGTGGAATTCATCTGCCGCCAGGGTCGCGTGCCGTTCGGAATCGAAATGCGGATCGTGGACGAGGCGGGCGCAGTCCTGCCGCGAGATGGCGAGCAAAGCGGCGACCTGCAGGTGCGCGGGCCGTGGGTCTTGCGCCGTTATTTCAAGGAAGATGCCGACGCTGCGGACAGCGACAATTGGTTCAATACCGGCGACGTTGCCGCGCTCCACACCGATGGTACGATGCAGATCACCGATCGCTCGAAGGATGTGATCAAGTCCGGCGGCGAGTGGATCAGCTCGATCGAGCTGGAAAATGCCGCGCTTGGGTTCGCCGGGGTGGCGGAGGCTGCGGCGATCGGCATCGCGCACCCCAAGTGGGACGAGCGCCCGCTGCTGGTGGTGGTGTGCCGCGATGGGTGCGTCGTCGATCGCAACCAGCTGCGGGATTTCCTGTCGGGTCATGTCGCGAAATGGTGGCTGCCCGACGCGATCGAATTCGTCGACGAACTGCCGCACACCGCAACCGGCAAATTGTCGAAAAAAACCCTGCGCGAGCAATTTCGGGATTACCGGTTCGTCGGGGTCGAGGCGATGGTCGGGCGGGACTAAGCTTTTCCCTTGCTGATGGAGGGAGGGGAGGGCTGGAAATTCTCCCAAGCTTCCCCTAAATGCCGCCCTGAAATCCCCATCTTTCCAAAGGATCAGCGACCCCATGGCCGCCCAATATTCATTCGTCATGAAGAGTCTGTCGAAGACCTTCCCCGGCGCGCCCAAGCCGGTGCTCAACAACATCAGCCTGCAATTCTATCCCGATGCCAAGATCGGGATTGTCGGGCCCAACGGCACCGGTAAGTCGACGTTGATGAAGATCATGGCCGGGCGCGACACGGAATATACCGGCGAGGCGTGGCCGGGGACCAACGTCACCGTTGGCTATCTTGAGCAGGAGCCCCAGCTCGACGAGACCAAGACCGTGATGGAAAATGTCCGCGAAGGCGTGAAGCCGGTGGCCGACATGCTCGACCGGTTCAACGCGATCAGCGCCGAAATGTGCGAAGACGGAGCCGACTTTGACGCGCTCGGCGCCGAAATGGGCGAGCTTCAGGAAAAGATCGACGCGGTCGACGGATGGACGCTTGATAACCAACTCGAAATTGCGATGGACGCTTTGCGCTGCCCGCCGGGCGATAGTGCGGTCATCAACCTGTCGGGCGGTGAGAAGCGCCGCGTTGCGCTGACCAAGTTGTTGCTCGAAAAGCCCGGCATTCTGCTGCTCGATGAGCCGACCAACCATCTTGACGCCGAAAGCGTCCAATGGCTTGAAAAGCATCTGATCGACTATCCCGGCAACGTCATCCTCGTCACCCATGACCGCTATTTCCTCGACAATGTGGTCAATTGGATCCTCGAATTGGATCGCGGAAAATACTTTATCTACGAAGGGAATTACTCGACCTATCTAGACAAGAAGGCCAAGCGCCTGAGCCAGGAAGAGCGCGAGGACGAAGGCCGCCAGAAGGCGATTTCGCAAGAGCTCGAGTGGATCCGCCAGAGCCCCAAGGCGCGCCAGACGAAGTCCAAGGCGCGGATCAAGGCATTCGACCAATTGGTCGAGGCGGCCGAGAAGCGTGTCCCGGGCAAGGCGCAGATCGTCATTCAGTCGCCCGAGCGGCTCGGCGGCAATGTGATCGAGGCGAAGAATCTGACCAAGGCCTATGGCGACAAATTATTGTTCGACGATCTGTCGTTCAACCTGCCACCGGGCGGGATCGTCGGGGTGATCGGCGCCAATGGCGCGGGCAAGACGACCTTGTTCAAGCTGATCACCGGCGTCGAAACCGCCGACAGCGGCAGCGTCGAGATCGGCTCGAC
>NZ_JANMLM010000027.1:0-8401 GCF_031372575.1 Sphingomonas sp. | reverse complement strand
GGCGCTTGGCAGCCTCCCGAAGCTCGACCCAGTCTGCCGCCGCCGATGCCCAGGAATTATTGCCTTCAAGACAGACCTCTCGGATTCCAACAGGGCGGGGCGGAGCAGGGGGTTTGATGGGAACCGGCACCCGCCCGGTCTGCACGCAGTCCCAAAAGTCTTCTTCCGCTTCGAGCAAATCCAGTTGGTATAACCAGTCGGATGCGACTTCAAAAATCTCGAATTTGTGATTTCCGAATATGACGGAGAGCACTGCCAAATCGGCTTTCGATATGGCCATGTTATGCTGAAGCTGGGGCATGTAACGTTCGAGCACTTCATCGGATTTTGTGAATGCGCCAGTGTGCTTTGCCTCCCATACAGCGCCTCGATCCTCGATGAAGCCGTCAAGATTGCAGCGCCGCCATGGATATGTGCTGCAGATCAGCGGCTCATTAGCGGAGCAGACCTGTTCGCGAGTGACGCTCTCATACCATTGCCGATTGAAGTCTTCGGTCCAGGTTCCCAACATGACAGGAAGGACGCGCGTTAAGTCTTCCGATGGAATTTCTCCACGCTTTTCCCGCCAAAGCCGATCTATGCGCTTCGGATTACCGCCGAGAATGATGTTGGCGTCGCTGCCGCCTATGAAGCCGGTTCTCAGCATCGGAGCTGACAGGCGAGCGATGGACGGCCAAGATTTAGGCCCGAGTACTGGAATATTCATTGGGTGAGACTCCATTAGGTTTGCTGTTGGTTTATCCAGTACCCTATACTTCTATAATACAGTCAAGTTTGGTAATGTAGTAATAGAGAAGTTAATTATGGGAACATCGGGGATAACTACAAGACCATTCTGAGTCGCATCGAGATTATTGGTTTTGGACTTGCAAGCGGCTCTTAGGCTATTGGGGGTAGTTATTCAGTGTTTCAAGCGAGGTGGAGATAAACGCAGCATACGAACGATTGCCGGCCATGTGCCGACCGCTCTAAGGCAGGCGCATGGTCACTCACTCTTTGATTCCGATTTTAGTTACTGGCGGCGCCGGCTACGTCGGCTCTCACGCCTGCAAGGAGCTGGCAGCAAGCGGCTACCTGCCCATCGTCTACGATAACTTGATTTATGGTCACCGCGAGGCTGTGCAATGGGGGCCACTCGAAGTTGGGGATTTGGCGGATCGAACTTTACTAAACCAGGTGATCGACCGTTACCGTCCCCAGGCGGTGATGCACTTTGCGGCATTCACCTACGTCGGGGAATCGATTGCGGATCCCGGCAAATATTATCGCAATAACGTGGGCGGCACGCTGACATTACTCGAGGCGATGCGCGATCATTCGATTGAGCGACTGATTTTCTCGAGTACCGCCGCGACCTATGGAACCCCTGAGGTCGTTCCGATTCCTGAAGAAGCAACCAAGGCGCCGATCAATCCATATGGGCATTCGAAGCTCGTTGCTGAGCAGATGATATCGGACTTCGCGTCGGCCCATCGATTGCGCGCGACGTGCCTGCGATACTTCAATGCCGCGGGTGCCGATCCGGATGGGGAGATTGGAGAAAACCATGTGCCCGAAGCCCACCTCATACCATTGGCGCTACAGGCTATAACCGGTGATGCTTCGCCTCTGCAGATATTCGGTGATGACTATCCGACCCCTGACGGCACATGCATTCGTGACTACATCCACGTGTGTGATCTCGCTGATGCCCATGTCCAGGCCCTGGGGAAACTGGAAGATCGGGAAGGAGCGGACGCATTCAACCTGGGAACAGGCCAAGGATCGAGCGTGCGCGCTGTGTTGGCAGCCATTGAAGCAATAACGGGCAAAACGGTCCCTCATTCTCTTGCTGATCGGCGATCAGGTGATCCTGCTGAGCTCGTAAGCAATCCCGCGAAAGCAATGCGTGAGCTAGGTTGGAAGCCCGTCATGAGCGACCTCCATTCAATTATTTCGACGGCATGGGCGTGGCATTTGAAATGCAATGCTCATCGCGGCCGCATCGACTAGCGAACTGATGCCTGTCATCTATCAGTAACGGCATTTTGGCCGAGAGGCCGGCAATGGACTAATTCCTGCCGTTGGCCGGAGAGATGACGAGCGGATTCTCCCAACACTGCAGATGCTTTTCGACGTTGTCGAAAAAGGGGAAGGCGTTCCTTGGGGTTTGCCTTCCCCTCCGATCAGCCCCAACACGCATCGCGCAACCGAGAGGGCGATCTAAGCCTTCTTTTGCATCATTCGCTTTCTGCTTCGCAACCTTGTTCAAACATTTCCTCAAGCGGCTGGGTGACTGAAAGCTCATCCATTGAACCCGGCCTCGATATTCTAACCGCGGCAGAATTCACAGGCATCGAAACAGGGCCTTTAGGTTTATCCAGTTCGAAAACTGGCTTTATCTTTGCGCCCACAGTTCCGTGTTAATAGTCGGCGCATTCCCTGCTTTGACAAATAATTTCCCTGATAGTTTCGCAGGGAAAACCTGCGATATTTCCTACGATTCTGGGCTTTTTTCGGTGCCTGCGCCTCACTTTCGCGCCTTTTTCCCTGTAAATTCCCTGTTAGCAGGGAAATTGAACGACGAACCTTCCTGAGGGCGCTACGCTAACAACCTGGGCGTGGCATCGAGGCTAGAGGGGGTAAGACATGACCGGATGGACTCGTCGCAGCTTCGTCGGCGCTACGGGCGCACTTGCCGTGACGTCGATGACAGGCCTGGCCCGCGGGGCGGTGGCGCAGGCGGGTGATCTCAAGCCCATGGTCCTGCCGCCACCGATCGGCCGTGCCGAGCGGATCCAGCGGATCGCCCGCGCCCAGGCGCTCATGCAGCGCAATGATATCGCCGCAGTATTGGTCGAATCGGGGCCGAGCCTCGATTACTTCACCGGCATTCAATGGTGGCGGTCCGAGCGGCTGACCGGGGTCGTCATCCCCGCCACCGGCCAGCCGATTGTCGTCACTCCGTTCTTCGAGCGCCCGTCGATCGCCGAACAGCTCGGGATCGACGCCGAAATCCGAACCTGGAACGAGGATCAGGAGCCGCTCAAGCTGGTGGCCGACTTCCTTGCCGAGCGCCGCGCGTCGACGGGCCGCATCGGGATGGAGGAGACCAACCGCTTCTTCCTCGCCGATCGCCTCCGCCCGCAACTCCCGCGCGGCCGGATCGTCAGCGCCAACCCGGTCGTCCGCGCGGTGCGGATGCGCAAGACCGCCGCCGAACTGGCGCTGATGCAGGCCGCGTCGGACATCACCATCGCCGCGTTCCGTCACGCCTGGCCGCAAGTCAAAGCGGGCATGACCCGCGAGGACATGGACGCGATCATTGGCGCTGCCACGCGTGCGTTGGGCGGCAGCTATGACGGCGGGCTGGTGCTGGTGGGGGAGGCGACCGCTTATCCGCACGGCACCCGCCAAGTGCAGCGCGTCGAGCGTGGCAGCAATGTCTTGTTCGACTGCGGCTGCGACGTGCATGGCTATCAATCCGACATTTCGCGAAGTTTCGTATGGGGCGCCGACGCGACCGTCGAGCAGCGCAAGGTGTGGGACCAGATGGCGCGCGGCCAGCAGATCGCGATCAAGGCGGCGCAGATCGGCGCGCCTGCGGGAAGTGTCGATGACGCGGTTCGCGCAGCCTACACGTCATGGGGATATGGCCCCGGCTACAAGCTACCCGGCCTGTCGCACCGCACCGGGCACGGGATCGGAATGGAAGGCCATGAACCGGTCAATCTCGTGCACGGCGAAACCACCCCGCTGGCGGTCGGCATGTGCTTTTCCAACGAACCGGGTATCTACTTGCCCGGCAAGTTCGGCATTCGCCTCGAAGATTGCTTCCACATGACGCCCGCCGGCCCGCGCTACTTCAGCCAGCCGCCGCGATCGATCGATCAGCCGGTCTAAGGCCGGGGCTCACTTCCGGGAGGTAGCGGCGGAACGTGCGACGGTGCACGCTTTGTCGTGATATCGGGCGAGAGCTCGGGGTCGAGCACCCCTTCCCATTTGGCCACCGCGACTGACGCCACCGCATTGCCAACGACGTTGGTCGCGCTTCGACCCATATCGAGGAAGTGGTCGACCGCAAGGATCAGCAATAGTCCGGCCTCGGGGATGTTGAACAACGGCAAGGTCGCGGCGATGACCACGAGGCTCGCGCGGGGAACGCCGGCGATGCCCTTCGACGTGATCATCAGCACCAGCAGCATGGTAATTTCCTGGCCGATGCTGAGGTCGATGCCATAGGCTTGGGCGATGAAGATCGCGGCGAAGGTCATGTACATCATGCTGCCGTCGAGGTTGAATGAATAGCCGAGCGGGAGCACAAAGCTGGCGATCCGTGGCGGCACTCCAAACCGCTCGAGCGCCTCAAGCGTGCGTGGGTAAGCAGCTTCAGATGAAGCGGTGGAGAATGCCAGCACGATCGGGTCGCGGATAAAGCGCGCGAGGTGACGCACCCGCACCCCGACGATCAGGAAGGCCGCGCCGAACAGCAATAGCCACAGGATTGCCAGCCCGAGATAAAAGCTTCCGACAAACCGGCCAAAGGTGACGAGGATCGCAGGACCCTGCTCGGTCAGCGCGGCGGCGACTGCGGCGAATACCGCGAACGGGGCGAAGCGCATCACGTAATTGGTAATCTGCAGCATCACCTGCACCAGTCCCTCGATCCCGCGCACCAGCGGCTTGGCGGCGTCACCGACCGCCGTGATCGCGACCCCGAAGAACACCGAAAAGACGACGATCGGCAGGATATCGTTCTTGGCCATCGCGTCGGCGATCGAGGAAGGAACGAGGTGGGTGATGAAATCCTTGAGCGAGAAAGTGGACTGGTCGATGCCGCTCGCCGCGTTCGCGGCGGGAAGCGGCAAGTTCAGCCCGACGCCCGGCTGGAGCAAATTGACGAGCAGCAGGCCGAGGCTGAGCGAAATCACACTGGCGCCAATGAACCAGCCGAGGCTGCGCGCTCCGACTCGGCCGAGCGCGGCGGTGTCACCCATATGCGCGATGCCGACCACCAGGGTCGAGAATACTAATGGTGCGATGATCATCTTGATCATCCGCAAGAACAAGGCGGTAACGATCCCCAGATATTCGGCGATCGATTTCAGCCGCGCCGCACTTTCGATCGTCCCATCGTCAATCGACACGTGGGTCACCCAGCCAGCGATCAGGCCGAGGACGAGAGCGATCAGGATGAAACGGGTGAGTTTGTTGGCCACGTGGTGATTACCCTTTTGTCGGTTGCGCCAAGACAAGCCGCTGGGGCGGGCGGCGTCAAGCTTGAGGGGTTAGGGCGGAGAGGCTAGGGCGACGCCTCAAGCGAACGCGTGAGGCAGTGATGATCGACTTCGGCAAGGAAATGATCCGCGACGAGGCCCGCGCGCTCGATGCGCTGGCGGAATCGCTTGGCGTCGAATTCGATCATGCCTGCCGCCTGATCCTCGATGCCAAGGGCAAATTGATTGTTTCGGGGCTCGGCAAGTCGGGGCACATCGGCCGCAAGATCGCCGCGACCTTCGCCTCGACCGGCACTACCGCGACCTTTCTCCATCTATCCGAAGCAATCCACGGTGACCTTGGGATTGCTGATGGTGGCGACGTCGCCCTGCTCATCTCGCAATCGGGCCAGACTGCCGAGCTGCAGCCGGTGATCGACCATTTCGACGCGATCGGCGTTCCGATCATCGCCATCACCGGTCAGGCCGGATCGATGCTGGGCAATGCGGCTGCCGCCGCTTTGGTCCTGCCGCACTGGCCCGAGGTTGGCCCTGAGGCGGTCGCGCCGACGACATCGACCACCATGACGCTGGCTTTGGGCGATGCGCTGGCGATGACGGTGATGCGGGAAAAAGGGTTCAGCCGAACCGACTTTGGCCGAATCCACCCCGGTGGATCGCTCGGCATCCGGCTTCGCCCGGTCAAGCGGCTGATGCATGGCGGCGACAAGTTGCCGCTGGTCGGCATCGATACCTCAATGCACGACGCAATCATGGTGATGACCGAAAAGCGCCTCGGCGTGGTCGGCGTGGTCGACAGCGACGGTCGCCTGGTCGGGGTGATCACCGACGGCGATTTGCGCCGCAACATCGAACGTGGTCTCGACCATCCGGCCTCGGCCTTCATGAACGCCAGCCCCAAATTGATCGCTCCTGACGATCTGGTCGATGACGCCCTGTCGCTGTTCGAGGAGCACCGGATCACGACCTTGTTCGTCGCTGAAGACGGTCGCCCGGTGGGCGTCGTCCACATCCATGATACCCCGGCGGCACGATGACAGCCGTCATCCTGATCCCGGCGCGGTTCGCGTCGAGCCGGTATCCGGGCAAGCCGTTGGTCGATCTGAAGGGCGCCACCGGGGCCGCCAAGCCGCTCATCCAGCGAAGCTATGAAACTGCGATGCAGGTTCCGGGGATCACCGCGGTTCATGTCGTCACCGACGATGACCGGATCACCGCCGCCGTGCGCGGCTTTGGCGGCAGCGCGCTGATGACCAGCGACGCATGCCGCAATGGTACCGAGCGATGCGCCGAAGCACTCGACCAGCTTGATGCCGATGTCGATCTAGTGGTCAATTTCCAGGGCGATGCGCTGCTGACGCCGCCGGGATTCGTCACCGCCTTGGTCGACCAGCTTGCCAACTCGCCCGGGTCCCTCGTCGCGACCCCCGCAATGCGGCAGCGCAGCGACGAAGTGCGCAAGTTGCAGGCGGAGGAAGTCGCTGGCCGCGTCGGAGGGACCAGCGTGGTGATTGATAATGACAGTCGCGCGCTGTATTTCTCGAAGAAGCTCATCCCTTACCTTCCCGCCGGGTCGCTTGATCATAAACTCTCCCCGGTGCGACTCCACATCGGCGTCTACGCCTACCGCCGCGCCGCGCTCGCCACTTACGTCGCAACCCCGCCGACCGAACTCGAGGAACTTGAAGGGCTCGAGCAATTGCGGTTCCTGGTTGCTGGCGTTCCGATCGACGTGGTCGATGTCGCGACGCCCGCCTTCACCTTGCGCGAACTCAATAATCCCGAGGATGTCAGCCCGATCGAGGATTCGCTGGCGATGGCGGGGCTCGAATGAGCTTCCTCGAAGCGCTGCCGCCGCAATATCGGGTCATCCTGTGTGATATCTGGGGCGTCGTGCACGATGGCGTTGACCTGTACTCCGGTGCTGCCGATCGCCTGCTCGGATGGGCGGGAGAGGGGCGGCGGATCATCCTCATCACCAATGCCCCGCGCACTGCCGAGGCCGTCGAACAGCAGCTTGGCCGGATCGGCCTGCCGCGCGGTGCGTGGCACGGGATCTCAACCAGTGGTGAGGCCGGGATCGCGGCGCTCAACGCCCTCGGCGCCCCGGTCGGCTTCATCGGCACCACCGAAGACTGCGCAATCATCGAATCGCGCGGCGTGATGATTGCCTCTAGTGGCGATTTCACTGACCTCGCCTGCCTCGGCCTCGACGGCCAGCGAACGAATGTGGCCGACTATCTCGCCGACATCGAACCGCTTGCCGCGCGCGGGGTGGTGATGCATTGCCTCAACCCCGACCGGATGGTGATCCGCGGCGGGGTTCCCGAGGCCTGCGCCGGTGCCATTGCCGACCTCTATGAAGGGCTCGGCGGCACCGTCCGCTGGTACGGTAAGCCGCATCCGGCGATTTACGACCATGCACTCGCGCTTGGCGGCAATCCGGACAAGTCGGCCGTTCTGGCCATCGGCGATGCGCTTCCGACCGACGTCCTCGGTGCCGCCCGCCAGGGGCTGGATTGTATATTCGTCACCGGCGGAATCCACGCCGGCGAACCATTCCCCGCCAGCTTCGCGCCACAATATGGCCTTGGGGATTGGGCACCGGTGGCAGTCGTCGCAACGCTAGGCTAAGGCACGCTCATGATTTTCAACGGAACCACCATCGGGCTCGACCAGCCCTTCTTCCTCATCGCCGGCCCGTGCGTGATCGAGAGCGAGGAGCTTCAGCTGCGGACGGCCGAGCGATTGAAGGCGATCACCGACAAGCTCGGCATCCTGTTCCTGTTCAAGTCGAGCTTCGACAAGGCCAATCGCTCGTCGGGGACCAGTTTCCGTGGTCCCGGCATGGACGAGGGCCTGCGCATCCTCGAGAAAGTCCGCGCCGAGCTTGGCGTTCCCGTGCTGACCGATGTTCACGACATCCCGCAGGTGGGGCCGGTCGCCCAAGTGGTCGACATGATGCAGACCCCGGCCTTCCTCGCCCGCCAGACCGATTTCATCCAGGCGGTGGCCAGCGCCGGCAAGCCGGTCAACATCAAGAAAGCGCAGTTCATGGCGCCGCATGACATGAAGAATGTCGTCGACAAGGCCAAGGCGGCGTCGATCGCGGCCGGCGGCGACGGCAGCAACATCCTGGTGTGCGAGCGCGGTGCGTCGTTCGGCTACAACAACCTCGTGTCGGA
>NZ_JANMLM010000083.1:0-5097 GCF_031372575.1 Sphingomonas sp. | reverse complement strand
CAGCAACGATCGGAATATTTCATGAATCGCCTCGTATTTCTCGCTGGAACCGCGCTGGCTTTGGTGTCGCAATCGGCTTTTGCCCAGGACGCTGCGACCGACGGCCAAGCGCCCGCTGCCCCCGCTGCTGACTCCGCGCCGCCCGCCGAAGCTGCGGCGAAGGACGCGCCCAAGACGGTGGAAAAAGCCATCATCATCACCGGCAAAAGGCGGCGCGACGATGTGCTGGGCGACGTGTCGGTGTTGAGCGGCGAGGCGCTGGCCCGCGATGTCCGGCCGACGATCGGCGAAACATTGATCAAGCAGCCCGGGGTCAGTGCCGCGGGATCGGGGCCGAACGTGGCCAAGCCGGTGCTGCGCGGGCTGGGCGGCGACCGGATCCGCATCCTGACCGACGGGATCGGCAGCCTGGATGTTTCCTCCTCATCGAGCGACCATGCGGTGGCGATCAACCCGCTGACCGCGCAGTCGATCGAAATCCTCCACGGCCCGGCGGCTTTGGTGTTCGGATCATCGGCGATCGGCGGGGTGGTCAATGTGGTGGATTCGCGGATTCCGCGCCGGGTGCCCGAAGCGCCGCTCGGCCTGAAGGGCATCGTCGGATATGGCACCGCGGCCAACGAGTGGATCGTCAGCGGGGCGATCGACGTGCGGGTGACGGCGAATTTCGTCGCCCATCTCGACGCCAGCCGGACCAGGAATGACGATCTCGAAACCGGCGGATACATCCTCGCCAAACCGCTGCGGCGGCAGGCGGCGCTGAGCGGCGACCCGGCGATCCGTGGGCTGGCCGATCTCAAGGGCCGACTGCCCAACAGCGACGGGCGGACATTCGATGTGGCGGGCGCGCTGGCCTATGTCGACGGCGGGCTGAACATCGGCGCGTCGGTCAGCCGGCATACGGCTTATTATGGGGTTCCGATCCGCTATTCGCTCGACCCCGAAATCGAAGCTGAGGCGACCCATCTCGACGTTCGCCAGACGCGCTACGACGCGCGCGCCGAAATCCCACTCAGCGGCTTCTTCCGCCAGCTAAGGGTGCGCGGTGGCTATTCGGATTATCAACATTCCGAAATTGGCGGCGACGGGGCGATTGCGACGACGATCTTTTCCAAGGGCGGCGAAGCGCGCGTCGATCTGGAGCAGCATGACACGCCCTCCGGGTGGGGCGGGGCTTCGGGAATCCAGGCGCTCAACATCAAGCAGAAAGCGGTCGGCGAGGAATTGTTCGTCCCGCCGATTCACAATCGATCGTTCGGTGTCTTTACCGTCCAGCATCTTGAGCGCGGGCCGTTTCGGGTCGAGGCAGGGGTGCGGTTCGAGCGCAATCTGCTTGATGCCGACGCCAACGCCGTGATCGGCAATTCCGACCTCAAGCGGCGTTACTCGACATTGTCGCTGTCGGCCGGTGGGCGGTACGAATTGACGAGCGAGTGGAGCGTGGGGCTTAATCTCGCCCGCAGCCAGCGTGCACCATCGGCCGAGGAACTATTCGCCAATGGCCCGCATGGCGGCAATGCCAGTTTCCAGATCGGTGATCCCAATCTGTCGACCGAAAAAAGCATCGGCTTCGAAGCGACGGTCCGGCACACCAGCCGCAATTTGAACCTGCATGCGACTTTGTACAGCAGTCGCTTCTCCAACTTCCTGTTCGAGGCACCAACCGGAGAGGTTCGTGATAACTGGCCGGTGTACCAGGCGCTGCAGGGCAAGGCGACCTATAGCGGGTTCGAGATCGAGGCCGATGCCAAACTGGGTAAACTGGGTGGGATCGAGTGGGGCGTGGACGCGGTGGCCGATGCGACCCGCGCGACGATCAAGGGGTTTGGCCCGGCGCCGTTGATCCCGCCGCTGCGCCTGCTTGGCGCGGTGACCGGCAAGCGCGGCGCGGTCGACGGGCGGATCGAGGTCGAGCATGACGTGGCGCACCGCCGCACCGCACGGATCGAGTTCGACACGGCGGGCTTCACCCTGGTCAATGCGAGCCTGAACTGGACCCCATTCGCCGAGCGGCCCGAGCTGCGGCTGGGGCTGGCGGCGAACAACAACTTCGACGCCGAAGCGCGGCGATCGACCAGCCTGCTCAAGGATTATGCGCCGCTGGCGGGGCGGGATTTGAGGGTGACGGCGAGTTTTGCTTATTGAGCGGGCAAGTATCGATCAGATATTACGCAACCGCGGCTTCGTCGCCAGCATCCGGCAAAGCACGTCATCCTCTAGCTTTTGATCGGTGTCTGTCGTGACCACTCGTCCTATCACCTTCAATGAGTTCCACGAAGCGTCTGGTGCGGCCTTAGCGCAGTGGGCAACAGTAGAGGATGCTTTTTGCGACTTATTCACCCGTTTAGTTTGGTGCGCGGTCTCTGGTAGCGGAATGCGAGAACAAGACCATTGCAGCACCGATGGCTTCTGGGTGCTGGGAAGCGTGTTTTATTCCTCCACTAATTTCCGAGCGCGGATCGACCTCCTCGATCGCAATTTTCGATTTTTGGTAAAAGACGCCGCACTGCTCAGCGAATGGAATGCTGTTAAGAACAAGCACTTCGCCTCTACCCTCGGCGCAACATTCTTGCTCACGGCCAAGTTTGGGGAAACCTGGAGGGCGGCGCGACCTGCATGGCTTACTCGATCTTTGATGACAGCGGTGATCGACGTCGAGGCGCGCGCGGCGATCGGGCTGATCCTGGATCGGATGCGGACCCATGGGCTGATTGCCTGATTGCGGTTGTGCGGGCGCCTTCGTAGAGGGTGGGAATGAAGATTCGCTGGGCTTTGCTGGGGTTGATGGTTGCGGGCAGCCTTGGCGCGCAGTCGGCGTCGGCACCGACCTATCTGTTCTTCGACTGGGGCAAGGGCGAGCTGTCGAGCGATGCGACCGCGATCCTCGATGGGGTGGCGGCGCGCTATCTCGCCGCGCCGGGGCCTATGCTGATCGACGGGCATTCGGATCGATCGGGGTCGGCCGGGCCGAACATCGCTTCTTCGCGCAAACGCGCCGAACAAGCGCGCGATTATCTTGCCGCGCATGGTGTCCCGGTCGGCGCGATGCGGGTGCGCAGCTATGGCGAGGCATCGCCGATCATCGCTACCGAAGACGGGGTGCGCGAAGTGCAGAACCGCCGCGTCGAAATCCGCTTCGTCGCCGCAAACTAGCGCCGCGCCTCACTTCCCCATGAAATAAGCGACCGCCTTGGCGTGGATGTCCTTGGGCACCTCATGCCCGCCGTGGAACGGCACGAACATCAACGGCATATGCTTGACCCGCAGCTTCGCGACCAGGCCGCGCGTGACCGAGTAAGGCAGCACCGGATCCTCCTCGGCATGGCTGATGAAGATGCGCTGCGTCGGGTCGAATTTGGTCGGGAAGGCGGGGCCGGGCGAGTAAGCGATAACCGTGCGGAACAGCACAGGATTGGCGGTGCCGACGCTGATCGCATAGGTCGCGCCGTCGGAGAACCCCATGATCCCGACCCGCGCCGGATCGACCGCGACGCGCGCGAACAGGTCGGCCAGCGCCGCATCGAGCGCCTTCAGGTCGCGGCCATAGCGCGGCTGGACATTCATCTCCGCGCCGAGCCGGCTCTGCAGATCGACGATCATGTCCCACGTCGGCCCCTTTGATTGCGGCAGGACCAGGATGAAATGATGGGCATCGGCATCGGCGCGATACGCCTCGAGCACATCTGCCGCCCGCCCCCCGGCCCCATGCAGCGCGACCAGCAATGGCGCTGGCGCACCGGTCAGGCCCTTGGGCAGATAAGCATAAGCCCCGCCCGCGAGGGTGAGGATGCCGGTGCGGGTGTCGGAAGTGGCGAGGGGTGCGGCGGGGGTGTGGGCAGTTAGGGTTGGGGTGGCGGCCAGGGCGGGGGTTAGGGGGATGGTGGCGCACAAGAGGAGGGTGGGGAGGTTTATGCGGGCCATTTCAAACTCCCCATCCTCGCTAGCTAGTTCCGATGGATTAGCAGTTTAGCTTTAGCCCCGTTGGAGGTCGGGCAGGCAGCAATTGGGAAAGCGCCACATTTCCCATTTTTCGTTGGCAATCCGAGTCCCGATCCAAAGTCAGTCTATCATGTCCTTGATGAGGTCACACTTTCAGTCCTTCTCCTCGAATTAGACACAATTTCGGACCTGACCCGATATCTTGACCCCGGGGCACTCGCTAGCACCATCGCACTGGTCTGCTCCCCATTCGCTGCCGCCCGCTCCAACAGCGGCTTCAGATAGGCCCCCGTGAAACTCCCCGCCGCCACCGCCACCTTCTCCGGGGTGCCCTCCGCAACGATCTCTCCGCCGTTCACGCCGCCGCCCGGCCCCAGGTCGAGCACCCAGTCTGCGGTCTTGATGACGTCGAGGTTATGCTCGATCACGACCACGGTGTTGCCTTGCTCGACCAAGGCGTGGAGCACTTCCAATAATTTGCGGACGTCCTCGAAATGCAGCCCGGTGGTCGGCTCGTCGAGGATGTAGAGCGTCTGGCCGGTGGCGCGGCGCGACAGTTCCTTGGCGAGCTTGACGCGCTGGGCTTCGCCGCCGCTGAGCGTGGTCGCCTGCTGGCCGACCTTGATGTAGCCCAGCCCCACCTCGGCCAGCATCGCCATCTTGTCGCGGATGCCGGGGACCGCCTTGAAGAATTCGACCGCATCCTCGACGTTCATGTCGAGAACGTCGGCGATGCTGCGCCCCTTGAACTTCACCTCGAGCGTTTCGCGATTGTAGCGCTGGCCGTGGCACACGTCGCAGGTGACGTAGACGTCGGGCAGGAAGTGCATCTCGATCTTCAGCAGGCCGTCGCCGGTGCACGCCTCGCAGCGGCCGCCCTTGACGTTGAAGCTGAAGCGGCCGGGCTTGTAGCCGCGGACCTGGCTTTCGGGCAGCCCGGCGAACCAGTCGCGGATCTGGGTGAAGGCGCCGGTGTAGGTCGCCGGGTTGGAGCGCGGGGTTCGGCCAATCGGCGACTGGTCGATGTCGATCACCTTGTCGAGATGTTCCAAGCCCGTGATCTTGTCGTACTTGCCGGCCAGGATGCGCGCGCCGTTGAGGGTGCGCGCGGCAGCGGCGTAAAGCGTGACGATGGTGAAGCTCGACTTGCCCGAGCCC
>NZ_JANMLM010000049.1:0-29194 GCF_031372575.1 Sphingomonas sp. | reverse complement strand
CGCACCCGCGCTATCTTCGCGGCGCGCTGCAGAATGTCCTTGTGGCGCGCACTTTCTATCCCGGCTGGACCTGCCGTTTCACCGTCGACGCCAGCGTCGATGCGACCTTCCGCTCAGTCATGGCCGAAGAAGGCGCAGAGATGATCATGGACGACAGCGGCGATCGTGATCCGCGTCATCTGCTGAGCCGCCGCTTCCTCGTCTCGGATGATCCCGACGTTGGCTATTTCATAGTCCGCGATTGCGACAGCGTAATGTTCGATCGCGAGGCCGCAGCGGTGCAGGAGTGGATCGCGAGCGACCTGCCGTTCCACGCGATGCGCGACTGGGTGTCGCATACCGACCCGATCCTGGCCGGCCTGTGGGGCGGGGTCGCGGGCGTGTTTCCGGACATGGCGGGCGCGATCGCGGCCTTCCGCGCGACCACCCCGCACAACATTAACTGGGACCAATATTTCCTTCGCGACCAAATGTGGCCGGCGATCCGCGACCGAATCATGGTCCACGACCGGCTGTTCACCGCGCATGCGACGCGCCCGTTCCCGACCGCCACCCCCGCCGGCCAACGCCATGTCGGGCAGAATGAATATGCCAGCGACAAAGCCGGTCAGGCGGCAGCGCTTGCCGATTTTGCCCGCCGCATTCCCGCGCTCGAACTGTCCCGCCCGGTCACGCTCGATTTCAAGCTTGGCTAACGTTTGGGCTCCACGAGCATCGCGCCGGCGAGAAAAAGGGCGACCCGGTTGGCCCGGGCCGCCCTTCTTCAGGTCGATACTGGCTTGATTAGAAGCCGTAGCTGTAAGTGATCATGGCCGTCCGGATACGGTCCTTCTGGCGGAAGAAATAGTCGGTTGAACCCCCATCGGACTCGAGCACCTCATGCGTGCGCGAGCCGAAGTTATACTGGCTGAGGTCAAGGCCGAACGACGAGCGATCGTTGATCGCGATCGCCCCACCGACGCCAAACACGAAGCCGGTACGGTCGCCCTTTTCATCATATCCCTCGTCCGAGCCGTCAATGTCCATCATATGATGCTTGATGTTGGCAAAGCCCAAACCGGCAGTCCCATAGACCGCAAGCTTGCCCGACGCGAAACCGAGCTTGCCGCGAACCGAACCCAGATTGCTGACCTTTGCACCGATTTCATAAGTGTCGTCGTCAGACCGAGTCGGGCCGACGGTATCGAGGTCGGTCAGCGAGAATTCGCCGACCACGCCGACCAGCACGCCCGGGCCGAAAACATGGTCATAGCCAACGCGGACACCACCGACCAGATTGTCGTCGTTCTGCTTGAAATTCTTGAAATCATCGTACCAGAAATCAAGGTCGTCATGCACGTCTTCGAGATCGGCATAGCCAATTTGAACACCGACATACGGGCCCGAGAAAGGCGAAGCCGAGGCCTGGGCTTGCGCGCCCGAAGCCATCACCAGCGCCGACGAAGCGATGAGAAGATATTTGATCATGTAGGGTCCCCATTAGTTCCACGAAAGGTGGACGATGCCCCTATTCCCGGCTCATTAACAAATTGTAAATTCATAATTGAGCACTGCGCAAATTCATTGCTGCATGTTACAATTTCGCCACGCTTTTGACGGAGTTGGCGACGTTACCGATTGACCGCCGCCATACCTTGCGCATGATAACGGTCGCCGCCTGCTGCGCCCGCTGGCAGGATTAAGTCGAGCGCCGCCACCTCGTCGGGGCCAAGCTCGATCGCCGCCGCGGCGATATTCTGGTCGAGGTAGCTGCGGCGCTTGGTCCCCGGGATCGGGACGATGTCATCGCCCCTCTCCAACACCCACGCCAGCGCCAGTTGCGCCGCCGTCACACCCTTTTCCTCAGCAAGCTCCTTGATCCGATCGACCAAGGCGATGTTCCGGGCGAAATTGTCGCCGGTGAAGCGCGGGTGGAACCGGCGATAATCATTGTCCGGGAAATCCTCTGGCCGACGGATCTCGCCGGTCAGGAACCCGCGACCGAGCGGCGAATAAGCGACATAGCCGATACCAAGCTCGCGCACCGTCGGCAGCACTTCCTCCTCGGCATCGCGGCTCCACAGCGAATATTCGGTTTGCAGGGCAGTGATCGGATGCACCGCGTGCGCGCGCCGGATCGTGTCCGGCGCCGCCTCGCTCAAACCGAGGAAGCGAATCTTGCCCTCATCCTTCAATCTCGCCATCTCGCCGACGGTATCCTCGATCGGGGTCTCGGGATCGACCCGGTGCTGGTAATAAAGGTCGATCGTCTCGACCCCTAGCCGCTTGAGGCTCGCCTCGCAGCACGACCGCACATAATCGGGCTTCCCGTTAACGCCGAGGAACGCGCCATCGGCCCCACGCATGTTGCCGAACTTGGTCGCCAGGAACACATTCTCGCGGCGATCGGCGATCGCCTTGCCGACCAGTTCCTCGTTGATGAACGGCCCATACATGTCGGCGGTGTCGAGGAAGTTGACCCCCTGATCGAGTGCATGGTGAATCGTCGCGATCGATTCCGCATCGTCGCGCGACCCGTAAAATTCGCTCATCCCCATGCAGCCCAGCCCAATCGCCGAGACGGTCGGGCCATCGCGGCCAAGAATGCGGGTGGCAATGGTCATGTCATTCTCCAAATAGTTATTACCCAACGCCATTGCCGCCAATTTGATGCATTTTAGCGTCCACAATGTGATAATCGCCTGTCCGTCCCTGTCGCTTAGCCGGACCATCGAGTTATCACGAAGGGGCAAGGCATGAGCACCAACAGGCAACGGCTAGACGGCAAGGTGGCAATCGTCACCGGCGCAACCGGCGGCATCGGCGAAGCGACTGCCAAGCTATTTCTCGAACTTGGGGCGAAGGTGATGCTCGTCGCCCGCTCGCCCGACAAGTTGGCGGAAACAAAAGCGCGGCTCGAGGGGCTTGGCGAATTTGACGGTGCAATCGCCGATTCGACCGACGAAGATGCCACTGCCGCAGCCGTTGCAAAGACTGTCGACCGCTTCGGCGGGCTCGACATCTTGATTGCCAATGCGGGAACCGAGGGCGTGCTCAAACCAATCGAGGCGCTGACCGTCGCCGAGTTCAACGATACGCTGCAAACCAATGTGATCGGCGTGTGGCTGGCGATGAAATATGCCGTCGCACCGATGAAGGCGCGCGGCGGCGGATCGATCGTCGCTTTGTCGTCGATTGCCGGGCAGATCGGCTTTCCCGCCATGTCGCCCTACGTTGCCAGCAAGCATGCGGTGTTCGGGCTGGTCAAAACCGCCGCGCTGGAACTTGGGCCGTTCAACATCCGCGTCAATGCAGTCGGCCCCGGCCCGATCGACAATCGGATGATCGCTTCGCTGCAAAACCAGCTCGCACCCGACGATCCGGCCGCATTGCGCGAAGGGATTGAGGCAGGGATTCCGATGAAGCGCTACGGCACCAGCGAGGAAGTCGCCCACCTCCTCGCTTTCCTCGCCAGCGACGAATCATCCTATTGCAACGGCTCAATCCACATGATCGACGGCGGCTACATAGCCGCCTGAGCGGTCAATCGATCGCCACCGCGTCGTGCAGCTCGCCGGGCTCCTGCTTTTTCGCCGGGCGCAGCAGCAGTACGAGCGGGATCGCCGCCAGCGTTACCCACATCATGAAATAGAAATCATCGACGTAGGCGATAAACGCGGCTTGGCGGTTGATCTCGGCATTGACCAGCGCGGTTGCCGCTTCGGCCGGCAGTCCAAGCTGGCTGACCACGGCGCCAGTGATCGGCGGCAAAGTCTGGTCGGTGATGTGACCCGCCATGTCGGCGTGGGATTGCTGCACATTGCGCGCCAGCAAGGCGGTGACGACGCTAATTCCGATTGATCCACCAATATTGCGCGACAGGTTGAGCAAGCTCGCCGCCGCCGTCCGCAGCCGCGGCACGAGGGTCGCGAAGGCCAGGCTCTGGACGGTGACGAACATCAGGCCCAGCCCAAGTCCCTGGATGATTCCAGAGATGACGATCAGCCGACTACCCATGTCGATCGCAAAGCCCGACATGATGTGCAGCGACCACGCCATCAGCCCCATCCCGGCGGCGATCAGGATGCGCAGGTCGATCTTGCCGATCAGTCGCCCGGCGAGCACCATCGTGATCAATGTGCCGATCCCGCGCGGCATCGTCAGCAGCCCCGACTGGAACACCGAATGGCCGTACAATCGCTGCAGCAATGGTGGCAGCAGCGCGAGGCCGGCGAGCAATAGCAGGCCGGTTACCACCATGAAAAACATCCCGAGCGCGAAATTGCGGTCGGCGAACATGCCGCGTTCGAACAATGGCTCGCGCGCGGTCAGGGTGTGGGTGACGAACATCCACGCCGCGCCGACGAATAGCCCGCCCTCGATCCATATCTCCCAGCTTTGGAACCAGTCGAGCTGCTGCCCGCGGTCAAGCATCATCTGCAGGCTGCCGAGCGCAACGCCGAGCAAAGTGAAGCCGAAAATGTCAAACTTGCGCGGCGCAAGCGCGCTCTTGGGCATATAGCGGATCAGCATCAACGTCGCGATCGCCCCGACCGGAAGGTTGACCAGGAACACCCAGCGCCAGTTGAAGCTGTCGGTCAGCCAGCCGCCGAGCACTGGCCCCAGGATCGGCCCGATCATGATGCCGCCGCCGATCAAGGCCATCGCCCGGGCGTGGCGCTCGGGCGGGTTGATGTCGAACAGGGTCGCCTGGGCAAGCGGGACGAGGAATGCACCAGTGACGCCCTGGATCGCGCGGAAGATGACCATCTCGGTCAGGCTCTGCGCAATCGCGCATAATAAGGATGCGATGGTGAATCCGATCACCGCCAAAATCAGCAATCGCTTGCGTCCGATCTTGTCGGCCAGCCAGCCCGAGATCGGAATCGCAATTGCGCTCGCCACGATATAGCTGGTCAGCACCCAGTTAACGCTTTCCTGCGTCGCGCCAAGGCTGGCCTGCATGTGCGGCAGTGCGACGTTGGCGATGGTCGTGTCGAGCACCTGGATCAGCACCGCGAGCATCACTGCGACGGTGACGAGGTTGCGCCGCGTGGGGTCGAGAACCTGCTCGGTCATCGCGCGTTAGCGTGCTGTCTGGAGGTCGACCTCGGCATCGGCCGAAAGCCCGGCGATCATCGCTCGCGACGGCACCTCGTCGAACGCCACCCGAACCGGGACACGCTGGGTGACCTTGACCCAATTGCCATTGGCATTCTGTGCCGGAAGCACCGAAAATTCGCTGCCTGTGCCAGCCCCGATCGACGCGACATGGCCGCGCACCTTGAGGCCGGGATAAGCGTCGAACTTGAGCGTCGCCTTCTGCCCGACTTGCATCTTGGCCAGGTCGCCTTCCTTGAAATTGGCCTCAACCCAGCCGCCCTTGTCCTTGACGATCGACAGCATCGCGACCCCGGTGATCGCCGCCTGGCCGACGAGCAAGCGGTCCGAATTGGCGACGATCCCGCTTTCGGGAGCACGCACGAGACCGCGGGTCAGATCGAGCTGCGCCTTGGCGATCGCCGCGCGCGCGGCGGCAATCTGCGGCTGGTTGCCGGTTGGCGAGATGGCAGCATTGGCATTGGCGGCCTGAGCTCGCGCATCGGCCAACTGGGTCTGAGCTTTGGTCACTTCACTGACTGCATCGTCATAGTCCGAGCGTGTGGTAAATCCGCGCCCGAGCAGCGCCTGCTGGCGGGCGAGCGCACGCCGCTGAATCGCGAGGTTGGCCGTCGCGCCGGTGATGTCGCCGCCGGTGCCGGCCGCTGCCACGCCAAGCTGGCGGGTCTGTAATTCGGCGGCAGCAAGTTGCGCCTGCGCTTGAAGCAAGGCGACCTCGGCAGATCCCGGATCGATCCGGTACAGCGGGTCACCGCGATTGACGTGCTGGTTCTCGCGCACAAACACCTCGACCACCGGCCCGTTGATCTGGGTCGAAACCGAGACGATATCCTGCTTCACATAGGCATTGTCGGTCGAGACGCTACGCCCGCTGGTCAGCCAGAAATAACCGCCGACCACGAGCAGCAGCAACGGCACGCCAAGCATGATCGCCCAGCGCTTCACTGTACGCGAGGGATTGGTCTTGACGACCTCGGACTCGACTGGCGTTTCCGCTGGAGCGGGAATGGCTTTCATCTGATTCACGCCGAAATCCTCTTGGGCGAAATATTGGTGGAAAGATTTTCGCGCACTTGCGCGAGCGACTTGCGCAACAGCTCGATGGTCTCGGGGGCAACGCCCGCAAAAGCATCCCGAGACATTTGCCCGGCCAGCATTCGCAACTGTTCGACCAAGGGCTCGCCTTTGTCGGTCAGGTGCAGCCGCCAAGCCCGGCGATCCTCGGGGTCGCGGCGACGCTCGACCAAGCCGCCCTCTTCCAGCCGATCGACGATCCGGCACAAGGTGATCGGCTCGATATCGAGATGATCGGCAAGCTCGACCTGACGAAGCCCCGGTTCGCGCCCCACCCAAGCGAGCGCCCGCCATTGCGCACGCGTCACGCCAAGCGGCGCCGCGCGACGATCGAACTCGCGCCGCAGACTGTGGGCCGTTTCGGCAATCTCAAAAGGAATCGTATCCAAGGCTATATCAACACATATAATAAGTGCACTTATTAAATCAATGGTTACTGTCGCCCCCTTGCGCCGCAACCGCTGCTGCGGCAAGCGAGGCCATGATGACCAAGATCGAGGCGATCCCGGCCCTGCTCGATGCGCTCGAGGCAATTTACGATGAATCGGTAAGCAATCTCCGCAATGCCTTGATGGCGTTCGCGCAGGGCGGCACGCGACCCGACCCAAAGGCACGCGCCGATGGCGGGTTCGCTTATCCCGAGCTGCGGATCGATTACGACCCGACCTCCCCGCCCGCCCCGTCGATGCGCGCCTTCGCCAGGATCAGCCAAGCGGGCAGCTACACCACTTCGGTCGCGCGTCCGGCCCTGTTCCGGGCTTACCTCACCGAGCAACTCGAGCATCTGGTGCGCGATTATCCGGTCGAGATTTCGGTCGGTCGATCAAAGAGCGAAATCAGCTATCCTTACGTGCTTGACGGCGGCGAACTCGAGCTTGGCGGCCTGAGCACGGCCGAAATCTCGCGCTGGTTCCCGTCGACCGAACTGGCCCACATTGGCGATGAAGTGGCCGATGGGGTGTTCGACAGCAAAACCTCCGAAAGCCGCCCACTCGCATTGTTCGACGGCCCGCGAACCGACTTCAGCCTAGCCCGTCTCAAGCATTACACCGGCACCCCGCCCGAACATTTCCAACACTTCATCCTGTTCACCAACTACGTCCGCTACGTTGATGAATTCGTTCGCTTTTCGATCGACGCCCTGCGCGATCCCGACAGCCAGTTCACCTCGCTATCGGTTCCCGGCGGCCGGTTCGAACTCGGCGATCTGGACGAGGCGGAGGCCCAGATCGCGGCCGGCTCATGGCGCCGTCACCAGATGCCCGCTTATCATCTGATGACCGACAAGGGCGACGGCGTGACCCTGGTCAACATCGGTGTCGGCCCGTCCAACGCCAAGACCATCTGCGACCATATTGCGGTGCTGCGGCCCGAAGCGTGGCTGATGATCGGTCATTGCGGCGGGCTTCGGCTCAGCCAGACGATCGGCGACTATGTCCTCGCCCATGCGTACCTCCGCGACGACCATGTCCTCGACCAGATGCTTCCTCCGGAAATTCCCATCCCGGCCATTGCCGAAGTCCAGAATGCGCTGTTTGACGCAACCGTTGCAGTCACCGGCGAAGATGAGGACAGCGTCAAGAAACGGCTGCGCACCGGCACCGTCGTCACCACCGACGATCGCAATTGGGAGCTGCGCTACACCTTGTCGGCGCTGCGCTTCAACCAGAGCCGCGCGGTCGCGATCGACATGGAATCGGCGACCGTTGCCGCACAGGGCTACCGCTTCCGCGTTCCCTACGGCACCTTGCTGTGTGTGTCCGACAAGCCGCTCCACGGTGAGCTCAAGCTGCCCGGTCAGGCCAATGCTTTCTACGAGCGCGCGATCAGCCAGCATTTGCGGATCGGCATTGAAACACTGCAATTATTGAAGCGCGAAGGCGACGCCCTCCACAGCCGCAAGCTCCGCAGCTTCGACGAACCGCCGCTGCGTTAAGGTTTGGGCGTCAGGTCGGTGATCCGGCCGAGCTTTGGCGCTGCCGGGTTGGTCGCGAGATAGGCTTCGGTCGCGTCGAGATCGAGGCCGCCGTCAACCGGTTCGCCGCCGGCGGTCAACAAGGTAAAATTGTCGCCTCCGCTGCTGAGAAAATTGTTGATCGCCACGCGGTAAGTTCGGCCCGGGTCGATCGGCTTACGGTCGAGCGTCATCGCCACGATTCGCTGTCCGGGTGGGCGAGATTTGTCGTAACTGAAACTGAAATTATATGACGGCAGCAGCAGGTTGGAGTTGGCGACCGTGTTGCGACCACTGTCGAATTGCTGTTCGAGCACGGCCTTGAGCTGCGCGCCCGTGAAGCTGCGCACGACGATGTTGTTGGCGAACGGCTGCATCGCGAAGATTTGGCCGAAGCGAACGGTGCCGTCGGCATCGGGGAGCAGGTCGGTGCGCGCGCCGCCATTGTTCATCAGCGCGAGGTCGGCGCGGCGTTGGTTCGCACCGCGAGCATCGTATAACTGGGCATCGGCAATAAATCCCGGCGCGGACGATTCCACGCCCGATACTTCGCTGTGGGTGAGAAAGCCGGACAGCTTGCCGACCGGGCGGTTGGCTTCGGTGGCGGCGGCATCACGGTATCTGCGCACCAGCCCGGCCACCTCAGGATCGGCGGCGAACACGGGATAAGACGGAACGAGCGGCGCCGACAGGCGCGCCGTCGCGATCGCCTCTCCCTGAACAATGACGAACGATCCGCGCTCGCCGACCAGTACCCCTGCCCGGTCGAAGGTGAGCCGGATATCGGTCACCATCGCGCCATATTTGCCGGCGCTGGTCAGCAACCGCTGACCCCCGCCCGCGATCGGCACGCGGCAGATGTAGGCATTGTGCGTGTGACCCGAGACGACCAGCCGGATCGCCGGATCGAGCCGGTCCAGGATCGGCAGGATTTCGCCGCTCAGCCCCGGGCAATTCTGGTCATCGAAGCGCCCGGTCAACGAGCCGCCCTGGTGAATCAGCAGCACGATCGCCTTCACGCCCGCTGCCTTTAGGCCAGGCACCAGCGCATTGGCCGTATCCGCCTCGTCGGTGAATTTCACCCCCGCAACTCCGGCTGGTGTGACCAAGGTCGCGGTCGCCTCCAGTGTCATGCCGATGAAGCCGATCCGAACCCCGCCGATCGTCTTGATCGCGGTGCCTGGAAAAATGCTCGCCCCGCTGGAGTCGACCACATTGGCGGCGAGGTAGGAGAATTTCGCCCCTGCGAACGGCTCGACCGCGCATGGCTTGCGGGTCGTCGAATCGACCTTGACGCACCCGCCCGATTGCATCCGCTTTAATTCGGCAATGCCGCGATCGAATTCATGATTGCCGACCGATGCCAGTTCGAGCCCGGCCATGCCCAGCGCAGTCACTGTCGGCTCGTCGAGGAACAAGGCCGAGCTAATCGGGGTCGCACCGATCAGGTCGCCCGCTGCCACAGTTACGCTATTGGCGGTTCGGCTCTGCTTGAGCGCGGTCGCCAAATAAGCTGCACCGCCTGCCGGGACTGCGCCGTCGACGGCGGGGACGGTCAGCTTGGGAGGCTCCAGATTGCCGTGGAAATCGTTGAAGGCGAGGATCTGCACTTCGATCGGGCGGGCGAGCTGGCGCGGGACAGTTGCGCAGGCGGCAAGAGCAGCGGACAACAGGATGACGGAAAAGCGGCGCATCACAACCTCAACAAGCATTGCCGCGAGCCTTAGCTCCAGCCTAATGACATTGCCATGACCGACGCCGACCTCATCGCCGCCGCGCGAACTGCTGCGCTCAAGGCTTATGCGCCTTATTCGAATTTCTCGGTCGGATGCGCGGTCGAGAGCGTCGATGGCGAGGTGGTCACTGGCGCGAATATGGAGAATGCCTGTTACCGCCTCGGCCTGTGCGCCGAAGTCAGCGCGTTGACACTGGCCCAGGCGACGTTCGGGCTGGACAAGGTCGCGCGGATCGCGGTTGCCGGCGGTGACGCGTCAGGAACCGCACTCGCAGGAACGAACGCCGTCACCCCCTGCGGTGGCTGTCGCCAATCAATTCTCGAGGCTGCGCAATTAAGTGGCGTCGACATCGACATCCTGTGCGCCAGCGGGGACGGCCAGACGGTTAAGCACTACAAGATCAGCGCGCTCATTCCCCATGGCTTCGGCCCGGCGAGCCTCAAGGACGCGGGCTAGGCCTTAGTAAGCCGCCGCTGGCATTTCAGCTTTGCGCTCGATTTCGGCTTCGCGCAGGCGGTCAGATTTTTCCGAGCGCGAGGCGAGCAATTCCCACGCCGTGGCCGAACGGATGTGGCTTTCCTTGACGTTGCTGAGGTCGGTCGCGTCGGCCCGGCCACGCGCTTCGGCAGCGCGCTCGCGGTAGAAGTTGGTCTGGTTCGACATGGAGTGAGGTGGACTTTCTGGCGAAGGTTGCAGGGTCGATCCGGCCGGTCGGCGCAGTAGCGCCACTCGGCCGGGCAGGAGGGTAAACTTAAAGCAGCTTCAGGTTGGCGGCGCTTTCGCGGCCCCGGCGGTCGGGTTCGAGCTCGAACGAGACTCGCTGATCGGTATCGAGGCCCGTCAATCCGGCGGCTTCGACCGCGCTGATGTGGACGAACGCATCCTGTCCGCCACCATCCTGGGTGATGAAGCCGAAGCCCTTCATCGCGTTGAAGAATTTGACGGTGCCTTCAGGCATTGACTGGGTCCTTCCTATCGGGCGCGTGCGGTCGATTCGCCACCGGCTAGAAGAGGCGGAGAGGAAGGATTGAGCGATTGAACCGCTGGAAACCCGCGTCAGGCGACTGGTAGCGGAGACTTGTTACGCCACATCGGCCAAAAACGCAAAAGTTGGGCGAAATCAGCCTTATGTCAGCTTGATCTCGCGCAGCCGCTCCAGCAAATAATCGTGGCTGCTGATCGGCGGCCATGTGGGCTGCTCCCCCGCTGGCACCGTGCCGGGCAGCGCCTCGATGATGAAATCGGGGCGGAAGTGGAGGAAATACGGCATCGAGTAACGCGCCTTCGATGCGCGATCAGGGGCCGGGTTGACCACCCGGTGGCTGGTCGATCGCAATCGCCCGTTGGTCAGCCGCTGGAGCATGTCGCCAATATTGACCACCAGTTCGCCCGGCTTGGGGCTGACCGGCAGCCAGCGCCCGTCCTTGGTCTTGAGCTCGAGCCCGGCTTCCTCGGCGCCGAGCAGCAGGGTGATGGTGTTGATATCCTCATGCGCCCCGGCACGGATCTGGTTGCCGCTCGGGGTTTCGATCGGCGGATAATGAAGCAGCCGCATCACGCTATTGCCGTCGCGCACGGTGTCGGTGAAATAATCCTCGTCGACGGCCAGGAAGCGGGCGATGGCGCGGAGCACCTTGAGGCCCGCGGCGTCGAACGCGTCGTACAGTTCGAGGAAAACTTCCTTGAAGCCGGGGATTTCTCCCGGCCAGACATTGTCGGCCATGACGTCGCGGAATTTGTGCCCCGCGGCCAACTCGCGTCCCACGTGCCAGAATTCCTTGAGATCGGACGCAGTGCCGCCTTTTGCTGTTTCGACCCCGAACGCAGTGTAGCCGCGGGCGCCGCCGCCGCCGGCGATGAGATAAGCGCGCTTGGTGTCCTCGGGCAGCGCGAAGAACAGCTTGGCCATTGCTTCGGCGCGATCGATCAATTCCTGCGGGATGCCGTGATCGCGGACGATCGCGAAGCCATAGTCGACGAAGCTCTGGCCAAGCTCCTCGGCAAACGCTTGCGGGTGAAGGTCGGCGTCGTCGAGCGACACCGAGGCGACGGTATCGCTGGTGAGAATGTCGGTCATGATGAGGCTCTTAGCAAAAAATCAGGGAAGCATCAGCCCGGCAAGCGCGGCAGACATCAGATTGGCGAGGCTCCCGGCAAGCAACGCCTTGAGGCCAAGCCGCGCGATCGTCGGGCGCTGGTTGGGGGCGAGGTTGCCGACCACTGCCAGCTGGATCGCGATCGAGCTGAAATTGGCGAACCCACAGAGCGCGAACGTCACGATCGCTCGGCTGCGCTCCGAGAGAGCCGCCGCAGGACCAGCTGCATTGCCGAGGTCAATGAAGGCGACGAATTCGTTGAGTACCACCTTGGTCCCGAACAGGCCGCCCGCAACGCCCGCTTCGTTCCACGGAATCCCGATCAGGTACATGACCGGCGCGAACACCGCGCCAACCGCACCCTGGAAGCTCCAATTGTCCTGCCCGAACAAGTTGCCGATCCCGCCGAGGATCCCGTTGGCCATCGCTACCAAAGCAACGAACGCAAGCACCATCGCGCCGACTGCGACCGCCAATTTGACCCCGGTCTGCGCGCCCTGCCCCGCGGCCATGATGATGTTGGCCGGCTGCTCACCTTCCTCGAAGCCGTGGATCGCCAGGTCATCCTCGCGCGCCGCGACCGCGACCCCGCCTTCGAGCGGCAGTTCGTCCTTCGGCGCGACATCGTCGGGCATGATCAATTTGGCCATCAGGATTCCGCCGGGCGCCGACATGAACGCGGCGGCGAGCAGGAACGGCAGGTACTTTTCGCCCAGCAGCCCGGCATATGCGGCGAGAATCGTCCCCGCGACTCCGGCCATACCGACCGTCATCAAGGTGAACATGTGGCTCGGCACAAGGGCGGCAAGATAGGGGCGGACAACCAGCGGGCTTTCCGACTGGCCGACGAAGATATTGGCGGCGGCACCAAGGCTCTCGACCCGGCTGATCCCGGTTACCCAGCCGATCGCCCCGCCGACCCAGCGCACCACGCGCTGCATGATGCCAAGATAATAGAGGATGGACACCAGGGCCGCGAAGAACACGATCACCGGCAGCGCGAGCAACGCGAAATTCTTGCCCAGCGGATCGCTGGCGAGCGCCCCGAACAGGAATTCGGTACCCTTGCCGGCATATCCGAGCAGGTTCGATACACCGTCCGACATGCCCTGGATCACTGTCCGCCCGCCCGATGTGCGAAGTACGAGGAACGCGATCACCGCCTGCAGTGCGAACGCCGCAAGGACCACGCGCGGCCGGATCGCGCGACGATTGGACGAGAACAGGATCGCGATGAGGACGATCGCGGCAATACCGACGACGCCGAGCAAGGATTGATTCATGAGTACGCCGCCCCTCCCAAGGCGATTACCAGGTGACGCCTTGTGCAGCGCTTTCCACCGCCGCGTCCAGTAGGTCGATGGCGGCGGCCGGACTGTCGGCCTTGAGCAATTGCGCGCGGCGCGCATCGCTCAGGAAACCGCTGTCGACGACATGGTCCATGAACCCCGCCAGCTCGTCCCAGAAGCCGTTTACGTTGAGCAGGCAGAATGGCTGCGCATGATAGCCGAGCGCGTTCCACGTCCACGCTTCGAACAATTCGTCGAGCGTGCCGATCCCGCCGGGAAGCGCAACAAAAGCATCGCACAATTCGGTCATCTTGGCCTTGCGCTCGTGCATCGTCGTTACGGTGAACAATTCGGTGCAACCCTGGTGCGCGACTTCATGCGCGACCAAAGCGTCGGGGATAACTCCGTAAACCTTGCCGCCGTGTTCGAGCACGGTGTCGGCGATGATCCCCATCAGCCCGAGCTTGCCGCCGCCATAGACCAGGTCGATCCCGCGCTCCGCCATGACCACGCCAAGGTCGCGCGTGGCATCGGCGAAGGCGGGGTCGGCACCGGGGGCGGAGCCGCAATATACAGCGAGGCGCTTGATCATAAGTTCACCAATAATCGAAGGTCGGCTTCGGGCCGGGCGCCGAAGTGCGAAATGATTTCGGCGGCGGATATTGCGCCGGTTGCGAGGCAGCGGCTCAGGTCATGTCCGCGCGCCCGGGCGACAAGGAAGCCGGCGGCGAACAGATCGCCTGCGCCGGTGGTGTCGACGACGTTGCGGACCGGGGCGGCGGGGACTTCGACCCCCTCCCCGTCTTGCAATGCCAGCGCGCCCTCTGAACCGCGCGTGATGACCAGGGTCGGGACCTTGCCCGACAGCATCGCCAGCGCTTCGCCCAGCCCCGATGCTCCAGTCAGCTGCAGCGCCTCATGCTCATTGGCGAACAGCAAGTCGATCGAACCGCGGTCGATCATCTGGGTAAACGCCTCGCGGCGGCCCGGGATGCACACGCTTTCGCTCAGCGTGAAGGCAATTTCGCGCCCTGCCCCATGGGCAATGTCGATCGCCCGCATCATTGCCGCGCGCGGCAGTTCGGGGCCGAACAAATAGCCTTCGAGATAGAGGATCGCGGCAGATGCGATCAGCGCCTCGTCAAGCGCGGACGGCGACAGCAAGTGTGACGCGCCGGGCGAGGTGTTCATCGTCCGCTGCGCATCTGGCGTGACCAGGATCAGGCAGCGCCCGGTCGGCGGTGCATCGGGGTCGGTCAGCGATGGCGTGTCGAACTGTACGCCGAGCGCCTGCATGTCGTGGCGGAAGATGTCGCCCAACTGATCGTCGGTAATCTGCCCGATAAACGCCGCACGGCCCCCCATGGCGGCGATCCCGGCCATCGAATTGGCCGCCGATCCGCCGCTCGTCTCGCGTGCATTGCCCATTGCTGCATACAGCCGCTCGGCCGAACCGCTGTCGAGCAACTGCATCCCGCCCTTGGGCAGCCCGTGCGCCGCAATGAAAGCATCGTCGCACGTCGCGATGACGTCGACGATCGCATCACCGATGGCAAGAATGTCGATTGCGGGCTTGATCACGGGGGGCGCGCTAGCCGCGTGGGCTAGGCCGGGTCAACAAAACCCTTGCGAGGGCAGGCAAAGCCGTTAGGCCTTCGCCGCCATGAGCACCCAATCCCAATCGCCCGTCGCAGCCCCCGCCGCCACCGGCATCCGACCGTCCTTGTTCGCCTTTGCGATTTTCTATGGCGGGATGGTGTGCATCGCGGGGGTGCTCGGCAACAAGCAGGTCGCGCTTGGGCCGCTGGCGGTCGAGGCCGGTATTTTCGCCTTCCTGCTACTGGTCATCACGTCGAGCGCAGTGGCGGAAGTGCATGGTCGGGAAACCGCCAACAGACTGGTGGTGTGGGGCTTCGTGCCGTTGCTGGTCAGCCTGGCACTCACGATTCTCGTTCTCGCCGTCCCCGCCGCTACGGACATGGATCCGGCGCGATTGTCGGCGTTCGACATGATGATGGGCGGGACGCGGCGGATGTGGCTTGCGGGATTGATCGCATATGGCTGCTCCAGCCTGCTCAACGTGACCATTTTCTCGAAGCTCAAAGGCGGCGAAGGATCGAAACTGTTGTGGTTCCGATCGGCTGTGGCGAGCGTGCTCAGCCAGATCCTCGATACCTTGTTGTTTATCGGCATCGCCTTTTACGGCGTGTTTCCGATCGGGGAGCTCCTGGCCGGGCAAATGTTGGCCAAGGTGGTCTTGTCGGTGGTGGTGGTGCCGCCGCTGATTTACCTGTTCGTGGCCATCGGACGAAGGCTCGACAGCAAAGCCTACTGACAAGGTTGTAACCAGGCCGAAATTTTGCTTAAGGCGCCGTGTCATAGAGGGCCGAGCGGGCATCCGCGTGGCATAACGGCAACGCTAATCAAGATTCATTATAGGTCCGATCCGGACCGTCACCCAATCGTCTCATTGTGGCTATAGCAGCCGCAACGACTCGCAATCGCTCATCACCCTTGGGGGGTCCTAATACCGTGAAAAAAATCATTCTGCTCTGCACGTCGGCGGTCATCTTCCCGACCGCCGCATTCGCCCAGTCGACCGGCACTCAGGACTTCGACAAGAAGGAAGAGGCGATCGTCATCACCGGGACCCGCGCCCAGCAGGTCGGCGGTGTTGTCGCCCCCGATTCGTCGAAAGCCAAGGCAGTCCTCACGCAGGAATATATCGCCCGCCAGTCGGCCGGCCAGACCGTGCTCGACACGATCAACGCGGTTCCCGGCGTTAGCTTCCAGAATAATGATGCTTATGGCTCGTCGGGCGGAACGCTCAACATCCGCGGCTTCGACAGCTCGCGCATCAGCCTGACCTTCGACGGCATCCCGCTCAACGATTCGGGCAATTATGCGATCTTCTCCAACCAGCAGATCGACCCCGAGCTGATCGACCAGGTCAACGTCAACCTCGGCACCACCGACGTCGATTCGCCGACCGCCTCGGCAGTTGGCGGCACCGTCAATCTTCGCACCCGTCTGCCGCGCAAGGAATTTGGCGGCCAGGTCGTCGGATCGCTCGGTCAGTTTGACTTCCGCCGCATCTTTGCGGTGATCGACACCGGCGAGATCGGTCCGTGGGGCACCCGCTCCTATTTCTCGGTCAGCAATGCCAAGAACGATAATCCGTTCAACAATTACGGCGTTGTCGACAAGCAGCAGTATAACGCCAAAATCTATCAGCCGCTGGGCAGCAATGGCGACTTCATCTCGCTCGCCGGTAATTATAACCAGAACCGCAACAACTTCTTCGGTTCGCTCCCGCTGCGCACCGATCGCACCCAGAGCGCGACCAACCTTGCCCCGCGCACGGTCGGCCCGAACAGCACGCAACGTTACCCGACCAGCCGCGACGAGCGCGAATATGACATCAACTATTCTTGCTTTACCGACACGCCGCAGGCCGGCGTTGCCGACGCGCCGACCCCAAACACCAACGACCTCGCCAGCTGCGGGACCGAATTCGATCGTCGCTATAATCCGTCGAACACCGGCAATATCAAGGCACAGTCACGCTTCACGCTGACCGACGCGTTGACGCTGACGATCGACCCCAGCTTTCAATATGTGAAGGCCAATGGCGGCGGCACCACTACGCCGGCGTCGCCGGCCCGCGAATATGGTTTTGACATCAACCCGACTGGTGGTCGCGCCAATTGCTCGACCACACCGAACAGCGCCACGGTCAATTGTATCGGCGGTTATTTCGGTGGCGCGCCTTATGCTGGCGGCCGCGATCTCAACGGTGACGGGGATATACTGGATACGGTCACTTTGCTCGTCCCCAGCCAGACCCGGACCAAGCGTTATGGCGTCATTTCGGGGCTTCGCTGGGCGATCAACGACGACCATGTGCTGCGCTTCAACTACACGCTCGATCACGCCAATCATCGCCAGACCGGCCAGGTTGGGCTGATCGATCGCAATGGCGAGCCATTCGACGTCTTCCCGATCAATGATCCACTCAACACCGCAGCTGGCGTTGTCCTGCAAAAGCGCGATCGTCAGTCCTACGCAATCCTCCACCAGGTTTCGGGCGAATATCGCGGCGAGTTCTTCGACGACAAGTTGACGGTCACTGCCGGCCTTCGTGCACCTTTCTTCACCCGCAAGCTCGACAACCGCTGCTTCACCAGCTCGGCTGGCGGCTTCGTCGAATGCTCGGGCGGCGATCCGACGCTCGATGCGACGATTGCGACCAACAACCCATACACCTTCAACCCGGTGACCGGCGCGGTGACCGGCTTCGCCCCTCCGGGCAAGCGCACCCTGAAGTATGATGCGTTGCTTCCCAACGTTGGCGTCGTGTTCGACATCACGCCGCGCATCAGCGCGTTCGTAAACGTCGCCAAGGGCCTGTCGGTGCCGTCGACCGACAACCTCTACAACGCATTCTTCTTTCCTGAAGGTACGTCACAAGCCAAGCCCAAGCCCGAGACCACGGTCAGCTTCGATGGCGGTCTCCGCTATCGCAGCAGCAAGGTGCAGGCGCAGATTGCCTACTGGCACACCGACTTCAAGAACCGCTCGGCCTCGGCGTTCGATCCCGAGCTAAACGCGACCGTGTTCCGTAATCTGGGTTCGGTCGAGAAATATGGCATTGACGGTTCGTTCGCTTACTCGCCGATCAAGCAGTTTACGCTCTACACCTTCGGGTCGTGGAACAAGTCGAAAATTCAGGACGATATCCAGATCGCGACTCTCCCGGTCGGCGTTACCTGTGACACCGTCACCCCGGGCTCTCCGACGGCGCTGCGCAGCTGCGCCTTCACCTCGGGCCGTCCGGAATCGGGCACGCCCAAATATACCTACGGCTTCTCGGCCTTGGGTTCGGTCGGACCGTTTGACCTTGGCATCACCGCCAAGCGCACCGGTCCGCGCTACGTGTTCGACAATGGCGCTGCGGTGTTCCGTGGCGACGTCGATCTGCCCGGCGTCGGTGGTGCCGAACAGGTCTATGACTCGAAGGCTGCGGCTTACTGGCTGGTCAATCTCGATGCCCGCGTGAACGCCAGGTTCATCGGTCTCAAGTCGACCTACTTCCAGTTCAACGTCTACAATCTGTTCGACAAATTCTACGTCGGCGGGTTCGGCGGCGGCCTCAACCAGTCGATCAACGCAACGACTGGCGTCTATGGCGCGCCGCCGTTCGTCCAGATCGGTGCACCACGCACCGTGTCGGGCTCGATCAACGTTACCTTCTAACGCTCGCTGGCCTTCGGGCCGGGGATGAAGCGGCGTCGCCTTCGGGCGGCGCCGTTTTCGTTTGCGGCCCCAATTTTGTTTGCCGGAATGCTCATCGGTTGCTCTAACCATTGGCATGGCCATCACCACCGCCCCTGCCGCATCCTTCGCGTCTCCCCGCCGCTGGTATCGCTTGCTCTACCTGCAAGTGCTGGTCGCGATTGCGCTCGGGGTGGCGGTCGGGCATTTCTGGCCGGCGACCGGCGAAGCACTGAAACCGGTCGGCGATGCGTTCATCAAACTGGTCAAGATGGTCATCGCGCCGGTGATCTTCCTGACCATCGTCACCGGCATTGCGGGACTTCGCGATCTCGCCGCCGTCGGGCGCGTCGCGCTCAAGGCGATGGCCTATTTCCTGACCTTCTCGACGGTTGCGTTAATCCTCGGCATGATCGTCGCCAATGTGGTCAAACCAGGCGCCGGGCTGATGGTCACCGCCGCCGCGTCCGACCCCAGCAAGATCGCCGATTATGCCGCCAAGGCGCATGACACGACGCTGTCGGGCTTCCTGCTCGATGCGATTCCCGAGACGTTGGTGTCGGCGCTGACCGCGGGCAATATCTTGCAGACCTTGCTGGTCGCGATCCTGTTCGGCGTTGCGCTGACTTTGGTCGGCAAACCCGGCGAACGCTTGCTCGGCGCATTCGAAGATCTTGGCCGGGTGGTGTTCAAACTGGTCGGGCTGGTGATGCTCCTCGCGCCGCTGGGCGCATTCGGGGCGATGGCGTTCACAATCGGCAAATATGGCCTTGGCGCGGTTGCCAGCCTCGCCGGGCTGGTCGCGACCTTCTACCTCACCAGCCTGTTTTTCGTGCTGGTCATCCTCGGGCTCGTGGCACGGGCGAGCGGCTTCTCGATCTTCCGCCTGATCGCCTATCTCAAGGCCGAATTGTTGCTCGTCCTCGGCACTTCGTCGAGCGAGAGCGCCCTGCCGGCGCTGATCGAGAAGATGGAGGATGCCGGCTGTCCCAAATCGGTGGTCGGGCTGGTCGTCCCGGCGGGCTATTCGTTCAACCTCGACGGGACCAATATCTACCTCACATTGGCCGCTTTGTTCATCGCACAAGCCCATGGCATCGACCTCACATGGGGTCAGCAGGCGGCGTTGCTCGGCGTGGCCATGCTGTCGTCGAAGGGCGCCGCGGGCGTAACCGGCGCGGGGTTCATTACTTTGGCCGCGACGTTGGCGATCGTGCCGACGGTGCCGGTCGAGGGCATGGCGCTGTTCCTCGGCGTCGACCGCTTCATGAGCGAATGCCGCAGCCTGACCAATTTCATCGGCAATGCGGTGGCGACGATCGTGGTGTCGCGGTGGGAAGGGCGGCTCGATCGCGACCGGCTCGACGCCGCACTGCATGGCCGCGCGGCGGGATTTGACCGGTTCGATCCGGGCACCGTCGACGCCTGACATTGACCGCATCGGGCGCGCATGGCAGGGCGGCGCCGCGCTAGTCAGCGGGTGTAGCTCAATGGTAGAGCTTTTGCTTCCCAAGCAAGTGACGAGGGTTCGATTCCCTTCACCCGCTCCAGCACAAAACTGTCCGGGGGACAGTTTTTGCTGGAGCGCTCAGCGCAGCTGAGGCGACCCCTAGTGCAAATCCTGCAAATTGAGATATTCTGATCCAAATAAGGGGGGATGTCGTCATGCGTCTTTGGTCATCGATTGCGCCGCTTGCGCTGCTGTTGTCGTCGGCAGCGTTGGGACAGGCCGAACCGGGGGCCCCGGTCGACGATGAAAACACCGAGACCAACGTCCCGTGGCAAGCGCAAATCTATTCCAGCAAGACCGACTGGACCGATCAAGAACTCGGCGACCGGGAAGGCTGGGACCTATCGCACAAATGCGGCGGGTCACTGATTGCCGACGGCTGGGTGCTGACCGCCGCGCACTGCATTAATGCCGAGCGGATCAAGAATGGCCACCGCGTCCGCCTCGGCTCCTCGACCATCGACCTGGAGGAAGGCGCAACCTACCGGATCGACCGCATGGTTCGCCACGCCGACTACGACAAGGCCAAGCATTATTACGATATCGCGCTGGTGCATTATGTCGCCGACGCCGAGACCGACGCGGAAGATGCCGGACCGATCGAAGCGATTGAGCTTTATGACGGGCCGCCGCTCGCCGCTGGCGCCAAGGTTTATGCCACCGGCTGGGGTCAGGCTGAGGAGGGCCAGGGCAAGGGGTTCCAGCCCGATCTCACGCAGGTCGACCTGACCGTCGCCGATTGCGCAAATTTTCCCGAATATCGCGGCGAGACAACCGACTATCAATTATGCGCCAGCTCACCCGATAACGATACCTGCACCGGCGATAGCGGCGGGCCATTGGTGATGGAGGTCGACCGGCCGGTGCTGGTCGGCGTCGTCAACTGGGGTCGCGGTTGTTACCGCGAGAACAGCGCGGGGATTTACCTGCGCATCGACCAGGCCAATTTTCGCGACTGGATCGACCGCGCGATGGCGGCCGATCCATCGATCAGCGAGTTGCGCTAGCGATCGTCGGGCGTGCCGCGATCGTCAGGCGTGCCGCGATCGTCGGGCGTGCCGCGATCGTCGGGGGTGCCGCGATTCTCGCCGTCATCTTCATCGTCGTTCGGGCCGAAGTCGAGGTGATTGATGCTCATCGTCATGCTCCCCATTTGGTTGCAACCGCGATTAATTCGCACGGATTAACCATCCGCGATAGCCCCCGTCAGGCGAAGCCGGTTTCGCGCAGGAAAGCAGTAAAGCGGGGATCCTTGGCAAGCGGGTCGAGCAACGGATCGCTGGCGATCGCGATCAGCCCAGCGTCGCCAACGCTGCGCGCCCGGCGGAGCAGCGCAATTGCCGCGTCGACCTGGCCGAACTGCGCCATCACTTCGGCCTGCTGGTACAAAGCCGCATCGCCAACCTGAGATACCAATTGCGCATTCGCCGCCTGCGCTGCCGAATGATTGCCGACGCGATGTTCAAGCACTGCCAGCGCCGACAGCCGAAACATCGCGGCCGGCTCCTTGAGAATATGGACCCGCGCCTCGTCCAACCGGCCAAGCTCCATCAACGTCGTACCAAGGAAGGCATTGGCGTTGGACATATTCGGGTTGAGCGACAGCGCCCGCTGGAAGTGCCCCATGCCCCCGGCATAATCGCGGGTCGCGAAACCGATGATCCCCGCCGCTCGATGCGTGCGCGGATTGAGCGGGTCGAGCGCAACCGCCTGATCGATCGCGGTTCGGGCTTCGCGTGGTCGCCGCGCTCTCACCGAATAAAGCGCGTAGAGCAATAAATTGTCGGCGCTCCCCCGGCCATAACGATAGGCCGCATCATAGGAAGCCCGGCTGTTTTTGATGTCGAGCTGGCCGGCAAAAATCGCATAACCAAGCGCAAGATGCGCCTCGGCCAGTCTCGGCGCGAGCTCGACCGCCTTGCGCCCCTCGACGATTGCGGCGGCGAAGGTCGACTTGATCTCCGGTCCCGGCGCGTAGGCGCTGGCAATCGACGCCTGAACGCGTGACAAGGCTGCGTGCGCCAGTGCAAAATTGGGGTCGGCGGCAAGCGCGTTCTCAAACAGGGCCTTGGCCTCGCGGTCGGTTTTCTCGTCCTTGGACAGATTATACAGCGCCTTGCCGCGCAAATAGGCTTCATACGCCCCGACATTGCGGGTCCCGCCGGGCGCGGGATCCTGGGTCGCCATCCGTATCGACAAGGCGTTGGACACGGTGCGCGCAACGTCGCTCTGGAAGGCGAAAATGTCGGTCAAGCTGGCGTCGATCCGCTTCGACCAGATCGAAAAGCCGGTCTTGCCATCGGTCAGGTCGATTGCCACGCGAACCGCTTCCCCGAAACGCTGGACCGACCCTTCGAGCAGGTTTGCGACGCCCAGCTTGGCGGCGATCGCAGTTGCGCCTTCATCATGGTCGCGCGCGGTGTTGGAAGTGGTCCCGGCAAGCACTTGCAGGCCGGCGTTGCGCGATAAAGCGGCGCGAATTTCCTCGGTCAGCCCGTCGGACAGATAAGCCTGGCTCTGGTCGCCGCTAAGGTTCTTGAACGGCAAAACGGCGATTGTCCGCTCGTTTGCAGACGGGCCGAACAGGCGGTCGCGAAAGGCATAAGCCCCGCCACCCGCCGCGACGACCGCCGCAGCGCCGGCGGCGAGCTTGATCGACTGCCGCCGATCGACCTGACCCCCGCGAGCAAAAAATTGCGGCCTCGGGACACCGGGCGATGCTCCGATCGCGCGGCTGATCGCGCGATCGATTGAATCGATTTGCGGACCGCTGGCTTTGCCCCGCCAATCGGCCAGGTCGATCGTCTGATATTGGCGAAAACCGAGCGGCGGGTGGCTCCCGTCGATCGACAGCGGGACCAGCCGCTTGCGGTCTCTGCCCTGCGCAGCCTCGTCGGCGACCCAGTCGGACTCGATCGACGACTTCGACCACAATACCACTACGGCATCGGCGGATTCGAGCGCGGTGCGGATCGACTTGGCGAATTGCGCTCCGCCCTCGATCAGATTGTCCCACCACACGGTATAGCCGCGCGCGGTCAGCGCAGCGGCGAGCTGCTGCGCGCGCTTGGCGTCGGCATGCGCATAGCTCAGGAAGATCGTCGGTTGGCTGGTCTCGCTCGGCATGGACGCCCCCGCCCCCTCGGGAATTGATGAGACTATCGCGTACCTGCCCGCATTGGAATAGCCGCCACGCCAGCCGATCGACTGCATCCACGACGCTGCCCCCGACGTCGGGCTTTGCGAAAAGTCGCACGACCTCCGCTTTGGTGCGGCACCACTCGGCCAGCTAGTGGGGACGTGCAGGCATCGCCGTTACGATCGCGCTATGATTAAACCCTGGCCAAGCAGGACAGGCGCCATCCGCCAATCACTCCCTGCTGCGGTTAAAGTCTATATGCACTTTGACCCAGGTGCCAATCAACGGCTTGCCGTCGATCCGCGTCGGACGGATGCGGAATTGCCATCCGGCCAGCCGAACCGCGCGGGCCAGCCCCGATCCGGGCGGCGATTCGCCAAGCGCCTGGCAATTTTCGACCCGATTGTCGGGGATCGTCTGGCACGCCACTTCGGCCCAGCTGCCCTGCGGGGCACCGTTCTTGGGCAAATAATAAGCCAGCTCGGCATTGGTCGGCTCGCGATACCATTCGGCCAGATACAGGGTTGCACCGCCCGGCCCCGTCCCGACACTGGCGGAAGACGCACCGCTTGCTGCCGATCCCTTGCCGCCGGCGCTGCCCAACTTGGAGATGTCGGCGGCGGCATATTCCTCGCGGGTCAGCTTGAGAAAGGGCGACTTGGCCAGCGGGCTGGGCGGGATCGGCGGAACGCGCGGGACCGGCTGTTGCGTTGGCGTGGCCTTGCTTGCGGCTTCGGGGGCCGGTTTGTCGGGGATCGGCGCGGCCGCCTCGGGCACGAAAGTGACCTCGGTCGGGGTCGATTTGTCCTTGCGCTCGCTCCACGACGCCGGGCCAAGCCCAAGCAGCATCAGCAGAAACAGCAATTCGGCGAGCAACGTCAGCCCGATGATCAGCGCGCGCTGGCGAGCATCGGGGCGCCGCCAGTCGGCCGGAGACTGGTATTGGGCCAACCGCATCGCGGTTTCGCCTAGCGGGCGATCATGACCGGATAAAGCATGATTCGATCAAATACCGCCATCGGTGGTCGGATAGCCCGCCGCATCGAGCGCGACCGCCAGTTCATCGGCCACGCGCCGCGCGAGCACTTCGTCTTCCGACCGGACGACGAAATTGCCGCCGACCTTGCCCGCCTTGAAGAACGGATAGCTGCCGATCGACACGCCCTCATTGGCCTTTTCGGTGGCGCCAAGCAGTTCGGCGACTTCGCTCTCCGGCGCGAACGCCCCGATCGTCACCGAGACCAACGGTCGCCCACCCTCAAGCGTCCCGGTCAGTGCGTCGAGCATCCCTGCGGTAATGTGCGGCACCCCGGCCATGACGAACAGATTGCCGACCCGGATCCCGGGCGCGCCCGACATGCGGTTGGGGATCAACTCGGCCCCCTCTGGCACCCGCGCCATCCGCAGCCTTCCCTCGTTGATCCCGCCCTTGTCAGCATAATATCGCTCGAGGATCGCACGCGCCTCGGGATGAACGACCACCCCGACCCCAAGTGCGACCGCGATCGCATCGACCGTGATATCGTCATGCGTCGGCCCAATTCCGCCAGTGGTGAACAGATAATCATTGCGCGCCCTCAGCGCGTTGACCGCCTCGACGATTGCCGCCTCGACATCGGCCACCACCCGCACCTCGGCCAGCCTGATGCCCTGCACATTGAGCCAGCTGGCCAGCTGCGCGACATTCCTGTCCTGCGTCCGCCCCGACAGGATTTCATCGCCAATCACCACCAAAGCGGCGGTCCACACTCTGCTCAACGCACTGCCTCCAGTCGACTTTTGCGCACCCCTACCCTATTTGAAGGTCATGACCGAATATATCACTGTCGGCCCGGAAGATCGCGCCGAAGCCAGATCGAACATCATCAAGCTGCACGGCCCCGAGGGCTTTGCCGGCATGCGCGCCGCTGGCCAGCTCGCCGCCAGCATCCTCGATGAATTGACCAAGTTCGTTGCTCCGGGCGTCACCACGCAGGAGATTGACGACATCGTTTACCGCATGTCGACCGACGCTGGCGGCGTTCCCGCGACCCTGGGGTATCGCGGCTACACCAAGAGCTGCTGCACCTCGATCAACCATGTGGTGTGCCATGGCATTCCCGCCGACAAGGCGCTCAAGGATGGCGACATCGTCAACATCGACGTCACCCCGATGCTGGGTGGCTGGCACGGCGACACCAGCCGCATGTTCCTGGTCGGCGATGTCCCGCTCAAGGCACGCAAGCTGGTCGAGGTGACCTATGAATGTTTGATGCTCGGGCTGGAGCAGGCCAAGCCGGGCAATCGGCTCGGCGATATCAGCCACGCGATCCAGACCCATGCCGAAAAGCATCGCTACAGCGTGGTCCGCGATTTCTGCGGCCACGGCCTCGGGCGGGTGTTTCACGACAGCCCCGAAGTGGTCCACGCCGGTCGCCCCGGCACCGGCCCCGAGCTAAAACCCGGCATGTTTTTCACCGTCGAACCGATGATCAACATCGGCCGCGCTGACTGCAAGATGCTCGACGACGGCTGGACCGCAGTCACCCGCGACCGCTCACTCTCGGCGCAGTTCGAACATTCGATCGGGATAACGGAAGACGGGCACGAAGTGTTCACCAAGAGCCCCAAGGGGCTCGACTTCCCGCCTTACGCCTAGCCGCCCCACCCCTTCACCAATGCTTCCGCCGGCCCCACATCTTCGGGGAAATCGACTTCCCCCCATTCCTCGCCGCTGATGTCGAGCGTCCGCACGTCGCCATTCTGGGCGAGGTGGTGGATCACGCGGAGGTACCAGATCGTCGTCCCCTCGCTGGTGCGCATCGCGCGGTCGATCGCCTCGGCGAAGCGCTCCGCCCCGCCGCCGCGAAACGCCAGCAAACCGATCGATTCGGCGTTGACGCCTTCCTTGATCCGCTTGCCGATCGCGCGCAGCCGCCCATCATCGTCGACGATGACTTTCATGTCGTCGTCGTCATACGCACCCTTGCGGTCGATCGTGACGCAGATCCCGTCCTGCGCGCGATTGCCAACTACCCGCGCCATCAGCGCCTTCGACACCAATGTATCGCCGTTCCACACCAGGCAATTGCCGGTCAGTTCGCCGCGCACCATGTACAGCGAGCCCAGGTTATCGGCGACCTTGAAGAACGGGTTGAACGCGGTGCGCACCATTGGCCCGCCGCCGCGCCGCGCCAGGCATGCCTCGATCTGGTCGTCGCGAAAGCCGGTGACCACCACTACTTCATCGACCCCATTGTCGGCGAGCGTGTCGAGCTGCCAGTCGAGCAGGCTTTTGCCACCAAACTCGATCAGGCATTTGGGCCGGTCGTCGGTCAGATGACCGAGGCGCGAACCCTGGCCGGCGGAAAGAATGATCGCTTTCATGGGCGAACCGCTTCGCGATCAATTGCGGCAGCGATGCGGCAAGGCTAGGCTTGGCCCATGAAAAGAGTCGAAGCCATCATCAAACCGTTCAAGCTCGACGATGTGAAGGACGCGCTTCACGATGCGGGGGTGAGCGGGATCACGGTCAGTGAGGTCAAGGGCTTTGGCCGCCAGAAGGGCCATACCGAGTTGTATCGCGGGGCCGAATATGTCGTCGACTTCCTGCCCAAGGTAAAGGTCGAGGTGGTGGTCGAGGATGACCAGGTCGACCGCGTGTGCGAGGCGATCGAGGCCGCTGCGCGCACCGGGCGAATCGGCGACGGCAAGATTTTCGTGGTGGCGATCGAACAGGCGATCCGAATTCGCACCGGCGACCGGGGCGTCGACGCAATCTAGCCGTGGACGATCCCCGTCTCGCCTCAATGTCGCCGGACGACTTGCGCAGCGCAATGCGGATCCTCGGCTATCGCACTCAGTCCGACCTGGCCGGCGCGATCGGGGTCAGCCGATCGACCGTCAGCCTGTGGCTCGAAGGCAAGGTCGGCGTCCCGCGCCCCGTGGCGATGCTGCTGCGCATGCTGATCGCTGCCCAGCGCCGGGCGTTTTAGAAAAGGTCGGTTGCGTAGTTTCGTCGAGCCATTGGTGAAATCTTCACGCCGCGCGTGACTCTCCCTGCCGCATCCGCAAATCGCTGCCATGAAAGCGGTCGCGGGGCCGTGTGATTCTCACATTCAGCAGATGGAGCCGGTCATGGCGAGCGAAGCAGCGAAGATCCTGAAATCGATCGAGGAGCAGGAAATCGAGTGGGTCGATCTGCGATTTACCGACCCCAAGGGCAAGTGGCAGCATCTCTCCATGGTCGCCTCGGCGATCGACGAGGACATGCTGACCGATGGTTTCATGTTCGACGGCAGCTCGATCGAGGGCTGGAAGGCGATCAACGAAAGCGACATGATCCTCAAGCCCGATCTGACCGCGACCTATATCGATCCCTTCTCGGCCACCCCGATGATGATCATGGTGTGCAACATCGTCGAGCCGTCGACCGGTGAGCTTTACGGCCGCGACCCGCACTCGACCGCGACCCGCGCCGAGGCCTATCTCCAGGCAACCGGCATTGGCGATACCGTATTCGTCGGCCCCGAGGCCGAATTCTTCATGTTCGACGACGTTCGCTTCGAAGACAGCTACGCGACCAGCTTCTACAAGCTCGATGATATCGAGCTGCCGGGCAATTCGTCCCGCGAATATGAAGGCGGCAACCTTGCCCACCGGCCGCGCGCCAAGGGCGGCTACTTCCCGGTCGCACCGGTCGACAGTGCCGGTGATATCCGCGGCGAGATGGTCTCGACGATGCTCGAAATGGGCCTGCCGTGCGACAAGCATCACCATGAAGTCGCCGCCGCGCAGCATGAGCTCGGCCTGACCTATGGCAAGCTGGTCGAAACCGCCGACCGCATGCAGGTCTACAAATATGTCGTCCACATGGTCGCCCACGCTTACGGCAAGACCGCGACCTTCATGCCCAAGCCGATCGCCAAGGATAATGGCAGTGGCATGCACACCCACATGTCGATCTGGAAAGGCGGCAAGCCGTTGTTCGCCGGCAATGGCTATGCCGGCCTGTCGGAAATGGCGCTGTATTTTATCGGCGGCGTCATCAAGCACGCCCGCGCCCTGAACGCCTTCACCAACCCGACCACCAACAGCTACAAGCGCCTCGTCCCCGGGTTTGAAGCCCCGGTGCTGCTGGCTTATTCGTCGCGCAACCGCTCGGCCTCGTGCCGCATTCCGTACGGCGCGGGTGACAAGGCCAAGCGCGTCGAGTTCCGTTTCCCCGATGCACTCGCCAACCCGTATCTGGCTTATTCGGCGCTGCTGATGGCCGGGCTCGACGGGATCCAGAACCGCATTCACCCGGGCGAGGCGATGGACAAGAATTTGTACGATTTGCCCGCTGCCGAGCTGGTCAACGTCCCGACCGTCTGCGGCAGCTTGCGCGAGGCCCTCGTCAGCCTCGACAATGACCGCGCCTTCCTGACCAAGGGCGACGTGTTCAGCGATGATCAGATCGACGCTTACATGGAATTGAAGTGGCCCGACGTGATGCGCTGGGAAACCACCCCCTCGCCGGTCGAATTCGATATGTATTATTCGAGCTAGTTGGGGAATTCTGATCGGGTGAGGGCCAAAAATTAGCCCTTTCTTCACCATCGCCCGTCATGGTGACCGCGCCATGGCATGCGAGGTTCGATCAATGAACAGTTTCCGCTCCGCACTCGACAAGGGTGACGGACTGCACCCGTCGGGTCCGGCGATGCCGGCCAAGAAGCCGTCTGGCGCGAAGGAGGACACGGGCCTTGGTTCGGTCTCGGTCGCGCGTGAGGAAGTTCGCAGCGTCAACCACCGCGACGATGATCGCCACCGGCTCCAGGCCGAGGAAGCGGTCCTTCGCGTCGGCAAGAAGCGCCACGTGGTCGAACTGGTCAACCTGTCCGGCGGCGGCGCGATGATCTGTACCGATGTCACGCTCGCCATGTGGCAAAAGGTCTTCCTGGTGCTCGGCGATTGCGACCAGGTCGAAGCCGCCGTTCGGTGGATTCGCGGCAATCGTGTCGGACTTGAATTCGCGCATGAAACCCAGGTTGGCGGCGAC
>NZ_JANMLM010000043.1:0-15479 GCF_031372575.1 Sphingomonas sp. | reverse complement strand
GGAAGAAATGGCGGCGATCGGGGCGCGGTCGCCGCTGATGAGCTTCGGCATTTCGATGCTCGGGCCGGCGTTGCTGAAGTTCGGCAATGAGGAGCAGAAGAAGCATTATCTCGGGCAGATTGCGCGCGGGGAAATCCGCTGGTGCCAGGGCTATAGCGAGCCCGGTGCGGGCAGCGACCTCGCTGGGTTGCAGACCAAGGCCGAGGATGCGGGCGACCATTATGTTGTCAACGGGCAAAAGGTGTGGACCAGCTATGCCGACGAAGCCGACTGGATCTTTTGTCTTGTGCGGACATCGAGCGAGTCGAAGCATGGCGGCATCAGCTTCCTGCTGTTCGACATGGCAAGCCCCGGGGTATCGACCAAGCCGATCCTGCTGATCAGCGGCAATTCACCCTTCTGCGAGACGTTTTTCGACGATGTGAAGGTGCCCAAGGACCAATTGGTCGGAACCGAGAACAAGGGCTGGGACGTCGCCAAATACCTCCTCGGTCATGAGCGCGAGATGATCAGCGGACTTGGCCTGGGCGGGGCGCGCAAGGCGCTTGGCGCCGAGGTTGGCGGGGTCGAGGATGCGCTGCTCCGCGCCGAGATCGCGGAGTTTGACGTCGACGCCTTGGCGTTCGCGGCGATGAGCGAAAAGTTCATCGACCAGCTGAAAGCCGGCGAGGCGCATCCGGCGATGCCGAGCATGATGAAATATGCCGGGACCGAGCTCAACAAACGCCGCCACGAACTGGCGATGGCAGCCGGCGGATCGGACGCGCTGGAATGGGACAGCGACCGATCAAAGGGCGGCAAGCTGCCCCGCGAATGGCTCCGTACCAAGGCCAATTCGATCGAAGGCGGGACCAGCGAAGTTCAGCTCGGGATCGTCGCCAAACACATCCTTCAGTTGCCGGGAGCCTGAGCAAATGATGATCCTGACTGACGATCAACGGATGCTGCAGGATGTGGTGCGGCCGTTCATGGCCGAGGAAGGCGCGATCAAGCCACAGCTCCGGCATTGGCGCGACAGCGGGTGCAAGGACGGGTTCGGGCATGGGCTGTGGAAGCAGATCGCGGAGCTTGGGCTGACCGGAATGTTAGTGCCGGAGAGCGCGGGCGGTGCGGGGTTGGGGCAGGTCGAGGCCAACCTCGTGCTTGAGGAAATCGGCCGCAATTTGACGCCTTCGCCATTTCTGACGACATCGGTCGCTGGGGTGCGCGCGCTTGAAGGGTCGGCGCATGCCGAACGCTGGTTCCCGGGGATTGTCGCGGGCGAGACGGTGGTGGCGCTGGCGATCGATGAGGGCAAGGCCCACAACCCCGCAGCAACCGCGCTGGAGGCCAAGCGGCAGGGCAATGGATTCCTGCTCAACGGCACCAAACAGTTTGTCGTCCACGGCGCGTCAGCTGACCTGATGCTGGTCGCGGCGCGGACCGGCGGTGCGGCGGGCGAGACCAACGGCGTGACGTTGTTCGCGGTGCCGCAAGATATGGCCGGGGTCGCGGTCGAGAATGTCGCATTGGCCGATTCGTCGAAGGCGGCGCGGCTGACTTTATCGAACGTCGCGGTCGATGCCGATGCGGTGGTAGGCGAGGTCGATGACGGCTGGGCGCCTTTGTCGCGCGGGCTAAACGCCGGGCGAGCTGGCGCGGCGAGCGAATTGGTCGGGATTGCGGCAGGCGCGAGCGAAATGACCTTCGATTATCTCAAGCAGCGCAAGCAATTCGGGCGGCTGATTGGCGAATTCCAGGTGCTGCAGCATCGCGCGGCGCACCTTTATGGCGAGATCGAGATTGCGCGGGCGACGGCGCTTAAGGCCGCGCAATTGCTCGATGCGGGCGATCCGCGCGCCGAATTGATGACCGCGGTGGCCAAGGCGAAGGCGGGTAAGGTCGCCCGGCTGGCGGTGCAGGAAGGAGTCCAGATGCACGGCGGGATCGGCATGACCGACGAGCATGATATCGGGCTGTACATGAAGCGCCAGGCGGTGCTCGACGAATTGTTCGGCGGACCGCGCTTCCACGCTGGCGAGGTGGCGCGGCTGAGCGGTTATTAGGGCCGTTCGAGCAGGAAATTGATCCTGGCGGCGGCAATTGGCTTGGCGCGGTCGGTCTGCCACGCGACGGCTTCGACATTGGCGATTCGATTGCCGAGCCGTTCGATGATTGCGGCGGCGAAGGTATCGCCCAGCCCCTCGGTTCCGCCACGCATGTAATCGACCGTCACCGTCACCGGCTTCATTACCACGTTAGGTTCGTCGATCGCTGCGCTGAGCGCTTCGAACGCAGCAAATTCAAGCAGGCCGGCAATCGCGCCGCCATGTAGGAAGCCCGGCCGGCCAACGACATCGGGGTGGAACGGCATCAGAAAAATCAGCGCACCATCGCGGGCAATCGCGGTCAGGCCGAGTAATTTTGCGTAGGGCGGGAGGGTTTTCACGCCGCCGTTGATAGCGACAAGCGCGCGCCGGGTCAGCCCCGCGATTTGTAGCTTGCGACAATCCCGAGGATGAAGCTGGTCGCGAGGGCCAGTTGAATCTTGCCCGACGGATCGGACCAGCCGAAATAATTCTGGCCAAAGCCGAACAGGGCGATGAACATCATAATCGCTAGTGCTGCAACCATCGTCGTATCCCGTCGAAATGCCGCCGGAATCCATGTCCGACGGGCAATCATGCCGCTGCCTTGGTAAAAAATTGGTAAAGCTTGCCCTGTCGCGGCGCGCCCGTCATAGGGGCGGCACCGCGACACCGGCGATGGATGACAAGCTATGAAGGCCCGCATTTTCGTGACCCTCAAGCCCGGCGTGCTCGACCCGCAGGGCAAGGCGATCCACCACGCACTGGGCTCGCTCGGTTTTGCCGGGGTGAATGATGTTCGCGCCGGCAAGTTGATCGAGCTCGATTTGGCCGACGACACCAGCGACAGCGACATTGAGGAAATGTGCAAGCAATTGCTCGCCAACACGGTGATCGAGAATTTCCGGGTGGAGCGCGCCTGACCATGCACAGCGCGGTGATCGTTTTTCCCGGATCGAACTGCGACCGCGACTTGAAGGTGGCGATCGAGGCGGTCACCGGGCGCGCGCCGGCGATGGTCTGGCACCGCGACAGCGAGTTGCCCACCAACACCGGCCTGATCGCGATCCCCGGCGGCTTTTCCTACGGCGATTACCTCCGCTCGGGCGCAATGGCGGCACGATCGCCAATCATGCAGGCGGTGGTCGAGGCGGCGGGCAAGGGCGTTCCGGTGCTCGGCATTTGCAACGGCTTTCAGGTACCGACCGAGGCGGGGCTGCTGCCCGGCGCGCTAATGCGCAACGCCGGGCTGCATTTCGTCTGTCGCTCGGTCGGCCTGAAGGTTGAGACCAGCCAGTCGATCTTCACCAGCGCTTATTCAGCGGGCGAGGAAATCACCGTGCCGGTCGCGCACCATGATGGCAATTACCAGGCCGACGCCGCCACGCTCGACCGGCTCGAAGGCGAAGGCCGCGTGGCATTCCGTTATACAGGCGCGGTCAATGGCTCGGCGCGGTCGATCGCCGGGATCCTCAATGATGCCGGCAATGTGCTTGGCATGATGCCCCACCCCGAACGAGTGATCGAGGCAGCGCATGGCGGGACCGACGGTCGCCGGTTGTTCAAAGGCTTGCTCGAAGCGGTGAGTTGATTGTTTAGCGCGAAATGGCTCGCATAAGCTCGGGCGGCCGTTCGGCCTTGCGGCGTTCCGCGCCGGGACATATGCCACCCCCAAGCGCCCGTAGCTCAGCTGGATAGAGCACGAGACTTCTAATCTTGAGGCCGCTGGTTCGAATCCAGCCGGGCGCGCCAATTTCCCCAACTCTAGCCCCAACGATAATATCGAAGCGCGTGGGCGGATTGCCCGCGACTATTCGCTTCGAAGCGCCTCGATCGGGGACAGGCGCGACGCCCGGATCGCCGGATAGCTGCCGAAGGCCAGGCCGATGAACGCCGAGAACAAGATTGCACCGACCACTGTTCCCGCGCCAATCGGTGCCGGGAAGTCAGCTACCTTTTCAAACACCCGGGCCAATATTTTTGCCAGCAGCAGTCCGATCATCCCGCCGATCACGCATAGCACCGCGGCCTCGACCAGGAACTGGTTGCGGATGTCGCTGCGCTTGGCACCGAGCGCCATCCGCAAGCCGATCTCGCGCGTGCGTTCGGTCACGCTGACCAGCATGATATTCATGATCCCGATCCCGCCGACCAGCAGGCTGATCGATGCGATGGCCACCAATACCCCCTGAAACACTGCCGTCACGGTGCCCGACTGTTTCATGAACTCTTCGGTGGTGTTGACCGTGAACGGGCTGATTTCGCCCTTTGGAACATTGTTGCGGGCGCGCAAGACGCGGATGATGGCCTTCTTCCCATCGGCGAGGTCGACGCCGTCGTCGAACCCGACAAACAGCACCGCCAAATCGTCGGGCCCCTGACCCGCGACGGTCGAGAATCGCTGCCGCGCGGTCGTAAGCGGAACCAGTGCAAGGTCGTCATTGTCAGTGCCGAAAGTCGATCCCTTCGACTCAAGCACGCCGATGATAGTGAACGGAACCCGCGCGATCCGCACCGATTGGCCGAGCGGGTCGAAGCTGCCGAATAATTTGGTCGCGACGCTGGGGCCGAGCACGACGACCCGCGCCGCGGTGCGGACATCGGCATCGGCGATAAACCGCCCGGTATCGATTTCGGTATTGGCGACCTGGCCGTATTCGGATGTGATGCCGACCGCCGTCGTGGTCGAATTGCGCCCCTGGATGACGATCTGGACGGTCGAGCGCAGCTGCGGCGCCATCCCGCTGACGCCGGGGACCAGGCGCTGGATTGCGGCAGCGTCGCGCTCGGTCAGGCGACCGCGATCAACCACGCGCCGTCCGCCCCGATTCTCGGGCTGCGGAAAGATGATCGCCATGTTGGACCCCAGGGAGTTGATCGAGTCCATCACGCTGGCCTTGGCGCCATCGCCGACGGCAACCGCGAGAATGACCGCAAGCACGCCGATCATCACCCCCAAGGTGGTCAGGATCGAGCGCATCAAGTTGGTGCGAAGCGCGACCAGGGCGATCGCGATATTGAGGCCCCACGAGGCGAACGTGCGGGTCAAATTCATGCTGCGCGGCGCCGATCGACGACCGGCGCATCTTCGATCACCTTGCCATCGCGAAACAGGATCCGGCGGCTGGCATATTGCGCCACTTCGGGCTCGTGGGTCACCACAATGACGGTGATGCCGTCGTCGTTAAGGCGTTGGAAGATGCCCATGATGTCTTCCGACGTGTGCGTGTCGAGCGCGCCGGTTGGCTCGTCGGCAAGCACCATAAGCGGGTTGGTCACCAGCGCCCGCGCAATCGCCACGCGCTGCTGCTGGCCGCCCGACAATTTGGCCGGGGTGTGGCTCATCCGGTCCCCCAGCCCCATGGCGCGCAACGTCGCCTCGGCGCGCGCGCGCCGCTCGGCCCCGCCAACACCGGCGTAGATCAAAGGCACCGCGACATTGTCCGTCGCCGAGGTGCGCGCGAGGAGATTGAACTGCTGGAACACGAAGCCGATCTTGCGATTGCGAATGTCGGCCAGCTCGTCGCTCGACAGGCCGGCGGTGTCGATCCCGTCGAGCAGCAAATGTCCGGCGGTCGGCACGTCGAGCGCGCCGATCATGTTCATGAAGGTCGACTTGCCCGAGCCTGACGCGCCCATGATCGCGACAAATTCGCCGCGCGTGATTTTGAGCGATACCCCCGCAACGGCGTGCACCGTTTCGCCCCCCAGGACATATTCCTTCACGAGGTCCCGCGTTTCGAGGAGCGGCGGATCAACCGCTGCTGGCATTGTCGCTGTCATCGTCGGTATCTTCGTCCGCCGACTTCTTCTTGAGGGTCGATTTGCTGCGGATGATTAGCTTTTCCCCCGGTACGATGCCTTTGAGGATCTCGACATAATCTTCACCCTGGAGACCGAGCTTGACGGTCCGCCGCTCGGGCCGGAAAGGGTCGGCAGTGGCGACGTAAATCACCGGGGTGCTAGACGGCAGGTCCTTTTCCCCCGGTAGATCGTCCTTGCGCGGCCTGAAGCGGAGCGCGGCGGTCGGCACGCGGACGACATTCGGTCGGCTGCCGGTAATCACTTCGACATTAGCGGTCATACCGGGGAGCAATTTGCCGTCCTTATTGTCGACGTCGAGGATGACGAGGTAGCTGACCACGTTCTGCAATTCGGTCGCTGACTTGCGGATCTGGCGAACGGTCGCGGCGAAGGTTTCGCCTGGATAGGCATCGACGGTGAACCGTACTGGCTGGCCGTCGCGCACCTGCCCGATATCCGCCTCGTCGACCGACGCTTCAACCTGCATGCGGGTCGTGTCAGCGGCAATTTCGAACAAATTAGGAGTCTGGAAGCTGGCCGCAACGGTCGTTCCGGGTTCGACCAATTTGTTGATGATTACCCCACTTGCGGGCGCGACGATGGTGGTCCGCGACAGGTCGAGCTCAGTCGAGGACAATTCGGCCTGGGCCTGCGCAATCTGGGCCCGCGCGCTGGCCGCCTGGGCAATGGCGGTGCGCGCACCGGCCCGCGACGCCGCGAGCGCATTGGCGGACGTATCCAGCCCGGTCTTCGACGTAAATCCGCTCTTCGCGAGCGATGAGCGGCGAGCAAAATCGCGTTCCTGCGTGCCGATATCCGACTGGGCGCGGCTGATCGATGCCTGGGCCTGCGCCAGCGACGCCTGGGCGACCGCAACCTGGGCGCGCGATTGCGCAACCCGGGCACGAAGCCGGGTGGGATCGATCTCGGCCAGCACCTGGCCCTTGGTAACCGGAGAATTGAAATCGACGAAGACGCGGGTGATCTGGCCCGAGACTTCGGCACCGACCTTGATCGTGTTCAGCGCGCGCAACTTGCCCGAGGCAGTGACTCGGCGAACAACTTCGCCACGATCGGCCTTCTGCACCACATATTCATAATTCTTCGGCGTCGGCCGAAGCATCGTCCAAAGGATCAGGCCGACGACCAGGCCAATGAAGATCGACCATTTCGGGTGCCGTCTTACCCAACCCCGGACACCTTGCAACATCACTATCCCCGATTGATCGTCACCGTCGTAACGACGCAAAATCACCTTGCCTAGTGGTGCGAGCAAGGCGGTTGACGAAGTCGGGCGATACGCTCGCCAAACGACCGTCACTTGACCGCGGGTCCAAAAATTTCGCAATGCGTCGAGTGCCCAGGGCTTTCCGGTTTGGCGCGCCTTTTTTCGAGCGAGACCGATCGATGATCCCCCGCGAATTGCTCGCCACTGCAATGGTCCCCGGCGGCGGTGAGCAGCTGCGGCTATTCCGTCGCGGCGCCGATTACATGATCGTGCTCGACCGCAACGAATTGATGAACAGCCGGATGAGCGGGTCGGAACAAGCGCTGGCCAACATGACGATCGAGCGATTGGGCAACCGCGATGCGCATTTGCTGATCGGTGGATATGGCATGGGTTTCACCCTCAGAGCAGCATGTGACGCGCTTTCGCCGAAGGGGAAAATCACGATTGTGGAGTTAGTGCCCGAAGTCGTTGCGTGGGCGAAACGATATATGCCCGAGCTGAGCGGCGATGCGCTGGCCGATCCCCGGGTCGAGCTGATCATTGCCGATGTCGCCGACGTCATCCGCGAGGGCACGTACGACGCGATCCTGCTCGATGTCGACAATGGCCCCGACGGCCTGACCCGCGACGCCAATAACCGGCTGTATTCGGCCCCTGGACTGCGCGCGGCGATGACGGCGCTGAAACGTGGCGGGATCCTGGCCGTGTGGTCCGCCGCCCCCGATCGGCACTTCACGCGGCGGCTTGACGAAGCCGGCTTCGCGATCGACGAAGTGACCACCACCGCGCGCGCCAACGGCAAGGGTGCGCGCCACACCATCTGGTTCGCCCAAAAGCCCTAGCAAAGGCGCAGCTTTAGGGCTTGGCGAGGCGGAGCAACGTGCCGTTATGATCCTCAAGGATCAGGATCGAGCCGTCGGCCAGTTCGAGCATCGCCACCGGCGCGCCCTGCGGCCGCAGCCCACGCACCGCCGTCCAGCCCGATACAAGGTCGATCGAGCGACCCAGCGGCACGCCCCTGGCGTTGGTAGCGAAGGCGACGATGCGATGCCCGGCGGCGCGATAGCCGTGATAGGCGACGACCAATTTGCCCTTCGCCGCCGGAATTGCCGAGCCGCGATAGCCGAGCATCGCCAGCGGCGCGGCGTGGGCCGGAAACAGCATCGCCGGGCGGACGAAGTCACGGCAGCGAGCGCGCGGATATTCGGGACTGGGGCGGGCAAGGTCGAAGCAATAGGGCCAGCCGTGACGACTGCCCCGGGTGACGGCGAGCAACATGTCATGCGGCAGTTTCTGGTCGGACAGCTGCGGATCGACCGAGTCGATATTGTCGCGCCCGTTGGAGGCGGCGAGGAGCAGACCGTCGGGCAATTGCAGCAGCGCCAACGCGCTTCGAATGCCGGTCGCAAACACATCGAGCGAGCGCGCGGCGACCGGGCGGGGCGTATCGGGGGGCACGAACAGGATGCTTCCGCGCGGCGGCTGTTCGGCAAGCTCCGGACATAAACGACCGGACTGTGGCCGGCGACCCTTGTCATCCTCGCAATTGTCGCTCGCCGAGCCGAGGCTGATGAACAGCCCCCCACCCTTCGCCACCGCAAGGCCGGGAAGATTGTGAAGACCATCGCTGGGCAGGCCGGTCACGACCGGATCGACCCGATCGGGGGCGCCGGGATCGACGCGGATGATCCGCCCCGCCTCTGCAATATAAAGGAAGCCATCGTCACCCATGACCATCGCGCCGGGGCGGTCGAGCTTGGTCATCAGGACCATCGGCTTCCACGGTCGATCGAGGCGCAAGCGGAGCAATCGACCGCGGTTCGGCATCCGGGCGCCGAGATCGGTGATATAAAGCTAGTCGCCGTGCCGGACGAGACCGCGCGGAAAACCGAGACCGGAACCGACCAGCCCGACGCACGAGCCGGCGCGGGTGGTGAGCGATACCTTGGGAAAGCCGGCGCATTGGCCGGAGGTTTTATAGGGTGACGCGGCGAGCGACGGGGCGGCGATGGTCAGGGCCGCGAGCGCAATCCACCGCCAGCCGATCAAATCAGCTTGCCCGGATTCATCAGGCCCTTGGGGTCGAGCCCCGCCTTGAGCGCACGGATCGCGGCGACGCGGGCGGGCGAGAGGCGGGCGAGCTCGGTGCGCTTCATCTGGCCGATGCCATGTTCGGCGCTGATCGATCCGCCCGCAGCGGTGACGAGATCGTCGACCAGGCGGGTGACGTCAGCGCCTTCTTGATTGATCCAGTCGTCGCCCCCGTAGTCATTCGCTCTGGCCATCGCGCGGACGTGAAAGTGGATGTTGCCGTCGCCGAGGTGGCCGAAGCCCGAGGCGCGGGTGCCGGGGAAGGCCGCTTCGACCGCCGCCGCCGCCTCGCGCAGGAAGCGCGGCATGGCCTCCACCGGAACGCTGATGTCGTGCTGGGTAGCGGGGCCGAATTGCTTTTTTTCGGCTTCCGACAGGCTGTCACGGATTCGCCAGAAGGCAGCGGCCTGCGCTTCGTTGGCGGCGATGGTGGCGTCGGCGATCAGACCGTGTTCGAGCAACGGGCCGAGCAGGCGGGTAAGCAAGGCGTCGGGGGTTTCCTCGTCGGGTGAGGCGGAGGTTGCTTCGACCAGCGCGTTCCACGGGTGCGCGGCCGCGAGCGGCGCGCGAGTCCCGTCAATCTGAGCAAGCGCGGCGTCAAGGCTGTCAGCCGGCAATATCTCGAACCCCTCAACGCGGTCGGTGCTCGCCTGAAGCGCGCGCAGCACGGCGAGCGCGGCGTCGGGGTCGGCGAGCCCGAGCCACGCCACCGCGCGCTGGTGGACCGCAGGGACGAGTTTGAGGCGCACGGCGGTGATCAGGCCGAGCGTGCCCTCGGCACCGATCAACATCTGGTCGATCGACGGCCCGCGATTGTCTTTCTTGAGCCCAGCAAGACCATCATGGATGGTACCGTCGGGAAGCACCGCCTCGACCCCCTCGACCAGCCCGCGCATCGTCCCGAAGCGAAGCACCTGGGTGCCGCCCGCATTGGTCGAGGTCAGCCCGCCGATGGTGGCGCTGCCGCGTGCGCCCAAGGTCAGCGGGAAGCGCTGGCCGGTGTCAGCGGCGGCGTGGTGGAGGGTTTCGAGGATCACCCCGGCTTCGGCGACCGCATGGCCGGGCTCGATCGAGCGAATGCTATTCATCCGGCGGAGCGAGACGATCAGCGCCCCGCCGTCAGCGGGCGGGGTCGCGCCGCCGACCATCGAGGTGTTGCCGCCCTGGGGGACGAGCGGGACATCGAGTTTGTTGGCGAGGGCGACCAACGCGGCCACCTCCTCGGTCGTCGCGGGCTGCAAGATCGCCGCGCTCGCCCCCGTCCAGCGCCCGCGCCAGTCGGTCAGCCACGGCGCGATATCGGCGGGGTCGGTCAGCGCGACCTTCGGCCCGAAACGGGCGATCGCCGTCTCGATCAGGCGGGCCCCGCTCATGGCCGGTCGCATCGTTGGGCGGCGTCTGCGCGGTGGACCAGCCGCCCGGCTTGGACCACGTCGGATATGCAGCGCAACGCCGCGATGTCGGCCACAGGATCGGCGTCGACCGCGACAAGGTCACCCGCCGCGCCAGGGCGGACCGAACCCAATTTGCCCTCCTGGCCAAGCGCCTTGGCAGCCTCGCTGGTGGCGGCGGCGATCGCTTGCATCGGGACCATTCCGAAGCGCGTCATATAGGCGAACTGGCGCGCGCCAAGACCGAACGGATAGACCGCTGCGTCGGTGCCGAAGGTTAGCTTGACCCCCAGTTTGACGGCCTTTGCGAAACCTTGACGCTGGACGTCGGTGGTGTCCCGATTCTTCCTGAGATATTCGGCCGGCCAGCCCTCGCGGGTGCCGACTTGCTCGATCCAGTCGCCGTTGAAAATGTCCATGTCGAGCCAGACCCCGCGCTGTTTGGCCAGCATCAGCCCTTCGTCGTCGATCAGCGAGGCATGTTCGATGGTCCGGGCGCCGGCGCGGATCGCTACCTTGATCGCCTCCGCACCATGGGCATGGGCGATGCAATAACGCCCGCGCGCCTTGGCCTCGTTACAGGCAGCCTGCTGCATTGCCGGAGTCAGTTCGAGCGCGCCCGGCTCGCTGCCGATCGCCAGCACCGCGCCCGAGGCGATCAGCTTGATGAAATCAGCGCCGCCGTCGATCAGCAGGCGGACCCGGCGACGCGCCTCGGCCGGGGTGTGCGCCTCGCCGATGCGGAATTCGGGGCCGATCACGGTGCCCTTGGGCGCGCCGGTGACCGCGCCGCCGCCGCCGCTTATGGTGATGTAACCGCCGGCGACGATCATCCGCGGCCCTTCGACCTGGCCCGCCGCGATAGCATCGCGCAAGGCGACGTCGGACAGGCCGCGATAGACGCCGACGTCGCGCACCGTCGTGAAACCCGAATGGAGCATGATCCGCGCTGCCTCGGCGCCCTTCAATATGGTCGCCTCGGCGCTGTGCTTGAGCGGCTCGGCCGGGTCATTGGTGCTGCCAAATCCATCGGCGACATGGGTATGCATGTCGATCAGTCCGGGCAGCACCCACCGCGCCGACCAGTCGAGCGCGTCGCTTCGTTCGTGCCCGCCCCACGCGCCCACCGAGGCAATCTTGCCATCGCGCAGCACGACCAAACGGTCATGGTCGACCAATCCGCGCTCGGGATCGATCAGATGGCCGACATGGATCGCGAGCTCCGGCGGCTGGGGCGGCGGGGCGGCGGCGAGCGCGGCCAAGCCAAGGAACCCGATCCCCACGCCCTGTCGACGACCCATTGTTCCGCTCCTTCATCTACCGCTTTTGCAAAGCCGCGCCCGACAAGCAATAAGGGGGCATGGCCAAACCAGATATCACCATCGTCGTCGCGCGGGCGATCAACGGCACCATCGGCAAGGACGGGACACTGCCGTGGCACCTGCCCGGCGACCTCAAGCATTTCAAGGCGGTGACGATGGGATCGGCGATGATCATGGGCCGTAAGACCTTCGACAGCCTGCCCGGTCTGCTGCCCGGCCGCCGCCATATCGTGCTGACCCGCGATGCCGATTGGGCGGTCGATGGGGTCGAGGTGGCGCGCGACCGCGATGGCGCGCTCAAGCTGGCGGGGGGCGACCGGGTGACGGTCATCGGCGGCACTTCGATTTTCGAAATGTTTCACGAGCTGGCGCAGAAGATCGAACTGACCGAAGTGCTGGCCGAAGTCGACGGCGATACCTTCATGGACGACCCGCGCAACGAGGGCAGCTGGCGCGAGACGGCCTGCGAGGACCATCCGCCCGAAGGGATGCGCGAAGGATATCGGTTCACGACGCTGGAACGCGCCTAAATCAGCTATCCAGAAACGCGTCGATCGCCGCGGCGACGGCTTCGACTGACTGCATCCCGTCGACCCGGCGGACGAGGCCCTTGGCTTCGTAGAAGGGCAAAATCGGCGCGGTTTTTTCGCGATATTCAGCCATTCGGGTGCGCACAGTTTGTTCGTTGTCGTCGGGGCGGCGCTTGAAGTCGGTGCCGGCGCAAATATCGCACACGCCCGCAACCTTCGGCAGGTGAAGCGTATCATGATAAGGCGCGCCGCATTTGGAGCAAGTGAAGCGACCGGTGATACGGGTCACGAGTGCTTCCTCGTCGACCACCAATTCGATCACATGGTCGATCTTGCGGGCGCGTTCCTCGAGCAAAATCTCGAGCGCTTCGGCTTGCGGGTGGGTGCGCGGATAACCGTCGAAGATCGCGCCGGTGCCGCTATTCTCGAGATGTTCGCCGATCAGCGCCGAGACGATTGCGTCGCTGACCAGTTCGCCACGGTCCATCACCGCGCGAACGCGAAGGCCAACCGGGGTGCCCGCTTCACGCGCGGAGCGGAGCATGTCGCCGGTCGACAGCTGGACCATCCCGCGCCGCTCCTCGAGCCGCTTCGCCTGGGTGCCTTTTCCAGCGCCCGGCGGGCCCAGCAAGATGATGTCCAACGCCACGTCCTCTCCCCCTCAGCAGCCCGGTCTAGCGCCGGCGTCCGCCCTTCAGCTTGGCCTTCTTGATCAAGTCGCCATATTGATGCGCGATCAAGTGGCTCTGGATCTGGCTGACCGTATCCATGGTCACATTGACCACGATCAGCAAGCTGGTTCCGCCGAGCTGGAGCGCGATTCCGGTCTGCGATGCAAGCACTTCGGGGATAAGGCAGATCAGCACCAGATACGCAGCGCCGATCACGGTAATGCGCGAGATCAGATAATCGAAGTAATTTTCGGTTGCCTTGCCCGGGCGGATGCCGGGGATGAAGCCGCCGTGGCGCTTGAGATTCTCCGCCGTTTCCTCGCTGTTGAACTGCACCGCGGAGTAGAAGAAGCAGAAGAAGATGATCCCCGCCGCGTACAGCGCGAGATACAGCGGCGCACCATGCTGGAGATAGGTGCTGATGGTGATCAGCCAGTCGCTGGCATTGGGGTCGTTGCCCGCACCCGACATCTGGATCACGGTCAGCGGCATCAGCAACAATGACGAGGCAAAGATCGGCGGAATGACGCCCGCGATGTTGATCTTCATCGGCAGATGGCTGCGTTCCTGCTGGGTCATGCCACGCGCGGTTTGGCGTTTGGGATATTGCACCAGCACGCGGCGCTGGGCGCGCTCCATGAAGCAGATGAACAGGGTCAGGATGACGACCAAAGCGATGATCCCCATCACCACGGTCGGGTCCATCGTCCCGCTGCGACCGCCTTCGAGCAAGCGGGCGATGCCGCGCGGCATCGCGGCAACGATGCCGGCCATGATGATCAGGGAGATGCCATTGCCGATCCCGCGGCTGGTGATCTGCTCACCGATCCACATCAGGAACAAGGTGCCGCCAACCAGGCTGATCGTCGCTGCGATGCGGAACGTCATGCCCGGTTCGACCACCGCGCCAATGCCCTGGCTCGCGCCGATGCTCTCAAGCCCGACAGCGATGAAATAGCCCTGAACGCTGGTCAGCAGCACGGTCAGGTAGCGGGTATATTGGTTGAGCTTCTTGCGCCCGGTCTCGCCCTCTTTCTTGAGTGCCTGCCACGCGGGCCACAGGGTTGCGCCGAGCTGCACCACGATCGAGGCGGTGATGTAGGGCATCACGCCGAGCGCGACGATGCTGGCGCGTTCGAGCGCGCCGCCGGAGAAGGTGTTGAAGACATCGAGAATGCCGCCGCTCTGCGTCTGATACAGATCGGCCATCGCGCCGGGGTTGATACCCGGCATCGGCACGAACGACAGCAATCGGAACAGGACCAACGCGCCGAGCGTGAACCACAAGCGGGTCTTGAGCTCGGTCGCCTTGGAGAAACTCGACAGCGAAATGTTGGAAGCGAGTTGTTCGGCTGCGGATGCCATTCGATACCCTTAAAAAATCAAGGCGACGGCGGACTGAAATCCCCCGCCGCCCGATATAGTCACTCGAGGCGCGATGCGAAGCCCCCAACGCCGGAAAAGCGTCAGGCCTTCTTCTTCGCGGCGTTCTTTTCGTCCTTGGCGGCGATCCGGGCGAGGCGGGCCTTGCCCTTCTTTGCGGCGGCTTTCTCGGCAGCGGTGACGACATTCATCACCTCAACCTTGCCACCAGCCTTTTCGACCGCTTCGAGCGCGCCCTTGGACGCACCCGAGACCTTGAAGCTAACCTTGGCGGTGAGCACGCCCTTGCCGAGCAGGCGCACGCCGTCACGGCCACCGCGCGCGAGGCCGGCGGCCTTGAGCGCTGCATGGTCGAGCGTGCCCTTGTCGGCGAGCTTGCCAGCATCGATCATTTTCTGGATCTCGCCCAGGTTCACTTCCGCGAAATCCTTGGCGAAGATGTTGTTGAAGCCGCGCTTCGGGAGCCGCATGTGGAGCGGCATCTGCCCGCCTTCGAAGCCCTTGATCGAGACACCCGAGCGGCTCTTTTGGCCCTTCTGACCACGCCCGGCGGTCTTGCCTTTGCCCGAGCCAATGCCCCGGCCGACGCGCATCCGGCTCTTGCGGGCGCCTTCGTTGTCGCGGAGTTCGTTCAGTTTCATGTCGTGCACTCGCTTTCGCTTTAGTCGCGCAGGGCCAAAGCCCTTCGTTCAGTTGATTATTGCTCGATCCTGAGCAGATGCGCGACCTTGCACACCTGGCCCATGACTTCGGGCGTAGCTTCGCACTCGACCGTGCGATGCATCTTGTTCAGGCCCAGCCCGACCAAGGTCGCGCGCTGGGTCTTGTTGCGCCGGATCGGCGATCCGGTCTGGGTGATCTTGATCGTTTTTTTCGCAGTGTCTTGGGCCATCTGAATTACTCCACGATCGCTTCGGCGGTGGCGTCGGGTTCAGCCGCTGGCAATAAAACACGGGCCAGGGGGTCGGGGTCCTTATTGGCGCGACGTTG
>NZ_JANMLM010000005.1:0-54234 GCF_031372575.1 Sphingomonas sp. | reverse complement strand
CATCATCAACGCCTCGGCGCAGACCGGCTTTAACGTCCGCATCCCCGACTTGCCGATGACTGTCGTTCAGGCCGACGGGCAGAATGTGCGGCCCGTGACCGTCGACGAGTTCCAAGTCGGGGTCGCGGAAACCTACGACGTGATCGTCACGCCGGGCGATCGGGCATATTCGTTCGTCAGCGAATCGATCGACCGCTCGGGCCTCGGCCGCGCTACGCTGGCACCGCGCGAGGGCATGTCGGCACCGCTGCCGCCGCTTCGCCCACGTCCCCTGCTGACGATGACCGACATGGGGATGGGCGGGAGGGATCATTCGGGGATGGCGGGGATGGACATGTCCAATGCCCCTAATCCCGCCGCAGTCCGCGGAGTCGATCCCTCGGCGCAGCAGAATGCATCCGGCAAGCTGTGGAAGCTGACCGGCTGGACCGGCCCGGCGACGACCGCTGCCGTGGGCATCTCGGCAGTTGGATCGGTCGCCGCCCCGATGGCGGGAATGGACCATGCGGCGATGGGTCACGGGGCTGCTGCGACCGCGCCGCCTGGTGCTGCCGGGTCAATGGCAGGGATGGATCATGGCGCTACGTCCGGTGCCACCGTGCCGGCCATGGACCACGGCTCAATGAACATGCGCGACATGAAACTTGCGCCGCAGGTCAAGGATGGGCCGGGCGTGCAGACGATATCGCCAATGCCGACCGATCGGACCGCTGAGCCGCCGGTCGGCTTGGAAGGGCTCGGCCACCGGGTGCTTACTTACCGCGATTTGATGGCGGTCGAGCGCAACCCGGATGTTCGAGCGCCAACGCGATCGATGGACATCCACCTGACCGGCAACATGGAGCGCTACATGTGGTCGTTCGACGGGGTTAAACTAAGCGAACCCGCCGAGCCGATCCCATTCCGGTTGAATGAACGAGTCCGGGTCACGCTGATCAACGACACGATGATGCCTCACCCGATCCACTTGCATGGCCATTTTTTCGAACTGGTCACGGGCCACGGTGCAAATGCCCCGCGCAAGCATACGGTCAACGTCCCGCCTGGCGGCAAAATGACGTTCGACGTCACCGCCGATGCGGCTGGCGACTGGGCGTTCCACTGCCACAATCTTTACCACATGACTGCCGGGATGATGCGTGTCGTCACCGTCCGTTCGACCGCCGGAGAAGCCGCATGATCCGTCTCAAGTCCGCCCTTCTCGTGGCCGCTGCGGCATTCGCCATGGTATCTGCCGTTCCGGCCGCCGCGCAGATGGATCACTCCAACATGCCCGGCATGAAAATGCCGATGCCCGCGAAAAAACCCGCAGCGAAGAAGCCGGCGGCGAAAAAACCTGTGGCGAAGAAGTCAGCTGCGACGAAGCCGGTCGCGAAGAAGCCCGTTGCCAAGAAGGTCGTGCCGAAAAAGGCGGCTCCGGCTCCCGATCCCCATGCCGGCCACGACAGGTCGCAAATGCCGGCTCAGCCCGCCAGTCCTACGGTCGATCCGATGGCGGGCCATGACATGAGTTCGATGCCAGGGATGGAAATGCCGTCGACCAAGCCCGTCGATCCGATGGCGGGTCATGACATGAGCGCCATGCCCGGGACGACCGATGCGGCACCGTCGGGAACCGATCTTCCCGCCGGGAACGCGCCCGCGCCCGATGTCCCGACCGACCATGCCGGGGACGCCGTCTATGGAGCGAGCGCGATGGGCATGGGTCGCCACCATCTGAACGAATTTCACGGCGGGCAGAAGCAGTCGCTGGTGATGTTCAACATCGCCGAGGCGCAGTTTCGCAACGGCCGCGACGGCTTCGAGTGGGATGGCGAGGGCTGGTATGGCGGCGACATCAACCGGCTGTGGATCAAGAGCGAGGGCGATGGCGCTTTTGGTCGGTCGATCGAAAAGGCCGAGGTGCAGGCACTCTACAGCCGCGCGGTCGGCCCTTACTTCAACCTCCAGGGCGGGCTGCGCTACGACTTCAAGCCCAATCCATCGCGGGTCTATGCGACGGCTGCATTGGAGGGGCTGGCACCGGGTCTATTCGACGTCGAGGGTTCGTTATTCCTGTCGAACAAGGGCGAATTGCTCGCGCGCGTCGAAGGCTATTACGACCAGCGCATCACCCAGCGGCTGATCCTCCAACCGCGCGCGGAACTTAATTTTGCGGCGCAAAGCACGCGCGAACTCGGTGTCGGCTCTGGCCTGAGCGATGCCGAGGTTGGTTTGCGCTTGCGCTACGACATCCGCCGCGAATTCGCGCCGTATGTCGGCGTCCAATATCGCCGGGCATTTGGCCAGACGCGGCAATATCTCCGCGACGAGGGCGAGAAGGCGGGCGGATGGAGCCTGCTGACCGGCGTCCGCGTCTGGTTCTGAGCCTTGAACAAGGGAGAATGAAAATGAGAAAAATGTTGATTGTCGCTGCGGCAGTGCTTTGCGCTCAGCCATTGGCGGCTCAGTCCGGCTCGGCGCGAGCGGCGGACACGGCGGCGGTTCGGACAGCGCTGTCACAATATAAGTCAGCCGTCGAACGGCTCGACACCAAAGGGACCGAACGACTGTTCACCAGCGACTCGCAAGTGTTCGAAAATGGCGGCGTCGAGGGCAGCTACACCAATTATTTGGCTAAGCACCTCGGCCCCGAGCTCGGCCATTTCAAGTCGTTCAAATTCTCCGACTACAAGGTCGAGGTCCGCTTCGAGGGCCCCGTCGCGCTGACCACCGAAACGTACAATTACCGTATCGAAACCGCGAAGGGCGAAATTGTCGAACGGCGCGGTGTCGCCACCAGCGTCCTGAAGAAGGTCGGCAGCGATTGGAAAATCCTGTCCACCCACGGATCTTCACGCAAACCGAAGGGAAGCTGAGATGCAAATCGCACTTGAACAGCGCTACCTCTGGAGCCGCATTAAGGTAATTTGGGTAGCGCTAGCGTTGACCTTGGCATTGCTTTTCGTCGCCTCGCCGGCGCTCGCGCACAAGGATCACAAGAAGAAGCAGGCCGAAGCCGCAAAGATGATCCAGCAAGCGGCTCAGCCAAGCGCGCCAATGGCAATCAACAGCGCGTCGGCCGCTCCCCACGCGCAAGGAAACGAGATGATGGACGGGATGGACATGGGGATGGACCGTTCCAAAATGTCCTTCTTCGAACGCCTGTTCGGCTGGCTTGGGCGGCTTCATCCGCTGATCGTTCATTTCCCGATTGCGTTTTTCCCAGCGGCGCTGCTCACTGCAATTGCGGGCCGGCGAAAGCCAGCGTTCGCCGCTCCCGTTCAATTTTTGGTAGTGGCCGGCGGTATCTTTGCCCCGCTAGCCGCCGCTGCCGGATGGCTGGCCGGGATTGGCGCTGATCCCGACCCAGTTCTTGCCTACCACCGATGGCTGGGCGTGGCGATTGGACTGGCTGGTGCCGGTCTCGGCATCTGGGCTTGGAAAAGGCCTTGGGAAGATCGCGGCACCGGGATGATCGCGGCGTTATCAATGATGACGATCGCGATTGCGGCACAAGGGTTCATGGGCGCCGCGCTTACGCATGGCATGGACCACATGATGTTCTGAGGAGGGTAATAGGCAACAGGCAATGCCCGATACGGGCTCGACAACGAGTCCCGACATGACGATCATCGATCCCGAAATCGCACGTCTGTGCGAAGGAATCGTAGCAGGTCAGAAAGCTGAAATTGTAGAAATCGCCGCATTTTCGTGCATTCACGGCGGCGAAATGGTCGCTCGGTAATGCAAATCGAGATATTTGCGATAAGCTGTCATACCACAGTCCTGTGAAAAACCCTGTGGTGGGCTTCGATCGAACCGCAACGCCTGTAACCAACCGGCCGGCTAACTCGAAACGACACGGGAATGTGCGAGGGCCGCAGTCGCCTTCAATTTGACTTAACTTGCCGTCGGTATAGGTTGCTTGTTGTGACACGAATGATTCATATTTGCCTGTTGCTGGCGGCGTTGGGTGGCTTGCTGGGCCAATCAACTGCGACGGCCATGGTCGTAGCGCCGATAGGCACTGGATTGCTGCAAGCGTCGATGGCGAGCATGGACTGCATGGACATGGTGGACCGACCTGCACCTGGGGAATCCCCGTGCAAGAAAATGACACTACAATGCATGGCGGCGATGGGCGGTGCGCCTGCAGCCATGGTCGAACCTGCAGCGCGGAGCATTCCGTTGCTCGTCGTTGACCGAACAAAGGCTGCGCTACCGCTGGCAGCGCGCCTCTGGGGCCGGACCTACGGCCCGGAGCCGGATCCGCCCAGTTTCATGATCTGACACCCGGACTCCGTCTGATCGCTGCCGCAAAAGGTGGCGGCATCGACGGACCTGCTCAGATCGAGGATCTCCAAAATGACGCATTTTCCAACCGCTGTTGCGGTGCCGTCTACGCCAAACAAAATGATCGGCGCTGCCCTTTCAGGCGCAATACTGCTCGCCAGCATCGGCATTGCGTTACCAGCGCGAGCTGATCCGCTAACGTTCGAGGAAGCGATTTCTCGCGCGCAGGAGAATGCACCATCTCTCCGTGCACGAGCGTTGGGCGCCGACGCGAGCCGAGCTGCTCGAGCCGCCGCCGGAGCGCTTCCTGATCCTAAGCTGTCGCTCGGCGTCGACAGTTTTCCGATATCCGGTCCGCTCGCTTTCCAGCCTTCTCGAGACAACTTCACCTGGGTTCGGATCGGCATTTCGCAGGACATTCCGAATCCCGCCAAGCGGAGAGCCCAGCGGACACGCGCGGACGCCGACATCGCGGTGGCCGAGGCGGGCACGGTGCTGGAAGCGCGCACTGTCGAGGTTGATACGGCAATCGCCTGGATCACGCTGGCTTATGCGCAAAAGCGCCTTGCTGTAGTCGAAGCTGTGCGGCCCAAGCTCGACCGGCTTGTGCGGACGACGCCGAGCGCAGTTGCTGCTGGCAATGCTCGCCCAGGGCAGACCCTAGCCGGACGGCAGTCGATAGCCGAGCTCGACGACCGGCTTGACGAACTAAATGCCGACGTCGGACGCGCGCGCGCCGAGTTGACGCGCTGGACTGGCGATCCTGCACCCCAAATTGCCGGGCCGGTGCCCGACTTCGCGGTTAACGAAGCAACGCTTCGTGCATCGATCGATACCAATCCGTTGCTCGGACCGCCACAAGCCCGAATCGCACAAGCAGCTGCCGACGTTCGACTGGCAGAGGCTGACCGACAATCCGACTTCGGCGTCGAAGCCGCCTATCAACACCGCGATCCGCGCTTCGGCGACTATGTGTCTGCCGGGGTCACGGTCAGCCTGCCCTTCTTCACCCGGCGTCGCCAAGGCGCCGCGATCGCTGTCCGACAGGCGGAAGCGAACAAGGTCGACGCGGAGCGCGAAGCAGCTCGCCGCGAACTCGCCGCGAACCTTGAAGCGGGTCTCGCCGACCACACCATGCATCATGAGCAATGGATGCGGTCACGCAGGACAATCGAGCCGCTGGCTCGCGAACGAGTCGATCTTGAGACGGCCAGTTACGGCGCAGGGCGAGCAACCCTGATCGATGTCGTCGATGCGCACATTGCGCTCGTCGCGGCGACGCTGACCACCCTGGACCGCGAGGCGCTTGTCGAAATCGATGGAGCACGGCTCACTCTTACTTATCGGAGTGCGACACGATGAACCCGAGAGACCTCATTCCCCGCACACCAGTCGGTCGAGCGATCATCCTCGCCGTCCTCGCCAGCGGCGGCATCGGATATGGTGTGGCGAGATTTACCGCGCCTTCGACGTCCGAGGTCGCTGGCTCAGCGGCCGACGGGCGCAAGGTCCTTTACTGGTATGATCCGATGGTTCCCCAGGAGCGCTACGACAACCCGGAATCCCTGTCGTCAATGGGGATGAAGACCCAGCCCAAATATGCTGACGAGAACGGTGCATCGGGAGGGCCGCCGGGAGTCACGGTCGATCCGGCGGCTAGGCAGAATCTTGGTATCCGTCTAGCCACGGTCGAAAGCGGCTCGATCGCATCCGACCTGACAGTCACTGGGGCGATCGACTTTAACCAACGCAATGTCGCCGTTATCCAGGCGCGCGCCAACGGCTTTGTCCAGCGCGTCTATAATCGCGCGCCGGGCGACGTCATCGGCGCCGGCGCGCCGCTGGCCGACTTCCTCGTCCCCGAATGGGGCGGCGCGCAAGCCGAATATCGAGCGGTGCAGCGAACCGGCGACAAAGCGTTGATCGCTGCGTCCCGTCAGCGGCTTCGCCTGCTTGGAGCTCCCGGCACCGGTGGCAATGGCACGACGACCATCCGAAGCCCGATTGCCGGCGTCATCCAGACCCTCGATGTCCGACGCGGCATGACGCTGTCAGCGGGACAGTCGCTGGCACAGGTGTCGGGCCTTGGCACGGTATGGCTCAACGCCGCCGTGCCCGAAGCGCAATCCGCCGGGATCCGGGTGGGCCGCCCCGTCCGGGTCGAGCTGACCGCCTTTCCCGGCGAGAACGTCTTTGGCCGCGTCATCGCCATCCTGCCGACCGCACAGGCCGAAAGCCGGACGCTGACGGTGCGGATTGAGTTACCCAACCGGGGTGGGCGGTTGCGGCCAGGCATGTTCGCCACGGTCCATCTGGCAGGTGATCCCGGTGGAGGCTTGCTGGTGCCGAGTGAAGCAGTCATTCGCACAGGCAAACGCGACCTGGTGATGATCGCTGTCGCCGGCGGCCGCTACCGGCCGGTCGAGGTCAAGGTCGGCCGCGAGGGCGGCGGCAAGACCCAGATTCTGGCTGGGCTTGCTGAGGGTCAGAAGGTCGTCGCCTCGGGCCAGTTCCTGCTCGATTCCGAAGCAAGCTTGAGTGGCATCGAGGCAAGCCCCCTCGGCGGGCAACCGATGACCCTGAAGGGTGAAAGGCGTTGATCGCTGCGATCATCCGCGCATCGGTCAGGGCACGCTATCTCGTCCTTCTCGCCGCCCTAGTGCTGGTCGTGGTTGGCATTGGTGCGGTCAGGACGACCCCGGTCGATGCACTGCCCGATTTGTCCGATGTCCAGGTCATCGTCCGAACGACCTTTCCGGGTCAGGCACCGCAGATCGTCGAGAATCAGGTCACCTATCCGCTGGCCACGACCATGCTGTCGGTGCCTGGCGCGCGGGTCGTTCGGGGCTATTCGTTTGTCGGCGACAGCTTTGTCTATGTGTTGTTCGAGGATGGCACCGACCTCTATTGGGCGCGCAGCCGCGTGCTTGAATATTTGAGCCAAGTGCAGGGCCGCCTGCCAGAGGGCGCCAAGGCTTCGCTCGGCCCGGATGCGACCGGCGTCGGCTGGATTTACGAATATGCGCTGGTCGACAAGTCTGGCCGTCACGATTTGTCGCAGCTGCGCAGCATCCAGGACTGGTTCCTGCGATATGAGTTGAAGACCGTCCCCGGAATCGCCGAGGTCGCGAGCATCGGCGGCATGGTCAAACAATATCAGGTCGTGCTCGATCCGCAGAAACTGGTCTCCTATGGCGTCACGCAGGCACAGGTGACCGAGGCACTCAAGCGCGCCAATCAGGAAACCGGCGGCTCGGTCATCGAGCTGGCCGAGGCCGAATATATCGTCCGCGCTTCCGGCTATCTGACGTCGCTCGACGACTTTCGCGCCGTGCCGCTCAAGACGACAACCGGCGGAGTTCCGATCCGGCTCGCCGATGTCGCGACCATCCAGATCGGTCCCGACATGCGTCGCGGCGTGGCCGAATTGAACGGGGAAGGCGAAGTCGCAGGTGGGGTCATCGTTATGCGCCAGGGCAAGAATGCCCGCGAGGTCATCGACGGCGTTCGGACCAAGCTCGACGAGCTCAAGAAAAGCCTGCCGCCGGGCGTCGAGATCGTTACCACTTATGACCGCTCGGGCCTGATCGATCGCGCAGTCGAAAACCTCACATCCAAGCTGATCGAGGAGTTCATCGTCGTCGCGCTCGTCTGCGGCCTGTTCCTGTGGCACGTCCGTTCGGCGCTGGTTGCGATCCTTACCCTGCCGCTCGGCATCCTGATGGCGTTCATTGTCATGCGCCTCCAGGGATTGAACGCCAACATCCTTTCACTTGGTGGAATCGCCATCGCCGTCGGTGCGATGGTCGATGCGGCTGTCGTCATGATCGAGAATACGCACAAACACCTCGAACATTGGGCGCGCGACAATCCGGACCGAACCTTGGAAACCCCCGAACGGTGGAAGCTCATTACCGAAGCTGCCGCCGAGGTTGGCCCGGCGCTGTTCCTCAGCCTCTTGATTATCACTTTCTCGTTCATCCCGATCTTCTCGCTTCAAGGCCAAGAGGGGCGACTATTTGCGCCACTCGCCTTCACCAAAACCTATGCGATGGGCGCCGCCGCAATCCTGTCGATCACGCTTATTCCGGTTTTGATGGGGTTCCTGATCCGCGGACGGATTCCGTCGGAAGACTCCAACCCGATCAATCGCTGGCTGACCCATATCTATCGCCCGGCGCTTGATTGGGTTCTGGAACGACCGAAAAAGGCGCTAGTGATTGCAGCGCTGATCTTCGCGACGAGCATCTGGCCGATCAGCCAGCTTGGGGGCGAGTTTATCCCGCAGATAAACGAAGGCGACCTGCTCTATATGCCCTCGGCGCTGCCCGGCATTTCAACTGCCAAGGCGGCAAGCCTGCTGCAACTGACCGACCGCCTGATCAAGACCGTGCCCGAGGTCGATAGCGTATTCGGCAAGGCTGGTCGCGCCGACACCGCGACCGACCCGGCCCCGCTCGAAATGTTTGAAACCACGATCCGCTTCAAACCCAAGAACCAATGGCGGCCCGGCATGACCCAAGAACGGTTGATTGAGGAACTCGATCGCGCCGTAAGGGTGCCTGGACTGGCCAACTTCTGGATTCCGCCGATCCGCAATCGCATCGACATGCTGTCGACTGGCATCAAAAGTCCGATCGGGATTAAGGTGGCGGGTTCGAACCTGGCGGAAATCGACAAGGTGGCACGGCAAATTGAGGTCGTCGCCAAGACCGTGCCGGGTGTCGGCTCTGCACTCGCCGAACGCCTGACCGGCGGACGCTACATCGACGTCAAGATCGATCGCGCCGCGGCGGCGCGCTATGGCATGAACGTCGCCGACGTCCAGTCGGTCGTCTCCGGCGCGATCGGCGGCGAAACGATCGGCCAGACGGTCGAAGGGCTGGCACGCTACCCAATCAGCGTGCGCTACCCGCGCGAGCTGCGCGACAGCATCGACGGCCTGCGTAATCTGCCGATTGTCACCCCGTCGCTCCAGCAGGTGACGCTCGGCACCCTCGCCAGCATCCGCGTCAGCGATGGTCCGCCGATGCTGCGCAGCGAGAATGGCCGCCCGGTGACGTGGATTTACATCGACGGTCGCGGACGACCGCTCACCACCATCGTCGGCGATCTGCAACGAGAGGTCTCAGCGAAGGTCAATCTGCCCCCTGGGATCAGCGTCACGTACACTGGCCAGTTCGAGTTTCTCCAGCGGGCGATCGAGCGGTTGAAGATTGTCGTCCCGGCGACGCTGCTGATCATCTTCCTGCTGCTTTATGCGACGTTCCGAAGGTTCGACGAAGCGGCACTCATCATGGCCACCCTGCCCTTCGCGCTGACTGGCGGGCTTTGGTTGCTGTATTCGCTTGGCTATAATCAGTCGGTAGCAACTGGCGTGGGATTCATTGCGCTGGCCGGCGTCTCGGCCGAGTTCGGGGTGGTGATGTTGATTTACCTCAAACATGCGCTTGCGGAGCGCGGACCAGCGCCGGATGCCGCAGCTGTTGTGGAGGCTGTTCGTGAAGGAGCGCTGCTGCGAGTCCGGCCCAAGGCAATGACCGTCGCAGTGATCCTTGCCGGCTTATTTCCAATCCTCATCGGCACCGGGACGGGCTCCGAAGTCATGAGCCGGATTGCCGCACCGATGATTGGTGGAATGATCACTGCGCCGCTGCTGTCGATGCTCATTATCCCGGCAGCCTATTTGATGCTGAGGCGACGACGCTCTCATGCAGACCCGGTTTTGTTGGCGTCGAAGTATGACGACCTTCATCCGCGGTGGCCTGTCTAAGCCGCCCAGGCCGCGCAGGATTCGATGACGGACTGCAGCAGCGACGTCGGTTGGTTTTTCAGCGAACGGGGAGCAGTCTTTAGCAACGACGGGCGTGGTGGAGCTGAGGAGGATCGAACTCCTGACCTCTGCAGTGCGATTGCAGCGCTCTCCCATCTGAGCTACAGCCCCGCACCCGTCGGAAGTGGCCCAATAGCGGCGCTTTCCCCAGCGTGCAACGCCGTTGGGCAACGCTTGGCCGCACGAGAATTACAGCGACGCGCGCGCGGGCTTCCGGTTTGAAGCGAAGCGGCTTAGTGCGGAATTGAAACCCGATCAGGAGAGAATTTATGGCCCGCGCATGGCAATTGACTAGCCGCCCCAACGGCATGCCGACGACCGACAATGCCGAGCTGGTTGAGGTTGCCTTACCCGCGCTCGGCGATGGCATGGTTCATGTCCGCAACAACTGGCTGTCGGTCGATCCGTACATGCGCGGCCGGATGAACGATGTGAAAAGCTATGTTCCACCATTCCAGATTGGCCAGCCGATGGACGGCGGCGCGGTCGGCGTGGTGGTCGAAAGTCGCGACCCGAATTTCGCTGCCGGCGACAATGTGCTGCATATGGCCGGCTGGCGCGACGAGGCGGTGGTGCCGGGTTCCGCGCTCAACAAATTGCCCAATATGCCGGGCGTCGAACCGAAGGAATTCCTCGGCAATCTCGGGTTGACCGGGGGCACCGCTTATTTCGGCCTGCTCCACGCGGCGTCAGCCAAGGCGGGCGACATTGTGTTCGTTTCGGCCGCGGCAGGCGCGGTCGGATCGGCGGTGGTGCAAATCGCCAAGGCCAAGGGCATGACGGTGATCGGATCGGCCGGCGGGCCCGACAAGGTCGCATTCGTCAAGTCGCTCGGTGCCGACCAGGTGATCGATTACAAGGCCGGGCCGGTGATCAAGTCGCTGATCGCGGCCGCACCCGACGGGATCGACGTTTACTTCGACAATGTCGGCGGCGAGCACCTCGATGCCGCACTTGCGGTCGGGCGCAAGGATGCGCGGTTCGCGATGTGCGGCGCGATCGAGAATTACAATTCGGGCGTCGCCACCTCGCTGCGTTACATCATGCGGATCATCGGCATGCGGATGCGGCTGCAGGGGTTCATCTACACCGATTACCTCGGCCAGCTGGGCCCGTTTTACCAGGACATGGGCGCGATGATGGCGGCGGGACAGTTGAAGTCGCGCGAGACAGTGGTCGAGGGCCTCAACCAGACCCTCGATGCGTTCCTTGGACTATTCACCGGCGCCAACACCGGCAAGATGCTGGTCAAGCTGTAGGGCTTTACGGCACCGTTACGGTAAGATCGTTGGAACAGCGGGTGGACGCGGTTTCGCACACCCTAAACTGGTAGCTGCCGGTGCCGAGTGTCTGGCTGAAACTGCCGGTGTTCCCGGTGTCGGCAACCTTCACCCCGTCGCGGAAAATGTCGACCCGTGAGCCCGACGCGCCCGACCAGCTGAGGGTCACGATGGCGCCGCCAGCGAACGGGTTGATGGTGGCCGACAAGGTAATCGGAGTAGGCGTGGGCGGTTGCTGCGGCGACACCCCGCCGAGCACCAGCTGCGACAGGCTGACCCGGTGCGACCCGCTGTCGGCGTCGAGCGTCACCGACGCGCCGCCATTGGCATGCCAATCGGTCACCAGCTCAATTTCGAACAGCATGAACGCGCGCGGCAGAACAACCACGCCCGAGCCCTGGAGAACATCGGCATATTCGATCGACTGGCTGCTATCATCGCCGAAAAATCCGCCCGATACGTTGGCGCTACCGAGTTGGCGATCGTCGACGACCGACCGCTGGCTCGAATTCATTCCCCACACTGTGGTCCGCGCATTCACCGTGGCGCGGGCTTCCGACCCGAGCCCGAACCAGTCGGCGACCCCGCTCCAGTCTGCGTCGCAGGACAGACGCGCATTGACCGACAGGCTGGCCCGCGGCGTGACGAACACATCGGCATCGAGCGGGTTTTGCCACAGGGTGAAGAAACTGAGGCGGCCGATCCCGTCCCAATAGTCATCGCCGTCACCGCGCACGCGGTAGCGCGCCCAATTGTCGCCCGGCGCGATATTCGAGTCGGTGACCGAACCCTGGTCGGCGAAGCTGCGGATAAAGGTCACTTCGTCGATCACGGTTTCCATCGGATCGGCCGGAAAAACGAACTGGCCGAGATCAGCGAGCCGACGGCCTGCGGCGGCCGACAATTCGGTTGACCGTCGGCGGTCTTCATCGGCCAGTTTCCCACGTTCCGCCGCCTGCGTGGCGGCGAATTTGTCGAGCCGCGCGGAATCGAAGCCACTGCCCGCCAACTCGCGCTTGACCAAATCCCGTTGCTTGGCGGCGAGGGCGGCGCGGGCTCGATGATCCTGTCGGCGTTCAGCCTCGACCGCCCGCACCGGGGCAATCACGCCATCGATGAATTTTTCCGCTAGCCCATGCTGGTCGATCCGCATCGTCGTCACCTTTCGCCAACGCCGACAGGCGCGGGCCGGTGTCCGCGCGACGCCGCAACCCTACACCTTGACCGATGTGACGTCCAATTTGCGGCGCGCAGCGGCCCGCCCGGCGACCTATTCTAGCCGGTATATTTGCACTGCGCCGGGTCGCCCGTCGTCAGGCCGCGGTTGAGCGCTTCCTGGCGTTGGGCCGAGGTGCCGTGGGTGAAATTGTCGGGCGACACGCGGCCCTTGGTCAGCATGTCGTCGCCGATCGCTTCGGCCGCCCTCATGCCTTCGCCGATATCGCCCTGTTCGAGCAGTCCCGAGCGTTTGGCCCATACGCCGGCATAGCAGTCGGCCTGGAGCTCGACCCCGACCTGGACGGCATTTCCAGCCGCGGTGCTGGACCGCGCCTGCGCCGACTGGGCGCGATCGAGCGTGCCCTGCAGATATTGGATGTGATGACCGACTTCATGCGCGATGACATAGGCCTGCGCCGCGTCGCCGGGAGCCTGGAAGCGGCGGCTCAGTTCATCGAAGAAGGTCGGGTCGATATAGATGCTCTGATCGGACGGGCAGTAAAATGGCCCCATCGCCGACTGCGCCGCGCCGCATCCCGAATTATTCTGATTGCTGTAAGCAACCAGCCGGGTCGGCTTATACTGTGCGCCGGACTGCTGGAATATCTGGCCCCAGACCTGCTCGGTCGATCCAAGCACGCGCTTCAGCACCTGCCCCTGGTCGGCGGTCAGCTTGGACTCGCCGGTGGTGGTCGACCCTCCCCCCAGTCCGCCAAGCGAGGTCAGCGCGCAATAGCCCAAACCGAGCACCAGCACCCCAACGATGCCGAAGCGCGACATGACGAACGGGAGAAGCATTCCGATCAGCCCGCCGCCAATCCCGCCGCCCCCGCCGCGCTGGCCGGTCCGATCCTCGAAATTCCCGCTTTCGGGTGCATCACCTAGCCGCATCAACGCTCTCCCTGTCTGTCACCGCTCAATGCGCCACCGGCGTAACGGTTGCAAATCCGGCGCGACGGGGCGACAGCGCGGCGACCATAGGAAGGATTATCCAATGTTGCTCGAAGGTAAGCGTGCGCTCGTCACCGGATCCACCTCAGGGATCGGGCTGGCGATGGCTAGAGCACTGGCCGCCGAGGGGGCCAATGTCATGATCAACGGCTTTGGCGACAAGGACGAGGTCAAGGCGATCTGCGCCGAACTGGCCAAGGCGTCAGGCGGGGTTGCGCTGCACGATGGCGCGGATCTCGGCAGCCCGGCGCAGATCGACAAGATGATCGCGCGCTGCACCTCCGAAATCGGATCGCCCGAGATCCTCGTCAACAATGCCGGGATCCAGTTCGTGTCCCCGGTCGAGGATTTCCCGCCCGAGAAGTGGGACGACATCATCAAGATCAATTTGACCGCGGTGTTCCACACCACGCGGCTCGCCTTGCCCGAAATGCGGCGGCGCGGGTTCGGGCGAATCATCAATACCGCGTCGGCGCACAGTTTGGTCGCGAGCCCAAACAAGAGCGCCTATGTCGCGGCCAAGCATGGGGTGGCTGGATTCACCAAGGCGGTCGCGCTGGAGACGGCCAAGGACGGGATCACCGTCAATTGCATCTCGCCCGGCTATGTGTGGACCAAATTGGTCGAGAACCAGATCCCCGACACGATGAAGGCGCGCGACCTGACCCGCGACCAGGTGATCAACGATGTGCTGCTCGCGGCGCAACCGACCAAACGCTTCGTCACCCCCGAGGAAGTCGCCGGACTCGCGCTCTATCTGTGCGGCGAGAATGCCGGATCGATCACCGGGGCCAACTTGTCGATGGACGGCGGCTGGACCGCGCAATAGGCTGCATCGCAATGAACCGTTTGCTCGCCCCCGCCGCCGCCTTGCTGACCCTGACCGCGTGCAATGCGCTGACCGGTCCGCGCGAGATCATCGGCAGCGAAACCCAGCAATGGCGAGTCGCCGCGACCGGGGGGGACCGCACCCGGTTGCGCGACTGGCGAACCGCCTTCATCGAAGCCTTGGCCAAGGCCCGCGCGGGCGGACATGGGCGGGAGATTGCCGCCGAGGGCGCGTTACTCGATCCCGACGCCGGGATTGTCGGGGTGCCGATCCCCAATGGCGATTATCGCTGCCGCGTGATCAAGCTGGGGGCCAAGCAGAGCGGGCTGCTCGATTATGTCGCTTACCCGGCTTTCACGTGCCGCATCCAGCCCGACAAGGGGTTGCAAGGATTTGCCAAGTTGAGCGGATCGCAGCGCCCGGTGGGGATGATCTTCCCCGGCGATTCGATGCGCCAGGTGTTCCTCGGGACACTGGTGCTGGGCGATGAGAAACGCGCGATGCAATATGGCCGCGACCCCGATCGCGACCTGTCGGCCTTTGTCGAGAAGATCGGTCCAAACCGCTGGCGGATGGTGTTTCCGCGACCGGCGTTCGAATCCACGCTTGACGTGATCGAGCTCATCCCTGCAAGCTGAGGAATATCGCCATGAACCATCGCCTGTTGATCGCTGCGGCGGCTGTCGCTCTATTGGGTTCGCCAGCTGGCGCGGTTTCAGTTGAGGAAGCGGTCAAGGCGGACATGCCATCGCTGATGACGCTCTATCGCGATTTCCACACCAACCCCGAACTGAGCATGGCCGAAGTGCGCACCCCGGCGAAGCTGGCGGCGGAAGCGCGGCGGCTGGGGTTCACCGTCACCGAGAAGGTCGGCAAGACCGGGGTCGTCGCGGTGATGAAGAATGGGCCGGGGCCGACCTTGCTGATCCGCGCCGACATGGACGGCCTGCCGATCGTCGAGCAGACCGGATTGCCGTTCGCATCGAAGGTCCGCGCCGTCGCCCGATCGGGAGTCGAGACCGGGGTGATGCACGGCTGCGGCCATGACACGCACGTCACCAGCTGGATTGGCACCGCGCGGCAATTGGTCGCGCGCAAGGCCGACTGGTCTGGGACTTTGGTGATGATCGCGCAGCCGGGCGAGGAAACCGGCGAAGGCGCCAAGGCGATGCTCGACGATGGCCTGTTCACGCGCTTCCCCAAGCCGTCGACGGTGATCGGGTTCCACGACGCGGCGGCGATGCCCGCCGGCGTTATCGGGGTGACGCCGGGCTATGCCTTGGCCAATGTCGATAGCGTTGACATCGACGTCAAAGGCGTCGGCGGGCATGGCGCGTATCCGCAAACCACCAGAGACCCGATCGTGCTTGCGGCACGGATCGTGACGACGTTGCAGACATTGGTCAGCCGCGAGAATAATCCGGCCGATCCGGCGGTGGTGACGGTCGGCAGCTTCCAGGCGGGGGCCAAGCACAACATCATTTCCGACAGCGCCAAATTGCAGCTGACGGTGCGCAGCTACACCCCCGAGGTGCGGCGCAAATTGCTCGACGGGATCAAGCGGATCGCGCGCGGCGAGGCGATTGCGGCAGGGATGCCCGACGACCGGATGCCGGTGGTGACGATCCGCGAAGCCGAATATACGCCCGCAACGTTCAACACCGAAGCCTTGTCCGACCGCGCTTTGGCCTTGTTCACGACACGGTTCGGCGCGGCGCGGGCGATCAAGACCCCGGCGGTGATGGGCGGCGAGGATTTCAGCCGCTTCCTGCTCGCCGACCCCAATCTTCAGAGCCTGATCTTCTGGGTCGGCGGCACCCCGCAGGACAAATGGGATGCGGTGGCCGGCGACCAGACCAAACTCCCCTCGCTCCACAGCCCCTATTGGGCCCCCAATGCCGACGCGGTCATCTCGACCGCGACCGAGGCGATGACGTTGCTGGCGATGGATGTGCTGAAGAAGGGGTGAGGTTGGCAACCTTCAGAGCAGCAGGTTAACCTTCAAGTTGCGGCGGTCGAGGCTCTTCGGCGGCGGCGAATTCCTGTTCCCTCGCACGTTGTTCTGCGGCCGCGATCGCGGGGAATGGGTCGATGATGCCGGGCGGCGGTTTTACCTCGCGGAAAGTTGCAATGTGAATGCCAAGCACATGGACCGTTTGAAGCAGCAGAATATCGTTGTCGAAGGCTTCGACGGCCGCCTCGGCAGTCACGCCTTCTTGAAACGGTGACCCAGCCCGATAGTTTTCAATGACCGCTTTTGCGTAAGTGTAGAACCGAGCAATTCTGTCAGCGAAGTATGGATCGAGCAGTCCTAGTTTCGAGTTGAGAGCCTCAAACGTCGAAAAATAATTCTCTTTCAATTCAATGACGAGCCAATGACCAGGGCCATCGCCTTTTCCTTCGGCGACGAGTTTTGCGTTTAGCTCTCGATATTGATGGAATCCTGCGAGGAACTGCCTGTGATTTGCCAATCGGTTGATCGCCTCTACCTCGGCGCAAAGGGCCGAAAGCACTGCGCTAGCCTCACGATTCCTCGCGAAATTTGCCTCTAACGCTCTGAGTCCACCGCCCAGTGCGATCCCGATTAGCCCAAACAATGCAGCCAGAATTGTACCGATCATAACGTCTTACCTTACTCACTAGCCACATTGAGCAACTCGATTTGCCCAGGACTCAGCTCCAACCGCAACGCCGCGATCAACTCTTCCGCTTGGCGCATGCTAGTAGCGCTGGCGATGGGGGCGGTTATTCCGGGTTGGGTCTTGGTCCAGGCCAAGGCGACTGCCGCGAGGCTCTCGCCGGTTTCGGAGGCGACTTCGTCCAATGCCGCCAGCACCTTTTTGCCTTTGGGGCTGTCGATATAGTCGATGTTGCGCCCGCCGCGGACCGATTTGCCGAGGTCGTCCAGCGTCCGATATTTGCCGGTGAGGAAGCCGTTGGCGAGGCTGTAATACGGGAAGAATGACAGGCCGCGGCCGGTCACGACGTCCTGCAATTCGCCCTCAAACTTGCCGCGCTCGACCATATTGTACCAGCCCTGGACCGCGACGGCGGGCTCGATCCCAACCTTGATGGCGACGTCGAGCGCTTCCTCGACCCGCGCGGCAGTGAAATTGCTCAGGCCCGTCGCGCGGATCTTGCCGGCGGCGCGCAACGTCTCGAACGCGCCAAGGCTGTCGGAGAGCGGGACAGCGGGATTGTCACGGTGTTGGTAATAAAGGTCGATGGTGTCGATCCCCATCCGCTTCAGCGATGCTTCGGCCCCGTTCGCGATCACGCGGGGGTCGAGCGAGGCGACATATTCGCCGCTGTCGGCCTTGCCGTCATAGGATTTGGCCTGATCGACATGGCCGTCGAGGAAGCCGACCTTGGTGGCGATCACCACCTTGTCGCGCTTTGACGGATCGCGCCTGAGCCAAGTGCCGATCACGCGTTCGCTCTCGCCGCCGACATGGCCCGGCGCCCAGGCCGAATAGACGTCGGCGGTGTCGATCATCGTCCCGCCGGCGTCGACGAACGCATCGAGGATCGCGAAACTCGCGGCCTCGTCGGCGGTCCAGCCGAACACATTGCCGCCCAGCGCGAGCGGCGCCACGATCAGTCCACTAGTCCCGATTTGTCGCATAGTGAGGTTGCTCATCCACTCAACATAGCGCGACGTTCAGAGTTTGTTTGTAAATTTATCCGACAGTGGCGCCCATGTCGGTGAAATTGACAGTATCCGGGTGATGGAGGGCTGGGTAGCCTTTCCAGCGCAGGCGATTGCCGCGTTGCTGTTCCTCGCGCTGATCGGGTGGCGGTTGAAGGCCGGCGTGCGGCTTCCGGCGCAGCGGCTGATGCTCGCCGGATTCGCGCTGACCGCCTGCTGGGCGTGGCTGGGCGCGATCGCGCCGGGGACTCCGCTTGCCAATCTGGCCGAGACATTTCGCAATTTCACCTGGCTGGCACTGCTCCACAGTTTGACCAGCGGGGGCGAAGCGGTCGAGCGGCAGCGCGGGGTGCGGCTGGTCTATGGTGCGGTCGGCGCATTGCTGGGCATCCAGCTGGTGGCGGATATCCTGCCGCTGATTGCGGTCCATGACGCGCCACTGGCGGCGACCGCGACCTTGTTGCGGATCACCGCCGCCGCGGGGCTGCTGGTGCTGATCCACAATCTTTACGGCCAGGCCGACAGTGCCAGCCGCCACGCGATCGGCGCGACCCTGCTCGCGCTGGTGGCGACCTGGGGCTATGACCTCAACTTGTACACGCTGGCGTATCTCGAGCCCAAAGCGAGCATTGGGCTAGCCGAATGGCGCGGGGTGATGGTCGCGCTGACCGCGCCACTGTTCGCGATCGGTGCCGGGCGCGCCGACGGGTGGAAAATCCGCCTGTCGCGCGCGGCGACGTTCCAGTCGCTCAGCCTGCTCGCCATCTGTGCCTATTTCGCGACCATGACGATCCTTGCCACCGCGCTTCGCGGGACCGGGCTGGACTGGTCGCGGCCGATCCTGGTGGCGATGCTGAGCGCGATGACGGTGGCGGCGATGGTACTGCTGCCGAGTCCGCGCGCGCGGGCCTGGGCCAAGGTCAAATTGTCTAAGCATCTGTTCGAGCATCGCTATGATTATCGCACCGAATGGCTGCGCTTTGCCGACACGCTGGGGCGATCCGGGGCCGATGTCGCGCCGCTTGGCGAACGGGTGATCGAGGCGTTTGCCGACATCCTCGATTGCCCCGGCGGGATGCTGCTGGTGGCCGACGAGCGCGGCGAAGTGACCCAGGCGGCGGCGTGGAAATGGGATGGCGCAGGGTTTAGCAGCGACGGGCTCGACCAGGCGCGCTGGGCCGAGCTTGAGCATGATCCCCGGATCCTCGAGATCGATGCACTTCGGCGCGGCGATGCAAGCGGCGGATCATCGTTGCCGGTGCCGGCGTGGCTGGCCGGGGACAAAAAGGCGTGGTGCGGAATCCCGCTGGCGCATGGCGGGCGGCTGATCGGGCTGGTGTTGCTCGCCGCGCCCGAATTCCGCCGCGTGCTCGACTGGGAGGATTTCGACCTGCTCAAGACCGCCGGGCGGCAGGCGGCAAGCAGCCTGGCCGAAGCCCATGGCCAGCAGGCACTGGCGCAGGCGCAACGGTTCGACGAGTTCAACCGCCGCTTCGCGTTCATCCTGCACGACATCAAGAATCTGGTCAGCCAATTGTCTTTGGTCGCACGCAATGCCGAGCGCCATGCCGACAATCCCGAGTTCCGCACCGACATGATCGCGACGTTGCGATCGTCGGTCGGCAAGATGACCGATCTGCTCGCCCGCTTGTCGCCCGGCTCCGACCAGCGCCCGGCCAAGCTCGAGCCGACCCCGCTGCGGCCACTGGTCGCGGCGTTGGTCGCGAGCCGGCGGGCGAGCCACGACATCGCGCTGGCCGGCGATGGCAATCATTTGGTGCTGGCCGATCCCTTGCTGCTCGAACAAGCGATCGGCCATCTGCTGCAGAATGCGGTCGACGCCAGCGCGCCGTTGCAGCCGGTGACGGTGCGGATGGGCGGCGACGGCGACGAGGTGACGGTGGCGATCATCGACTTGGGGCCGGGGATGGATTCGGACTTCATCCGCACCCGCCTGTTCCAGCCATTCGCATCGACCAAGAAGGGCGGCTTCGGGGTCGGCGCATTTGAAGCACGAAGCCTGATCGCGGCGATGGGCGGGCGACTGTCAATCGATAGCCGGCCGGGCAAGGGCAGCCGCTTCACCATCCATTTGCCGGAATGCCGACCGATCACCGAATTAACACGGAAGAGCGCATGACCGACGACAAACACCTCCCCGTCCTGATGATCGTCGAGGATGACGAAGGCCTGCAGCGCCAGCTGAAATGGGCTTATGAGGGCTATCGCGTCGTCCAGGCGACGACTCGGCGCCAGGCGATCGACCTGTTGCGGCTGCACGAACCCGCCGTGGTGACACTCGACCTTGGCCTGCCGCCCGACCCCGACGGGACGAGCGAGGGCTTTGCGACGCTGAGCGAAATTCTCGCGATCAAGCCAGATACCAAGGTGATTGTCGCCTCGGGCCACGGCGCGCGCGAAAGTGCGCTTCGCGCGATCGCGCTCGGGGCGTATGATTTCTATCGCAAGCCGGTCGATATCGACGACCTCGGGCTGATCGTCGCGCGGGCGTTTCACCTGCACGAGATCGAGGCCGAGAACCGCCGGCTCGAGGCGGGCGGCGGCGATCCGACGACGGTGCTCGGGTCGATCATCACCGCGTCCCCCGAAATGCTCAAGGTGGCGCGGACGATCGAGCGGGTGGCGCTGGCCGATGTATCGGTGATGCTGCTCGGCGCGAGCGGGACCGGCAAGGAATTGCTGGCCAAGGCGGTGCATGAACTAAGCCCGCGCAAGCGCGGCGAATTCGTCGCGATCAACTGCGCCGCAATCCCCGAAAATCTGCTCGAGGCCGAATTGTTCGGCTATGAGCGCGGGGCGTTCACCGGGGCGATCAAGACCACCCCCGGCAAGATCGAGCAAGCGCAGGGCGGGACCTTGTTCCTCGACGAGGTCGGCGACATTCCGCTGCCGCTGCAAGTCAAATTGCTGCGCTTCCTGCAGGAGCGGGTGATCGAACGGATCGGCGGGCGGAGCATGATCGCGGTCGACACCAGGATCGTCTGTGCGACCCACCAGGATCTGGAATCGATGATCGCGGCGGGGCGTTTCCGCGACGACCTTTATTACCGGCTGGCGGAGATTGTGGTGATGATCCCGAGCCTGGCCGAGCGGCCCGGCGATGCGGTGCTATTGGCGCGGCATTTCGTCACCCGGTTCGCGCGGTCGATGAACCCCAAGGTGCAGGGGCTCGGTCCCGATGCGGCCGAGGCGATCGACGCGCACACTTGGCCGGGCAATGTCCGCGAGCTGGAGAATCGCATCAAGCGTGCGGTGATCATGGCCGATGCGCGGACCATCGGCGCGGCCGATCTGGACCTTGGCCAGCGTCAGCCAGAGCAGCAATCGCCAGCAATCAACTTGCGCGCCGCGCGCGAAGTCGCCGACCGCCGCGCGATCCGCCAGGCGATGGCGCGGACCGACAATAATATTTCGGGCGCCGCCAAGCTGCTCGGCATCAGCCGCCCGACTTTGTATGACCTGATCAAGCAATATCAACTGCAAGCGTAGCGCCTTATTCGACCAACGGGCTTGCGGCGGCGCGGCGCGAGGCTAGTCTTTCCCGACACGACATTCGGGAGAATAAGATGGACCGCCGCCAGTTCCTTACCACGACCAGCGTCGCCGCTGTCGGCCTGTCGATCGGCGGCACTTCAATTGCCCTGCCCGCCAAACGCAATCGGGCGACGCCGGGCGATGCCAAGCTCAACGCCTTGCTCGAAAAAATCTTCATGGACCGGGTCAAACGCAACCCGAGCTTTGCCACTGGCCTGGGTCTCGACAAGGGGCCGCTCGCGGCGTTGAAAGGCCAGTTCGACACAAGGCCCGACGCCCGCGCGCGGGCCGAGGATCTGGTCCGCAACAAGCGCGACTTGGCGGCGGTCAAAGCGATCAACCCGGCGACCTTGTCATCGTCGGGCAAGCTCAACCGCGACGTCATCATCTACCAGGCCGAAAGCGGCATGATCGCCACCGAGAAATTCGGCATCGGCAGCGTCCAGCGCCCCTACCCCATTTTCCAGCAAGGCGGAGTCTATTTCTCGACCCCCGACTTCCTCAATTCGAGCCATACGATCGACACCGCCGCTGACGCTGAGGCCTATCTGTCGCGTCTCGCTTTGGTCGATACGTTGATCGACAATGACAGCGCCGAGCAGAAGGCGCAGGCGGCGCGCGGCTTCCTCGCCCCGGCCTGGTCGATCGACCTTACGCTCGGCCAGATGAAGAAATTGCGTTCTGCACCGGCGGCGGACAGCGGGTTGGTCCAGTCGATCGCCAAGCGCGCCGCGGCCAAGAATATCCCCGGCGACTGGGCGGCGCGAGCGGCCGTTATCGTCGACAAGGACATCTATCCCGCGCTCGACCGGCAGATCGCGTTGATGGAAAGCCTGCGCTCGACGTCGCGGCCCGGCGATGGTGCCCGGCGTCTGCCCAATGGCGAGGCGATTTATGCCGCCGCGCTGAAGCAGGCGACGACAACCAATTACACGCCCGACGAAGTCCATCGCCTCGGCCTCGCCCAGGTGGCCGAGATCAGCGGACAGCTCGACGTCATCCTGAAGGGCGCGGGATTGTTCCAAGGCAGCGTCGGCGAGCGGCTCGACCAGCTCAATCGCCGTGCTGACCAGCTCTACACCAACACGCCCGAGGGCCGCGCGGCGCTGATCGCCAGCCTGAATGCCGGGGTCGAGGACATGAAGGGCCGCCTGCCGCGCGCCTTCGCGACCTTGCCGACCCAGCCGCTCGAGATCCGCGCGGTGCCGGTCGAAATCCAGGACGGCGCGTCGAACGGTTATTATCGCAACGCGTCGCTCGATGGCGCGCGTCCGGCGATCTATTACATCAATTTGAAGGACGTCGGCGACTGGCCCAAATATTCGCTCCCCGCGCTGACCTATCACGAGGGCTCGCCGGGGCATCATTTGCAGATCAGCCTGGCGCAGCAATCCAAGGATATCCCGACGTTGCGCAAGCTCGGCGGTTTCTCGGCTTATTCGGAAGGCTGGGCGCTTTATGCCGAGCAGGTGGCCGACGAACTGGGCGCCTACAGCGGCATTGAAAAAGCCGGCTTCCTGCAGTCGTTCCTGTTCCGCGCCAGCCGGTTGGTGGTCGACACGGGGCTACATTCAAAAGGCTGGAGCCGCGAGAAAGCGGTCGATTACATGGTCGGCGCAACCGGCTTTGCCCGCCCCCGCGTGCTGCGCGAAGTCGAGCGTTATTGCACCCAGATGGGCCAGGCCTGCAGCTACAAGGTCGGCCACATGGCCTGGACCCGCGCGCGGGCCGAAGCGGAGACGTCGCTCGGTGCCAAGTTCGATCTCAAGCAATTCCACGAGGTGCTCAAGGATGGCGCAATGCCGCTGACCTTGTTGCAGGCGCGGATCAGGGAGCGCACGGCGGCGCAGATGATGAAGGGGTGATACGATGAAAACCGGACTGGCGATTGCGGGGGTGGCCGCATTGCTGATGGGGTTGCTGTGGATCGGGCAAGGGCTGGGTTATGTCCAATGGCCGGCCTCGAGCTTCATGCTCGACCAGCGGCCGTGGGCGTTGCGCGGGGCGATCCTCGCGGTGATCGGGGTTGGTTTGCTGATCTATGCCCGCCGCCGCGGCTGAGCTGACGCATCGGCCCGTGTCGCGCGGGTCGACGGTCATCGCGGCCTTCTCGACGATCGTCGAATGGTATGATTTCACGCTCTACCTCTATTTCGCGACGATCTTGTCGCGGGTGTTCTTTGGCGGTGGCGCGGGGTCGCTGGCGGTAACGCTGGCCGGCTTTGCAGTGGCGTATCTGCTGCGGCCGCTAGGGGCATTGTTCTTCGGGCATATCGGCGACCGCTACGGGCGAAGGCGCGCGATGCTGCTGTCGGTGGCATTGATGTCGGCGGCGATGCTGGCGATCGCGCTGCTGCCGACGCGAGCGCAGATTGGGCCGCTGGCGGGGGTGCTCCTCCTGTTGCTGCGCTGCGTGATGGGGTTTGCGGTCGGCGGCGAGTATACCGGCGTGGTCGCGTATCTGCTCGAAGGGGCGCGGGCCGGGCGGCGCGGGCTGATCACCTCGCTGGCGGCGGCGGCGAGCGAGGTCGGCGGGCTGCTCGCGGTCGGGGTGTCGGCGCTGACGGTGAGCAGTTTCAGCGGCGCCGACCTCGACTCGTGGGGCTGGCGGATTCCGTTCTTCGTTGGGGCGGCGCTGGCGCTGAGCGTGTGGATCGCACGCTCGGCAATGGAAGAATCGCCCGAATTCGAGCGCCAACGCGCCGCCGATAGTGTGCCGACGCATCCGCTGCGCCACGCGCTGACCCACCATCGCCCCGGGATTGCGCGGGGCTTCGCGATTTCGGCGCTGGGGTCGATCACTTATTATGTCGGGATCGGTTACGTCCCCGCTTTCCTTGCGTCGGCGGGGGCACAGAGCGAGACGGTCGCATTGTGGCTGGCGACGATTGCCGCGGTGGCGGTGATTTTGGTGACTCCGCTGACCGGCCTGGCGTCCGACCGCTGGGGACGCCGGCCGGTGCTGATCGGGCTTGCGGTGCTAAGCGCCTTGCTGCCGATCACGATGTTCTCGATGATGGCCAGCGGATCGGCCGCCACCGCACTGGTCGGTGCGATCGTGCTGGCGTGCGTTGCCGGCGGGGTCAGCGCGGTCGGCGCGGTGACGACGGCGGAACTGGTCGGCGGCGAAGGGCGACTGACCGGGCTGGCCCTGGGCGCGACCAGCGCGACCGCGATTTTCGGTGGGCTGACGCCGTGGGGCGCGCAGGCGCTGATCGGCGCGACCGGCCTGGCGGTGATGCCCGGGATCATGATCGCGGTGGTGGCGGTGGCGGTGCTGCCGGTGCTGTGGTGGATGCCCGAAACGCGGCCCTAGGCGGCCAACGCTTCGGCCATTTCCGCGACTTCGAGCCAGCGCGCTTCGGCGGCGTCTTTTTCGGCGCGCTTGGAATCGATGCTTTTGGTCAAGGCGGCGAATTTGTCGGGATGCTTCATGAACAGATCGGGATCGTGGAGCGCGGTTTCGGCGGCGGCGATTTCGCGTTCGAGGCGCTCGACTTCGGCCGGGAGCCGATCGAGATCGCGCTGGTCTTTGAAGCTTAGCTTCTTGCTGACCGGGGAAGACTTTGTATTCGTGCCCGCCAAGGCTCCGGCTTTCGCCGGAGCGCGGGGGACGGGCGCGGTTTTTCGTTTCACCCAATCCTCATAACCGCCGGCGACGATGTCGACCTTGCCCGATCCATCGAGGCCGAGCGTGACGGTAACCGTCTTGTCGAGGAAGTCGCGGTCGTGGCTGACGATGAGGACGGTGCCGTCATAGTCGGCGATCACTTCCTGCAGCAGGTCGAGGGTTTCGAGGTCGAGATCGTTGGTCGGCTCGTCGAGTACCAGCAGGTTGGATGCTCTCGCGAATTCGCGGGCGAGCAACAGGCGCGACCGCTCGCCGCCGGACAAGGTACCGATCGGCGCCTCGGTCAGCGACGGGTCGAACAGATATTCCTTCAAATAGCCCTTGATGTGCTTCTTGACCCCGCGCACCTCGATCCAGTCGCCGCCCTCCGCCAGCACATCGCGGACGCGGCGCTCGGGCGACATCAGTTTGCGCTGCTGGTCGATGACGATGCCCGAGAGCGACTTGGCCTTGGTCACCTTGCCACTGTCGGGGGCGAGCTCACCGTTGAGCAATTTGAGCAAGGTAGTCTTGCCAGTGCCATTGGCGCCGACCAACCCGATGCGGTCACCGCGTGTGATGCGGAGCGAGAAGTCGCGGATGATGGTGCGGTCATCGAACGATTTGGTGACAGCTTCCGCGTCGATCACGACCTTGGTCTTCACGTCATCGCGCGCGAGGCCGAGCTTGGCGGCACCGGCCGGCCCGAGCATTGCAGCGCGCTGGGCGCGCATTTCGTGGAGCTTGGCGAGGCGGCCCTGGTTGCGCTTGCGCCGCGCGGTGACTCCGCGCTGGAGCCAGTGGAGCTCGAGCTTCAACCTGGCGTCGAGCTTGTCGGCGGCGCGTTCTTCCTCGGCATAGACCGCCTCGGTCCAGGCATCGAACCCGCCGAACCCGATTTCCGCCCGGCGAAGGCTGCCGCGGTCAAGCCAGATGCAGCTTTTGGTTAGCCGCGCCAAGAACGTGCGATCGTGGCTGATGACGATGAACGCGCCCTTGAAACGCATCAAATATTGTTCGAGCCAGTCGATCGCGCCAAGATCGAGATGGTTGGTCGGCTCGTCGAGCAGGAGAACGTCGGGGTCCTGCGCCAAGGCACGGACGATCGCTGCGCGGCGGCGCTCGCCGCCGCTGGCCGTGGCGGTCGGGCGGGCGAGGTCGATTCCGATCTGGTCGGCGATAGAAGCGGCCTCGTGCGGTTGCGGCGGCCCCTCCCCGCCCAGCACCCAATCTTCGAGCGTCGGATATGCGGTCATGTCGGGATCCTGCTCGAGCAGGACGACTCGCGTGCCCGGAACGATGGTCCGCTGCCCGAGATCGGTCTCGATCGTCCCCGCGAGGCATTTGAGCAGGGTGGTCTTGCCCGCGCCATTGCGGCCGATTAGCGCCAGCCGGTCACGCGGGCCGACATAGAGGTCGAGATCGCGAAACAGCCAACCTTCGCCCTGGTGGAGGCCGAGTTTTTCATAGGATAAGATGGGGGGTGCCATGCGCCAGCGCCTAGCCCAGCATTAAGCAGTCGTCACGTGGCCCCATGAATGATAGCAATCAGCCCATTCATAAGTCATTCAAAGCTTGGCCCGTAGGAAGGCGGCACAGAAAGATTTGTTTATGACCATGTTGCGTCCCCTCCTTGCCGCTGCGCTTGCAGCAGGCTTCCTGACCGGCCCGGCGCTGGCCGACCGTCCGCGCGACCAGGACCAGGCGTTCCGCGCCACCACCGAAGGTCGCGCCATTCCCTTGCCGCAGATCCGCGACCGGGTCGCGCGCGAGTTTGGCGACGCCGAATATCTCGGCCCCGAATTTCGCGGCGAGACGTATCGGCTGAAGTTCATGCGCAATGGCCGCGTGATCTGGGTCGACGTCGATGCCGCGACCGGCCGAATCGTCGGGCGCTCGCGCTAAACGCCTGATTCTTTCGCCCTGTCGTTCCCAATCTTGTCTTGCTTGCGCTGAACCAAGCAACCGTTCAGCTTGGCATGTGTTAAGCACGCGAAACGAATTTTGCAGGGGAATATCTCAATGCGGGTCCTGATCGTCGAGGACGAACCCAATCTCGGTCGCCAGTTGCGCTCCACGCTGGAAGGCGCGGGCTATGCCGTCGACCTCGCCACCGACGGCGAAGACGGCCATTATCTCGGCCAGACCGAACAATATGACGCGGTGGTGCTCGATCTCGGCCTGCCCGAAGTCGACGGGCTGACCGTGCTCGATCGCTGGCGAAAGGAAGGCCGCAAGATGCCCGTGCTGGTGCTGACCGCGCGCGACAGCTGGTCGGACAAGGTCGCGGGCCTCGATGCCGGCGCCGACGATTATCTGGCGAAACCGTTCCAGACTGAGGAATTGATCGCGCGCCTGCGGGCGCTGATCCGCCGTGCGTCGGGCAATGCGAGTTCGGAGCTGGTGGCGGGCGACATCCGCCTCGACACGCGATCGGGCAAGGTCAGCCGCGCCGGGGAGCCGATCAAGCTGACCGCGCAGGAATATAAATTGCTGTCCTATTTGATGCACCACAAGGGCAAGGTGGTCAGCCGGACCGAACTGATCGAGCATATTTACGACCAGGATTTCGATCGCGATTCGAACACCATCGAAGTGTTCGTGACGCGAATCCGCAAGAAACTGGGTGCCGACACGATCACCACCATCCGCGGCCTCGGCTATAGCCTCGAGGACCCCGCCGCTTGAACAATGCCCTCCCGGCCGAGCCGGTCGTGAGGGAACGGCGCGGCATGACATCGCTTACCCGGCGGCTGATCGGGGTGGCGGCGCTGTGGATCGGGGTGTTGCTGCTCGGTGGCGGGTTCGCGCTTGATCGGGTGCTCACTGGATCCTTGGTCGAGACGTTCGACAAGCAGCTCGAATATATTCTCAACAAGGCGCTGATCGCGAGCTCCGAGATCGGCCCCGACGGCGAAGTGAAATTCAGCCGCGCGCCCGCCGACCAACGCTTTCTCGAGCCTTATTCGGGGATTTATTTCCAGATTTCGGGTGCTGGCACCGATGCGTTTCCGTCGCGCTCGCTGTGGGACCGGCGGCTGAAGGTCGAATCGGGGCACAAAGACATCGAGCTTCATCATTACGACAGCCCCGAATTTGCGGGCGAGCCGTTGCGGGTGGTCGAACGCGACGTGATCCTGCCCGGATCGTCGGTGCGGTGGCGCTTCCAGGTGGCGCAATCGCGCGAAATCCTCGACCGGCAGATCGGCGAGTTCCGCAAGACGTTGATCCGCAGCCTGGCCGCGCTCGGGCTTGGCCTGCTGGTTCTGGTGGCGTTGCAGGCGAGTTACGGGCTGTGGCCATTGCGCCGGGTGAGGACCGAGGTGATCGCGATCCGCACCGGCCGCCAGCAAAGAATCGCCGAAAATTTCCCGCGCGAGGTCGATCCGTTGGTTCAGGAGATCAATGCGCTGCTGGCGCATGGCGAGGAGCAAGCCGAGGAAGCGTGGCGTCACGCGGGCAATTTGGCGCATGCGCTCAAGACCCCGCTGACCGTGATCACCAACGCTGCCACCGCGCAGGCGCCCGATCTGGCCGACACCGTCTGCCGCGAGGCGACGACGATGCGGCGGCAGGTCGATCACCATCTGGCCCGCGCCCGCGCGATCGGCCGCCGATCATCGGCGCAGGCCCGCGCGACGGTGTGGGACAGCCTGGAAGCGGTCGAACGGGCGGTGTCGCGGCTGTACCCGGCGGTAACCGTCGATATCGATGGCGACCGCACCGCCGCCGTCAGGGTCGAGCGGCAGGATCTCGACGAAATGTTCGGCAATCTGATCGAAAATGCCGCCAAATATGGTGGCGGGCGGGTGTTCGTCACCGTGTCACGCGCCGCCGCCGGGCTGGTGGCGATCGAGGTCGAGGATGACGGCTCGGGCATCCCCGCCGCCGAGCGCCAAGCGATCTTCGACCGCGGCGCGCGGCTCGACACCACCGGCAAGCCCGGCACCGGCCTTGGCCTCGCCATCGTCCGCGACGTGGTCGAGATTTACGGCGGGTCGGTGGCCTTGAGCGAAAGCGAGGACCTGGGCGGGCTGCTGGTGACGCTCAGCCTGCCCGAAGCGCCGGTTGCCGCCAGCGATCCGGTGCTGGCCAAGCCGCGTTCGGGCCGCTAGGGCAGCGACCGTGTCCGCGACCGTCCACAGCCTCAACGATCGCGGCGAGCCGAGCCTCGAGCCTTTGGTCCAGCTCGTCGCTGCCGACATGAATGCCGTCAATGCCGTAATCCTCGACCGGATGCAGTCCAAAGTCGCGCTGATCCCCGAGCTGGCCGGCCATTTGATCGCGGGTGGCGGCAAACGGATGCGGCCGATGCTGACGCTGGCGAGCGCGGCGTTGTGCGATTATCCCGGAACCCGACACCACAAGCTCTCCGCCGCCGTCGAATTCATCCATACCGCGACCCTGCTCCACGACGATGTCGTCGACGGATCGGGGATGCGGCGCGGCAAGACCGCCGCCAACCTGATCTGGGGCAACCCGGCGAGCGTATTGGTCGGCGACTTCCTGTTTTCCCGCGCGTTCGAACTGATGGTCGAGGACGGCAGTTTGAAGGTGCTCAAGATTTTGAGCCACGCCAGCGCGGTGATCGCCGAGGGCGAGGTCGACCAGTTGACCGCCCAGCGGCGAATCGACACCGACGAGGATCATTATCTAAGCATCATCGCCGCCAAGACCGCCGCCTTGTTCGCCGCCGCGTGCCGGATCGCGCCGGTCGTGGCCGAGGCGGGCGACGAGGCCGAGGCGGCGCTCGACAGCTTCGGCCGCAACCTTGGCGTTGCCTTCCAGTTGGTCGACGATGCGATCGATTATTCGTCCGACGCGGCGACGATGGGCAAGGGCCAGGGCGACGACTTTCGCGACGGCAAGATGACCCTGCCGGTGATCCTGGCCTATGCCCGGGGCAGCGAGCCCGAGCGCGCCTTCTGGGCGGCGGCGATGGCCGGCACCCGTGCCTCGGACGAGGATTTGGCCGAAGCGATCAGACTGGTCGGGTCGAGCGGCGCGCTGGCCGACACGATGGAACGCGCGCGGCTGTACGCCCGCCGCGCAATCGACGCACTTGCCCCTTTCCCCAACGGACGCGCGAAGGCGGCGATGGTCGAAGCGGCAGAATTTGCGGTGGCGCGAGCGTATTGATTGATGTAAAAAATATTTGACAAGAGTGTTAATCTTCTCCATTTGTGTAAAAGAATTTTTACATGAAGGAGTTTCCAGATGTCGTTTCGCGAAAAATCTGCGTGGGCAATGGGTGCCCTGCTGTTAGTGGCAGGGGCGGTTTACATTACCCTGATTGCGTCTGCCGGTGCCCCACCTGCCACCGCCGCGATTGTGTTTGTGCTGATTGCAATCGTCGGGTCGATCGCGACGCAGGTGATTTTGGCAATTGCATCACCGGGAGAGGCACTGACCCCCGCTGACGAACGCGAACGACAGATTACCGACAAGGCGGGGCATTTCGCGTCATATGTGCTTGCTAGCGGCGTGGTCGTTGGACTGGGCCAATTCATTGTCACGCAAGATGGAAGCAAGATGTTCCATATCGTCCTGACCTGTCTTATCCTTAGCCAGATCGCGGAATATGGCGCGCAAATCCTGTTCTTTCGGCGATCAGTTTGAGCCATGTCCAAGCGGCCACCGATCACCAACCGAGTCCGCGAACTGCGTGAACAGCACAGCCAGATGAGTCAGGCCGCGCTGGGAGGCGCTGTCGGAGTCACCCGCCAGACGATTATCGCCATCGAGCAGGGTCGCTACTCCCCGAGCCTTGAAACCAGTTTCCGCATTGCACGCCTGTTCGGGGTCGGGCTGGAGGATGTATTCGGCTGGAACGAACCGTCGGCATGACCGTCGGCATCACGGCTGCTATGGCGCTTTAAGCGAGAGAAGGAAGCGGGCATGAAACTCGGCATGATCGGGCTTGGGCGGATGGGCGGCAACATGGCGCGGCGGCTGATGCGCGGCGGGCATGACGTCGTCGCCTATGACCGCGACCCAGCGGCAGTGGCCGGTCTCGTCAACGAGGGCGCGACCGGCGCGGCGAGCCTTGACGAACTGGCAGGCAAGCTCAGCAGTCCGGCAATCTTTTGGGTGATGCTTCCCGCAGGCGAGATTACCGAGGGCGTGGTCGGCCAGATTGCGGCGCTGGCCAAGCCGGGCGACATCGTCATCGATGGCGGCAACAGCTTCTGGAAAGACGATGTGCGGCGCGGCAAATCGCTCGCCGGACAACAGATTCATTACGTCGATGTCGGCGTGTCGGGCGGGGTGTGGGGGCTCGATCGCGGTTATTGCATGATGGTCGGCGGGCCGAAGGAGGCGGTCGATGCACTTGGGCCAATCCTGACCACGCTGGCACCGGGTGAGGGGACGATCCCGCGGACTGCACGCGCCGATACCGCACCGACCGAATGGCTCGCCGAAAAAGGCTATATCCACGCCGGACCATCGGGCGCCGGGCACTTCGTCAAGATGGTCCACAACGGCATCGAATATGGCATCATGCAGGCCTATGCCGAGGGCTTCGACATCCTGAAGCACCGCAACAATGACGGGCTTCCCGATGGCGAGAAGTTCGATCTAAACCTGAGCGACATCGCCGAAGTGTGGCGGCGCGGGAGCGTGATTTCATCGTGGCTACTCGACCTGATCGCGATCGCCTTGGCCAAGGACCCCAGCCTCAAGCAATTTTCCGGCCGGGTCGCGGATTCGGGCGAAGGACGCTGGACCATCGATGCGGCGATGGAGGAATCTGTGCCGATCGACGTGCTCGCCGCGAGCCTGTTCGCGCGCTACCGAAGCCGGGTCGAATATAGCTATGCCGACCAATTGCTGAGCGCGATGCGGTTCGGCTTCGGCGGGCATGTCGAGATACCGCAATAGTCGGTTGACCCGCCTCGCGATCGACGATGTCCTGCCCGAGTTGCTGACTGCGCTGCGCGATGGGTCGCGGGCGTTGCTGGTCGCGCCGCCGGGGGCGGGCAAGACGACGCGGGTGGCACCGGCGTTGCTCGGCGAGGCATGGTGCGATGGACAGGTGCTGCTGCTCGTCCCGCGGCGGCTGGCGGCGCGATCGGCCGCCGAGTTCATGGCGAAAGAGCGCGGCGAGGCGGTCGGAGCGGCGGTTGGCTATATCACGCGGCTCGACAGCAAGGTGGGCAAGGCGAGCCGGGTGATCGCGATGACCCACGGAGTTTTTCTTAGCCGATTACAAGGCGATCCGGAGCTGGCAGGGGTTTCGGCATTGCTGTTCGACGAAGTGCATGAGCGCAGCCTCGACAGCGATCTGGCGCTGGCGCTGACGCTGGATGCGGCGGCTGAATTGCGGCCTGATCTCAGGATCGTGGCGATGTCGGCGACGTTGGATAGCGCGCGGTTTGCGGGCTTGCTCGGCGAGCCGCCCAAGATCGAGAGCGAGGGCAAGAGCTATCCGCTCAGCATCCTGTACGACGGGCGCGACCCTAGGGCGCGGATCGAGCCGCAGATGGCGGGCGCGATCCGCCGCGCGCTAAGCGAGCATGACGGGTCATTGCTGGCGTTTTTGCCGGGGGTGGCGGAGATTGAGCGAACGGCGGAGGCGCTTGGCAATCTCCCGTCGAATGTCGTGCTCCACCGGCTGCACGGGCAGATTGATCCAGCCGCCCAGCGCGCCGCGCTTGCCCCGCCCGCACCGGGGACGCGCAAGCTGGTGCTGGCGAGCAGCATCGCCGAGACCAGCCTGACCTTGGACGACGTGCGGATCGTGATTGACAGCGGACTGGCGCGGCGGCCGCGTTACGATCGTGGTGCGGGGCTGACCCGGCTGGTGACCGAGCGGGCAAGCCAGGCGGCGATTACCCAGCGCGCCGGGCGCGCGGCGCGGCAGGCGCCGGGGGTGGCGATCCGATTGTGGGAGGAAGCGGCGACTGCTGCGCTCCCCGCGCACGATCCGCCGGAGATTCTAGAAGCCGATCTGTCGAGCTTATTGCTAACGTGCCTGCAGTGGGGCGAGCGCGACCCAGCGCGGCTGCCGTTCCTCGACGCGCCGCCCGCTGCGGCGCTCGACGAAGCGCGGGCACGGCTGGTGCGGATCGGGGCGGTGGACGGCGACGGGCGGCTGACGGCGCATGGCAAAGCCGTGGCGGCGATCCCGCTCGACCCGCGGCTGGCGCATATGCTGATTGAAGCGCGGGCGCGCGGGTTCGGGGAAGCGGCGGCGGAGGTCGCTGTGCTGCTGACCGAGCGCGGACTGGGCGGGAATGACGCGGATCTCGAGGTGCGGCACCGGCGCTGGCGGGGGGATCGCGGGGTGCGGGCCGAGGCGGCGAGAAGGATGGCGGGGCGGTGGGCGCGATCAGTTCCCCTCCCTACTTCAAGGGAGGGGCTAGGGGTGGGTACGAGCGAAGCGAGGCGCCTGCGGCGCACCCACCCCCAACCCCTCCCTGAAAGAGGGAGGGGAGAATATAGCCTCGCCCTCGCCATCGCCCTAGCCTTCCCCGAGCGCCTGTCGCGGCGCCGTGATTCTTCCGGCGAGCAGTGGCAGTCGGTCGGCGGGCGCGGGTTTCGGCTGGATCCGGCGTCGCCATTGGCGCGGAGCGAGTGGCTGGCGGTGGCCGAGGTGGCGGGGGCGGCTTCTGGCGCGCGGATTCTTAGTGCAGCGGCGATTGAGTTGAGCGATGTCGAGGATTTGTTCGGCGATGCGATCGAGGCGTTTACCGAGGTTCGGTTCGACCCCGCGACGTCGGCGATCAGCGCCACTAAAGGCCGGCGGCTGGGTTCAATCCGATTATCGTCGGCGCCTGACCCCAAGCCCGACCAGGCGGCGATCGAGGCGGGGTTGTTTGCGGCGGTAAAGCGGCATGGGCTGGCGATATTGCCGTGGAGCGACAGCGCGGTCGCGCTTCGCCAGCGGGCGGGGTTCGCGCGGGGGCATGATGCGGCGGTCCCCGATCTGGGCGATGCGGCGTTGCTGAAGCGGCTCGACGAATGGCTCGCGCCGTTGCTGAGCGGCAAGCGGCGGCTCGATACGCTCGACCCAGGCGCGCTTCGCCATGCGCTCGACGGGCTGCTCGGCTATCCGGCGACGCAGGCGATCGACAAGCTCGCGCCAACGCATTTCACCTCGCCAGCGGGCGCGGGCCATCCGATCGACTATGCTGCGCCGGGCGGCCCGACGGTCGAGGTTCGCGCGCAGGCGCTCTACGGGCTGAAAGCGCATCCGATGGTCGGCGGCGGGCGGGTGCCGCTGACGCTGGCGATCACCAGCCCGGCGCACCGGCCGATCCAGACGACTCGCGATCTGCCCGCTTTCTGGGCCGGATCATGGCGCGAGGTGGCGAAGGAAATGCGCGGTCGCTACCCGCGGCACCCGTGGCCCGACGATCCGGCGAGCGCGCCGCCGACGCTGCGGACCAAGCGCCCAAGAAGCTGACACTCGCGACTTGATTCCGCGCCGCCCTTGCGCCAATCGATCCGCCATGACGACCGCACGGATCATCGAAGAGCAACGCAAGACCACCCAGTCGGGCAAGGCCAAGGCCGGCCGCTGGACGCTCGAGATCGAGCGCAAAGAGGCGCTCAAGCCCGATCCGCTGACCGGATGGGCCGGAAGCGGCGACACCGAAACCCAGCTGCGCCTGAGCTTCGACAGCAAGGACGAGGCGTTGGCCTATGCCAAGACCAAGGGCTATGACGTCCACATCATCCCCGCCCCGCCGGTGGTGCTCAAGCTACAGGCCTACGCCGACAATTTTCGGTAGGGGCGGGAATGAGTGGGGAGCGAACTTTAGCTGTCGTGGAAAGGATTGGTCCTCAAGATCTCCTCATATTCGGCCCCGCGTCGCTTGGCCCACGCGGGCGACAGTAACTCCGGCAGTTCGAGTTCCTTGGCGAAGGCTTGTCTCCGACTGTCCGCTCCTTCACTCCGATTGCGCAACTCGTACTCCCACGACAAGGAGAAGGTTAAGGCTCGCATAGCCCAGTAGAGAAGCTCATCCAAATCGCCGGTCTTTCGCCTCTCAAGCTCAACGCCACGTTCCTCGACGATGAAGTAGTAGGCATCTCCCACTTCAATGTAGGGCGAGCCGTCACCCCTTGGTCGGCTTGCGATAGTGAAGTCCTCTCGGCCTAATTGGTGAGCGAGGGATTTTACCTTCTTCTGGATTGTTTTCGCATCCAAGAGGTCGTCATTGCCATTGTGCATGGTGCGCCTCGTGCCACTTGGGCCTAATGTCTGCAACGGGTCGCGAGCGCCCCCATCCCTCACCCCGTCCCTCTTTCCTCCAGGAACGCCTTCATCATCGGCTGGAGGTTGCTGCTGTAGGTCGCGATCACGTTGCGCGGGCCGGCGATTTCGAAATGGCTGAGGAAGGTGGTGCCGTCCCAGTAATGGATGGCGTAAGCCGGCGCGTCGCCGATGATCAGGGCGCGGCCGTCAGGGTGGAGCGGGTCGACCGCCTCCAGATCGAGCGCGACCAATGGAGCGGTCGAGGCGCAGACCACCAGCCTTTTGCCCGCAAAGCCGGTGGCGATCGGGCGATGGACGTGGCCGGCGATGATGGCAACGACCTGTTTGGCGGGGCGGATCACTTTCTCCACCCGCATCACCCATTCTTCGCACGACAAGGCGCTCATCCATTCGATCCCGGTATCGACCGGCGGATGGTGCATGACGATGACCGTCGGGACGTCGGGTTTCTCGCGCAGGCGGGCCTTGAGCCATTTCGCCCGCGCCTCGCACACCATGCCGCCGTGACGGCCTACATCGAGCGTGTCGACGACGACAAAGCGCAGGCCGCCATACTCGGCCTCATATTGGATGAAGCCATTCTCATCGAGCGGGACTTCGGGCAGCACGGCGCGCAGGCCATCGCGGCTGTCGTGATTGCCGACCGCCCACAGCAAGGGCCCCTGCCAGCGCTTGACCAGGGATTCCATGTGGCGATAGGCGCGCTGGTCATCGCCATTTTCGACCAGATCGCCACTGACGATCAGCAAATCGGGCTTGGGAGTCATCGCGTTGAGCTGGTCGATCACCAGGTTGAGCCGGCGAATATTGAGCTCGTGCGGATTGTCGCGGTCGAAGCCGATGTGCAAATCGGTGATTTGCGCAATCAGCATTGAGCGCCTGCCGACGTTGAAGACCGTATCACTCTATCCCCCCGGACGGCGCATCGTTCGAAGCGCGCCTTCACGACCTTTCTATAGCGGGTCAATTGCTAACGCCAGCTTGCGCATCGGCGCGGGCGCCGCCATGATCGCGGGGCCGAGCTAGGGGGAATGTGAGTTACCCGCGTATCGACCTTGTGGTCGGAACCCGCCCGGAAGCGATCAAATTGGCACCCGTCGTCTTTGCCCTTGCGGCAAGAGGCTGCGCCCCGCGCCGGTTGCTGACCGGGCAACATCCGATCGACCCCGCCGATCATGGGCTCGGCCGGTTCGAGCGGGTCGCGCTTGATTGTCCCGGGCAGCGCAACCCGATGGCGCATTCGGACATGGTCGCGCGCGCCGTGGGCGCGATGCTCGCCGACCCGCCGGCCCTTCTGGTGGTGCAAGGCGATACGTCGAGCGCGCTGGGCGGGGCGATGGCCGGCTTTGCGGCGGGCGTGCCGGTGGCGCATGTCGAGGCGGGGCTGCGCAGTTTCGACCCAGCCATGCCGTGGCCCGAGGAGCAGAATCGAGTCACCATCGACCGCTTGTCGAGCTTGCTGTTCGCCCCGACCCAGACCAGCGCCGCCAATTTGCGCGCTGATCATGTGCAGGGCGTGGTCAGCGTCACCGGCAATACCGGGATCGACGCCTTGTTCGCGGTGCTCGACCGGCTGGAGCCGGCGGGTGAGTCCGTCGCGGGCGGGCGGCTGCGGCTGCTGGTGACATGCCACCGGCGCGAAAATTGGGGGAAGCCGATGCGCGCCGTGGCCGCCGCGCTCAACCAACTGGCGCGGCGCGAGGCGGTCAGCATCAGGGTCGTGCTGCACACCAACCCGACGGTCGCCGAGGCCATGACCAAAGCGGTTCGGCCAAACGAGGCGGTCGAATTGCTCGCGCCGCTGAGCCACGCGGAAATGATTGCGGCGATGCGATCGTCCGACCTTATACTGAGCGATTCGGGCGGGGTGCAGGAGGAAGCGCCGGCACTGGGCGTGCCGTTGCTGGTGCTGCGCGACAAGACCGAGGGCCCGAGGGGATCGCCAGCGGCAACATGATCCTGGCCGGGACGACGCGCGACCGGATCATCGCGCTGGTGATGCGCCTGACCGACCCGGCAATGCGCGCGACGATGAGCCGCCCGAGCCTGCCCTATGGCGACGGCCAGGCGGGCCCGCGGATTGCGGAGACGATGCTGGCGTGGATCGCGGCGCAGCGCGGGGGCTTGCGCGCCGCCGGGTGAGTCGGTTGACGGAGCGGCACGGCTCGACCATATGCGCCCCCTCGGCCAGACGGCCCCTTCGTCTAGCGGTTAGGACGTCGCCCTCTCACGGCGGTAACACGGGTTCGATTCCCGTAGGGGTCACCAGCCTGCAACGCGATTGCCGGGATCAGTCGATCGTCCGGATCCGCGTCACCAGCAGCCCGGCCGCCAGTGCGAGCAGCCCTGCCCCCGAAAATCCCAGCGACCAATCGATTTGCGGGGTTTGCGCGAGCATGCCGAGCGCGAGCGCCGGGACGACGATTGCCGGCAAGGTGTTGGTGAGATTCATATAGCCGAGATATTCGCCGCGTCGGGGATGCCCACCTAGCAATTGCGCGACCAGCGCCGAATCGGCCGACAGGAATATCGTCAGCCCGGCGTTGAACAGGACATAGCCGATGATCATCATCGGCCAGCCATCCGCACCGGCAAGGATCGCGAGCGACAGCGCGCAGGCCAGTGCACCGCCGATCATCGGCCGGCGGCGGGTCCGTCGCTGGTCGGACCAGGCCCCCGCCACCAGCGCCGCGCTGACCGACGCGACCACCGACAACGCGGCCATCATTCCAAACGCCCGCGACGCCGCCGATCCGGTCATCGCCGGGCGGCTGGCGACGAACAGATAGAAGAAGTTGAGCAGGAACGCCGCGCCGCTTTGGATCAGCAGGCGCGCGACCCAGACCCGCGCGAAATCGGGCCACGCGATCGCCAGCATCGGCCCGGCCGCGGCGCGCGGCGTTGCCGCGACACGCGGGAGATGCGCAGTGAGGATCAGCGGCAGTGCGGTACCGGCGCTGAGCGCACCGACGAACAGGAACCCGCCCGCCCCGTCGATCGGAAACAGCGCCGCGGCAAGGCTGGTGCCAATGGCGGACAAGGGAAGTGCCGAATTCATCATCGCCGCGACCCGGCCCTTGCGCTCGTCGGCGACATGATCGGTCAGCATCGCCCCCAACGGCGCGAACATCAGGTTGAGCGCCAGCTGAAAAACGATGATCGCCGCGAACAAGGAGCGCACGTCGGTCGCCCACGCAAACAGCGCGTAGGCCCCGACCACCGCCGCCGTGCCAATCGCCACCAGCCCGCGCCGCTGGCCGAAGCGCGCGCACCAATGATCGCTCAATTTGCCCGCCGCGATGTGCGCGACGCTGGCGACGATTCCGCCAACCAGCAACAGCCAGCTGAGCGTGGCAACCGCCGATCCCGGCGCAATGTCGTTGACCCGGCGGGGCAGCAGCAAGGCGAACAAGGGCATGAAGGCGAGGTGCGCGCCGAGGACGGCCAGCACATAGGATCGTTCAGCCCGCGCCGCCGCCCCCGGCGCGGCACCGGTCACGCCGCGATCGGCCCGGTGCTTGCGCGCTGGATCAGTTCGAACGGCAGCTCGAAAATGCCGTTGCTGGCGTCGCCATGACTGATCGCGATCAATTGCTTGCACGCGGTGGCGATCATCCCAGCGGTCGGCTGGCGGATCGCAGTCAATGGCGGCACGCTGAAACGCACGCCCGGCGTATCTTCGAAACTGACCACCGACAGGTCGCGCGGCACCTTGAGCCCGCGGCGATCGGCGACGTGGAGCGCGGCGAACGCCATTTCGTCATTGTCGGCGATGATCGCGGTCGGCGGGGTCGCGCGGCCGAGCATTTCGTCGATCACCCGCGCGGCGGTATCGAACTTGAAGTCGCCATTGCCGATCAATCCCTCGGGCGCGCCTGCGGCGGACAAAGCGGCACGAAAACCCGCGACGCGCCGCGCCGAATTGCCATAATTGGGCGCGCCCGCAACATAAGCCAGATGGCGATGGCCGAGATCAAGCAAATGCCCCGCCGCCGCCGCCGCCGCGCCTTCCTCATCCATATGCACATCGACGCAGCCATCGCCGGTGCGATGGCCGACGCGGGCGCACGGAATTGCGCGTTCGGCAAGCAAGGCGGTAAGCGCAGAATCATCGCAATGCGGCGGGGTCAGGATTACCCCGTCGGGGCGCAGCGCGCTGGTGATTGCAGCAAGGTCGGCGACCGCCTTGTCGCCGGCGGTGTCGATCAGTTCGAACACCAGGTGATAATGATGGCGCTCGCATTCGGTCATCCCGCCGTACAGCATCTGGTCGACCCAATCGTTGCCGCGTCCGGCCTGCCAATTTTCGAGCGTCCGCTGGCGATCGTTGACGGCGAGGATGAGGTATGAGCGCGCACCCGCCATCCGCCGCGCACTGAGATTGGGGACATAGCCCAGCCGATCGATCGCCGCGCGGACCCGATGGCGCACGGCATCCTTGACGTTGGGGCGATTGTTGATGACTCGCGACACCGTCTGGCGCGAGACGCCAGCCGCTTCTGCAACATGTTCGATTGTCAGTGCCACCGGCTTCACTAATCCCCCTCGATCCACTCGCTGCCATAACCTAGATGCAACACTCAATGAAGATAGTTTGTGAGCGCTCACATTTAGCTATTGTGAGCGTTCACAATTTTGATATGTTACAAAATCGAGTCGGAATACCGACCATCAATTTTTGGGGAGATGGGGCATCATGCGAAAGCTTCGTAACACGCTTGTGCTGGGCGTATCGTTCGGCGCACTTCTGGCGGCGTCCACTGCTCAGGCGCAAGACGCCGCGCCGGCGCCCGCCGAACCGGTCGCGGACTCGGCCAGCAAACCGGTCGACCCCGCTGCCGCCCAGGACGATGAAGAAGATGCGATCGTCGTCACTGCGGAACGCCGCGAGCAGACGCTGCAAAGCTATGCTGGCACGGCAGCGACCTTTTCGGGCGATGACCTGAAAAAGCGCGGCATCCAGAATATTTCCGATCTCAACGATGTCCTGCCCGGGCTGACCGTGGCTAACAATGGCGTCAACCGCGAAGTGTGGATTCGCGGCATCGGGTCGAGCAACAATACCGAGCTTGGCGACCCCGCCGCAGCGACTCATTGGGATGGCGTCTATCTGCCGCGTCCGGCCGGCATCGGATCGGCCTTTTTCGATATCCAGCGGGTCGAAGTGAACGTCGGGCCACAGGGCACCTTGCGTGGCCGCAACGCCACCGCCGGATCGGTCAACGTCATCACCTGGAAACCGGGACTGGGCGTATGGGACGCCGAGATCGAGGGCGAATATGGCAATTACGACCAGAAGGTCGTGCGCGGGATGCTCAACATCCCGCTTGGCGACACCGCCGCGATCCGCCTGTCGGGCCTCGCGCTGGCGCATGACAGTTATTACAAGAATGTCGGCCCGGTGCGCGACATCGGGGTTGCCGAAGCCGAGGATAATAGCGCCGCGCGTGCACAAATCCTGTGGAAGCCGAGCGACAAATTGCGCTTCCTGCTGGCCGCCGATTATATGCACGAAACCGGCACCGGCTGGACCGGCACCAATTACGCCAATCCGCTTGGCAATGGCATCGACCCCGACGACATCAAAAACCCGCGTGAGGTCATCGCCCGCGGGATCACGCCCGACCTCAACATCAAGCATTGGGGCGTGCGGTTCGAGGCGACCTACGACATGGGTTTTGCCAAGCTCGATTATGTTGGCAGCTACCGCCATGTGAATTCGGATTATAAGGCAACCACCCCAATCTCGCCCAATTATCCCGGCGTGCTCGACAATTTGGCGGTGCTCCCCGGGACGCTCGAGGAAGAGCTCGACAATTTCTCGCGCTTTGAATCGCTGACCGATTCTAAGTCGCACTATCACGAACTTCGGCTGCACAATGACTCGGGTCCATTGATCTGGAGCGTGGGTGCGAATTTCTTCAAGGAAGACCAATATGCCTTCCTCGCCTCGACCGGCGATCGCGGGCCGTTCTTCCAGGGCGTCGAGTTCAACATGCCCGACGTCAACGCCAAGAGCTATGGCCTGTTCGCCGACGCAACCTATTCGGTAACGCCCAAAGCGCGGCTGACCGCGGGCATCCGCTTTACCGACGATCGCAAGTCGCGCGAAGGCGTGGCGGCGCGCTATGGCTTCGCCATTGGCGACGGCAATTTCAACTGCTGCCTGGGGGTCCGCGTCGGCACCGAAGGGTTCCAGTTCGCCGGTCGCAACCGGACCATCTTCAACCCCGATACCAATGGCAATGGCACCGTGTCGGATGACGAGGCCTTGGCCTTCTATCTCAACGGCGTTCAGCAGTTCGGCGTGCGCGACAATATCGACGACATCTTCGCCAACGGCATCGTGCCCGGCCATTTCGGGACCGTCCCCGGCGTGCCGTTGTGCTTCGATACAATCACCGGCGACGGCCTGGTCTGCAACGGCTTCGAGCCGAGCGGCCAATATACTTACGCCCTGCCGTTCGCCAACCAGATTTTCCGGCAGACGGGCAAGATGCACCAGAAGTTCGTCGATTGGCGGCTGCGCGGCGAATATGACCTTGGCGACAAGTCTTTGGTCTATGCCCTCGTCACCACCGGCCACAAATCGGGCGGGTTCAACGATAACCTCGGCGACCTTGGTGTCGCCCCGACCTACAAGCCGGAAAAGGTCACATTGTACGAGCTGGGGTCGAAGAACATCTTCTACCTCGGGGGCATGCGGACCAAGGTCAACGGCTCGCTGTTCTACAACCAGTATAAGGACCAGGTGCTGACGTCGTTGCTGTCGGTGGCGCAGGCGCTTGACCTGAGCAATATCCCGGGGGCATCGCTGCCGCCCAACAGCAGCGGCGCGTTGGTCATTTCGTACAGTTACAATGCCGCCAGCTCGGCAATTTACGGGGCCAATATCGAAGCTGGAATCCAGTTGCCGTACAACATCAACCTCGACGTCAACGCCTTGTGGCTCGAGGCCAAGATCAAGAAGTCGCGCGAGATCCAGGATTTCCGCTTCCAGGCCGACGTTGCGCCCGACGAAGCGGTGTTCCAGTCGATTGCCAACAAGCGCCTGCCGCGCACCCCGCGGTTCCAGATGAATGCGTCGCTCGGTCAGAGCTTCAACGTTGGCAGCGGCAAGGCCGATTATGTCCTGTCGGCGGGCTATCGCTCGTCGCAGTTCATGACGATCTTCAACGGTGAGGATTTCCAGAATCCGGACAATCCGCGGCGCCGGCTCGATGACAAGGTCAATGGTTACTGGACGTTCGATCTGGGCGCAGGTTACTCGCATGGCCGCGACGGCAAGGTGCGAGTCGAGGGCTATATCAACAATCTGACCAACGCCATTCACGAGTCCGCGATCATCATCACCCAGTTCGACAATACCCGCTTCTTCACCCGGCCGCGCACTTATGGCGCGCGCGTCCGCCTGAAGCTGTAAGCCTGTACGCCTCGGTCCGCCGCTTCCTTTCCCGGGGCGCCGGACCAGGGGAGGAGTAGCGAAATGCCGTCATTCCGTTTGTGCTGCCTGTCATTGCTGGGGATCGCGGCAGGCTCGAGCGCCCAGCCGGTTGCACCGGTCGAGCCCGATCATGCCCCCGCCGGCTACACCAAGGTGTTCGCCGACGAATTCGATGGCACCGCGATCGACCTGTCGAAATGGGCCTATGACACGCACCGCAATGCGGCCGGCTGGTACAATCAGGAAAAGCAATATTATGCCGCCGGCCGCCCGGAAAATGCGCGGCTGGAAAATGGCCGGCTGGTAATCGAGGCGCGGGCCGAAGCGCTCGACAAGGCGCGCTTTCCCGACTTTGGCGGGCAGCGTTACACATCGACCCGATTGTTCACCAACGGCCGCGCCAGCTGGACCTACGGTTTCTACGAGATCCGCGCCAAGATTCCGTGCGGTCGCGGGACCTGGCCGGCGATCTGGATGCTGCCCGAGGACCCGAATGTGAAGTGGCCCGACGGCGGCGAGATCGACATCATGGAACATGTCGGGTTCGAACCCACGGTGATCCACCAGACCCTGATCACCAGTGCCTTCAATTTCAATAGCGGCAGTGAGCAGACCAAGGCGTTCACCGTTCCCGATGCGTGCACCGCTTTCCACCGTTACCAATTGTTGTGGACCGACAAGTTCATCGTCACCGGGATCGATGACGAACCCAAGTTCATGCTCAAGAACGTCGCCAAGGGGCGCGACCGCTGGCCGTTCGACCGGCCGATGCACTTGCTGCTCAATATCGCCGTCGGCGGCAGCTGGGGCGGCCAGAAAGGGATCGACGCCAACGCCTTCCCGGCGCGAATGGAGGTCGATTACGTGCGTGTTTATCAAAAAGGCGCAGCAGCCAAATGATCGGACGACTGCTTGCTTGCGTCGCCGCGCTGGTCATCCTTCCGGCCTGTGTCGCCCAACCCGTGGCGCCGGTCACGGCTGTGCCCGCCCCGACGATCGAGCAACGCGCCGCCAACATCGTCGGGCAGATGTCGATCGAACATAAGGTCGCGCAGCTGATCCAGCCAGACATTTCGACCATCACCCCGGCCGATGTCGCCACCTATCGCTTCGGGTCGATCCTCAACGGTGGCAACAGCGGCCCGGGCGGCGACGACAAGGCGCTTGCACCGGCGTGGCTGGCGCTGGCCGATGCGATGTGGGACGCGGCGCAGCAGCCGCTGCCGGGCGGCGAGCCGGTAATACCGATGCTGTGGGCGACCGACGCGGTGCACGGCCACAACAATGTCCCGGGCGCGACAATTTTCCCACACAATATTGCGCTTGGCGCGGCGGGCGATGCGGCACTGGTGCGGCGCATCGGCGAGGCCACGGCGGCCGAAGTCGCGGCGACCGGGATTGACTGGGCGTTCGCACCGACGTTGGCAGTGGCGCGCGATACACGATGGGGGCGGACCTACGAAAGTTACAGTCAGGACCCGCGGCTGGTCGCGGCGCTCGGCACGGCAATGGTCGAGGGATTGCAAGGCACCCGAGGCACGCCGGACTTCCTCGACGACCGCCACGTGATCGCGACGATCAAGCATTTCTTCGGCGACGGCGGCACCGGCGGCAAAGACCAGGGCGATACCGCCGGATCGCTGGCCGAGATCGAGGCGGTCCACGCTGCGCCCTACCCGCCCGCCATCGCTGCCGGTGCGCAAAGCGTGATGGCGTCGTTCAACTCGATCAACGGCGTCAAGATGCACGGCAATCACGCCATGCTGACCGACCTGCTGCGCGAGACCATGGGGTTCAATGGCGTGGTGGTCGGCGACTGGAATGGCCACGGCCAGATCCCCGGCTGCACCAACACCAATTGCCCGCAATCACTACTGGCCGGGCTCGACATTTACATGGTGCCCGAGGAGTGGAAGGCGCTCTACACCACCCTGATTGCGCAAGCGCGCGACGGGACCATCCCGATGGCGCGGATCGACGAAGCGGCGGGGCGGATCATCGCGCTCAAGCTGCGCGCCGGGGCGTTCGAGCGGCCACGCCCATCGGCGCGCTCGCTCGGCGGCAAATGGGGCGCGATCGGATCGCCCGAGCATCGCGCCATCGCCCGTGAGGCAGTGCGCAAGTCGCTCGTATTGCTCAAGAATGATGGCGTGTTGCCAATCCGGGCCAGCGCCAGCGTGCTGATCGCGGGCAAGGCCGCCGACAGCATCGCGGCGCAATCGGGCGGCTGGTCGATCAGCTGGCAGGGCGGCGGCGATCTGACCAATGCCAACTTCCCCGGCGCGACGTCGATCAGCGCGGGTATTGCGCAAGCGGTTGGCGCAGCTGGTGGGCGCGCCGCGCTCTCCGCCGACGGCAAGTTCAACACCCGCCCCGATGTCGCGATCGTCATATTCGGCGAGCCGCCTTATGCCGAATTCATGGGCGACCGGCTCGATCATCGGTTCGATGATGAGGAAGGACTGGCGCTGCTCAAGCGCTTCAAGGCAGCCGGGATCCGCACCGTCGCGGTGCTGCTCTCGGGCCGCCCGATGTGGGTCAACCGAGAGATCAGCGCAGCGGACGCGTTCGTCGCCGCCTGGCTTCCGGGGAGCGAAGGGCAAGGCGTCGCCGACGTGCTGATCGGCACCGCCGACGGCCAGCCGCGCCAGGATTTCAGCGGACGCCTGTCGTTCGACTGGCCCGCCGATTGCGCCCCGGGCAGCGCGGCATTGTTCGCGGCAGGCTTCGGCCCGAGCTACGCCGCTCCCGCGTCAACGCCGATGCTCGCCGCCAGCTGTCGCGCCATCGCCGGTGCGCCGAGCGTGACGACCTTGTTCGCGCGTACCCCGGGCCGCGGCGTGACGTTGGTTGCGCGCGACGCATCGGGCGAACGCACAATCCAGCGCTGGATCGGAAGTTCGCCATCGGGCGCGGTCAAGCTAGGCGCGTTCGACCTCACGGCGCAGGAAGACGGACGCGCGATCGACTTCACCGCCAAAGGCGACCTCGACATCGCGCTCGCGACACCGGTGGGGCGCGTCGGCAGCGTTGAACTGGTGTTCGCTTTGGTGACCCCGCCGACGGGCCCGGTGACGCTCGGCGCAACCCGCACGGTCGCGCTCGAATCGACGCTCAAGCTCGCCGCCGATAAGGGCTATCGCACCGCGCGCATCCCGCTCGCCTGCCTCGCCGATGCCCCGATTGCCAAGCTCAGCCTGCATGCCGACTCGCCGGTGGCGCTTCGCCTCAAATCTCTTAGGATCGTTCCCGAACCCGGCCCGTCGAGCTGCCAGGGTCCGTTTTAGAAGGAAATCAGTCTCATGGCCGTAACCTCCACCCAGGCACCCGATCGCGCCGCCTCCGACCAGGGTAGCGACGCACCCGAATTGCGCCTGTTCGTCATGGCCCTGTTCTTCATCTTCGGCGGGATCACCAGCCTCAACGATGTCATCATCCCCAAGCTGAAGGAGCTGTTCACGCTCAATTACACGCAGGCGATGCTGGTCCAATTCTGTTTCTTCACGGCGTATCTGGTGATCGGCATTCCCGGCGCGCAACTGGTCAAGAAAATTGGCTACATGCGCGGCGCGGTGGCCGGATTGCTGACGATGATGGTCGGCTGCCTATTGTTCATCCCCGCCTCGCAGAACGCGACCTACGGCCTGTTCCTGTTTGCCTTGTTCGTGCTGGCAAGCGGGGTGGTGATCGTCCAGGTCGTCGCCAATCCACTGATCAGCCTGCTCGGGCCGGCCAAGACGGTGCATAGCCGCCTGACCTTCGCGCAGGCGTTCAACAGCCTGGGCACGACGATCTTCCCGCGGGTAGGATCGGCCTTGATCCTTGGCGGACTGGCGACCGTCACCGCGAGCGAATTGTCGGGGCCCGCGCTCGACGCCTATCGAACTGCCGAAACGACGATGATCGTCCGCACCTACACTGCGCTGGCAATCGCTCTGGCAGTGATCGCGCTGGCGGTATTTCTGTTCCGCAACCGGCTGAAGGGCGAGCATCATGAGCAAAGCTCGCCGCTCGCCGGTTTCACCTTGCTCAAGCGCCCACGTTTCGGGCTCGGGGCATTGTGCATCTTTCTGTACGTCGGCGCCGAAGTGGCGATCGGCTCACTGGTCGTCAATTATCTGATGCAATCGCACGTGCTCGGCGTGAGCGATTCCGAAGCCGGCAAATATATCATGTATTATTGGGGCGGCGCGATGGTCGGCCGGTTCATCGGTTCGTACATTTTGCGCATCATGAGCCCGGGCAAGATCCTCGCCGGGGTCGCGATTGGCGCCATCGCCCTGATCCTGATCTCGGCCAACACCACCGGCACGATGTCGGCCTACAGCCTGCTCGCAATCGGGCTGATGAACTCGATCATGTTCCCGACGATCTTTAGCCTGGCGTGCGAGCAATTGGGCGACCGCGCGGCCGACGGATCGGGGATCATCAACATCGCCATTTTTGGCGGCGCGGTGGTGCCATTGGCGACCGGGGTGATCGCCGATGCCTCGGGCAGCCTGGCGATTGCGCTCGCGCTGCCGGCGCTCTGCTATGCGGTGATTGTCGGGTTCGGCCTGTACGCCGCGCGCCACCCGGCGAGCCAAGGCTGAAACCAGCCCTGATCAGCCCCGGCGCGACAAGAAGTCGACAATGTGGTCGGCGGCTTGCTCGGGTGAGAGCATCGTTGAATCGATCCTGATGTCGGGCGCCTCGGGCGTCTCGTAGGGACTGTCGATGCCGGTGAAATTGGCCAGCTCGCCGGCCCGCGCCTTGGCATAAAGCCCTTTGACGTCGCGCTTCTCGGCTTCGGCCAGCGGGGTGTCGACGAAAATTTCGACATATTCGCCGCCGGGGAACATCGCCCGCACCATCGCGCGTTCGGCGCGGAACGGGGAGATGAAGGCGGTGATCACGATCAGCCCGGCATCGGCCATCAGCCGCGCGACTTCACCGACGCGGCGGACATTCTCGATGCGGTCGGCGTCGGTAAAACCGAGATCCTTGTTGAGCCGGTGGCGGACATTATCGCCGTCGAGCAAAAAGGTGTGCCGCCCCAGCGCATGAAGCTTTTTCTCGACGAGGTTGGCGATGGTCGACTTACCCGCGCCGCTGAGCCCGGTGAACCATAGCACCGCAGGCTTCTGTTGCTTCAGCCTTGCGTGCGCCTCGCGGGTCACATCGAGCGCCTGCCAGTGGATGTTGTGCGCCCGGCGGAGCGCGAAGTGGAGCATCCCTGCGGCGACGGTGGCATTGGTCAATTTATCGACCAGGATGAACCCGCCCAGCGTCCGATTGTCGGCATAAGGTTCGAACACCAAGGCGCGATCGGTGGTGACTTCGGCGACGCCGATGTCGTTCAATTCGAGCGTCTTGGCGGCGAGATGTTCGTTGCTGTCGATCGCCAGCGCATATTTGGGCGCGGCGATGGTCGCTGACACCGTCTGGGTGGCAAGCTTGAGCCAGTAAGCGCGGCCGGGGAGCAAAGGTTCGTCGGCCATCCACACGATCGACGCTTCGAACTGGTCGGCGACCTCGGGTGGATCGGCCGCGGCGGCAATGACGTCGCCGCGCGAGCAATCGACCTCACTTGTCAACGTGAGCGTGACTGACTGGCCGGCCTGAGCGCGATCGACGTCGCGGTCGCCGACCAGCAGCCGCGCAACTGTGCTGGTCTTGCCCGAGGGGAGGATCCGCACCGCGTCGCCGGTGGCAATGCTGCCCGATGCGACCAGTCCGGCAAACCCGCGGAAGCTGGCGTCGGGGCGGGCGACCAGCTGGACCGGCAAGCGGAACGGACGCGCGGAGGTGTCGCTGTCGAGCCGCACCGTCTCGAGATGATCGAGCAACGCCGGGCCATCGTACCACGGCATGGCGTCGGTGTTGGCCACCACATTGTCACCGTTGACGCCCGACGTGGGAATAGCAGTGACCTGTTCGATCCCGATCGACGCAGCGAAGGCGCGATAGTCGGCGGCATGCCGCTCGAACACCGCCTGGTCGTAATCGACCAGGTCCATCTTGGTCACCGCAAGGACGAAATGCCTGACCCCGATCAGATGGCAAAGATGCGAGTGGCGGCGGGTCTGGGTCATCACCCCGGCGCGCGCGTCGAGCAGGATGATCGCGAGGTCGGCGGTCGAGGCGCCGGTCACCATGTTGCGGGTATATTGCTCATGCCCCGGGCAATCGGCGACGATGAAACTGCGTTTGTCGGTCGCGAAGTATCGGTAAGCGACGTCGATCGTTATGCCCTGCTCGCGCTCGGCGGTAAGGCCGTCGACCAGCAAGGCGAAGTCGATTTGCTCGCCGCGGGTACCGACTGATTTTGAATCGGTTTCGAGCGTGCTCAACTGGTCGTCGAGAACCGCCTTGCTGTCGTATAATAAGCGCCCGATCAACGTCGACTTGCCGTCGTCGACGCTGCCGCAAGTGATGAACCGCAATAGGTCGGGCATCAGAAATACCCCTCCTTCTTCTTGCGCTCCATCGATCCCGCGCCGTCATGGTCGATTGCCCGGCCCTGCCGTTCGCTACTGGTCGAAGCGCGCATTTCGGCGATGATGTCGGCCAGAGTGGTCGCCTCGCTCTCGACCGCGCCGGTCAGCGGATAGCAACCGAGGGTGCGGAAACGGACCGTTCGTTCGACCGGGGTTTCGCCCTCCAGCGGGAAGCGGTCGTCGTCGACCATCAGGATCATGCCCCCGCGGATCACGGTTGGGCGCGGCGCGGCAAAGTATAATGGGACGACCGGAATAACCTCGCGTTCGATGTAGCGCCACACGTCGAGCTCGGTCCAGTTGGAGAGCGGGAAGACGCGGATGCTCTCCCCCGGGGCAATGCGGGCGTTGTAGAGATTCCACAATTCGGGCCGCTGGGTCTTGGGGTCCCAGCCGTGCGCGCCCGAGCGGAACGAGAAAATGCGTTCCTTGGCGCGGCTTTTCTCCTCGTCACGCCTCGCTCCGCCGAACGCCGCGTCATAGCCCCCCGCATCGAGCGCCTGCTTCAGCCCGACGGTCTTCCACAAATCGGTATGCAAGCCGGGATGATCAAACGGGTTGATCCCGCGTGCCTTGGCGTCGGCATTGGTGTGCACGATCAGCTCCATCCCGGCCTCCGCCGCGACGCGGTCGCGAAGATCGTACATCGCGCGAAATTTCCACGTCGTGTCGACGTGGAGCAAAGGGAATGGCGGGGGCGACGGGAAGAACGCCTTCTTCGCCAGATGCAGCATCACTGCACTGTCCTTGCCGATCGAATAGAGCATCACCGGGCGCGCGGCCTCGGCCGCAACTTCGCGCAGGATGTGAATGCTCTCGGCCTCAAGCCGGTCGAGATCGGTCAACGCGGGCATCGGCTCAATTATGCTCGGCAAGGAAGCGCATCAGCTCGGCCAATGTCGATTCCATCTGGTCCTGCATCTGGGTGACCAGTTCATTTTCGCGCATGCCTTCATGGTCGAGCGGCTTGGAGTAACTGTCCGAAAAGGCCTTGAGGTCGTCAGCGTCGAAAATCCCCCGAGCGACGAGCTTGGCGAGGATCACCAGCAGGCCGTTGGTATTGGCGATATTGCCCGCGACCAACGCCTCGTCGACCATCGACAATTTGGGTGTCGCTTTGGCGTCATCAACGTCAGTCTGCGGTTCGGTCATCGACCCACTGTGGCCGAAATCGTTCACCCTGCAAAGTCGCCAAGCGCCGCCCAGTCGCGCAATTTTTCGTCAAAAGGGCGAGTAAAGGCGGCGCTCGACGACGGAAGGTCGATCAGCGCCACATCGGAGGCATCGCCGAGCAAGCGGCGACCGAGTTTGGTAGCAGTCTTGCCGTTGAACGCGACCGCCTTGAGCTTCGGGTGGGTAGCGACGAAAGCTACCAGCGGGTTAGCGCGGGGATCGCGGATTGCGCTGTCGAGGCTCCCGGCGCGGGTCGCATCGGCGAGCACATCCCACAAGGCGATCCGCCGCTCTGCCAGCCGCATGAGCCGCGCTTCTGGGTCTAGCCCCGCCAGCCCCTCGCCAATCGCAGCGCCGAGCAAGCGCCAGAACTGGTTGGTCGGGTGGGCATAATAACGTTGCGCGGCCAGCGACGCGTCGCCCGGCAAGCTGCCGAGGATCAGCAATTGCGCATCGACCGCACCGACCGGGGCCATCGATTGCTTGAGATCCGCCATCTGCCTCCTTTGCCTTTGCCGGCCAGCCCGCTAAGACCCCGCCGATGGAGCCGAGCGACCTGCGCATCGCCCTGTTCTCGGGCAATTACAATTATGTCCGCGACGGGGCCAATCAGGCGCTTAACCGGCTGGTCGGTTATTTGCTTAAGCAAGGCGCGCACGTTCGGGTCTATTCTCCGGTGCGCGACAAGCCGGCTTTCCCGCCGACCGGCGACCTGGTCAACGTGCCGTCGGTGGCGATCCCGAGGCGGCCTGAATATCGCATTCCTTCGTCTTTGAGCAAAGAAGTGCGCGCCGATCTCGAGGCGTTCGCGCCCAACATCGTCCATGTCTCGAGCCCCGACGTGGTCTCCCACCGGGCGGTGACCTGGGCGCGGGCCAAGGGCATTCCGGTGGTGGCGTCGGTCCACACAAGGTTCGAGACATATCTGCAATATTATGGGCTGAGCTGGCTCGAACCGACCTTCCGCGCGATCCTGCGGCGCTTTTACCGCCGCTGCGATGCGATTGTCGCGCCCGCCGAATCGACTGCAGCGGTGCTCTATGCCCAGCGCATGAGCCGCGACATCACCATCTGGAGCCGCGGGGTCGACCGCGCCCAGTTCAACCCCGATCGCCGAAGCCTGGAATGGCGCCGCAGTCAGGGCATCGGCGACGATGAAATGCTGGTCGCCTTCCTCGGCCGGATCGTGATGGAAAAGGGGCTCGACGTGTTCGTCGAGGCGATCGACGCAGCGGTCAAGCGCGGGGTTGCCCACCGCGTGCTGGTGATCGGCGAGGGGCCAGCGCGCGGCTGGTTCGAACAGAATTTGCCCGCTGACGCGGTGTTCGTCGGCCAGCAGACCGGCGGCGATCTCGCGGTCGCTCTGGCCAGCGCCGACGTGTTCCTCAATCCCTCGATTACCGAGGCGTTCGGCAATGTTACGCAGGAAGCGATGGCGTGCGGCCTGCCGGTCGTCGCCGCCTCCGCCACCGGCGCGACCAGCCTGGTGCGCGACGGGGTGACCGGCATCCTCGTCGATCCGCTCGAGCCCGACCAATATGGCGAGGCATTAGCGCGGTACGCCGGCGACCCGGCGCTGCGGGCCAGGCATGGCGCCGCGGGCCTCGACTTTGCCAAGACCCGCGACTGGGACACGATCAACGCGGACGTAATGAAACTCTACACCCGCGTGATCGAGCGCCGCGCCCGGATGGACGCACTTTATGGCAAGCGTTGGCTGCCGAGCTGAGTTAGTCCAGCCGCTCGATCTTCTTGGCGGCCTCGTCGAGGATATCGACCACGTCCTTCAACAGATCCTCGTTCCAGCCGTCACGCGACACGCGATTCTTGAGCGCGTGCATCATGTTGCCGATCGCGCGCCCGATTTCGGGGCGTTGCTCGGTCTTGGCCTGATTCATCGCAGTCAGCCGCTCGATCAACCGGTCGGCCTCCTCCTGATTCTCGGCCAGATAGGCGCGGCCGTCGTCGGTCGCGTCGAACGTGCGCTTGGAATCGGGTGAGTGGGTTTCGCTGACGAACCCCTGGTCCTCGAGCATCGACAAGGTCGGATAGACGATACCCGGTGACGGCGCATAATCGCCGCCGGTCAGATCCTCGATCGCCTTGATCAATTGATAGCCGTGGCGAGGTTCGTCGGCGATCAGCTTAAGCAGCAGCAGGCGAAGCTCGCCGCCGCCGAACATCCGGCGTCGACCGCCCCCTCGTCCGTAGGGCCCGCCGGGGCCACCGCGCGGGCCGTCCGATCCGAAGTCCGACCCGAAACCGCGTCCGAAATCACGACCGAAGTCGCCCCAGCCGCCGGGTCCGCCCATTGCGAACATGATTTTTCCAAAGCGGCGGCCGCGACCGCCGTGGCGGCCTTCGCGGCCAGTATTACAGTGAGCGTGCATATGTGTGTATCCTTTCAAGATGCGTCTAAGATATATCTCAGATAATATTTTGCAAGTGGGCAGGTGAAACTTTTTCGCGGGGCGCTTATTGCAGGGGGAATGACCGACCTGTTCCCCGACGCGCTGCACGATCCGCAGGAGTCCGCGCTTGCCCCCGGCGCGCCGCTTGCCGAGCGGTTGCGCCCACGAGGCCTCGATGCGGTGGTCGGGCAGGAACATCTCACCGGCCCCGAGGGCGCGCTCGGGCGGATGGTCGCAGCGGGGAAATTGTCGTCGCTGGTGCTGTGGGGCCCGCCAGGCACCGGCAAGACCAGCATTGCGCGCCTGCTCGCCGACGCGGTGGGGCTGAGGTTCGTCGCCATTTCGGCGGTGTTCTCGGGCGTCGCCGACCTCAAGAAAATCTTCGCCGAGGCCAAGATTGCCGCGCGGGCGGGCCAACGCACCTTGTTGTTCGTCGACGAGATTCACCGCTTCAATCGTACCCAGCAGGACGGTTTTCTGCCGTTCGTCGAGGACGGCACCGTGACCTTAGTCGGCGCGACTACCGAAAACCCGAGCTTCGAACTCAACGCCGCCTTACTGTCGCGCTGCCAGGTGCTGATCCTCCACCGCCTCGACAGCCTCGCGCTCGACAAGCTCGTTACCCGCGCCGAGGCCGAGGTCGACCGCGCCCTCCCCGTCACGCCCGACGCCCGCGAAGCGCTGATCGCCAGCGCCGACGGCGACGGCCGCTTCCTGCTCAACCAGGTCGAGACCTTGTTCGATGTGGGGATCGACGATCCGCTCGGCCCGGCCGAACTGGCTGTATTCCTCCAGCGCCGCGTGGCGGTTTACGACAAGGATCGCGAGGGCCATTACAACCTCATCTCCGCGCTTCATAAAAGCCTGCGCGGATCCGACCCGCAGGCGGCGCTTTATTACATGGCGCGGATGCTGACCGCGGGCGAGGAGCCACTCTACGTCCTCCGCCGGTTGGTGCGGTTTGCGTCGGAAGACATCGGCCTCGCCGACCCGCAGGCGCTCGTGCAATGCCTCGCCGCGAAGGATGCCTACGACTTCCTCGGCAGCCCCGAGGGCGAACTGGCGATCGTCCAGGCCTGCCTCTACTGCGCCACCGCCCCCAAATCCAACGCCGCCTACACGGCGCAAAAGGCGGCCTGGCGGAGCGCGAAGGAAACGGGATCGCTGATGCCGCCGATGAACATCGTCAACGCCCCGACCAAGCTGATGAAGCAGGTCGGCTACGGCAAGGGATACGCCTACGACCATGACGCCGAGGACGGCTTTTCGGGCGCCAATTACTGGCCCGAGGGGATGAGCGCG
>NZ_JANMLM010000039.1:0-2570 GCF_031372575.1 Sphingomonas sp. | reverse complement strand
GATCATCGACCAATTGATCGCGCGGACGATGATCGACCACCGCGATTATCATGTGATGAATTATGCGTGGACCGCGCAAAGCTATATCCCGTGGCACAATGACGGCCATCGGCCCGAGGCGATCACGCTCTACCTCAACGATGAGTGGGATCTCGACTGGGGCGGATTATTCCTGTTTCGCGACCCCGACGACCAGATTCGCGCCTTCCCGCCCGCGTTCAATTGTGGGGTGAAGAACCACAATCATGTGCTCCACTCGACCACGCCGGTGAGCCTCGATGCCCCCGAGCCGCGCTTCACCGTCCAGCTTTTCTCGACTCGGGCCAGCTAATTTCACGGCAGCATTGAGGAACGAACCGCCAGCGCCTAGATAGGGAGCGACGGGTACTGCCCGGTACGAGGCCACGAAAATCCCTGAGGCGATTAAATATCCTAGGGAGCTGTCCCTGGTTGGACCCTGGTCCGGCACATATGGCCCCCACCTGACGTTTGTGGCGTCAGAGGATTTCCGGCAAACGGCCACGGTGGTCCCGTCACCCCCATCCTCCGCCGCAAGCGACAAGGCGCTGCTCCGGCTCGAAGCGCGGGCTCGGCGCAAGACGTTTGTCGCAGGCTTGTCGCGCCCCGAGCAGGACGAGCTTGAAGTGATACTGGCCGATCTGCTTCAGCCGTGGATCGAGAAAGCCAAGCGGGTTGCGGCTTATCATGCGATCGGCAGCGAGATTGACCCGGCGCTGGTGCTTGAAAGCGCGATGAAATTAGGCTGCACGACCGCCCTCCCCGCCTTCGCGAATGCCGACGGGCCGATGATTTTTCGCTCGGGCGCGGTGACGGAGGCTGGCCCGCATGGCATCGCCCAGCCCGCCAGCGACGCCGAGGCGATCATTCCCGACCTCGTGCTGGTCCCCTTGCTCGCGATTGATCGGCGCGGCACGCGGCTGGGCCAGGGCGGCGGCCATTACGACCGCGCATTGCCAGCGTTGCGGGCCGCCGGGGCAACGATCATCGGTATTGGCTGGGCGATGCAATTGGTGGATAGCGACTTTCCGACCGAGCCATGGGACGTCCCGCTCGACGGTTTTGCTTCACCCAAAGGAGTAACGAGATGGCGGTAATCCAGCCTAGCGGGCGTAAACTGGCCGGGACTGGCGCCATCCTGCTGTTGATCCTTGTTTTGGCAGTGCTCGTCGCATCGCTGGCGAACTATGTGTCGCGCTGGCCGGGGGTGCTCCAGGGCGCATTTTACCTCGTGATCGGGATCATCTGGATACTGCCGCTCAAGCCGTTGCTGCGCTGGATGGAGACCGGGCGGTTCAGGCAAGGCTAAGCCAAAACCTTGAAAAATGCGTGTTATTGGACTATATCACCCTATCCCATGATCAACGCGAAAACTCTTCACCCCGCCAATCTGTGGCGCAACCATCCGCGTGAAAGCGGAGTGATGGCGGTGCTTGCCTTGGTGAGCGCGGCGGTGATTGCCGGAACCGCGGGGTCAACCTTTAGCTTGTCCGACCGGGCCGAGGCAGCAGTGATGCCGCCACCGCCAGCGATGGAATATCGTGCGGTTGCGCCGGACGAAGCAGTCAAAATCAACAATCAAATCCCGATAGCGGGCCCCGCCGGCGCGGCGCGGCCGTTCCTCGGCCGCACTGCCAATGCGGCGGCGCAAGGTCGCGCACTCGATTGCCTGACCAGCGCGATCTATTACGAAGCCGGCCAGGAAAGCAGCGACGGCCAGCGCGCGGTTGCCCAGGTAATCCTCAACCGCGTCCGCCACCCCGCTTTCCCATCGAGCGTGTGCGGTGTCGTTTACGAAGGCTCGACCCGCCAGACCGGTTGCCAGTTCACCTTCACCTGCGACGGATCGATGGCGCGAACGCCAATGAACGACCCGTGGAACCGCGCGCGCCAGGTCGCTGCGGCCGCGCTCGCCGGATCGGTCTATGCGAATGTTGGCAATGCGACCCACTATCACGCTTATTATGTCGTGCCTTACTGGGCATCGAGCCTGGCCAAGACCGCCGTGGTCGGCGCGCATCTATTCTATCGCTGGAGCGGGGGCTGGGGTCTGCCGGGAGCGTTTGCCCAGGCCTATTCAGGGCGCGAAGCCGATCCGCGGGCACTCAAGCTGGCCGCGATGAGCATAATCCGCCAGCCAGCAGCGCCACAGGCGCCGACGGTGACGATGGTCGCTGGCGCGGCGGTCAAGGTCGAGCCCGACGGCAAGCGCGTCCGCGTATTGTTCACACCGCAAGCCCGCGCGGCGGTCGAGAAGATCGTGCACAAGCCCTATGTCGAGCGCGCTGGTGCATCCGACAATCTGCGCTGGGCGATGGGCGATGGCGCCCCGGCGGCGACCGAGCAGGCGTTCGGAGCCAAGCCGGCCGTGGCTGATCCATCGATCAAGGCGAATTGAGGGGGTCGCCACATTCCCGAATGAGGGAATGGCGCGAGTGACGGGACTTGAACCCGCGGCCTCCGGCGTGACAGGCCGGCGCTCTAACCAACTGAGCTACACCCGCTTAATTTTCGGCGTGGGCGGTCAACTAGGGTAGCCCCCAGATGCTGTC
>NZ_JANMLM010000108.1:0-63146 GCF_031372575.1 Sphingomonas sp. | reverse complement strand
CGCGGCAATCGTGTCGGACTTGAATTCGCGCATGAAACCCAGGTTGGCGGCGACGATGCGACGCGCGACGCAATGCTGCTCGAGGTGCTCAAGCGCTCCTTCCCCGATGCGGGCAAGACGTCCAACCGGCCCGCTGCTCAGGCATCAAATTCAGTTCCGGCAGCGCCCGCCAGGGATGCGCCGACCGGCGCCCAGCGCCGCAGCGACCTTCGCCATCCTTTGATCTGGTGGGGCGAAATCCATTACAGCCACGAATCGTCCCGCGTTCGGTTCCGCAATATTTCGGAAAGCGGCGCCCTGGTCGACAGCGATGTCGCCTTCCCACCCCATGCCGAAGTTTTGCTCGACCTGGCCGGCGCAGGGCAACATTTCGCCACCGTCACCTGGTCACGCGGCGATCAGGTCGGGCTGCAGTTTGCGACCCCGTTCGACATCAGCCTGCTGGCCAAGGTCAAGCCCGAGGTCGCCAATCACAAATGGGTTCGCCCGGCCTATCTCAGCGACATCAAACACGATTCTTCCGGTGGCTGGGACAGCGCAAGCCTGCGCGATTTGCGCGAGGATCTCGAGGGCTTTCTCAAGCGCTAGCGACGGCGGTGGATGATCGCGATCTGGTCGGCGTAAATGCGTTGCCACGCCGGGTCTGAGTCGAGCCGCGCAATCAGTGCCGCATAGCGCGGTGCAAGCATCGTGTAGCGCAATCCATGATGCGTCGCGGCCCGGTCGAATGCGCCGCGATCACCATCGAGAATGCGTTGATAATCGGCAAAAAACGCATCGCCATACATGTCCGAACGACCGTCGATATAAGGCTTGATCCCGGCCTGGATCAGCGGCCCGCCGAAGCTGTAATCATTGAGCCCCGGCGCGGCCCGCAAGTCGGCCGGAAGCGCGGCAATCGCGGACCTGGGATAAGCGCCATTCTCGGTCGGCTCGAGCGGCAAGGTCGCTCGAAACAGCAACAGGGCTGCGATTGCCGCGCCAGCCCCAACTGCGATCCGCCAACGATGCGCGTGATCGAACAGCGCCCCTCGTTCGGCCCTGCCCAGCGCCTTGGGCAGAAGCATCGCGGCGACGATCGCGAGCACCGCCTGGTGCCGCATCTGGTGGAACGCCATCAGCAGCAGCAAAGCCAGCAATCCCGCGATTACCAGCCGAAGCTTCACTCCGCGCCAAGCCATCAGCAACGCAGCGAGGCCGATCGCGACGAAGAAGTACGGGGTTCGGCTCCAGTCGCTCGGCCGCCATTCGACGATCAATGGCAGCGTCTTCAACTGCGCGACGCTGAGCGGATAGAGGAAACCGTCAATGCCATTTGGCGTGATCATCGCACCCAGCGCCGAGCCAATCCCGAACAGCAGCCAGCCGCGTACCACCGGCCAGCGCCACCGCGCCTCGATGCACGCGTCGAGCGCGAAGATTGCGGCGATTACCAGGCCAATGGCAAAACTACCGTGGAGGTTAACCCACAGGATCATCAAGGCGGCGGCGATCAAAGGTGGGGCGCGGGATTGTTCGCGGGCCTTGAGCAGCACGTGCAACCACAGTGCGAGCAGCACCCACCCAAACATATGCGGGCGGGCCAGGGTCATCGGAATAATGACTAGATTCAGCAAGATAATGGTGATCGCAACGCCCATCGGCCCAAGCCAGCGGCGGGCGTTGGCGATGATGATCAGGTGCAGCGCGACGAGCAGTCCGGTGACCACTGCCGCGACCCCGGCATAGCCCTCCAGGCGATAGGCGCCGCCGTAGATGAGCTGCGATCCCCATTCGAATGCCATCCACGGCCGGCCGCCAAAGGTGAAGGAGAATGGATCGACCGTCGGCACCGCGCGATGGTCGAGGATCCACTGCCCCGCCGCAATGTGCCAGTGGATGTCGCCATCGTTGAAGATGGTCAGCGAACTGCCGATGATCGCCGGCACGATCAGCCCGAAGGCGACAACTGTAATCCGCTCGATATCGATCCGCTCAATCGCCATCAATCAGGCTCGCATGCTTGGTCTCGCGCATTCTGATGTAGGCGATCAGCGAGCCGAGGATGACCACTGAGACGTAGATGTAAAACCAGCGCTCGTGGCCGATCTGCTTGAGATAAAGCGCGACATATTCGGCCGTCCCGCCGAACAAGGTGTTGGCGATGGCATAGGGCAAGGCCACCCCGAGGGCGCGGATGTGGGCGGGGAATAATTCGGCCTTCACCACCGCATTGATCGAGGTGTAGCCGGTAACCAGCACCAGCGCCGCCATCACCAGCCCGAACGCCGCGAACGGGCTGGTCGTCTTCTCGAGCGCGACGAACAACGGATAGGTCGTGAGCGCCCCGCCGATGCCGAAAAAGATCATCACCGGCCGCCGCCCGACCCGGTCCGATAAGGCGCCACCGACCGGTTGGAGCAGCATGAAGGCGAACAGTGCCGCGGTCATGATCCGCGACGCGGTGGTTCGGTCGAAACCGACGGTGTTGGCGAGATATTTCTGCATGTAGGTGGTGTAGGCATAGAAGGCGAGCGTGCCCCCGGCGGTCAGCGCCATCACCAGAAGCGCTTCCTTGGGATGATCCCGAAACAGATTGGCACCGCTCGATTTTGGCCGGTTTCCGGCGGCGGCGACTTTCTGGTAATTTTCGGTCTCGGTCAGGTTGCGACGGATGATGAACACCACCACCGCCAGCACTGCGCCGATGCCGAACGCGATCCGCCAGCCGATCGACTCCATCCCCGCTTCGCCAAGCTGCGATTGCAGCACTAGAAGCAATCCGAGCGCGAGCAATTGCCCGCCGATCAGGGTGACATATTGGAAGCTCGACCAGAAACCGCGCCGTTCCTTGCCCGCCATTTCGCTCAAGTAAGTCGCGCTCGAGCCATATTCGCCGCCGAGACTCAGCCCCTGCACCATCCGCGCCGCGATCAGGATCGCGGGCGACAGCAATCCGGCGGCGGCGTAGGTCGGGGCGCAGGCGATGGCCAGCGAGCCGAGGCACATCAGCGACACCGACAGCGTCAGCCCCGCCTTGCGCCCGCGCCGGTCGGCATACATCCCCATCACCCACGCGCCGATCGGCCGCATGATGAAGCCGACCGCAAACACCGCGGCGGTGTTGAGCAATTGCGCCGTGCTATCCCCCTTGGGGAAGAACACCGGCGCGAAGTAGAGCGAGAAGGCCGAGTACACGTACCAGTCGAACCACTCGACCAGATTGCCGGCGCTGCCGCCGACGATGTTGGTCAGCCGCCGCCGGGCATCAGCCGCCATGCGCCGCCCGGGCTTTCGCCGCCGCGCCGTGGCCGTAGATCAAGTACAATATGAGCCCGATCCCCTGCGCCGCGAAGAAGAACAATTGGGTTTGCGCCGGCAGGCTGATGAACAGATACAGGCAGCCAAGGATTCCGCCGATCCCGATCACCCAAGGCAGCGGCGCCTTGAACCGGCGCTCGCGGTCGGGCTCGCGCTTGCGGAGCACGAGCATCGCGGCGCACACTGCGACGAACGCCGCCAGCGTCCCGGCATTGGCGAGCGCGGCGATTTCGGCCAGCGGAACCAGTCCGGCGATGATCGACACGATGATCGCGGTGAAGATGGTGATCCGCACCGGGGTCCCGCGCGACGATACCCGCGCCAGGCTGGCCGGAAGCAGTCCATCACGCGCGACGGTGAAGAAGATCCGGCTCTGCCCGAAGAAGAACGCCAGGATGACGGTCGGAAGCGCGATCACCGCCGATGCGCCGAGCACCCGCGCCGCCCATGGCTGGCCAATCTCGCGCAGGATCAGCGCGAGCGGTTCGGGGCTGTTGGCGAACCGCGTATAGCCAATCGCGCCGACCGCGGTCGCGGCGATGATCATGTAGATCAAAACGCACAAGGCCATCGACCCGACGATCCCGATCGCAAGATCGCGGCCCGGATCCTTGGCTTCCTCCGCCGCCGTCGCAATTGCGTCGAAGCCGTAGAAAGCGAAGAAGATGATCGCCGCCGCAGCCATCACCCCGACCTCGCTGCCCGACACCCCGCTCTTGGGGAAACCATAAGGCATGAACGGGTGGAAATTATCGGCATTGAACACCGGCACCGCGACCGCGACGAACAGTGCCAGCGCAAGCATCTTGATTACCACCAATATGGCGTTGAGCGTCGCGCTCTCGCGGGTTCCGGCGATCAGCAATCCAGCGACAACAACGATGATGAAGATCGCGGGTAAATTGACGATCCCGCCCATCTCCGGTCCTTGAATCAGCGCGCTTGGCAGCCCCATCCCGACCGATTGCAGGAACCCCGCAGCATAGCCCGACCAGCCGACCGCCACCGCGCTCACCACCAGACTATACTCAAGGATCAACGCGACTCCGATCATCCACGCCAGCAACTCCCCGAACACCACGTAGGAGTAGGTGTAAGCACTGCCCGACGCCGGAATCATCGTCGCGACTTCGGCATAGGCCAATGCCGCGCAGGCGCAGATCAGCCCGGCGATGGCGAATGACAGGATCACCGCCGGCCCTGCCTTGCCCGCGCCAACCCCGATCAAGGTGAGGATGCCGGTGCCGACGATCGCGCCGACACCAAGCGCGACGAGATGCGGCCACGACAGGGTCTGCGCCAGGCGATGATGCTCGGGCATATCGTCGCGCGCGACCACTGCCTTGCGGAAATTCCAATTGTTCATTGTGCCCCCTAATAATCCTTGCTGACGCGCACGTTGGCGCTGGTCCGTCCGATTGTCGAGATCGACGACAGGATCGAGAGCCAGCGCGTGACCTGATATTCGATCCGCGTCGCCGAATAGCCCTGCCCATCGGTGATTACCTCGACATAGAGTTTACGGCCGAGATATTTGCCCGCCGAGATCGCCGTCTTCTGGCCCGTCGCAATGTCAGCCGGGAGAATGCGCAGGCGATCGAGCCCGACCGCGCGGCGGATCGCGTTGATCGGGTCAAGGCTGCCATTGCCCGATTGCAGCGCGGCAATCGCCGAGGCGAGCTGGACCGCATCGGCCGGGGCGAGGTTGGTGATCGAAGTGCCGAACAGGATCCGCGACAGCAATTCATCCTGCGGGAGCTGGGGCACCGAGGTGAAGGCAATCTCGGGCTTCAATCCCGTACCGCGCACCGTGACCGCCGCGTCGAGCCCCTGGACCTGCGCCTCGGCATGGATGTCGAGCAACGGATCGGGCGGACTTTCGCCGCGGAAACGGATGATCCCCTTGTCGAGCCGGAAGCCGCGACCGGCGAATTCATAATTGCCACGGATGAGGTCGGCGCGGCCGTTGAAGCTCGGCGCGGAGACATTGCCGCCGATTGCCAGATCGGTCGTCCAGCGGCTGTCGATCCCAAGGCCGCGAACGATCAGGTCGCCGCCGGCCACTTTAAGGTCGAGCGTCCACGGGGTCAGATCGGCAATCTCGATCACATCCTCGGCGTCGCGGCCGACATGGCGCACTGCGAGGCGCGGGACGGCCGACGCGGCGCTCGCTTTGCCCAAAGTGAAGCGCCCGCGGTCGAGCTTGAGCTGCCCCGAGATCCGCCCCCCACGCCCGTCGGAGCGGATCGCCAGCGGGCCGGTGACGGTGGCGGCGATATCGTCGCGGTCGAGCAATTGCGCGTTGACGACGTTGAACTTGAGGTCGAGCTGCGGCCGCCCGCCCGAGAAATCGACCGACCCCGCGCCCGCAATCGTTCCGCCCGCCGGGGTCTTGCCGCCGATCTGGTCGAGCACGAGGCGCGACCCGCCGAAGCGGCCGCTGGCATTGAGGTTCTGCACCACCATGCCGGTCACCGCGCTTTCGATGCGGGCGTTGACCGCGCGGATCGAGCCGCGGATTTGCGGATCGACGATCCGGCCGCTGATGTCGGCGCCAATCGCAACCGGGCCGCTGAGATCGATAATCTCGACTCCCGACAGCCGCCACAATGTATCGGCTGGCCCCGCGTAGCGTACCTGCATCGTCATCGGCGCATTGATCAGTTCGCCTAGGATCGGGCCGCGACCCAGTGGTGCAAAGCGCGCCTGCGCCCGGCCGATGGTCTTGCCATCGCTGACCGCCACCGCGCGCATGGCCGCTTTGCCGCCATCGAGCACGGCCGCGAGACCGACATCGATCGGCTTGGAGGACAGCACGAGTCCGGCGCGCGCAAGTCCGCGAACCCGCAAGTCGGCGCGGCCACTCGGCGCGCCATTAGTGCCATGCCAACGATAATCGAGCTTGCCGGTGGCAATTCCGCTAAGCCCGAGCTTGGACCAGCCGATATCGAGCAATTGCAGCGGCATGCTGGTCAGATCGGCGTGGATTTCAGGGCTTGAGCCGGTGCGCCCCGATAATGTTGCGCGGCCACCGCCAAAGCGCACCCGGGTCGGCGCAATTTGCCAACCATCGCCAGCGCGGGTCAGCACTGCCGCACTGTCTAGGATCAACGCCCGCCGGTCGACTTCGCCGCGCCCGGTGACGCTGATCCGGTCGGGCGAGACGTCGGCCAGCGCAACCAGGTCGAACGCGCGGCCCTTGCGCCCGGCGATGGCGGCGCGGACCTGGCCGCTGCCGTTGATCAGCTTGGCCGAGGCCGTGAACCGGGCAATATCGATCGCGCCGTAGGCCATGCCCCGCGCCACGAACGTCCCGTCGAGCGAGGTGCGCTCATCCTCCAGCAGAATGGTGCCGTCGAGCTTGCCGGTGCGGATCGCAATTACCGGTGAGCCCGCGAACCGCGCATTGGTTGCGGTCAGATGCGCCTCGATCAATTGCGAGCCACCGACGGGGCGGAAACCGAGCGTCCCGCCAAGCCCGCCGCTGACCGCCAGCTGGCCAGTGAACCCTCCGGGGTCAGAGCGAAGGTCGCCGCGCGCGACCGATTCGGCGACGTTGAGCGCGGCGATCGCAATCGTCGCCCGCCCGCCCCTGGGCAGCAAGATCCGCCCGGTCGACGTAAACGGCCCGAGCTTCGATCCGCCGCTGGCGCGATAGTCGAAGCCATAGGCCTGCGGATCGAGCGACAGCCGCATGTCGCGGATGCCCATCGCCTGGTTCGGGCTGGGCAGCAGCAGCTCGACTCGCGGCCGCTCGATCCGCCCGTCGAGTACCATCTTCACTGCGCCATATTTGGCCTGCCGACCGCTGGCCTCGATGTGGAAGGTCTTGTCGCGGCGGCGATAGCCCGATCCCGACAAGCGCAGCTTGGGCGAATAGAGCTGGAGGTTGGTGAAATGGAGGATGCCGTCCGCGCCGCGCTCGAGATCGGTGGTGAGACGCGGCAGCCCGCCCGTCAGCGATGCGAAGAAATCATTGTCGAGCCGCCGTACCCACGCCTCGGCCTTGCCAACCACGCGCGCTTTCTTGTTCGGCCCGGGAATGACGCGCAGGTCGCTCTTGACGTCGACGATGCCGATCCCGGGAATGAAATAACGCGCCAGACCGCCCGAGATGACGATGTCGAACTTGCCGTCTCGCAAGTCGATCATCAGCGACACCTTGCCGCTTAATTTGTCGCTGGTGAGCTTGAGATTGTCGCCGCGGACCAATTTGTCGGTCACCGACAACATGCCCTCGAGCCGGAAATTGGCGAGGATTGCGCCCGCTACATCGCCGACCCCGGTGACGCTGCGCGCCTGGAGCCGCAGCGGCACGCGCATCGGCCATGGCGATCCAATGCCCCGCCCTTCGGCGCGCACGTCGGTGAAGCCAATATTGTCGAACTGGACCTGGGGGCTGGTCAGGCGATAGGCGTAATTGGCGCGCCCGAAGCCGCCGTCGAGGGTCAGCACCAGCCGGACATTCTTGCCCTGCATATTGCCGAACAAGGCCGGCGGCCGGAGCAAATCGACCCCCATCCGCAATTGGCGATAGGCGTTGCCGCCAAGGTCGAGCCCACCGCGCGCCACCGCGCGGATCGACGGCGACGACAGCCGCAACTCGCCGTCGAGCAGCCGACCCTTGAGCGTCCCGGAACCCTTGACCGCTATCACCGGCGCGGTCAGCCGCTGTAACCTGCCTTTAAGGAACGGCGCCGGGGCGAGCTTGCCCGACAGGCTGTATCGCCCCGAAGCCGCCGCCAGATCGAGCGCAGCCACCGGGCGATCGGACAGCCGCATCACTGCCTTGCCACGCCACCGACTCCAGGTTCCGTCGCCCCGGACGTCGAGCAATAAGGGCCGCTTCGACCCGAACAAGGCGGGCAGCAGACCATTGTCGGGCGACGATGCCCGGGCCTCGATATCGAACTTGTCGCGGTCGGGCTCGGCATCGATCACCAAATGCAATCGATCGAGATTCTTGACCGCGGCATCCAACCGAAGCTGAACGCGACCGCGGCGGATATCGGCCGATCCGCTGAGCATGCCTACCTGTGGCCGCCCGGTGACCGCCGATCCAAGTTCGAGCCGTTTCACCTCGAGCTGGCCGATGTGGATATCGAAGCCGGGCAAGATTGGTCCGGTGCGCCCGGTCGGCTTAAGTGCCGGTAGCCGCGACAGCGTCATCCGCTCCGCCGTCATTCGGTCAACGTGCAGCCGGTTGCCGATCCACGCGCCCGGTGCCCAGTCGAGCAATATGTCGGGCGAGGTCAGGAACACGCCCTTCTGGTCGGACACGCGGACATTCTTGAGGTGCGAATTGCCGAACACCGACCCTTCGATCCGCCCGATCTCGATTTTCAGCCCCGACGCGGTCTCCAGCCCCGCGATCCGGTCGACCAGCCAGCGATGCCCCGGCGCGGTGTCGAGCAGTACGAGCCCGGCCACCGCCAGCAGCAACAACGCCGCCAGCAGCGCCAGCAATTCGTTGACCAAACGCCGCGACCAATGCTTTTTCACCCGGATGATCGGCGGTTCCGCGGCGACGTCATTCATGTCTAGAACGCCTGGCCCAGCGACACCGCGACCGCGACCCGACTGTCGCCCGTTCGCGGATTGATCGGGGTGCCGATATCGAGCCGGATCGGCCCGAAGCTCGAATAATAGCGCACGCCAAGCCCGGCGCCGAACTGCCAGTTGCGAAGATCGGGCCGCGATGTGTCGGTCAACGTCCCGCCGTCGAGGAATGGCACGATTCCGAAATTGCCGCCAAACTGCTTCAGCCGGATCCGTGCCTCAAGGCTGAATTCGGCAAGGCTGCGTCCGCCGATCGGGTCGCCGTCGACATCGCGTAGCCCCAGTTGCTGATAGGCATAACCGCGCACCGATCCGCCGCCGCCAGCGTAGAAACGCCGCGACGGGGCAACATCATCGCGCCGCGCGCCGATGATCGTGCCCAGCCGGATCCGCCCGGCCGCGACGATCCGGTCGGACACAGGGCGATAGGCCGAGGCGTCGAACTGGGCGCGGACATAGGGAAAAGTCCCGCCTTGAAAACTCAGTTCGGGGCTGATCCGCCCGCCAAGCCGGAAGCCGCGTTTCGGATCGAGCAGATCGTCGCTGCCGTCATAGCCGAGACTGGCCGGAATCGCGCCGATGAAGAATGTCCGCCGCCGCGCTTCGCCGGTTGCTCGAACGGTATCGCGCTCATCCGAGGCAATCAGCTCGCCGCCCAGGCTCCAGGTCCATTTCTTCTGCCAGATGAAATTGCTCTGCCGCTCGATCCCGCCCGACAATTGGAACGTCTTCGCGGCATAGGCCTTGCGATCGACATTGCTGGCCGAGATGAGCGCGGTCAGCACCTGGTCGCGCTGGCGGAAATTGCTTCGGCGAAGCGACACTGACGCCAACTGCTCCTGCGTCCCCGCCACCCCGCGCACCGTTAGCGCCCCTTCCGGATTGAAGAAATTGCGATGCTGCCAGCTGGCCTCGACCTTGATCCCCTCGCCCGTGCCATAGCCAAGCTCGCCCGCGATGGTGCGCATCGGCGCAGGCTCGAGATGGACGTCGATGTCGACGATCCGCCCCGCGTCGCGCGGCACGACCTTGGTCTCGACCGACGCCACCAGCCCGGTCGCGACCAGCGCACGCCGCAGATCGTCGACCTGTGACCGCTCAAACTTGTCGCCGCCTTTAAACCGCGCAATCACCCCGACGTGGCGCGCCGAAAATGGCGGCGCGCCGCTGACATGGATCGCGCCGAAATAGGCTACCGGTCCCGGCTGGACCGGAAGCACCAGCTTCGCGGTCAACGTGCTGTGGTCGATGACGATATCCTGCGCGCCAATGTCGGCCGTCGCAAACCCCTGCTCGCCCAGCGCGATCTTGAGCGCGACCCCTGCCGCAATCACCTGCTCGGCAACCACCGGATCGCCGGCCTTGACCGCGAACGCCTCGCGCAATGGCGCCGCTTCTCCGCCCGCTTCGGCGAGCCCGGGAAAATCGACCGTCTCGAACGTGTAGCGCGCGCCCGGCGTGGCGCGCAAAGTCACCGCAATCGTGTCGCCTTCGAGCCCGATCGCCGTATCGACCTCGGCATCATAATAGCCTTGCGACTGGAGCAGGCTGGTCAGCAGATCGGAATCGGCCCGCGCGCGGCGATCGATCTGCGCCGCATTGGCGGGCTTGCGGTCACCTTCGTCGAGCACCGATTGTTTCTTGAACGCATCGAGCAGTTCCACGCTCTCGGCCGCGCCAAGCCCTTCCAGCCGAACCGCATAGCGCCGCGCGGCCGCCGAATCGTCGATCGATACACCGGCATCGGGGGGTTCGATCGACGCCGCATCGCCCGGCGTCGCCACAGGTTCGGGTTCGGGCTTGGCATCGGGCGCATTCATATCGGGCCAGTCGACCCCCAGGTCGGGCATTGCGTCCATCGGCGCATTGGGGTCGAGCTGGGCGGGATCGGGCGCGGGCTGCTGGGCGAGACCCGGCGCATGCAGTGCCACCGCGCACGCTGCCACCGCCAGCAGCCGCGACCGCCTGCGCTTCAATCCACCCGATATCATGATGCCAGCCTAGAGCGCGCACCTGAACAGCGCCAGTCCGTGAAACTGGCTTAGTGCACTGATCCTTCGATATTATTGCTGGCGAGCAGGGCCGACAGCCGTTCAATCTGTCGCCAGTGGCAAAATTTCAGGACATTGCCGACTTGGCGGCTTTGCACCGCGCGCATCGCTGCGGCGAGCGGCGCATCGGGGCCATATTCATCGACCAGTGATACAGCGTCTGTGACGGTGGTCCGCCCGGCGATGAAATAATCCGACATGCATTTGCCTTAGCAAGACAAGCTTTCGCCCCCCCGCACAAACGCCGTCAACGATCCATATACCATCATTTCTTGATCCCCGACGCGCGTCAGGGCATGGGCGATGAATGAACGACAGACCCTCCGCCGCGGGCGGCTTTTACCTCGTCGTCGCGATCTTCGTCGGCTTCGCGATCGGCGCCTATCTCGGGATGGCTTTGGTCGGTGCGATTGCCGGCACGTTGGTCGGCACGCTGATCGCAACCCTGGTATGGCTCAAGGATCGCAAGCGGTCGTCTTAAAGGTTTGTTTCTGTAAGACGGCACCTCTCAAACAAACCCTTAAACGATTTTACGCCCCGCCCAGATTACCCGGCCGATGCAGGCGACATCGCCAATCGCGCAATCGGGCCAGTCCGAATAAGCCGGATTGTCCGATTGTACCGTTACCAGCCGCCCCATCGGGTGCACCGCCAGCCGCTTGACGTGCAGGCTCTCGTCGATCCGCAACACGTATATTCCGTCGCGCAGCGGCCCTGCGGCGTCGCGCCGGTCGATCAGAATGTCGTCCCCGTCATTCAATGTTGGGGCCATTGAGTCGCCCTCGACCCGGATCATCGACAGATGATCGGCCGGTGCGCCGGTCAGCGCCTTGAGCCAGCGGCGGTCGAACGCGAAATAGGGCGTCGCTTCCTCGCTCGACGGAATCGCGCCCGGCCCGGCCGACGCACGCACCGCACTTCGCGCCACAGCGATCATCCCGGACGGCGCGTCGTCAACCGGCTCGGGTCCGCCGAGCAGGCTTTCGGCGATCCCGAAATAGCGCGCCAATTTACCGCGTTCGTCCTCGCGCAATCGGCGCGGCGTACCGCGGCGGATGAATTGCTGGATGTAGGCGGGGTTCTTGCCCAGCAGCCGTGACAGGCCAGCAAAATCCTCGCCACGCTCCGCACATAGGCGCTCTAGCACCTTCCTAGGATCGTTCGGCATATATTTACCATATTCATAGGATACGCCCTAGACAAGTAGGAATTGCGTTGGAAAAAGCCGATTGCCGAGTCGCCTTCCATCGGGGATTTTCCACCGTGCATTTATTGCGAGAAATTGAAGTTTTCCTGCGTTCTTCGGGGGTGCCGGCGGCCCGATTTGGACGCGACGCGTTGAACGATCCGCGCTTTGTTTTCGACCTAAGACGAGGGCGCGAACCGCGTCCACAGACGATCGCGCGGGTGGTCGGGTTCCTGGAGGATGCGCGATGATGAAACTCGCCATGTCGCCCGCTGCGGCCGGGTTGCTACGCGCCTTGCTGGCAAGAGCAGGCGTCGATCGAAATAGGATATTGCTTAGCGATTTCCGATCGATGGACTGGAATTCGCTGACCCTCGCCGGCGAGCGGCACGAGATTATCTTGCGAATCCCGGGCCCGGGCGCGGCCGGCCCGGTGACGTTGCTCGTCGATGGGTTGGAAGAGGCCGATTTCACCATCCCGGGTCAAATCGTCGCCGACATCGCCCTGATCCGGCCACCGAGCGACCAGGCCGATGGCTCGATCTTGGTTGAAATAGAAGCGCTGACGGTTGCGGAGTAAGGCGGCTCAAGCTTGGCGGAGCGAACGACGCAGTTCGGCCAGTGCTTCACTCAGCGCGTCAGACGCATTTGACGAGGGTGCGCGCTTTCCGTTGTCGCTCAAATGGCGGTCGATGCGGGTCAGCAATTGGCCAGCGCTCGGCATCCGCCCATCGGCAAACAATTGCACCACGCGCGACCCGGGCTCGGCCACCGGGAGCGCATCATCGAGCAACAATTCGGCCACGGCGGCGCTGCCCTGCTCCACCAGCGGCTGATCGAGCAACAATATGTCATCCTCGGCCGCCCATGGCTGATCGAGCAATAATTCATCTTCGAGCACCACGCCGCCGAAGTCAGGCAGCGCGAGATGGTGCGCTTCCGCCGGAATGAGCCGCATCGCCGCCCACGCCGCTGCAAATGTCGCCACTCCACCGATCAGCATGGCAGGCGCGATTGGCCAGCCGTTGATCGGAGCCAAGTTGAACGCCGCGAACGCCGCCGCGACAGCCGGGGCCGATGCCCCCGCCACTTCGACCAGCCAGTCCAGCGGTCCACGATCCTGCGCCTTGCTCATGGCCACAGGAATTAGGCCGAAAACCCTTCAATATGGTTAGGACTGCAACGCCTGCGCCAGCGCTTCGGTGAAGGCGGGAACATCATCAGGCTCGCGGCTGGTGATGATATTGCCGTCGGTCACCGCCGCTTCGTCGACCACCTCGCCGCCCGCATTGCGCAAGTCGGTGCGGATCGAGGGCCAGCTCGTCACCCTTTTACCGCGCACCACATCCGCTTCGACCAGCAGCCATGGCCCGTGGCAAATCGCCGCCACTGGCTTGCCCGCATCGGCAAAGGCGCGGATCAGCTCGATGGCGGTCGCCTCAGTGCGCAGTCGATCGGGATTGCCCACCCCGCCGGGCAGCAGCAGCGCATCATAATCGGCTTCGTGTGCGTCCGCGATCAGCAGATCGGGCTCGATCGTTCGTCCCGGCGCGTCGTGCACCGTGCCCAGGATCGCCTCCAGCGCCAGCGACGCCAAGGTCACCGTCGCGCCGCGCGCCATCAATAATTCGCGCGGGCCGAACAATTCGCTTTCCTCGAACCGGTTGGTGGCAACGATCAGCACCTTTTTGCCCTCGAGGTCGCCCATAAACCCGCAATCCCTTTCGAATCGGGAACAACCCGCGCGCTCGCCGCTTGAACCCCCAAACAAAGGGTCAGGCAATATGTTGCGTCATTCAAGCGATAGCGAACCGGGCTACACGCGCCAGCGCAAGGGCGAAAAGTGGGGCTATTTCGACAGCGACACCCGCCTCACCGACCGCGACGAGATCGACCGACTTAACGCGCTTGCCCTTCCTCCGGCGTACACCGACGCATGGTTCTGCAAGAGTGACAATGGCCATATCCAGGCCACTGGCAAGGATGCCCGCGGACGCAAGCAATATCGCTACCACTCCGATTATCGCGCCAAGCAGGATGCCAGTAAATATGCCGGCTGCCTAGAATTCGGCGAGGCACTGCCCAAGATCCGCAAGCGCGTCGAAGCTGATTTGAAGCGCCGCAAGCTCGGCCGCGATCAGGTGCTCGCCGCCGTCGTCCGCTTGCTCGACACCGAGCATATGCGGATCGGCAACGAGCAATATGCCAAGGCCAACAAGAGCTTCGGCGTGTCGACCCTGCGCACCCGCCATCTGGCCAAGAAGAATGGTCGCCTCAAGATCCGCTATACCGGCAAACATGGCATCGTCCACGAGGCGAGCATCACCGACACTGCCCTGAAGCGCGTGGTCGGCAAGTGCCAGGAATTGCCCGGCCAGATGCTGTTCCAATATCTGACCGACGATGGCGAGCCCTGTCCGATCAGCAGTTCGGACGTCAACGATTACATCCGCGAGTCCTCAGGAGGTGATTTCACCGCCAAACATTTTCGCACCTGGGGCGCGAGCGTGATCGCGTTCGAGCAATTGCTGGCCAAGGACGAGGCCGAGAAACTGAGCGTCAAGACGATGATCGAGCCGGTCGCCGAAGCCCTTGGCAACACGGTGACGATCAGCCGCAAGAGCTACGTCCACCCGTCATTGATCGATGCGGTCAAGGATCGCCCCGCCGATCCGCTTCGTGGCATGGCCCGCCCCCGCGCCCGGCGTCGGCTGTCGAGTACCGAGACAGCGTTCCTCAAATTCCTGACCCGCAAACCGCAGAGCAAGAAGGCGGCGGCCTAGCCGGCCCTTGATTGCCCGCGCTGCCTCGGCCATTCGGCGGCGATGAAGAACCCCCAACCGCTCGCCGTCTTCGACTGGCTGGTCGTCAACCGTGACCAGGTTATGATCGGATCGTTGGTCGCGCTCGGACTCGTCGGCCTGATGCTGATCGCCCGGACCATCGGCCAGCGCATGGTCGCCAGCGAAAGCGAGGCCGACCATATTGGCTGGAAAAGCGTCGTCGGCCGGGTGCTGGCGCGAACCACCATCTTCTTCATGGTCGTCGCCGCGATCGACATGGTCGCGGCCTACGCCGCCCCGCCGCCGCGCGCGCAGCATCTGGTCGATGTCGCCTTCATCATCGCCGTCACGCTGCAAGGCGCAATCTGGGCGCGCGAGCTGATCCTCGGCATGATCGCGCGCCGCGTTGGCGACGACCCCGGCGAGACGACGCTTGGCAATGCCACCTCGATCATCCGCGTGCTGGTCAGCGTCGCCTTGTTCGCGCTTGCGATCATCGTCATCCTCGACAATCTCGGGGTCAACGTCACCGCCTTGATCGCCGGCCTTGGGATTGGCGGCATCGCCATCGGCCTCGCCGCGCAGGGCATTTTTTCCGACTTGTTCGCCGCGCTCGCCATCCTGTTCGACCGCCCGTTTCGCCGAGGTGATACGATCCGCTTCGACAAGACCATCGCGAGGGTCGAGCGGATCGGGCTCAAGACGACCCGCATGCGCGCCTTGTCAGGCGAACAGGTGATCATGGCCAACACCAAATTGCTAGAGCGCGAGATCCACAATCTCGCCGATGGCCGCTCGCGCCGCACCATCCTGGTGTTCGGCCTTGCCTACACCACGTCACCCGAAACGCTGGCGCGCGTGGCCGCCATTGCGCAGGCGGCGGTCGAAGGGTGCAAGGGCTGCAAGTTCATCCGCCTTGCGATGACCGGCTTCGCACCGTCGAGCATCGATCATGAACTGATCTTCGAGAATCGCACGCTCGATGCCGACCGCCTTGCCGCCGACCGGTCGGCGATCATGCTGTCGCTGATCACCCGTTTTGCACAGGAAAAGATCGCCTTCGCCCTCCCCGCGCAAATCGCCTTCACTGCCGCGCCCGACGGCACCCTGCTGATGCCCGCCGACGCTGCTCCCGGCGGCTAATCGCCGCGCTTGAGGTCGCGCTCGATCAGTTGGCGGACCTTGGCGATCTTGCCCTGACTGATGCGGATATTCACCAAGCGATACTGCTGCGCCATGAACACTTGCTCCGCCGAAACGCGAAACTCGGGATCGGCTAGCAACTTCGGAATGTCGACGACGACGTTGGCGAAGTCAGTTTTCGCATCAACGAAATAGTCGTCCTTGGTGAAGCTTGGCAGGGCGTAGGTGCTGCTCGACACCATCGGACGAGCGAAGGCGTGGTAGAAACTCACCAGCCCCAGCTGGATATTATTGTCTGATCGCGCGACGACATCGATGCTTTGATCATATTCGACCAATTTGATCCGCAGTTGCTGGTCCCGGATAAGGTCGAGCTTGCCCGAGCTTAACAGGTCGCGGTACGTCCCTGACGGCGGCGGCGGGTCGCCATACAGCAGCCCCAACGCGACTGCATCGCGCACCTTGTCGCGATCATCCGGCCGCACTTGGCCCGCGCGCAAACTGGCCAGCAGCACCTGCTGATTCTTGAGCGACCCGTCGTAGAAATCGGCCAGCGACGCCGCGGCACGGTCGAACCCTTTGAACTCGTTGGACAGCTCGACCAGCACCTGATGCGCGCGCTGCCGGTCCTGCCGGTCGGCGTTCCAGTTCGCCACTTGGATACCGATGAACACGCCGATCACGGTGATCGCCAAATCGAGCGCCACCGCGACCCAATTTTGCCCCCGCACATGTTCGATGATCCGCCGTAATCGCACGCTTATCCCCCTTTACGGCGCAGGCTATCGCCAAACCCGTGCGCTGACCACGCCTTTCCGTAACGTCGGTCGGGTGGGGCTTGTCAGGGGCTTCCCGGCACGCCTAGACCGCTCCCCGATGCCCATCGCCTCCCTTGACGACATTCGCGCTTCGGTCGGCCAGCCGATCGGCACATCCGACTGGATCGAGGTGTCGCAGGATCGCATCGACGCCTTCGCCGAGACCACCGAAGACCGCCAGTTCATCCACATCGACCCCGCCGCCGCCGCGCAGACCCCGTTCGGCGGCACCATCGCCCACGGCTTCCTGTCGCTGTCACTACTCAGCCGCATGGCGGCGGATGCGATGCAGGTGCCGGACACGTGCGTGATGGCGATCAATTACGGTCTCGACCGCGTCCGCTTCATCGCTCCGGTTGGCGCCGGAAAGCGCATTCGCGGCCACTTCACGCTGGCCTCGATCGACGACAAGGCGCCCGGCCAATATCTGTTCCACCACGATGTCTCGGTCGAGATTGAAGGCGAGCCCAAGCCCGCCCTCACCGCCCGCTGGCTCGGCCTCATTTTCACCCAGGAGAAATAATATGTCCGCACGCGACGCCGTCATCGTCTCAACCGCCCGCACCCCGATCGGCCGCGCCTACAAAGGCGCGTTCAATGCGACGCCCGGCGCAACGCTCGGCGCCCTCTCCCTCGCCCCCGCGATCGAACGCGCGGGCATCGAGGCGGGCGAGATCGACGATGTGGTGTGGGGCGCAGTGCTGACCCAGGGCACGCAGTCCGGCAACATTGCCCGCCAGGTCGCGCTTCGCGCCGGCTGCCCGGTCAGCGTCTCGGGCCAGACCATCGATCGCCAGTGCGCGTCGGGCCTGATGGCGATCGCCACCGCCGCCAAGCAGGTGATCATCGACCGCATGGATATCGTCGCCGCGGGCGGGCAGGATTCGGTCAGCATGGTGCAGACGCCCGAAATGCGCGTCTCGGGCGACCCGTCGCTGATCGCGATGCACAAGAATATCTATATGCCGATGCTCGGCACCGCCGAAACGGTCGCCCAGCGCTATGGCATTTCGCGCGAGCGCCAAGACGAATATGCGCTCCGCTCGCAGCAGCGCACCGCTGCCGCGCAGGCCGAGGGCCGCCTCGCCGCCGAGATCGTCCCCGTCACCGCCACGATGGCGGTCAAGGACAAGGAAAGCGGCGCGATCACGATGCACGAGATCACGCTCGACAAGGACGAAGGCAACCGCCCCGACACCAAGCTCGAGGGGCTCGCCGCATTGAACCCCGTGCTCGGCCCCAACACCAGCATCACCGCCGGCAATGCCAGCCAGCTGAGCGACGGCTCATCGGCCTGCATTATTATGGACGCAGCGGCGGCCGAAAAGCGCGGGATCGAACCGCTCGGCCGATACATTGGCATGGCCGTCGCGGGTACCGAGCCTGACGAAATGGGGATCGGCCCGGTGTCCGCCGTCCCCAAATTGCTCGAGCGCTTCGGCCTCAAGATGGACGATATCGGCCTGTGGGAATTGAACGAGGCGTTCGCGGTGCAGGTGCTCTACTGCCGCGACAAGCTCGGCATTCCCGACGAATTGCTCAACGTCGATGGCGGCGCGATCTCGATCGGCCACCCCTACGGCATGAGCGGCGCGCGCCTGACCGGCCACGCCCTAATCGAAGGCAAGCGCCGCGGCGCCCGCTACGTCATCACCACCATGTGCATCGGCGGCGGCATGGGCGCAGCGGGATTGTTTGAGGTCCTGTAGCACTGAGCGCAGCGACACCGGCGCGAAGCGCCGCCGGAGCAGCGCGAAGAGATACGATAGGCCGGCCAGCCTGCCGCAAAGCGGACAGGACTGACATCACGGGGCTTGTTCCCGTGACGGCTTGCCACGCTGACTAGAATAATTGAGTATTGCGCTCCCGCGGGAGAATATTATGCGACTCAAGTACTTAGCGCTATTTGCCACTCTCTCAATTTCTGCGCCCGTACTAGGCTGCGAAATAGACACGCCTACTGATTGGCTCCCAGGGTTTTCCAAACAACAAGTCGAAGAACGACGATCTGAAATACTCACAGCTTGGTCGAATGTGCGCGAAGATTCTCGTATCGAAGCGCTGGTTGAGCACGCTCCGGTCGTATACCTTGCTCGTGTTGTTAAGTCAGACCCGAACATGGAGGCATATCGCTTTTCGACGGTAGTGAAGCCACTGAAACCGATCAAAGGAGCGATGCCCGAAATTCGAAAACTAGAGGGCTCAATGCCTTCTAGCTGCGGAGACCCGAATGGCGATGGCGACGCTCCACTTGCGAAAGTCGGCGAGCTGGTTGTTGTTTTCGAAGGCGTCAAAAAGCATGAGCACAGACCGCGAGGCATCGATAGTGTTCGAATGATAGGCGTTCATTCAGGAGTACTTCTCGACCACGTTCAAGAATGGTTGAGTGAACAACCAGACTACCCACCCGTTCACTAACCCTCACCCCAGATAATCCGCCCCCCGGATCCACCGGCTCGCCATCCATTTGGTCCCGCTCGTCACCGGCAGCCCGGCGTGCAGCATGCGGTCGTCGCGGTTGCCGTCGCTGGTGGCATTGTCGAACAACATCATATCGCCAACCGCGCCGCGCACCTTGAGTTTGAGCGTCGGGAAATGGGTCTCGCCGCCCACGAACTGGTCGTTGAGCCAGATCAACGCGGTCTTGAGGCGCCGTGCCTGGTGATCGGCCCCGAAAATATCGAAATGGGGATGATATTGCTGCCCCGGCGAATAGCGCAGCACGGTCAGCGGTTCGCCCCACCCCGGCTCGGTCCCGCTCGCCGTGGCGATGGTGCGGTTGATCGTCTGGACGACCAGATCCTCGGCCAGCGACGGCGGGGTCGCGGCATCGGCGTCGCGCATCGGATCGATCGCCTCCCGCCCGGCCGAATCGAGGATTTTCGCCTGGTCCAGCCACGGCATCGCCAAGGTCATCAGATAGCGGCACTCGGCTTGGCTGAACAAGGCCGGGAAGATGGCGATATAGGGATCGGCGGATACGATCCTCGGTTCGATCTCGGCCAGTCTCCGTTCGCACGTCAGATGGCTCAGGAAGGCCAGTTGCACCGCCGCGAACCGGTCTTCCGCCGCCAGCTTTTCCAGCATGGTGTGGGCGGCAACCGGGTCAGCCTTGCGGCCGATTCCCGCGGCCGTCAGATAGATTAAAGCGCGGCGGCCATCGACCGACCCGAGCGCCGCCGATTGCTTGACCGCCGCCAGCGCTGCCTTGCGGTCGGGTGGGCATCCGATTCCCAGCAAGCGGGCCTCGGCCAATGCCAGCGCGGCAGTTCCGTCGGTCTTGGCGCGCGCGGCGAGCTGGATCAGGTCGATCATGCCCCGCCACCTGCCCGTTGCCGCACGTCAGCGCAAATAATCCTGCCCCCGAATCCATCGGCTCGCCATCCACTTGGTGCCGCTCGTTACCGGCAATCCAGCATGGATCATGCGCTCGTCGAACGCGCCGCTGTCGCGCACGTTGCGGAACACCAGCAGGTCGCCGACCCCGCCGCGCACCCGCACGTCGATCTTGGGAAAGTCGGTTGCGCCGCCTTCATAATCATCGTTCAGCCAGATCAAGGCGGTCAGGTTGCGGACCGAGACATTGTCCGTCCCGGTGCCGTCATGGTGCGGCCGATATTGCTGTCCGGGGGTATATTTCAGGATGTTGAGCGGCTCGCCCCACCCGGCCTGTGTCCCGCTTGCGGCGGCGATAGTGCGGTTGATTGCCTGCACCACCAGATCCTCGGCGATATGCGGGATGCTGCAGCACTGCGCGTCGCGAACCTCGTCCATCCGCGCCTTGCCATCCAGACCGAGCACCGACGCTTTCTCGAGCCACGGGGTGCCGAGCGCCATCAGATAGCGGCATTCGGCCGAGCTGAAGAGCTTTGGATAGAGTGCGATATACGGGTCGCTCGAGATGATCCGCGGCGTAACCTCGGCGAGCCGCGCTTCGCACGTCAGATGCGCCAGGAACGCCTGCTGGATCGCGGCGAAGCGATCCTCCTTGGCCAGTTCGCCGAGCATCGCGCGCGCCTTGGCTTCATCGGCTGGCCCGCCGATCCCTGCGGCGGTCAGATAGACCCATGCCCGCCGCCCGTCGGGATGGCCGAGCGCCGCCGCCTGCCGCACCGCATCCAGTGCCCTGGCCGAATCCGGCGCAGTCTCGATCCCCAGCAAATGGCGCTCGGCCAAGTCCATTGCTGCTTCGGGGCTGGTCCGCGCGCGGCTTGCAAGGTCGGTCAGGTCGCTCATCCTTGCTGTCTGCCGCCTCCTTGTCCTTTTGTCACGAGCCTCTACCTTTGCCGATCACAGGGGAGTGCCCAATGAGCCCGATCGAACTTGCCGCGCTTGCCGCCTCGACCAGCCTGCTCGCGGGATGGCGCTTGTACCTCGTTACCCTGGTCACGGGCCTCGCGATGAAGTTCGGCTACATTGGGCTGCCCGAACAGCTCCAATCGCTCGATATTCTGACCAATAATTGGGTGCTTGGCGCGGCGGCGGTTGGCACCTTGGCCGAATTCTTCGCTGACAAGATCGCCTGGGTCGATAGCGCGTGGGATGCGGTGCACAGTTTCATCCGGCCAATCGGCGGCGCGTTGCTGTCGGCCGCGATCATCGATAGCGCCGACCCCGCGTGGCAGGTGGTCAGCTTCCTGCTCGGCGGCGGCGCAGCGGCGATCGCCCATGCCGGCAAGGCGGGTGCCCGCACGTTGATCAATGCCAGTCCCGAACCTTATTCCAACATTGCCGTCTCGACGATGGAAGATGTCGCCACCGGCGGGCTGCTCGCGCTGGCCATCGCCAACCCGATTCTCGCTGTGATCGTGTCCGCGCTGCTGGTCTTCCTGTCGATCTGGCTGGTCTATAAGGCGCGCCGCGCGATCAAGGTCGTAATGGCCCATCTCGCCCCGCGCGAGCGCCCGATGAAGGACGTCACGCCGCCACCGGGGGCCTGACGCGCCGCTGGCAACGCTGCCTTGCCTGGCGAATTGTGCTAAGCAGTCCCGGTCGTTCGAAACCGATGGGGGGTGAGATGCAGGGCATTCGGGCATTGGCGGTCGCACTGTCGGCAACCACCTTCATGGGCGTGTCGCCCGTCGAATCCTACAGCCAGGCGCAGCTCGCAATGCTCGATCCGTCGGTGCGCGCGACCGACATGTGCAGCAGCCGCGGCGGTGCCAACGCGATGCGCACGATGCTGGCCGCCGCCGCCGCTGCGGTGCAGCCCGACCCGACCGCAGCGATGCCGCTCTACGACGGGCTCGGCAAGATCGACTTTTCGATCACCACCGCCAATCCGCTTGCCCAGCGCTATTTCAGCCAAGGTCTCGGCTTCGCTTATGGCTTCAACCACGCTGCCGCGATTGCCTCGTTCCGCGCCGCGCAGAAGCTCGATCCGGCCTGCGCGATGTGCTGGTGGGGGGAAGCACTGGCGCATGGCCCCAACATCAACGCGCCGCTTACCCCCGACGCCAACCGGCTCGCGCTGGACAGCATCGCCCGGGCGCAGGCTCTGGCGACCAATGTCACTCCGCCCGAACGCGCGCTGATCATGGCGCTGGCCAAACGCTATTCGGATAAACCCGACGCGGTCCGCGCCACGCTCGACGGTGCTTATGCCGACGCGATGCTGACCGTCGCGGGCTATTACCCCGCGCATGACGACATCGCTTTGCTCGCGGCCGAGGCGGCGATGGACACCTTGCCATGGGATTATTGGGAGGCGGACCGACAAACTGCAAAACCCCGCCTGGGCGAGGCGATCGCGCTGGTCGAGCGGGTCATGGCGCGCAATCCGGCGCATCCGCAGGGCAATCACCTCTACATCCACTTGCTCGAAAACGGGCCCGACCCGAAGCGGGCCGAGGCCGCCGCCGATCGCCTTGCAACGGGGCTCGCGCGGGACGCCGGGCACATGGTCCACATGCCGGCGCACATTTACTATCGGCTTGGCCGCTGGAAGGATTCGATCCGCGTCAATATCGCCGCCGCGCGCCAGGACGAAGCCTATATTCGTGCTTCCAACGACCGGGGCTTCGTGCGTTATGGCTATTATCCGCACAACGTCCATTTCATCGTCACCTCGGCGCAAATGGCGGGGGATTTGCCGACTGCGATCCGCGAGTCGAAACGCCTGATGCAGATCGTCGATGTTGAGACGGCGACCCAGATTGCATGGATCCAGGCGATCCACGCCGCACCCTTTTTCGCAGCGCTGCAATATGCCTCGGCGGCGGAGGTGCTGGCGATGCCTGCCCCCGATCCGCGCCTCGCCTACGTCCTCGCCATGCGCCACTACGCCCGCGCCGTTGCTTATGGGCAGCAACACAACCAGCGCGGGTTCGACGTCGAGATTGCCGCGCTGCAACGCCTCCGCACGTCCGACGCGCTCAAGCCGTTGGTCGACCAGGGCGTTCCCGCACCCGACCTGATCCAACTCGCCGAGCATGTCGCGCGCGGGCGGCTGGCATCGGCGCGGGGCCGTCACGACCAGGCCGCCGAGCACTATCGCAGAGCGGTCGCGATCGAGGACAAGATTCCCTACATGGAGCCGCCATGGTGGTATTATCCGGTGCGCCAGTCGCTCGGCGGCGCGCTCTACCGCGCCGGCCGCTACGACGAAGCGCGCCAGGCCTTTGGCGATGCCCTCGTCCGCGCGCCCAATAACGGCTGGGCGCTGTACGGGCTCGCCGCATCGGAACGGGCGCTGGGCCGGCGCGCGCATGCCGCTGCCGCACAAATGGCGCTTGGTCGGGCGTGGTCAGGCGATCCGCGCTGGCTGCGGATGGAACGGCTTTAAGCGTTGGCGGCGATGAACTTTTCGACGGCTGGCGCGATCCGCTCGCGCCATTTGCGGCCGTTGAAGATGCCGTAATGGCCGACGCCCTTGGCCATGTGATAGATTTTTTTCCCGTCTTTCAGCTTGGTCGCCAGATCGAGTGCGGCCTTGGTCTGGCCAAGCCCTGAAATATCGTCGCGCTCGCCCTCGATCGCCATCAGCGCCGTCTTGGTGATCGCCGCCGGATCGACCTTGCGCCCGCGATGCATCATCTCGCCCTTGGGCAGCAGGTGACGCTGGAACACGACGTCGATCGTCTGCAGGTAAAATTCCGCCGCCATGTCCGCGACCGAGCGATATTCGGCGTAGAAATCGCGCGTTGAATCGGCGCTTTCCTCATCCCCGACGACCAGATGCTTGAACATCTCCCAATGCGAAACGAGATGCGACCCAAGATTCATCGTCATGAAACCCGCCAGTTGCAAAAACCCCGGATAAACCTTTCGCCCGGTGCCTGGATAAATCATCGGCACGGTGGCGATGACGTTGCGCTGGAACCAGCTATGCGGCCGCTCGGTCGCCAGCGTGTTGACCGCGGTCGGCGCCTTGCGGGTATCGATCGGCCCGCCCATCATCGTCAGGCTGGCGGGCGTCGCGGGGTCCTTGTCGGCATTCATCAGCGCAACCGCGGCAAAGGCCGGAACCGCCGGCTGGCACACCGCGAGCATGTGCGTATTGGGACCGATCTTGCCGAGGAATTCGATCAGATAATCGATATAATCATCGAGGTCGAAACCGCCCTGCTCGATCGGCACCAACTTGGCGTCGAGCCAGTCGGTGATATACACATCATGCTTGGGCAGCATCCGCTCGACCGTGCCGCGCAGCAGGGTCGCGAAATGGCCCGACATTGGCGCGACGATCAGCAATTTAGGTTGACCCTCCACCCCGTCCTTCTTGAAATGCTTGAGCCGCCCGAACGGCTTGGTCAGGACGATTTCCTCACTCACCTCGACCAGTTTGCGGCCAACCGCGACCTGCTTGATCCCGAATTCCGGCTTGCCACGCGGGGCGGCGGCATGGGCGAATACGTCGAGGCTGGCCGCGACGATCGGGCCCATTGCGCCATAGGACCAGGGATTGGCGGGGTTGTGGAGCCATCCGGCACCGAAGGATGCGGCCCTGCCGGCCCCTGCCAGCAACGAGCGTTGCACCTCATAGGCGTCGTACAGCATCCAAATTCCTTGAGGTTGTTGATCCGGTGAACCCAGACTGGACCCCATTCACGTCCCGGGCAAGGATAATGCTGCGCTGCACGCATTGCATTGCGGCAATTGAGGCGCGCGCGCCACACTGCTAGGCGACCAAGCCATGGTCACCCGTCCCGAACCGCCCAAGGCGAAAAATCTCTCCGGTCTCAGCATCGTATGGCGCTTCGCCGCGCAATATCGGTTGCAGCTGGTTGCCGCCGGCATTGCCCTGTTGCTCGCCGCCGCCGCGACGTCGGGCGTGCCTTATGCGTTCAAGCTGATCATCGATCGCGGCTTCACGGCCAGTAACGGGCAGACTGGAGATATTGCGCGCTGGTTCGAATATCTGCTGATGCTGGTCGGGGTGATGGCAATCGCCACTGCAGTCCGCTTCTACTTCGTCAGCTGGATCGGCGAGCGGGTCGTCGCCGACATCCGCCTCGCGGTGCACCGCAACCTGCTGCGCCTCGCACCCGGCTTTTTCGAGGAAAATCGCCCCGCTGAAATCGCCAGCCGGATCACCGCCGACACGACCATCATCGAACAGGTCGTCGGCACCACCATTTCGGTCGCGCTGCGCAACATCGTCATGGGCACGGCCTGCGCCATCATTCTGTTCTTTCTCGCCCCCGCTCTCGCGTCGCGCCTGTTGATCGCGATCCCGCTGATCGTCGTCCCGCTGGTCGTTCTGGGCCGCCGGATCCGCGCCATTTCGACCCGCAGCCAGGATCGCATCGCCGACGTCGGCACGATCGCCAGCGAAGTGCTCGGCGCGATGAAAATCGTCCAGGCCTACAATCAGCAGGGCCGCGAGGCGCAGCGCTTCACTGCGGCCACCGAGGAAGTGTTCGCGGTCGCCAAGAAACGCATCCTGCTGCGCGCAATCATGACCGCCGTGGTCATCCTGCTGATGTTCAGCGCGATTACGATGATTATCTGGAAGGGCGCGACCGACGTCGCCGAGGGGCGCATGACCGGCGGGACGATCGCCGCGTTTGTGCTCTACGGCGGGCTGCTTGCGGGCGCATTCGGCGCGCTTAGCGAAGTCTATGGCGATCTGCTCCGCGCATCGGGTGCGTCCGAACGGCTCGCCGAATTGCTCAACGCCAAATCGGACATCACGGCCCCGGCCAACCCTGCCGCAATGCCCGAGCCGTCGCGCGGCGAGCTCGAGTTTCAGCATGTTGGATTCCGTTACCCGACCCGCCTCGAAGTCTCCGCGCTGCACAATTTTTCGCTCAAGGTCCGCCCCAACGAAAAGCTCGCCCTGGTCGGTCCGTCAGGCGCGGGCAAGACCACCATCTTCCAGCTCGCCGAGCGCTTCTACGATCCGCAGGAAGGCCGCATCACGCTCGATGGAGTCGACCTCAAGGACGCCGACCCCGCCGACATTCGCCAGCGGATCGCGATGGTCCCGCAGGAAGTAGTGATCTTCGCCGCCTCCGCCCGCGACAACCTCCGCTACGGCAATTGGGACGCGTCGGAAGACGAGATCTGGGCCGCCGCGCGCGATGCCAATGCCGAAACCTTCCTTCGCCAGCTTCCGCAAGGGCTCGACACGTTCATGGGCGAAGGCGGTGCGCGGCTGTCGGGCGGCCAGCGCCAGCGGCTCGCCATCGCCCGCGCCTTGCTCCGCCGCGACGCGCCCTTGCTGTTGCTCGACGAGGCGACCAGCGCGCTCGATGCCGAAAGCGAGGCTGCGGTGCAGGGCGCGCTCGAACATTTGATGGAGGGCCGCACAACGATCGTCATCGCCCACCGCCTCGCCACTGTCCGCGCGGCCGACCGGATCATCGTGATGGACGGCGGCAAGATCGTCGAAGAGGGCAAGCATTCTGAACTGGCGTCGGCCGGCGGCCTATATGCGCGGCTCGCCAAACTCCAGTTCCAGGGCGAAGCGGCTTAAGCTCAGCGTTTCCGCTTCTTGGGCGGGCGGCTCTGCACATAAGTCTCGGGCAATTCGGCGAGCAGCAGATAATTGCGATTGTCGGTGTCCAGCACCCGGAAGCGGCGTTGCGCGGCGCCAAGCATTTCGCGCCGCGTGACGATGCCGTTGAGATCGGTATCCATACCCAGCACCGGCTCGGGGATCCCGATGATCCCATAGCGGCTGGCTCCCGATCCGATATAGGCGTCCTTGCGCCGGTTCCACACTTCCGGGACATGCGACGTCAGATCGTCGGTCTGGACTTGCAGCAGGCCGAGCGCTGGTCCGCGACCGCCGCGACCGCCGTCAGCCTTCCCGTCGATCGACCCCAAGATGCCGGTGCGCACCTCGGGCGCGACCTCATTTTCGTAACGCTTGATCTCGACACTGGTCAGCTGTTCATTCTGGTCAAGATCGAGGGTCTTGAAGAACCGCGCTGCGTCGAGCACGAATTCGACCTCGGTCAGCTTGCCGTCACGGTTGGTGTCGGCCCCGGCAAACCAGGCCGCGACCGGGTAAGGCTCGCTCGCCGCAGCCCGGAATGGCTCGCCCGAGGGGGCTATGAATATCTGGGTCAGCGGTTCGCTGGTCGCCGGGCCGGACGGCGCGGCCGCGCTGGCCAACGCCGGGAAAGCGAGCGCCAGATGAAGCATTCCCAAGCAAACTGAAACGCGCGACATTGTCAAAATTCCCCGATCATAAGCGCACGATATGGCGCCGCGATGTTGAATGCGCGCTGACCACGCCGGAATCAATCGCCACCAACTTTATTCGCGCGGTCATGCAACCAAAGTGCCCATTCAAGCGAATCTCATTCATTGAAAGTGCAGCCGGCCATGCTATCGGCGCCGCGAATGATGGAGATTGAAGATGACCAACCAAGCGTTTGATCGCCGCGCCTTTTTCGGCCTTGCCGGGACGACCGCGGTCGGGGCTCTGGTCGCCGCCAGCGTGGGCACCGGCACCAGCCAGGCCGCCAAGCCCGCATATCAAGTCACGTTCACGCCCGCCGAGTGGAAGCAGAAGCTTGGGGGCGCGCGCTTCAACATCCTCCGCCAGGAAGGCACCGAGCGGCCGTACAGTTCGCCACTCAACAAGGAAAAGCGTCGCGGCATTTACACCTGCGCCGGCTGCGACCTGCCAGTGTTCGCCTCGACCACCAAGTTCGACAGCGGCACTGGCTGGCCCAGTTTCTTCGATGCGATCCCGCGCGCCGTCCTCTACAAGAATGACAACAGCCTGCTGATGGACCGCACCGAGGAACATTGCCGTCGCTGCGGCGGGCATCTTGGCCACGTGTTCGACGATGGACCCAAGCCGACCGGCAAGCGCCACTGCATCAACGGCCTGTCATTGAACTTCCGCCCCGCCTGACCGTGCTGGCGCCGCGCTGCCAGGCGTCGGCGCGGTTCCTTACTCAAAACCGCGCGTAGGCCTCATTGCCGACGAACCCCATCGCTGTGACATGCGCGCGCTTGGTCATTGCGAGGACCTGATCGACGCGCTCGTAGCGCGCGGCGGGGTCGGGCTGGAGGTGAAGTTCGGGGATCGGCGCCATCGCCTGCGTTGCAGCCAGCGTCGCCATCAATTCGCGATCGCTCGCTGCCATGCCGTTCCACCGCGTCACTCCGTCGGCGTCGATGGTCAGCAGGTTGCGCACCGGGTTGGTTTCGATCACCCGCGGCTTTCCAGGCAGGTCGATCTTTACGGCATCGCTTTGGATCGGGATGGTGATGATGAACATGATCAGCAGCACCAGCATCACGTCGATCAGCGGCGTGGTGTTCATCTCCATCATCGGCTGCGGCTCGCGAACGGCAATCTGCATGGCGACCTCCATCAGTGATGTGATAACATCTCGCAATTTGCGCCATGCGTCAACCGCGTTTCTTGTTCGGCACAGCGGCCAACAGACCTGCAGGCCGATCCGTCGCCGCCACGAAAAAGGGCGGCCCCGTCGGGACCGCCCTGATCGCGTGTATCGCCGAAGCGAACGCTAGAACTTCATATAGGCTTCGTTGCCGACGAACCCCATCTTTTCGACCTTGGCGAGCTTGGTCACCGCCAGCACTTCGTCGACCAGCCCGTACGGGGCTTCGGCTTCGGGCTGGAGATGAAGCTCGGGAACCGGGTTCATCTGCTGCGACACGTCGAGATATTTGCGCAACGTTACCTGGTCGATAGGGCTGCCGTTCCACAGGATGACGCCTGGTTGGGTGATGACGATCTTGTTCTTGATCGGATCAACCGGCGGCGGCGTATTATTCTGCTGGTTAACCGGCAAGTCGAGCTTCACCGCATGCGTCTGCGGCGGGATGGTGATGATGAACATGATGATCAACACGAGCAGCACGTCGATCAACGGCGTCATGTTCATTTCCAGCATCGGCTCGGCCGAACTATTGTCGCTGGTAGTTTGCATTGCCATCGAAAATTGCTCCTAAAGCCGGGTGGTTACGCCGCCCGGGGGCGGTTCGGAAATGAACCCGACCCGCGCAAAACCAGCGCGTTGCATGGTGAAGACGGCCCCGCCAATGCAACGGTAAGGCGTGTTTACGTCGCCGCGGATATGCGCTTCGGGCATATTTTCCTCGGTAACATTCTCGACCCCGCCGACGTCCTTGATCAAATCTTCGAGCTTCTTGACCGCGCGGTCGAGCAGTTCGTCGGAATTGACTTTTTTCAGATCCCAATAGACGCCGCACGTTCCGTCGGGCTCGCCGCGGACCGAGAGGTTGACGTTTTCGGGCTTGGTCTGGGTCGCTTCATACCGCACGTTGGGCAGCTTGACCGGAACGGTCTGCAACACCACCGGAACGGTGATCAGGAAGATGATCAGCAGCACCAGCATCACGTCGACCAGCGGCGTGGTATTGATGTCGGACATGGGGACGTCTTCGTCGCCGTCCGAATTACCCATACTAATTGCCATGGCTTGGCTTTCCTAGAAAATTCATTGGCTATTCCCGGTCCCGGGGTCGGCCACGCGGACCAACCCCGGTAATGTGGAAGATAGCTTAGCTGACGCGGTCGGTGGACGGGTTGGCTTGCGCGCCCGTCGAAGTCAGTCCGGCGCGAAGCGGCTCGCTGCCGCGCTGGGTCGGGGCTGCCGACGACTTGGTCTGGGCAGCGCCCTTGACCGCCGGTCCGGCCATCACCGGCTTCACTGCCCCGGCCGAGGCGAGATAGCCATGGACGTCATTGGTGAAGGCCGACAGATCTTCGGTGACGGTCTTGTTGCGCCGGATCAGCCAGTTGTAGGCGAGCACGGCCGGAACCGCGACGACCAGACCGAGGGCGGTCATGATCAGCGCTTCGCCGACCGGGCCGGCGACGGTGTCGATCGACGCCTGGCCCGATGCACCGATCTTGATCAGCGCGCGGTAGATGCCGATGACGGTGCCGAACAGGCCGATGAACGGCGCGGTCGAACCAACGGTGGCGAGGAAGGCGAGGCCTTCGCCGAGACGGGCACCAATCGCACCCTGCGAACGGGCCAGGCTGCCGGCCACCCATTCATGCTGGTCGACCGGGTCGGTCAGCTTGCTGTGCTGGTCCTGCGCCACGAGCGCATCTTCGACGATCGAGCGATAAGCGCTCTTGGCGTCGAGCTTGGTCGATGCTTCACGCAGGTTGGGCGAGTTCCAGAAACTCGCGCGGACCTTTTTGCCCTGCTGGATAATCTTCTGCTGCTGCAGAAACTTGGTGAACAGGATGTAGAAGGTGCCGACCGACATCCCTACGAGGATGATGAACGTCGCCCACGAAATGAGCCCGCCTTCTTGAAGCGCCTGCAACAGGCCATACGGGTTTTTTTCGGCTGCAGGAGCGGCAGCGGTTGCCGCGGCAAGCATGATGTCGAGTGGTGCCATGGTTATCTTCCTTTGAAATTCTTATCGATTGGTAGGTTTAGGCGAAGGGTCGATGAACTTAACCGGACAGCTGCCAGGTAATCGGCGGCGTACTATAGGTATCGCTGATCGGATTGCCCGTCTGGTCCTTGGCCGGGGTGAACTTGGCCCGCCGCTGAAGGACACTGCAGGTTGCCCGGTCAAGCGCGCTATTGCCGGTCGACTTGGTAATCGAACAGGACGTCACGCGCCCGTTGGCGCCAATCTCAAGTCGTGCCCGAGCCGTGCCGGTGGCACCCGAATCGCGTGCCGAATCCGGATAATCCTCTTCACTGAACAGGCTACGAACGTCGCCCTTGGAGCTTGCCGCCTGCGATACCCGCGGCGCGGGTGGAGCGGGCGGTGCCGGCGGTGCTGCGATCGGAGTCGGCGGCATCGGCGGCTGCATCATCGGAGTCGTCTGAATCTGCAGCGGCGGCGAATCAAGCCGCACCAACGGTGGCGGCGCGCTAACCATCGGCGGCGGCGGAAGCGGCGTATCTTCCGGGGGTGGTGGCTCCTCGGGGGGTGGCGGCTCTTCCTCAACGTCAAATGTCTTCAGGTCTTCGGCGGCTTTTTTGACAAAGCTCGACGCAAGACCGCTGATCAGCGCGAAACCCAACGCGAACGTGATGAGCGCCGATAGAATGATCGACAGCGTCCGGTTTTTCTCGAGCTGTTTGCGATTGGCGTAAGACATTAAGCCGCAATTCTCCTTCTTGCCCGGGAAATGAACCCCCGGATGTGACCGGACCCAAAACGCGCGTCCCGCCCTATTTGGAACCGCCGATGTATCAACATATCATCGACTGGATGCGCGTTTCCTTAATCAAGGCAAAATGGCGGCGCAACGCATTTTGTTCCGTAACGATTATTGATGCGCCCTCAATGGGGGTTGAGTCCAGTGAAGGATGCAATCTCGATTCCGACTTTTCTGGCGTCACCATAAATGTCCGGTTTGGCGCTTGAAACCCGCAGCGCCTTGATCCCGTGCATTGCGCTCAGCCTCTGGTAAATGGCGTGAACCAATGTCTCCTGCAGGTTGTAGCGTCGCGCGCCGGCCAGCCGGATCACTTCGTTGCGAAGGAAGTCATAATCCCACGCGCCTTGCGGATTATCGTCGGCTGGCGGCTCGAGTTCGTTCAACCATAATTCGACCGTCACCAGCAATTTTTGCGGTTTTCCGATTTCGAAATCGTGAAATCCGATGTCGGTTTGCACTTCGAGCGAATCGAGCATGATCTTGCTCGATTGCACCTTCAGCGTGTCGGGGATGATGCCCTGCAATGCGGCAATCTCGGTCATTTCGTCTCCAAATACTGAACATCGCGCGGCAATGCCCAGAATCTTTGGCCGCTGTCGATGGTGATCGTCTGGCCGGTTACTGCGATTGCGGCGACCAGATAGCGCAATGCCTCGACCACGTCGCCTGGCTCGACCCCGCGCTGCAGCGGATTGAAGCGATGCGTCGCTTCGAAATTGGCATCATCCTGCCCACTGGATTTGAGCATCAGCGCCGGCGCGATTGCATTGACCCTGATCGCCTTGCCGGCCAGCGCGCGAGCACTCAATTCGGTCAGCCCGGCAAGCGCCATCTTCGACAAGGTGTAGCTTAGATAATCCGGGTTGGGCGCGCTCAGTTTCGAATCGAGGATATTGACCACCAGCCCGCCATCCGCGTCCGCCTGCTCGGCAAAAGCGCGCGTGAGCAACGTCGGTGCCCGCACATTGATCGCCATATGCGACTCGAATTGCGACCCGTCGAAACCCATCAGTTCATCGCTCGCAAATCGCGCCGCGCAATTGACCAGCAGCTCGACCGTCCCCGCTGCCGCCGCGAAAATCCGCGCTGCACAATCCGCCTCGGCCAGGTCCGCCGCAACACGCACTGCGCCCGCTGGCACGTCATCGTGGTCATGATGGACATGCGCCACCACTGCCCAGCCATCGGCCAGCAGCGCTTCGGCAATCGCCCGCCCGACACGTTTGCTGGCGCCGGTAACGATTGCGGTTCGGGTCGGACGATCGCTCATCCCAAGCGGATTGCGTCGGCTCGCGCGCAATGACAAGAGCGAGCCATGCCCGAGACCCATCCGCCCATTGCCGTCACCGGCCGCTCGCTTAGCGATCTGGCGACGCTGATCGGCGCGCGATCGCATCCCCCGGTCGATCGCTGGAACCCCGAACATTGCGGCAATTCGGACATGCGAATCGCCGCCGACGGAACCTGGTTTCACATGGGCACGCCGATCACTCGCCCGGCAATGATCCGTCTATTTTCGACCGTGCTCCGCCGCGAACCCGATGGCAGTCACGTCCTCGTCACCCCGGTCGAGAAACTTACCATCGAGGTTGAGGTCACCGCGTTTCGCGCCATCGCCATGACCAGCGAAGGCGATCGCGAAGCGCGCAATATCGCGTTCGAGCTCGACAGCGGCGATGCGATCATTCTCGGCCCCGATCATCCGCTGACCGTCACCGACCACGGCACCGGCCCAAGCCCCCGCCTCGCCGTCCGCCACGGGCTCGAGGCGCTGATCGCCCGCCCGCTTTATTACGAACTGGCCGACATCGCGCTCGCCGAGGGCCACCAGCCTCCCGGCATCTGGAGCAAGGGCTCCTTCTTCGCGCTCGCATGAGGGCCATTCCAAGCGATCTTGCCGCGCGCCTGAAGGCCGCACTCGCCTTGCCGCCGCCGACGGGCCTGCTGCGCGGCGATCTGGTCGAATTGCCCGATGCCGATTTGCAGCCTGCCGCAGTGCTGGTCGCGATCACCGACCGCTTCGATCCCGGCCTCCATCTCACCGTGCGCCGCGCGGATATGCGCCGTCACGCCGGCCAGGTCGCCTTCCCCGGCGGCCGTCTCGATGCGGGGGAGGACGCCATCACCGCCGCGCTGCGGGAGGCGGAGGAGGAGATTGATCTGCCGCGCAATGCAGTGACCTTGCTCGGGACCGCCGACTCCTATCGCACGGTGACCAACTTCATCGTCACCCCGGTGGTCGGCCTGGTCGCGCCCGACCTGTCGCTCTCGCCCCACGAGCATGAAGTCGCCGACCTGTTCGAAGCGCCCTTGTCCTTCGTGCTCGATCCCGCCAACCAGCAATGCATGACGGCGGACTTCCAGGGGGCGACCCGCACTTATTACCAGATCAACTGGCAGGGCCGCCGAATCTGGGGCGCGACTGCGGCGATGCTCGTCAATCTCACGCGGCGGCTCGAATTGCTGTGAAGCTCGATGCACAACGCTGGCGCGCCAAGCGCGGGATCACCCGGATGCTCGATGCGCTCGGCGCTGATCAGGGGCTGACCCGCTACGTCGGTGGCGCGGTGCGCGATGAATTACTCGATATCCCGGTCAACGACATCGACTTCGCCACCCGCCTTCGCCCCGAAGAAGTCGTCGCCCGGCTCGAGCAAGCGAAGATCAAGGCCGTACCCACCGGCATCGCCCACGGCACGATCACCGCTGTCGCCGATGGCCAGCCGGCCGAAATCACCACGTTGCGCGCCGATGTCTCGACCGATGGCCGCCGCGCCACCGTCGAATTCTCCGACGATTGGGCGGCCGACGCCGCGCGCCGTGATTTCACCATCAACGCGCTTTACGCCGACCCGCAAAGCGGCGAGATTTTCGATTATTTCGGCGGCCTCGACGATCTGCGGGCGCGCCGCGTCCGCTTCATCGGCGATCCATTGCAGCGCATTGCCGAAGACCATCTCCGTATCCTGCGCTTCTTCCGCTTCCACGCGCGTTATGGTCGCGGCAATCCTGACCCGGCCGCCGTCGAGGCCTGCGCGTCGTGCGCCAATGACCTGATGGCTTTGTCGCGCGAACGCATCGCCGACGAGACCATCAAGACGCTCGCCTTGCCCGATCCGGTCGCCACTGTCGCGTTGATGGTCGAACGCGGCATTTTCGCCCCCGTCCTCCCCGAAATCACCGACGCGTCGCGGCTCGCCGCCCTCGTTGCCGACGAAGCCACCGCCTTTCTCCCCGCCGACGCGATCCGCCGCCTCGCGTCGTTGCTCCCGTCTGATCCGGCCATAGCGGACAAGGTCGCCGCGCGGCTCAAGCTGTCGAAAAAGGCCCGCAAGCGCCTCGCCGCTGCCGCCGATCCCGATTGCGCAATCAACCGCCACGCGCTGGCGTACTGGAACGGCACCGAGACCGCGATCGACCGCCTGCTGCTCGCCCGCCGCCCGGCCGATGCCGCCGCACTCGTCGGCTGGCCGGTCCCGCGCCTGCCGATCACCGGCGGCAAATTGATCAGGCTCGGCATGCCCGAAGGCCCCGCCGTCGCTGCCACATTGAAGGCGATCGATCGCCGCTGGGTCGCCGCCGGTTTCCCGGCTGGCCCCGCCTTCGACCAATTGGTCGCGGAGGAAGTAAGCAGCGGAGGAACGGGATGAGCCTGACGAATTTGCGCCATTCGGCTTATGCGGCGCTTGAACCGCATGCCCGTGAGCACCACGGTTTGTCGACGATCAACAAATTGCTGGTGATCTGCATCGTCACTGCCGCCGCTTTCGCCATCCTCGAGACCGAGCCGGAGATGATCGGCGGTCGCCAGTCGCTGTTCCGCACCGCCGAATTGGTGTTCGGCAGCATCTTCACCCTCGAATATATCGTCCGATTGTGGATCGTCCCCGACAACCCCGATTATGCCAGATATCGCTTTCCGCGGCTGAGCTATGCCGTCAGTTTTCCCGCGATCATCGATTTGCTGGCGATCGTCCCGACCTTCGTCACCTTGGGCGCGACCGGGGGCGGCAGCCTGTTGCTGCGGTTCTTCCGCGTGCTTCGAATCCTCCGCCTGGCCAAGCTCGGGCGGATGTCGAGCGCGTGGCACGATCTGTCGTCGGCGGTGACCGAGCGACGGCACGAACTGTTGCTGACGATCAGCATCGCCGGGATCGTCCTGCTCATCGCCTCGACCCTGATGTATTGGGCCGAAGCCGGTGCCCAGCCCGACAAGTTCGGCAGCATCCCGCGCGCCATGTGGTGGTGCATCGTCACCCTGACCACGGTCGGCTACGGCGACGTTTACCCGGTCACTTTGCTTGGCAAGAGTCTGGCCGGCCTCGTCGCCATCGCGGGCATCGGCCTCATCGCCATGCCCACCGGCATCCTTGCCTCGGCCTTCAGCGATGTCGTTCAGCGCCGCCGCGCGGAAACCGCGCTAGCGGAAAAATCGTCCGGCAAACCCGGCACCAAACGCGCTTAGGGCAGCATGACCGGGTCGAGGAATACCGCGCCGGCTTCATCGCCCAGCGCCCAGCGGATTTGCGCGCGATGGACTCCATAACGATCGATGCGAATCTGGATTTCTTCGCCGATGACCAGCGTCCCGTCGGTTTCCATTCGGCAGCCCTCGCGGCTGATGTCGGTGACGACGACCGGGTATTCGCCACCATCGCTATCGGCGACGGTCCCGCGCATATGAGTGTCGACCCGCGGCGCGCGCTTGATGAAGCCGGGTTCACGCATGACATCCCCCCTGTGTTCAGTGGAATCACCATAACATGCAGCAAGCTCTTGCGACAAGCATCAGCGCTATTGTTCAGGCGCGGCGGCTCTTCCAATAGGCGAGTGCCGCATTGGCTTCGAGCGGCTTGGCAAAATAATAGCCCTGCCCGCTGGCGCAGCCGAGGGCCGCCAGGGTCGTTGCCAGCTCGACCGTCTCGATCCCCTCGGCGGTGGTCGACATGCCTAGCGCATCGGCCAGGCTGAGCACCGCGCGGACGATCGCCACGCTGTCGGGGTCGACCATCATCCCGGTGACGAAACTGCGGTCGATCTTGAGCACGTCGATCGGCAGCCGCTGGAGATAGGCGAGGCTGGAGTAACCGGTGCCGAAATCGTCCATCGCCACGGTCGCATCGAGCGCTTTCAACGCCTCGAACACGCGCTGAGCGCGGCCCGGATCCTGGACGATCGAGCTTTCGGTCAGTTCGAGTGTCAGCCGGTCCCCAGTTAGCCCCGACGAACGCAAAGCCTCGGCGACCACATCGGCGATATTGTCGCGCGCCACCTGGATCGCCGACAGATTGACTGCGACATAGGCCGGGATCGGCGCGCCATTGGCCTTGTCCCATTCGGCCAGCGTTTGCGCCGCTTTGTCCATCGCCCAGCGGCCAAGGGTCAGGATCAGCCCGCTCTCCTCGGCCACCGGGATGAATTCGGTCGGTGAAATTTCGCCGCGATCGGCATGGGTCCAGCGCGCCAGTGCCTCGAACCCGGCGACTTGCCCCGATTTCAAGTCGATCAGCGGCTGGTACGACAGCGTCAGTTCGTCCTTGTCGAGCGCCCGCCGAAGCTCGGTCTCGATTGAGAAACGCCGCCGCGCCTGACTTGCTTCCTCGGCATGATAGACTTGCGGACAACCCGCCCCTTTGGCCTGCTTGACGGCAAATTGCGCGTTGCGGAATAATTCCTCGGGGTCCTGGTCGGGCTGCATCATCGCCAGTCCGATCGCGCATTCGACCTTGATTTCCAGGTCGGACAATTTGAACGGGGCGTTCATCACGTCCTGGATTCGCTCCGCCGCCTTCATCGCATCGCCGATCCCGCTGCGAAGTGCGACGATCACGCCGAATTCATTGCCCCCGGTGCGCGCCAATCGGTCGCCGGCGCGCAGCGCGGAGATCAATCGCCGGGCGAAGGTGATCAGCAATTCGTCGCCGAACAATCCGCCCATGCTCTCGTTGATCCGGCTGAACCGCAGCATATCGACCACCAGCACGGCATGCCCCATCGGTCGGATCTTGCCATCGTCGCCGACCTGGTTGCCGGGGCTGCTGTCGGCCGCCTCAATCATTTCGCCAAACGACAGCCGGTTGGGCAGGCCGGTCAGGCTGTCGCGCAGCATTTCGGCGCGCAGTGCGGATTCCGATTGCACCTCGCTGGTCCGGTCGACCAGGCTGACGAGACAGCGCGGCCCCCATTTCGGATCGCGCGCCAGCGGTGCCAGCTTGATTCGATAGTGAAACGCGGAAATGCCATTGCCCTGGCTGAATTCCAATTCGCTGGGTGCATTGAAGTCGGCCAGATACGCTTCCATCAGCCGCGCGATCTGGACTTGGGCGCAGTCGCGGAAATCGCCGGCGATCATCGCTGCGTCCCCCAGAGTCACCATTACCTCGTCGAACTTGGTGTTGCGATCGAGCAGCTTGAGCACGCCGTGCCTGGTCTGCCCGACCAAGGCTGCGGCGATCGGCAATGCGTTGAGCAGGTCGCGGTCGTTGGTGCGCGCATCGACCGGCAGCATACCTCCGGGGCGCACGGGATCGTGCCCTTGACCGGGTTGTTGAGCAGCCTGCATGGCGTCGGGGTTAACCCGGACAGGTTAACGCACCGTTTCGGTTGATTAATTTCCCCCGGAGAAGCGGTTCGAGCGAGGGAATCCGAGCGGCGGCATCCGCCCCGCCGCGCCCCGCGCCGCGCGCCACGGCGTCAGGTCCTGCTCGGTCCGCGTCCGTTTCGCCTCGCCGCCCTGCGCCCAGCTCAGCCCTTCGGCCGCCACCAGGGTCGTGACATCGGCCAGCCCGCCATCGCGATAGCGTTGCAGCGTCACCCCCTGCCCACGCGCCATTTCCGGAAGCTCGCTCAACGGGAATACCAGCATCTTGCGATTCTCGCCGATTACCGCCACCGCATCGGCATTGGCCGCGACCCGCTTGACCACCGCGACCTTCGCCCCCGGCTTCAGATTGACCAATTGCTTGCCCTTGCGAGTCTCGGCCAGCACCGCCGCGCCGCTGGTCAAAAACCCGCGCCCGTCCGACGACGCCACCAGCAGCTTCGTATCCGCCCGCACCACCATCAAAGCGACGATATCGACCTCGCCCGCCAGGTCGATCGACAGCCGCACCGGCTCGCCAAACCCGCGCCCGCCGGGCAAGCGGTCGCCGGCCAGGGTGAACACCCGCCCGTCCTCCGCCGCGAGCAGCAATTTGTCGGTCGTCTGCGCGTGGAACAATCGCGCCAGCCCGTCGCCCTCGCGGAACTTCAAACTGTCCCCCTCGCCCTCCGCGACATGGCCCTTCATCGCGCGGATCCAGCCGCGCTGCGACAGGATCACCGTGATCGGCTCCTTCTCGATCATCTGGCTCCAGTCGATCTCGCGATGCGCCGCGGCCACCGCCCCGATCCGCGTCCGCCGCTCGTCGCCAAACGCCTCGCGCATCGCCGCCAGATCGCGCTTCAGCCGGTTGCGCTGCTTGACCGGGCTCTCGACCAAAGCCGCCAGCTCGGCCTTTTCCTTCGCCAGCTTTTCGCGCTCCTTGGCGATCTCCATCTCCTCGAGCCGCCGCAAGCTGCGCAGCCGCAAGTTGAGGATCGCCTCGGCCTGCCGGTCGCTGATCGCAAATTCGGCGATCATCACCAGTTTCGGCTCATCCTCCGTCCGGATGATCTCGATAACGCGGTCCAAATTCAAAAACGCGATCAGGAACCCGTCGAGCAATTCCAGCCGCTCGTCGATCTTCCCGATCCGCGTCCGGCTCCGGTTGAGCAAAACCTCGATCTGGAATGCCAGCCACGCCAACAGCGCCTGCTTCAGGCTCATCACGCCCGGCGTGCGATGCTTGTCGAGCACGTTGAGGTTGAGCGGGAAGCGCACCTCCAGCTCGGTCATCTTGTACAGGCTCTCCTCGAGCAACGCCGCATCGACCGTCCGGCTGCGCGGCTCGAGGATGATCCGCAGATCCTCCGCGCTCTCGTCGCGCACATCGGCCAGGATCGGCAGTTTCTTGTCCCCGATCAGCCCCGCAATCGCCTCGATCAGCCGCCCCTTCTGCACCCCGTACGGGATTTCGGTCACCAGCAAATGCCAGCCCCCGCCCTTCTCGACCACCTTCTCGATCCGCGCGCGCAGGCGGAACGACCCCCGCCCCGTCGCATAAGCCTGCGCGATCGTCTCCTTGGCATCGACCAGCACGCCCCCGGTCGGAAAGTCCGGCCCGCCGACAAAATCGAGCAACGCGCGATCCTCGGCCGCCGGATTGTCGATCAGATGGATTGCGGCATCGGCCAGTTCGGTGACGTTATGCGGCGGGATCGAGGTCGCCATCCCCACCGCAATCCCGCTCGCGCCATTGGCCAGCAGATTGGGGAACAGCCCGGGGAACACCTCGGGCTCTTCCTCCTCGCCGTTGTAAGTCGCCTTATAATCGACCGTGCCTTCGTCGAGCCCGGCCATCAGCGCCGCCGCCACCCGCGTCAGCCGCGCCTCGGTGTAACGGTAAGCGGCGGCATTATCCCCGTCGATATTGCCGAAATTCCCCTGCCCGTCGACCAGCGGATAGCGCAGCGCCCAATCCTGCGACAACCGCACCATCGCGTCATACACCGACTGGTCGCCATGCGGATGATATTTGCCGATCACATCGCCAACGACGCGAGCGGATTTCTTGTACCCGCCCGAAGGATCGAGCTTCAACAACCGCATCGCCCACAGCAAGCGGCGGTGAACCGGCTTGAGGCCGTCGCGAACGTCAGGCAGCGACCGCGCGGTGATGGTGGAGAGGGCGTACACGAGATAGCGCTCGGAGAGTGCGGACTCGAAAGGTGTGTCGATGACAAGGTCGGTTGGGGAATCGGGCATTTGGTAGCCCTAGCAACGCTCCCCCAAGCACGTCGAGTGTTAGCCGTTCTCCACTGAGCGGATTCGAAGGGCGGAGTGGACTTAAAGGCTCCGGCGACGCTCATTCAGCGTCGTTGGAATGTACACGGAGGGGTGTCGATGACTAGTCTAGGGTAATAGGAACTCATCCTCGAGTTCCGAAAGCGCTGCACACAGCGCCGCGAATTCCGTGTCGTCGAAATCATTGCCGTGAGCTTCCTTGCGCAATGCATTGACCTTCATTGCAGCAGAAGCGAGCCTTTCCTTTCGGTTACCTAGATAATCTAAAACCCCCTCACTTCGTAGAAATCCACCCAAATCACTCATGAAGAGGGGGCTTTCCTTTGACGAGAAGAGATAGTTTGGCTCAGTTGATGCCAAGACTGCAAAACGGGAGTCGGTTAGAGATTTCTTCAATATTTCCTGCCAAAAATCTGAAGAAAGTGTTTTTGACCAAAAATACAAAGCGCTTCGAATCGCCTGCTCCACAGTGTTACGCCGCACGCATGCGGTCGACCACCTTTCATCTTTTGAACACAAGGCAACAATGTCTTGACGTAGAGAAGCTACGACTCGCCCTACTGCGCTGAACGCAATCGAGTATGCTCCATCGTGAGCGGTGATCAGACCATAACCAATCAAATGATCAACCAATTCGGGCGCCTCACTCATGTACTCAGACGTAAAACCGGTCAGCCAGCCTTCGGATGGCTGCTCGAATGTCACTTGGATATATTTCGATGTCAAAGTGAGGATTTATGCCTGCGAATGTGGGCACGTGAGCACGCTCTTTCAGTTGGAGCCTTTTTGGAACGGTGTCAGATGTCGCATTATCTCACACTTATCAATCTAGGATTGCCGTTACGGTGACAATTACGGTGACAGTTTATTAATTGCATTGAACCCCTTCGCGCCTTTGCGCCTGAGCGTGAAACCAAACTTCTCTGCGCCTCCTCGTCTCTGCGCGAACCCCATTCTCGATGCTGCGAAGATAAGGGCCATCACGGAGTAGCGCAAAGACGAATGACCATGCTGGGCATGGACATTTGCAGCGCTCCGTGACGTCGATCCGATCGCTGCGCGCCGGTCGGCCGGGTTCTTTGCATCTCTTCGACATAAGCTCCCGATTACTTCGCAATCGCTCCCTTATGCTCGGTGCAAACAACACTTTCCTACACAAACCATATAGGTTATGCACGCGCGTTCCAGCAAACCAACGCGCCGGAGCGAGTCGTCATGCGCCATCCCGATTTCCCAACCATCCTCCCCGTCGGCTTCCTCCCCTCCACCACCGGCGAGCCTGAGGTGATCGACTTCACCCCCGTCCCCCGCAAGCGCCGCCGTCATGATGGCTGGACCGAGGCGCGGCAGCGGGTGTTCATTCAGTCGCTGGCGGCGTGCGGGTCGGTGTCGGCGGCGGCGCGGCATGTCGGCAAGACCGCGCGCTCGGCCTATCGCCTGCTCGACAGCGAGGGTGCGACCTCCTTCTCGCTGGCCTGGGACAAAGCGATCGAGGAGGGGATCGAGCGCACCCGCAGCGACGCACTCATCCGCGCCTTGTTCGGGGCGCTGGTGCCGATCTACCGCCGCGGCAAATTGCAGCGGGTCGAATTGCGCAAGTCGGACCGGCTGGCGCTCGGCCTGCTCGGCGGCAACCGCCAGACCGGATCGTCGTTCGGCAGCATGTCGGCCGAGGATCGCGCGGCGATCAAGGCGGATTTCCGGCGGTACGATGCCGCCGCGCCGGGGTTCGCGCGCGAGTTGGTGGTGCGCGAAGTGGTAGCTGAGATCAGCGCCACCTGCGCGCGGCGCCGGGCCAAGGAAGAGCTCGAGGCCCAGGCCATCGCCGCCTACGAACGCGCACAATGGGACGACCGCGAAACCAGCAATGGCTGAAAACCGGGATAAATAGGATAAATGGTCGCTGACCATGCGACTTTTGCGACGTTTGGGGTTGTATCCCTGTCCTGAGCCTGTCGAATGGGCGGGTCCGCCGACCTCCGTTTCACCCCGCTCGCCAACCCCGCCTCCCCCCGCTATCCCACCTACGCCCCAAGAGAGTTTGTCATGCGTCCAGCCATCGTCACCGCCGCCATCGCCGCCGCCGCGCTAACCGCCTGCGCCCCGCTCGCCCCACCTGCCCAGACCACGACCGCCGCCTTACGCCCCGTCATGGCCTGGCCCGCCTTGCTCACCCGCCCCCGCCCTGCCCCCACCCGCACCATCGCGTATTGCCCCGATCCGCACCCGGTCGCCGACCCGTGGCTCCCCGCTGCTACGCGCAAGGGGCCGCACCCGACCGTGCTGATGGTCCACGGCGGCTGCTGGACGACCGCCATCGCCGACCGCTCGATCATGAACTGGATCGCCGACGATCTGGCCAGGCGCGGCTATGCGGTGTGGAACATCGACTATCGCGGGGTCGACCGGCCCGGCGGCGGCTATCCCGGCACGTTCCGCGATGTCGCCGCCGCGGCCGATGCCTTGCGCGGACAGGCCGCCGCCAACAATCTCGATTTGCGCCGCCTCGTCGCGGTCGGGCACAGTGCCGGCGGGCATCTCGCCTTGTGGCTCGCCGGGCGATCCAAGCTGCCCGCCGGCTCGCCGCTCCGCACCGCCGCCACCCCGCTCCCGATTCACCATGTCGTCAGCCTCGGGGGCTTGCAGGATCTCGAGCAGGACCGCGCCGAGATCAACGGCTGCGGCAGCGACGTGATCGATCAACTGGTCGGCCCGCCCACCACTAGGACGCGCGACGTCTATGCCGACACCTCGCTCCCGCGCCTCGCGCCGATCGGGGTCGCCCACACCATGGTCAACGGGGATCGCGACCGCATCATCCCGACCCACTTCGCCGCCACTTACGCCGCCAGGATGCGCGGACACGGCGACCGCGTGACGGTCCGCATCGTCCCCAATCAGGGCCACGTCGAATTGATCGCCCCCGAAACCCCCGCCTGGGCCACTGCGGTCAAGGCAATCGCCAAGGCCACCCGATAGAGCTTTACGGCAGCCGCTCCGATCGCTCGACCGCCGCCAGCAGCCATTCCCTGAAGCGCTTGATCTTGGGCACTTTCTCGCGTCCCGGCGCGGTCACCAGCCAGTAGCGGTAGCCCGCCGTCGCGGTCTGCTCGAACGGCCGCACCAGCCGCCGGTCGGCGATGTCGCCCTGCCAGAACGCCGGGGTCAGCAGCGCCAGTCCCTGCCCGCCCATCGCGGCATGCCCCTCGTCGGCCTGGCTGTCGAGCCGCAGCCCGGCGCTGCGCGGATTTGCCGGCGCGGCGATCCCGGTGGCGGCGAACCAGTGGCACCACCAATCGTCCTGCGGGCTGATCAGCGGCAAAGCGGGAATGTCGCCCAGTTCAAGCGTGCGCCCCAGCTCGGCCTCGGTCCGCGCCAGGAACGCCGGGGTGCACATCACGGTGAAATCGACCGTCATCAATTCGGTGCAGTCGAGCCCCGGCCACGGCGCCGCCCCGGCGCGGATCGCGACGTCGGCTTCGCTGGCGAACAAGTTGGTCAATTGGTTGCTGGTCGATAAGCGCACCGCCAGCCCCGGATGCTCGATCTGGAACCCGCCCAGCCGCCACGTCAGCCAGGTGTTGGCGAAGGTGAAAGTGGTGGCGATGGTCAGCAGGCTCTCGTCGTCGGTGCGCAATGCCGCGAACGCTCCGTCGATCCGGTCGAACGCCTCGCTTAACGGAGCCACCAGCCGCCGTCCTGCATCGGTCAGCTTGACCCGCCCCTTGCCGCGCTCGAACAGTTTGACCGCGACCCGCTCTTCCAGGCTGCGGATCTGGTAACTGACCGCCGCCTGGGTCATCCCCAGCTCGTCCGCCGCAGTGGTGAAATGTTCATGCCGCGCCGCCGCTTCGAACACGCGGATGGCGGACAAGGGCGGCAGGCGGCGCATTGCGCGATCATAAGCCTGGCTTATCGCTTCTGTCGATCCTTCGATTGGCAATGTACCCCTACCAGCGCCTAAATCTGGCTCGTCCGGTGATCGGCGTCATTGCTCACCGCCATCGCACGACGGAGGAAAGCATGCCTTATCAAATCGACCGCAGCCTATTTGTCGAGAACGGCCCGTCGCTCCGCGCCGCCGCCGCCATCGCAAGGGTCCGCACCGCCGCGCTCTACGCCGCGCTCAACGCTCGCCGGACCGAACCCGCCGAGGAGCCGCGCAAAGCCGCCTGACCGATCGCCTCGATTGAAAGGAATTTGCAATGATGGATGAACATTTCGATCGTAACTACCAAGTCGGCCGCGCCGAACTTCACGCCGGGATCGACGCGCTCGGTCGCCGCTTGTGGCGCGAAGCTTCGGCGCTGTTCAACGCCATTCACCGTATCAATTTCTCCGCGCCTTGGACTCCTCCCCGTTCCCCCTGAGGCGCGACCACTGGGGCTCCGGCTTTCCCGTCGGAGCCCCTATTTTTGCCCATCCCCAAATTGGTACGGCATATCGACCCCGACCAGTTTCCAGCCCCAGCCGTAACGCCGGAACACCGCCGCGCCATCCTTACCCTTCACCTTGACCTTGAACTCGCTGATCCCGTGCCGCTCGATCACCGCATCGGTCTTGGGAATTCCGACCGGCATCACGCCGACCTTCGATGCGGTCGCCGCCAGCGAACCGCGCCCGCCCTGGTTGGCCGCGCTGGTCGCATCGAACATCGCCTGCACCGCTTCGGGCGTGACCAGAAAGTTCGTGCCGGGCCGGACCACCGCCACCGCCAGGTCGGTCAGCGCCCTGGTCAGCGGATCGCGTTCGGCACCGCGGCGATTGCCTTCGAGGATGATTTCACGCCGGATTTCGTCCGCCAGGTCGATCTTTAGCGCCTGATAATCGACATAGCTGGACAGCTTGGCGGTGTTGCCCGCTTCGGCTGCCTCGCGCATCTTGCCCAACGTGTACCAGGGCGATGCCTCATACCAGCCAAGCGCCGCCGCGATCAGCAGACCCGCAATCCACAGCGACAATTTCATCGACTAGCCCTTCCTTTTACGCGACATCGCTTGTGTATTGTTCGACTAATACGCTATGCGTGAGTTAACGCTTGGATAACAGGAGCATTGTTCGATGATACGCAAGTCCGTCCTGATTGCCGCTTCGGCCACATTGCCGCTCGCCGCTGTTTTCGCCCAACCGCTCGCAGCCGTGCCGTTGATCCCCCGCGATGCCCTGTTCGGCAATCCGGTCAAGGCCGCGGGGCGCATTTCGCCGGACGGCAAGTGGCTGTCATGGATCGCGCCGCGCGACGGGGTGATGAACATTTATGTCGCCCCGGCGTCCAACCCGGCAGCCGCAAAAGCGCTGACCAATGAGCGCAAACGCCCGATCCGAAGCTATTTCTGGGCTCCGAACAGCAAGCAGATCCTGTTCGTCAACGACAAGGGCGGCGACGAGAATTTCCTGCTCTACGGGGTGAATGTCGTCACTGGTGCCGAGCGCAGCCTGACCCCGTTCGAGAAGACCCGCGTCGACGTGGTCGGTATCTCGCCCTCCATTCCGGGCCGCATCCTGGTTGGCCTCAACAACCGCGACGCCAAGTGGCACGATGTTCACAGTCTCGATCTGGCCAGCGGCAAATTGACCCCGGTGCTGATCAACATGGGCAGCTATGCGGGCTTTCTCGCCGACCAGAATCTGACGATCCGCGGAGCGCTGAAGTCGCGGCCCGATGGCGGCAGCGATTATTTCCCGGTCACCGCCAACAAGGTCGCCTCGACCCCGACCGAGCAAATCACGCTGGAGGACAGCCAGACCACCCAACCCGCCGGCTACACCAGCGACGGCAAGACGCTGTACTGGGTCGACAGTCGTGGCCGCGACACCGCCGCTTTGATCGCGCAGGACGTCGCCACCGGGACGAAGACGATCATTGCCGAAAATGCCAGGGCCGACATTGGCGATTCAATGAGTAATCCGCGGACAGGTCGGGTCGAGGCCTATTCGGTCAATTATCTCAAGGATGAATGGACCCCGGTCGGCAATGCCGTGGCGGCCGATCTTGCCTTCCTGAAGAAGCAGTTGCCGGGCGAATTTTCGGTCACCTCGCGCACTTTGGCCGACGACAAATGGACCGTCGCAGTCGCCGCGTCGGACGCGCTGCCGACGACGTGGCTATATGACCGCAAGGCGAAGAAGCTCACCAAATTGTTCACTTCGCGCCCGGCGCTGGAGGGACAAACGCTGAGCCGCATGCACCCGGTCGAAATCAAGTCGCGCGACGGCCTGACGTTGGTGTCCTACCTGACGCTTCCGCCGGGCAGCGATCCCGACGGCGACGGTCGCCCCTCGGCCGCCGTGCCGATGGTATTGCTGGTCCACGGCGGCCCATGGGGGCGCGATTCCTATGGCTATAATGGCACGCACCAATGGCTCGCCAATCGCGGCTATGCGGTGCTGTCGACCAACTTTCGTGCCTCGACCGGCTTCGGCAAGAGCTTCATCTCCGCCGGCGATTTGCAATGGGGCCGCAAGATGCATGACGATCTGCTCGACGCGGTCGACTGGGCGGTGAAGAGCGGCGTAACCTCGCCCGACAAGGTTGCGATCATGGGCGGCAGCTATGGCGGCTATGCGACGCTGGCCGGAATGGCGTTCACCCCCGACGCCTTCGCCTGCGGCGTGGATATCGTCGGCCCGTCCAACCTCGAGACCCTGCTCAAGACGATCCCGGCCTATTGGGAAGCGGGCAAGGTGCAATTTTACAAGCGCATGGGCGACCCGACGACGGCGGACGGTGTCGCACTGCTCAGGGAGCGATCGCCGCTCTACAAAGCGGGCGATATCAAGCGCCCGCTGCTGATCGGCCAGGGCGCCAACGATCCGCGCGTCAACAAGGCGGAAAGCGAGCAGATCGTCGACGCGATGAAGGCCAAGGGCATCCCGGTCACTTATGTCGTTTTCCCCGATGAGGGGCACGGCTTTGCACGCCCCGCCAACAACATTGCGTTCAATGCCGTGACCGAGAATTTCCTCGGCAAGTGCCTTGGCGGTCGGGCTGAACCGATCGGCGCGACGATCAGGGCATCGACCGCGCAGGTTCCGCATGGCGCCCAGTTCGCACCGGGGCTGGCCGAGGCGGCAACGCGCTAGAATAAGCGATCGGCGAATTGCGTGGGGGTGGCGGCTAGCCTATAGCCGCCGCCCTAGCCCTGCTTCCGGAGAAATCACCGCTTATGTCGCGTCGCCGCCAGATTTACGAAGGCAAAGCCAAGATTCTCTACGAGGGTCCCGAGCCGGGCACGATCATCCAATATTTCAAGGATGATGCCACCGCCTTCAACGCGCAGAAGCGCGGCACGATCAACGGCAAGGGCGTGCTCAACAACCGGATCAGTGAGCATATCTTCACCGCGCTGGCGACGATCGGCGTACCGACCCATTTCATCCGCCGCCTCAACATGCGCGAGCAATTGGTGCGCCAGGTCGAGATCGTTCCGATCGAGGTCGTGCTTCGCAATGTCGCCGCGGGATCGCTGTCGAAGCGCCTCGGGATCGAGGAGGGCACCCAGCTGCCGCGCACCATCATCGAATATTATTACAAGGATGATGCGCTGGGCGATCCGATGATCGCCGACGAGCATATCGCCTGCTTCGGCTGGGCCAGCCAAGAAGAGATGAACGACATCGCCGACATGGCGATCCGCGTGAACGACTTCATGTGCGGCATGTTCGCTGCGATCGGCATCCGACTGGTCGATTTCAAGCTCGAATTCGGCCGCGTGTGGGATGGCGATTATGCGCGCATCATCCTCGCCGACGAGATTTCGCCCGACGGCTGCCGCCTGTGGGACATGAAGACCAGCGAAAAGCTCGACAAGGACCGCTTCCGCCAGGATTTGGGCGGCGAGGCGGAGGCGTATCAGGAAGTCGCCCGGCGGCTCGGCTTGCTACCGGAGGAAGCCGATGAAAATCCGGTGCTCGACCTCGACTCGCATCGTAAGAAGCGCGGCAAATAAGTTCTTCCACCATCCCAATCCGGGAATCGCTCAAGCTATTGATCGCGATTGAATTAATTTTGTCACGACCTTAGGCCAAGGCCAGCCGGGGACGGGATTTTCCTGACCGATTCGTCAATGAACCACCGACCGCATCAAGCGCGTCCGGTGCTGTGGAGGACTGTGCATGTCGACTGTCTATTTCAAACTTATCGACGGCAATTTTCTCCAAGATTTCACCAATATCGGGCTGATCACCACCGCCAATGACTGGAGCAATGTACCCAGCATCACCGGCTATCTCGGCGATATCAGCGCAGGCACGGCAACCGGCGTCAATCCGACCACGCTGACCGGACCGGCGCTCGGCGCGGTCAATGTCACGCCCAACACCACGTCCGGCAATCCTTCGGGCGGCGGAGTCTATGAGGTGACCATCGCCGGCGACACGATGGTCGCATTCAACGGATCGGGCACCGCCGACGCGCCAAGTCTCGTGGTCTATCTCGATTCGACCGGCCGCGATCAGGTCAAGGTCGACTTTGACATCAAGGATCTGGATCCAACCGACAACGCGATCCAGCCGATTGCGGTCCAGTATCGTACCAGTCCGACCGGCGACTGGATCAATGTCCCGGGCGGCTATCTGGCTGATGTGACCGGCACCGGCGCGACGCTGGTCACCCACGTTTCGCTGACATTGCCGTCGGGGGCGTCCAACCAGCCCGGGCTCGAAGTCCGCATCCTCACCACCAACGCGGTCGGCAATGACGAACTGGTCGGGATCGACAATATCGCGGTGGTCAGCCAGCCGCTGGTGGTCGTCCCGCTCCAGCCCGGCACCTTCGCCATCAACGATGTCACCGCCAACGAAGGCAATGCCGGGACCACCGATTTCACTTTCACCGTCACCCGCAGCGGCGGCAGCGACGGCGCGGTGAGCGTCGAGTACAGCTTACAAAACATCACCACCAATGCCGCCGATTTCGCCTCGACGCTTGGCGGCACCGTCAATTTCGCGGCCGGCCAGACCAGCCGCACAATCACCATCCAGATCGCCGGCGACACGTTGCCCGAAGCCAATGAAACATTCCGCGTGCTGCTCGCCAATGCCACCGGCGGCGCGACAATTACCGACGGCATCGGCCAGGGCATTATCATCAGCGAGGAATTGCCTGCGGTCGCCAATGTATGGATCAATGAATTTCACTACGACCCGTCGTCGAGCCCCGAGACTGGCGAATTCATCGAGGTCGCCGGTCTCGCCGGGACCGATCTCACCGGCTGGAGCATCGTCCTGTACAATGGCTCAAACAGCCAGACCTATGGCGCGGCCCAATTGCTGTCTGGCACGCTCGCCAACAGCACCAATGGCTTCGGCTTTACCTCGATCGCGGTCCCCGGCCTTCAAAATGGGTCGCCTGACGGTTTCGCCTTGGTCGATAATTTCGGCCGCGTGGTCCAGTTCCTGACCTACGAAGGCACCATCACTGCGCTCAATGGCCCGGCCGCCGGCCTGACCAGCACCGACATCTTGCGCTTCGAGGAACAGGCCACGCCCGGCACCTCGCTCCAGCTCACCGGCACCGGCTCGGCCTATGCCGATTTCACCTGGTCATCTGGCAGTGCCAATACCAGCGGCGCGACCAACAATGGCCAGACCTTCCTGTCTGGCAGCGACCAGGGCCAGATCCGGCTCGACAATGCCCGCGTGACAGAGGGCAATGCCGGAACTTCGACCCTGACCTTCGAAGTCCACCGCGCGGGCGGCTTCGATACGGCGACGACGGTCGATTATTCGGTCGCCTTCGGCACCGCCAACGCCGCCGACCTTGGCGTTGGCGCGGCTCTGACCGGTTCGATCACCTTTGCCGCCGGCCAGTTCACCCAGACGATCAGCATCCCGGTCTCGGGCGATACCGCGCCCGAATTCAACGAGACCCTGTTCGTCACCTTGGGCGCGGTCACCGGCAATGCAATCGTCGTCGATGCAATCGGCGTCGGCACGATCATCAATGACGATATCCTGCCGCTGACGATCATGCAGATCCAGGGCGAGACCCATGTGTCCGAGTTCAACGGACAGCCGGTGACCACCAACGGCATCGTCACCGCGATCGACGGGCGCGGCTTCTACCTCCAGGATGCGACCGGCGACGGCAATGTAAACACCTCGGATGCGCTGTACGTCTTCACCGGCACCGCGCCGAGCGTCGCGGTTGGCGATTCGGTCCAGGTTGCTGGCCGCGTCTCCGAATTCGGCTTCGATTTGCCGCTGACCGAAATCAACATCACCGGCGCCGGCTTCGGCGTGTCGGTCATCAGCAGCGGCAATGCGCTACCCGCCGCGGTCCTTGTCGGCACCGGCGGTCGCCTGCCGCCCACCGAATCAATCGACAGCGACGGCCTGACCATCTTCAATCCATCGGTCGACGGCATTGATTTCTGGGAATCATTGGAAGGCATGCGGGTGGCAATCGACCAGCCGCTGGTCGTCGCCAACAGCGATACGGCGCTGGGCGAAACCTATGTCGTCGCCTCGCTCGGGCTCGGCGCGACGGGCATCAACAGCAATGGTGGAATCACCATCAGCCCCGGCGATTACAATCCCGAGATGATCCAGATCGACGATTTCCTGATCGCCGGATCGGGGTTTAGCTCCACGTACAGCGTCGGCGACCAGCCCGGCACGGTGATCGGCGTGATCAACTATAGCTTCTCGCATTACGAATTGCTGCTCACCGAAGTGCCGGCCGGCACCCTCGACGTCACGATTGCGCCCGAAGTCGTCGGTTTTGCGGGCGATGCCAATTACATGACGTTTGCCACCTTCAACGTCGAAAATCTCGACCCCAGCGACGGCAAATATGACGCTTTGGCCGACGACATCATTTTCAACCTGCGGCTGCCCGATGTCATCGCCATCCAGGAAATGCAGGACGATAATGGCGCGCAGGCCGGCGGAACGCTGAGCGCGGCCAACAATGCGCAGGGGCTGATCGACGCCATCTTTGCGGCGAGCGGCATTCGCTATGTCTATGTCGAAATCGCGCCGACCGCACCCAATATTACCGGCGGCGAGCCCAACGGCAACATCCGCAATGGCTATCTCTACCGCGATGACCGCGTCGATCTGGTCGACGGCAGCCTCGCGGTGATCACCGACCCATCCTTCTCCAACAGCCGCCTGCCCCTGGTTGCGACCTGGTCGTTCCAGGGCACTCAGGTGACCACGATCAATATCCACTTTACCGCACGCAGCGGGAGCGATCCGTTGTGGGGGGCGACCCAGCCGCCCGAAGCCGCCGGTGACGATCGCCGCGCCGATCAAGCCGATGCGATCGGAACCTGGATCAACAGCCACCTCGCCGATAATCCGGCGCTCAATATTGCGGTACTCGGCGACTGGAACGGTTTCTATTTTGAAACCGCACAGACCAATCTGACCAATACGGTCCTGACCAATTTGCAGGTCGCCTTGCTCCCGCCGGAGGAGCGCTACAGCTTCGTGTTCGAAGGCAATGCGCAACTGCTCGACAATATTTTGGTTACCGACGGATTGTTGACCGGCGCGAGTGTCGATGGGGTACACATCAACGCCTATTTCGGCGCCGCCGCAAACAGTGATCATGACCCACAGGTCGCCCGCTTCCTTCTCGGCACTGCGCCGACCGCGCTCATCCTCGACAATGCCGATGTCGACGAGAACCTCCCCGCCGGCACTGTCGTCGGCACCGCCAGCGCAACCGACGCGGTCGGCGACACGCTGACTTATTCGCTGGTCGACAATGGCGATGGTCGCTTTGCGATCAACGCCGCGACCGGCGTGATCACTACCCTGGTCGCACTCGACCATGAGGCGCTGGCTTCGGTCAATCTGGTGGTCAGGGTCAGCGACGGCGCGGGCCAGGCAACCCAGTCGCCGTTCGTCATCACCATCAACGATGTCAACGAAGCCCCGGTCGCCACCGGCGATCCGGTTGCGGTCAATGAAGATGCCACCACCGGCAATTTGTGGACCCAATTGCTCGCCAACGACAGCGATCCCGACGCCGGCGACACGTTTACCATCGTCTCGGTCGGAACCGGCGGTACGCTCGGCACCGTAATCTTCGACGCCGCGACCCAGTCGTTGCGCTATGTCGCCGACGATGACAGCTTCGACGGGCTTGCGGTCGGCGCCACCGCCACCGACAGCTTTACCTACACCATCCGCGACTCCAATGGCCTGACCAGCACTGCGACGGTCGCCGTCACGGTCACCGGGATCGCCGACGGCATCCGCATCGTCGCGGGCAATGGCAATGACGTCGTCAACGGCACCGCCGGCGAGGATCGCCTGTACGGCGAGAATGGCAATGACACGCTGAACGGCGGCGACGGCCACGACATACTCGACGGCGGCCGCGGCAATGACATCCTCAACGGCCAGATCGGCAACGATTTGCTAGTTGGCGGCAAGGGCGACGATCGCCTGACCGGCGGCGACGGGCGCGACACCTTCGTGTTCGGCGCAAACGGCGGCAATGATCTGGTACTCGACTTCGCGATTGCGGCCGACACCATCCGCCTGGCCGATGGCATCACCATCTTTGGCACCGCATCGGGTGACTATAATGGCGATGGGATCGCCGACCTGAGGCTGACCTTCAACGGCGGCGGCACCGCGACCTTGTTGGGCGTCTCGTCGCTGACCGGGGTTACCATCGAAACCGGCCCCGCCGACCAGCTTTCACCGGGCGCGTTCACCCCGTCGCCATCGGCGTTCGATCACTTCCTGTTCTAAGCCCCCGCTTGCCGAGCCGCCCGAACATACTAATGACGGCGGCTCGGTAGCTGAGGTGAGTGAGCAGTGGGGGTTCCCCGGACCAGAGTAGTGACCCTCAACGCCGCGCTCGGCCCGCTCGACTATCGTGTGCCCGAAGGCATGCAGGTCGAGCCGGGCAGCGTGGTCATCGCGCCGCTCGGACCGCGCCAGCTGATCGGCGTCGCATGGGACGCCGACCGCCTGAAGGTAGAGGAAATTGGCGACAACCGCCTCCGGCCACTGGCTGGCGTGGTCGATGTCCCGCCGATCCGCCCCGCGCTTCGCCGCCTCGCCGAATGGACCGCCGATTATTATTTGTCGCCGCTTGCCGCGGTGCTGCGGATGATCCTGCCGTCATCGTCGGCGCTCGCCGGGCCAAAGACGATGATCGAATATCGCCCGACCGGCACCGTGCCCACGCGCTCAACACCGCAGCGAAACCAGGCCCTTACCGCAATCGAGGGCCGCCAGGGCACCGTCCGCGAGCTCGCCACCCATGCCGACGTCTCCGATGCGGTGATGCGCGGCCTCGTCAATGCGGGCGCGCTCGAGCGGGTCGAGGTCGATGGCGATCATCCATTCCCATCCCCCGACCCGGACTTCGCCCCGCCGACGCTTAGCGACGAGCAACGCGCCGCCGCCGCAAGCCTCACCGCCGCGATTGGCCAAGGCTTCGATCCTGTCCTGCTCGATGGGGTAACCGGTTCGGGCAAGACCGAAGTCTATTTCGAGGCGATCGGCGCAGCGCTTCGCCAAGACTGTCAGATACTCGTTCTGCTCCCCGAAATCGCGCTGACCGAGCCGTTCCTGACCCGCTTCACCGCGCGCTTCGGCTGCGAGCCGGTGGCGTGGCACAGCGACCTGCGCTCCTCGCAGCGCAGGCGAGCCTGGCGCGCCTTGGCATCGGGCGAGGCAAAGGTTGTGGTCGGTGCTCGATCGGCTTTGTTCCTGCCCTACGCCAAGCTCGGGCTGATCGTCGTCGACGAGGCGCATGAGCCGAGCTTCAAGCAGGAGGAAGGCGTCCAATATCACGCCCGCGACGTCGCCGTGATGCGCGGGCATTTCGAGGAAATACCGGTCATCCTGGCCAGCGCCACCCCGGCGATCGAGACCCGCCACATGGTCGAGATCGGGCGCTATCGCGAATTGCTGCTGACCGAACGCCACGCCGGTGCCACGCTCCCAAAGATCCGTGCCATCGACCTGACGAAGGACCCGCCCCCGCGCGGCCGCTGGCTCGCGCCCACCCTCGTCGCCGAACTCGAAACCAACCTCGCCAACCGCGAGCAAAGTCTGTTGTTCCTCAACCGCCGCGGCTTCGCCCCGCTGACCCTGTGCCGGACTTGTGGACATCGCTTTCAGTGCCCCAATTGCACCGCGTGGATGGTCGAGCACCGGCTGATGCACCGCCTGGCCTGCCACCATTGCGGCCACGTCATGCCCCCGCCGCGCCTCTGCCCCGAATGCGGCGACGAAGATTCGCTGGTCGCCTGCGGCCCCGGGGTCGAACGCATCGCCGACGAGGTCGCGGCTTTATTTCCCGACGCGCGCACCGCGATCGTCACCAGCGACACGATCTGGTCCCCCGCCCGCGCCGCCGAGTTCGTCCGGGCGATGGACGCCCAGGAGATTGACATCGTCGTCGGCACGCAATTGGTCACCAAGGGCTATCACTTCCCTAATCTAACCCTGGTCGGGGTAGTCGATGCCGACCTCGGGCTGCAGGGCGGCGACTTGCGTGCGGCCGAGCGCAGCTTCCAGCAGATCCAGCAGGTCGCAGGCCGCGCCGGTCGCGGCGACAAGCCGGGGCGCGTGCTGGTCCAGACCCACGACCCCGACGCGCCGGTCATTGCCGCGCTGATCAGCGGCGACGGCCCCGGATTCTACGCCGCCGAAACCGACGCCCGGCGCGAGGCAGCAATGCCGCCGTTCGGTCGGCTCGCGGCAATCATCATTTCAAGCGAAGACAAGGAGGAGGCGGAGGCCACCGCACGACGCATCGGTCGCGCTGCCCCCGAGGTCGAGCATATGGCGGTGTTCGGCCCCGCCCCCGCCCCGCTCGCGATGCTGCGCGGCCGTCATCGCCAGCGTTTGCTGGTTCACGCGGCGCGCAAGCTCGATGTGCAGGACGTGATCCGCGATTGGCTAGGCGGGGTTGAGTGGGGGTCCAAGGTCCGCGTCGCGGTCGACGTCGACCCCTACAGCTTTTTGTGACGCCAATTTGCGCCGCACCCACCACGGCCGCACCAGATGGCCCGCGCGCGCTGCCCGAACCACCATCCACACCCCGGCCGCGGTCGCAATGACCAGCGCGATCACCGACGCTTCCAGACCGAACGCCCCGCCTGACAGCAGCTCCGGTCCCGACAGTCGGGCCTCGACCAGCCCGGTCCCGTCAATGCCCGACACTGGCACGTCGAAAATCTCGCCTTGCGTGAAATTCCACGACGCATGCAGCCCGATCGGCGCCCACAGGCTGCGGGTCAGCATATAGGCCCCGCCGAGCATGATCCCCGCCTCCACCGCGATCGCGAACGACGAGAAGTAAGTCGCATTGGGGTTGAAGATATGCGCCACCCCAAACAGCGCCGAGGTCAGCGCGAGCGCGAACCAGCTGCCGCCGAAATCCTCCAGATGGCGGAACAGGATGCCACGGAACAGCAATTCCTCCGTTACTCCGGGGATGATCCCGAACATCACCAGCACATATAGGATGCTGCGCGCGTCCCCCAGGCCGACGATTTTATAGACCCCGACCAGCGCCGCAACTAACGTCACCAGCGAGAATAGCAGTGCGCCGCCGCCCAGTCCCAGCGCCAGGTCGCGAACTCCATGCTCGCGCCGCAGATCGTCGCGCGGCTGCTCGCCCAGCTTGCAGATCGCCAGTTTGTAGACCGCAAGAACAATGCCGACCACCACCAGCCCGGCGATCATCTGCCGGCTCGCGTCAGGAATTCCCCAATGCGGCACTTGTTGGATGCCTTTGCCGGCCAGCCACACAGGCCCCGCCAGCAACGCCACTGCAATGACCATCGCGACCAGCGGAAAATCGGCAATCTTGCGCCAGGTCGGCTTGGCCAGTTGCGCCTGTTGCTCGATCGCCATCGCCATCCCCCCGAAAATCCAATGCCTCGCAAAGCCATTGCGCCGTGGCAACCCCGCGATTGACGAGCGATCCGTTTCCATCGATCAACTGCACCGCCGACTCATTGTCTTGAAAGTGCTTGTCTTGCGTCTCGCCCCGATTGCCATCCTGGCCGCCGCCATCGCCACGCCTACCTCTGCCGCGTGGCAGCGCGCGACTTCCACCCATTTCATCATTTACGCCGATCAGGACCCGGCCGGGCTCAGCGCCTTCGCGCAAAAGCTAGAGCGGTTCGACAAGGCCGTCCGGGTGACCCGCGCCATGGCCGATCCGCCGGTCGGTGACGGCAATCGCCTGACCGTGTTCGTCGTCGGCGGGCTGCTCGAGGTGCAGCGGCTGCAGCGCGGCGCCAATAATTTGACTGCGGGCTTTTATCGCACCCGCGCATCGGGTTCGATCGCCGTCGTCCCGCGCCGGATGTCACGCGATACCGTGCTCACCCCCGAGATCATCTTCTTCCACGAATATGCCCATCACCTGATGTTCCAGGAGCTGTCGGCACCCTATCCACCGTGGTTCGTCGAGGGGTTCGCCGAATTCATGTCGACGGCGGAGGTCAAGGCCGACGGGTCGGTCGGCCTCGGCGGCGCGCCGGTTCATCGCGCGCGGTCGCTTTACCAACGCGTCAATCCGCTGCCCTTCTCGTCGATGCTCGGTGCGCAGGCGCCAACCAGCGGGGACGAGCGCGCCGCGCTTTACGCGCGCGGCTGGCTGCTGGCGCATTATCTGACCTTTTCGCCAACCCGGCGCGGCCAGCTAGAAGCCTATCTGTCGGGCATCGCCGCCGGACGCCCGCCGCTCGATTCGGCGCGGGCGGCGTTTGGCGATCTCACCGCGCTGGAGCGTGATAGCGAGGCCTATCTCAAGGCCGACAAATTCCCCTTCCTGACCATCCCTGCCGCGCAGGTGCCGATTGCGCCGGTAAAGGTGGCGCCTGTATCGCCGGGCATGGCCGCGACAATGCCGCTGATGATGCGATTTCGCGCCGGAACCGACGGCAATGACCATGCCGGGCTTGCTGACCGGATCCGGGCTTCTGCAGCGCCGTTCCCGGCCGATCCGATGGTCCAGTCCTTGCTTGCCGAGGCCGAGCTTGCGGCCGCTGACCCGGTCGCGGCGGAAGCGGCGGCGGACCGCGCCCTCGCCGCACAGCCTGACCTGGTCGACGCGATGCTGACCAAGGGCCGCGCCATCCTGGCCCGCGCCGTTGCCAGAAAGCCGGGCGCCAGCTTTGTCGATGCCCGAAGCTGGTTCACCCGCGCCAACAAGGTTGATTCCGAAGATCCCGAGCCCTTGCTGTTGTTCTACGATGCCTATCGCCAGGAAAAGGTGCGGCCGACCGCCAACGCCATCGCCGCGCTCCACTATGCTGCCGATCTGGCACCGCAGGACCTAGGACTTCGGCTGACCAATGCGCGCCAATATCTGGTCGATGGCAAGCCGGTCGAAGCGCGCAAGGCGTTGGTCCCGCTCGCTTATTATTCGCACGGGGGCAAATTGAGCGACGAGGCGCGGCAACTGATCGGGTTGATCGATTCGGGGCAGGTCAAGGCCGCCACGATCGCTCCAGCAACCCAATAAAGTGTAACGATTTTGGATGTTTGGGAATCGCTTGCGGTAATTTTCGACTAGTTTAATGCGCTTCACGATTATTTTTTCCGGGGAGAATTGAAGTGCGTCTTGGGCTATATTTGAGCGCTGCTGCGGTCGCCATTGCCGCCCCGGCCTCGGCCGCATGGCAGCAGGCAACGTCAAAGCATTTCGTCATTTATGGCGACATGCCCGCCGCCGATATGCAGGCTTATGCGACCCGTCTGGAAACCTTCGATGCCGCCGCCCGCTTCATTCGCGCCATGCCCGATCCAAGCCTTGGTGACGGCAACCGGCTGCAGGTATTTCTGGTCAGCGATCTGAACGCGATCGGTCGCCTGGTCGGCTCCAACGATTATGGCATTGCCGGCTATTTCATGGGGCCGGTCACTGGCCCGGTTGCGGTCGTTCCCGAAAAGGTCCGGCAAAAAACGGCTGGCATGGCGAAGATGACTGGCGAAAATGTCTTCTTCCATGAATATACCCACTCGCTCCAGCTGCAGAATACCAACAAGCCGCTCCCGCAATGGCTGAGTGAAGGCTTTGCCGAATTCATGGGTAGCCCGATCTTCAATGCCGACGGATCGATTGGCATCGGTGCACCGCCGACCTATCGAGCTGCGGCATTGTTCAAGGGTCCACAGGTGCCGGTCGCCAATCTGCTTGGCAACAAGGCTGATCCCGATCTGGATCGGATGGCATTTTATACCCAAGGCTGGCTAATGACCCATTATCTGTCGCTCGAACCGAGCCGCAGGGGCCAGATCGATCGTTATGTTGCGGCGATCAACAATGGTACGCCGCCGCTCGACGCCGCGCGCGCCGCGTTCGGGGATATTGGCAGTCTCGAGAAGACCTTGCTCAGCTATCGCCGCCAAAAGCAGTTGCCATATCTCAAGATTGACGCGACCAAGCTGACGATCCAGCCGGTCACGGTGACGGAGATGAGCCCCGGCGCGCAGGAAGTGATGCAAAGCCGGATCCGCCTTAAGGCCGCCGCTGCCGACCCAGATTCGCAATTGTTGAACCGCATTCGGGCAGTCGCCAAAAACTATCCGGCCGATCCGATGGTACTGCGCACGCTTGCCGAGGCCGAGCTCAAACTCGAAAATTATGTTGAGGCGATCGCCGCCGCTGATCGCGCTGCTGCGGCTGATCCCAAGTCGGTCGAACCGCTTGTCATCAAGGGCGAAGCCATGCTCGAAATGGCCAAGAAGAATCGCGATGCCGGCACCTTCAAGCAGGCGCGCCAAACATTCCTCGCCGGCAATCGCCTCGACAAGGAAGACCCGCAGGCGCTTTATCTATACTACCGTACCTTCATCGACGAAGGCATTGCCGTGACCTCGGCGGCGCGCAACGCGGTTCATTATGCGGCGACGCTCTCCCCGCTCGATCCCGAGGTTCAGGTGCGGTCGACGATGCAATATATTCGCGATAACAAAATTGACGACGCCAAGGAGCGGATCGCGTCAATGGCCTTCAGCCCGCACAAGAATGAAGGTCAGAAGCTCGCCAAGTCGGTCTATGATTTGCTCGCCGCGAACAAGCGCGACGAAGCAATGGCGTTGGCCGAAAAGAAACTGGTCGAGTTCACCGAAAAGAAAAACAAGGGCTGATCGCCTAAAGATCGAACGCCGGCTGGCCGATGGTCACCCCCTCGGCCGCCAGCAGTTTGACCTTGTTCGCCAGTCCTCCGCCATAGCCGCCGAGCGATCCGTCCGATCGGATCACCCGGTGGCACGGCACCAGCACCGACACCGGGTTTGATCCATTAGCCGTCCCCACCGCGCGCACGGCACCAGGCTGGCCGACCGCTGCGGCAATATCGGCATAGCTGCGCGTCTGCCCAAGCGGGATCTTGCGCAATTCCTGCCACACTTTCTCCTGGAAAGCAGTGCCGTGGACATCGATCGGTAGTTCGGGCGCGGCCTCTGGCCGGTCGATCGCCAGCAACGCGCCCGCGACCCAGTTGGCGATCGTCCCGTCATCCTCAATGATCTCGGCGTTGGGGAATTTCCGGTGCAGCGCGCCTGCATCCTCGTTGAAGGTCAGCCGGCAAATCCCTTTGCCCGTCGCCGCGACCAGCAACGGCCCCAATCTGCTGTCGGTCACGACGTAGCGGATTGTTTCACCCCGCCCGCCATCGCGCCATGCCGAAGGGGTCATCCCCAGCCGCTCCTTGGCATCGGCGTAGAACCGGCTCGGCGCCGCATAGCCCGCATCGTACATCGCCTCGGTCACCGATTTGTCCTCCATCAGATGCGTTTGCGCTCGCTTGGCGCGAATGGCGCGGGCGTAAGCGGCGGGCGACACGCCCATGTTGCGGGTGAACAAGCGCTGGAAATGATGCGCTGCATAGCCCACCGCCGTGGCCAGCACGTCGAGCCGTACCGGTTCCTCCGCCGCCTCGATCAGGACGACCGCCTTGGCCACCGCTTCCCGATCGCGCCCCACCGCGTCGGGCCGACACCGCAAACAAGCGCGATACCCAGCCGCCCGAGCGCCTTCCGCATCGACGAAAAACTCGACATTTTCGCGCTTCGGCCGCCGCGCCGGGCAGCTTGGCTTGCAGTAAATCCGGGTAGTCTTCACCGCCCCGACCACGCGCCCGTCCCAGTCCCGGTCGCGCCGTTCGAAGGCGGCCCAGGCGGCATCCATAGTCTCGCCGGCGTCAATATTTCGCATCAACATGGACATACCATAGCCATCATCTCTAGCCACCGCTTCCCATGGCTTGCGATCAAAGTTTCCACGAGGGCGAACTCGACCAGCCCGACGTCCGCGATCTGCTCGCCTTGCATTTTGCCGAGATGCGGGCGGATTCGCCGCCGGAGGCTTGCCATGTGCTGCCGATCGACGGCCTTCGCTCACCCGCCATCCGCTTCTTCTCGCTGCGTGATGGCGACGGCGCGTTGCTCGGTGTCGGCGCCTTGAAGACGCTCGATCGTGCCCACGGCGAAATCAAGTCGATGCGCACCGCTCCGGCCGCGCTCGGGCTTGGCGTCGGCGGCGCATTGCTCGCGCATCTCACCGCCACCGCCCGGACGATGGGCCACACCCGTCTCAGCCTGGAAACCGGCACGACCCCGCTCTTCTCCGCCGCCAACCGCCTCTACCAGCGCGAAGGGTTCGAGCGGTGCGGCGCATTCGGCAACTATCCCGAAAGCTCCTTCACCGCTTTCTATTCCCGGGCGATCTAGTCGCGCTCGATCCGCGCCGCGAAGCAGCCATGAGCGGCGTTGTGCGCATCGATATAGGCTATCTCCGGCGCCACGAGCATTTCCCTGATGGTCGAGTCTGCAGTTCCAGGCAGCGCGAGCATGGCCTTGCGCAACATTCCGTCGCTATCAAAACCCCGCAACCCCAAAGGTCGCCCCTCGAACACCGGCGGGATCGAATCAACGTGGCTGGCCGCCGCGTCCGCCGCTTCGCGCACATAAATTGCATAACTCGATCGATAGGGGCTCGCGACGTCATGGCTGACGTGGTTGAGCAGGATTAAGGTCTCCCCCGGCTCGGCATCTTCCAAACTAATCCGGCACGGGTAGCCGGGCTTGGCAGTAGCGGTCACGCGGACTGCATTATGGCTGGCAAGCAATTCCTCGTCGGCACCGACAAGAAAGGTGAAGGCGGCGGGGTCGAGCCCCTTGATTGAATAGGTCATGGGTCACTTCTAGCCCCCTTGGCCCGCCACCGCTTCCCGCGGCTTGCGCCCAAAACTCCCCAACCCCGCCTTGCATCGAATCGCACCGCTTGCTAGTGGCGCGCCAACCCATGGGGCGCTCGCGATTCATGTCGCTGCGCCCCGTTCAATGCATGGGGCACAAATCTCTGTCTGGAGCTTATAGCGCGTGGAGAATTCCGGCGGCATTCAGGCCAGCTTAGCGGGGCGTTACGCAACCGCTCTGTTCGGCCTCGCCCGTGACGAACAACAGGTTGATGCAGTCGGCCGGAGCCTCGACTCGGTCGAGGCGGCAATGGCCGAATCGGCGGATTTCCGCGCGCTTGTCACCAGCCCGCTGGTTGGCCGTGCCGACGCCGGCAAGACGATCCGCGCTTTGGTCCCTGCGCTCGGGCTGGACTCGATCACCGGGCGCTTCCTCGGCGTGCTCGCCGACAATGGCCGGTTCAGCGAATTGAAGTCGGTCGTTCGCCTGTTCCGCGAGCTTGCGTCGGACGCGCGCGGTGAGACCAAGGCCGAAGTGACCTCCGCCCACCCGCTCGGCGATGACCAGATCGCCGCGCTCAAGACCAAATTGAAGGCCCGCGTCGGCCGCGATGTCACGATCGATGCCCGCGTCGACCCCTCACTTCTCGGCGGAATCGTCGTCCGGCTCGGAAGCCAGATGATCGACGCCTCGATCGCCACCAAATTGAACACTTTAGCTACAGCTATGAAAGGCTGAACATGGATATCCGCGCCGCTGAAATCTCCCGCGTCATTCGCGACCAGATCGCGAACTTCGACGCCGACGCACAAGTCTCGGAAGTCGGCAGCGTGCTGTCGGTCGGTGACGGCATCGCCCGCATCCACGGCCTCGACAATGTCCAGGCCGGCGAGATGGTCGAATTCGCCAATGGCGTGAAGGGCATGGCGCTCAACCTCGAGGCCGATAACGTCGGCGTCGTCATCTTCGGCTCGGATACCGGGATCACCGAAGGCTCGACCGCCAAGCGCACCGGCACCATTGTCGACGTGCCGATCGGCAAGGGCCTGCTTGGCCGCGTAGTCGACGCCTTGGGCAACCCGATCGACGGCAAGGGCCCGATCGTCACCGACCAGCGCAGCCGCGTCGAGGTGAAGGCACCGGGCATCATCCCACGCAAGTCGGTCCATGAGCCGGTCCAGACCGGCCTCAAGGCATTGGACGCGCTCGTTCCCGTCGGCCGCGGCCAGCGCGAATTGATCATCGGCGATCGCCAGACCGGCAAGACCGCTGTCGCCTTGGACACCTTCATCAACCAGAAGGCCGCCAACGCCGGCAAGGACGAGAGCCAGAAGCTCTACTGCATCTATGTCGCGATCGGGCAGAAGCGCTCGACCGTCGCCCAGATCGTCCGCGCGCTCGAGGAAAATGGCGCCATGGAATATACCATCGTCGTCGCCGCGACTGCATCCGAGCCGGCTCCTTTGCAGTTCCTCGCACCTTACACCGGCTGCGCGATGGGCGAATATTTCCGCGACAATGGCATGCACGCGGTGATCGTTTATGACGATCTGTCGAAGCAGGCCGTCGCCTATCGCCAGATGTCGCTGCTGCTGCGCCGCCCGCCGGGCCGCGAAGCTTACCCGGGCGACGTTTTCTATCTCCACTCACGCTTGCTCGAGCGCGCCGCCAAGATGAACGATGCCAAT
>NZ_JANMLM010000106.1:0-40018 GCF_031372575.1 Sphingomonas sp. | reverse complement strand
AATGACGAGCCGATCTCGATTGCCAACGACAGCCTGATCAGCCTGACCCTGGTGGTCACCGACCGCGACAATGATCCGGTCAGCGCGAGCGTCAACATCGCCTCGAACCTGGTGTTCAAGGATGATGGACCGAGCCTTGGCGTGGTCCAGAGCCAACAGACGAACAACGATCCGACTCAGACCCCTGCGATCGGCACACTGCACTTCACTCCTGGTGCCGACGGTGCAGGCTCGCTAATGACGATTACGGCCAACGTGACTGGTCTCAAGTCTGGCGGGTTCAATTTGCTCACCGTACAATCGGGCAATGTCCTGACCGCCTATCAGGACACAAACAACGACGGCATCCACCAGGTAGGTGAAACCACGGCGGTGTTTACAATTACCGTCAATCCCAGTGCGGGAACCTCGGGCCAATATGTCTTCGACCTGATCAATCCGCTTGACCCATCGGTTACGGAAACGGCGATTGGCGGTTCATCGTCGTTTGGTGCCGGTCCGACATCGCAGGGCCAAGTACTCGACAACGTTGCCGGGACGCAGCATCTGGCGGTGATCTCCGGTTATCACATGGGCGGCACATTCAATGAGGCCACCTGGCTTTCGACAGGCAGTGCCGGGCCCGCTTCGAATTACGTTACTGCCGGGGTAAATGGTTCGACGACCGGTTGGGGTATCGACAATAATAACTTCAACGGCACCGACGAATTATTCGTCTGGGATTTCGGCTCGCAGCCGCTGGCGAATCCTGACGGCGCGGGTGGCTTTGTGCCCCCAGCAGGCATCACACTGCCGGACATCAGCACGGCAACCTTCGATCTGATTGGATACAATGCGGGCGCTCCTGGTTTCGCATCGGGTGACGACATTACGTATGTCGTCCACTACACCGACGGCACGTTTACATCCGGCCATATTCCGGAAGCCGACGTGAATGACGGGACGTGGAAGTTCATTGCCGATGCCGGCAAGTTTATTGCCGATATCGAAATGTTCACCAGCGGAACTGGTAGCGGTAAGGTCGACCTGGTGTCGGTAGGTGTCCAGAACACGGTACTAAACGTGACCATCCCGGCCACGGTCACACTAACCGACGGTGACGGAGACTCCACATCGACGGGCGCGTTCAGTATCCACGTGCAGACGGGGTTGGTACCCTTCGCCCCTGCGGCCCCGGTCGCGCTCGATCTCAATGGCGACGGGGTGGTTGGTTTCCTCGATCATTCGGCCGGCGTGACCTATGATTATGGTCAAGACGGCCTTGCGGAAGCGACGGCATGGGTTGCCGCCGGTGATGGCATCCTGGTGCGCGACGCGAACGCCAACGGCTTGGTCGATGGACCTTCCGAATTTGTCTTCGGTGGCGACGGGGTTACCGATCTTGAGGCGCTCCATGCTCAATATGGCGCGCAGCTTGATGCCAGCGACGCCGACTTCACGATGTTTGCCGTCTGGAATGACGCGAACAGCAATGGAGTGGTCGACGGCAATGAACTGACCAGCCTCGCGGATGCCGGTATTGCCAGCATCAGCCTGGTCAGCGACGGCCAAGCGTATGACGCCGCCAATGGCGACGTCACGGTCGCCGGTTCGGGAACCTTCACAAGGACCGACGGATCGACGGGCACGACGGCTGACGCGAGCTTCCAGACGGGAAGCAATCGTACCAGTGCAGAGGCCGAACGCGTCGCTGCCAACAGCAACAGCGTGGTCGTGGCGGCTGCGGTCGCAGCGGCAGGCCTGGTGGCATCGCCAGCGGCGGCATCGCCCGGCGATGAAAAAGCGGGCATCGGTCCCCAGGTTCAGGATGTCCTGCCGGCGACTCACTTCGATCTGTCGGCACTTGGCATTGCGACTGACACGGCGATGCCGGCGCTGATGGGCGACATGCGGGGTGCGTTCACGATTGCAAACTTCGTGCAGTCGACGTCATTCTCGATGGAGCCGGGCACGGTGTCGATCGGGGAGATTGGCGGCGCACACAGTGCAGGCTTCGCGCCAACTGCATTGCTTGGCGGAACGGACATGATCGCCAGTCAGATTGCGATGCCGACACTGGCCGCCAACATCGCCATGCCGAGTGCGGATGCGATGTCGGCGATGGGCAACCTTGTTTCCGCCCAGTCGACCAAGTCGGTCGAGCTGCTTGTTGCCGAAGCGCTTCAAGGCGGCGGCCATGGCCTGGACATCAACGCATTGCTCAATGCGTTGCCGGGCTCGGCGGGCGGCGCGAATATTGAGCCGCAGATCATGGCAAGTCTTGGCAACGGCGCCGTGCCGAGCTGGGACACTGGCCATGGCGGTGGCTTTACGTTCGCCGCTACCAACGCCATCACGACCGAAGCCTTGGTGCTTCATCACGACGCCATCCAGCCGATTGCAAACGGCTGAACCTGAGGCGGGTCCCCCGTGGACGGGGACCCGCACATGGATAGACCAGAAGGGGGGAGACATGAATAAGCACTGGCTGTTGACTATCCCGGGAGTATTGCTCCTGGCCGCCTCGCCCGCCGCGGCGATCGAATTGAAGGATGCCGTTCAGGCTGCCCTCAATACCAACCCCGAAATCCGCCAGGCGGTCGCCAACAAGAATGCGACCCAGGCCGAGCGTCGCCAAGCCGAAGGGCTGTGGTTGCCACGCATCTCGGTCGAGGCCTCGGCCGGCGTTCGCCAGCTGAAGAACCCGACCCGTCGGTCGATCGGCATCGCCAGCCAGACATTGTATCCGGTCGAAGCGAGCGTGACGGCCGACCAATTGCTGATTGACGGAGGTGGGCGCAAGGCGGAAATTCGCCGCCAGGCATCGCGCACTGACGCCGCTGCAGCCCGGATCGAAGAACGGTCCGAGTTCGTCGCGCTCAACGTCTCCCGCGCCTACATCGATTATCTGCTTCAGCAGCGGCTGGTGGCGATCGCCGACGACAATGCGACATTTCATCAAAAGCTTGCTGGCGATCTTCGCGAAGGCGTTTCGAAAGGTTCGATCAGCATCGCCGACCAGCAGCAGGCCGAAGAGCGGCTGCAATCGGCGCGTGCCCGGCTGACGGAAGCGCGCGAAGATCTCGATACGGCGGCGATCCAGTTCCAGACGCTCGCCGGGATTCCAATCGACAGCGTGTCGATGCCGCCCGACCTGTCACAATATCTTCCCGCCACGTTGCAGGAAGCTGAACTTGCTGCGCGCGCCAATAATCCGCGCGTCCAGGAATCGATTGCCGATCTGTCGACAGCGCGTGAAGTGACGCGCGCCGCTCGCTCCGAACTGGGGCCGCGAGTCAATCTTGAGGGAACCGCCCGGGTCGGTGACGACATTGACGGGTTCCGCGGCAAGACTACCGACCTTCAGGCTCGGGTCGTAATGCGTTGGCTGGTGTTCAACGGCTCCACCAACGTCAACAATGTTCGCGAGCAACAAGCACGCGCTGATGAGGCGCATGCCCGGGTGTTCGAACAAACTCGCCGTGCCGAGGAAGATGCTCGATCGGCGTGGAGCAGGCTGACCAACCAGACCCGCTTGACCACCGAGTTGGAAACCCAGAGCCGCGTTTCGGATGATCTGTTGCTGTCCTATCGTGAGCAGTTCAACGTCGGACGACGGTCGTTGCTCGACGTGCTTGATGCGCAAAACACGCGCAACAATGTGCAGGCGCAGGCCGAGACCGCACGTCTGGCCAAATTGTATGCCCAATATCGGTTGTTGGCTTCGACCAACCGCCTGATCGAGTCGCTTGGGGTCGCAATGCCAAGCGCGGCCTGGAGCGATGAGCGCACGCATTATCGAGTCAATCCGATCCCGGCGTCTGACCTCGAAGAAAATAGCCTGGTTGCGCCGGCTATGGGTCCGCCGTCGTCGACGATGGGCCCGCCGGCTCCGGTGCAAGCTGCCGCACCGACAGGCGGACGCTGAATTGAAGGGGACGGGCGTTGAGTTTCATGCATTGGCTGGATTCCGCGCCTTCGCGTGAGATTGACCCCGTCCTCGATTGTCTGGCATTCCTCGCGCGGGGGGCCGACCGGCCGTCGTCACCGGTTCTCCTGCGCGCTGGTCTTGCCTTGTCGGACACCGGCAACCTTCCGTTCCATCAGGTAGAACCCGCGCTCGACCAGATCGGCATGCGCGGCCAGCCGCTCGTTCGCCGGTTAAAGAATTGGCCCAGCCAGCGGCTACCAGCGATCCTCGAACTGAATGATGACCGCGCGTCGGTGCTGATCGAAACCAAGGCCGGCGACGGGCTGATCTATGCGCCAGGCATGGCCGATCCGATGTGGGTATCCCTCGCCGAGCTCGACCGGGCGTTCACCGGGCGCGCGGTGTTCGTCGAGGCCGATCCGACACGCGAGCGTGAAACCGAACGCCCGTGGGATAAAGCCAAGCGTGGTCACTGGTTCTGGTCCGAAGTGTGGAAGGTTCGCGGCGAATTTTGGCCGATTTTGCTAGCGGCTTTGGTCGTCAACCTGCTGGCGCTGGCGGTGCCGCTGTTCACCATGAACGTCTATGACCGGGTCATTCCGAACAAGGCCATCCCGACATTGTGGGTGCTCGCTTTGGGTGTCGCGCTGGCACTCGGGTTCGATTTCCTGCTGCGGCTGGCTCGGTCACGGCTGGTTGATGAAATTGGCCGCAAGCTCGATGCCAAGTTGAGCCAGAAATTGTTCGAAAAAGTGATGAACCTGCCGATGGCGGCGCGTCAGGGAAGCACTGGCGCGATGGCCAAGCGCGTCTCCGAATATGAGCAGGTGCGCGACTTTTTTGCATCGACCACGGTCGTGCTGCTGGTCGACATGAGCTTTCTCCTGCTGTTCCTGATCCTGATCACGGTGCTTGCCGGGTGGCTTGTAATGGTGCCGCTGGTCGGGATTGCGATCATGTGTTTTGCCGGTTTCGGCCTGCAGAAGAGGATGGGTCAGACCGCGCTTGATGCACAGGCCGATTCAAGCTTGCAGCATTCGGTGCTGGTCGAATCGCTGGGCGGGATTGAGACGCTCAAAGCGGCAGGCGCAGAGGGCCAGATGCTCGGTCGCTGGCGGCGCTATTCCTCGATGTCGGCGGCCACTCAGGAAGACATGCGCCAGACGACCGCAGTCGCGATCAACCTCGCATCGCTGGCACAACAGGTGATCAGTGTCGGTCTGTTGATCGGTGGCTTTTACCGCTTCAACGCCGGTGAAATGTCGATGGGCGCGATTATCGCCATTGTCATGCTGGCCGGGCGCGCCCTGGCGCCCGTTGGCCAGTTTGCCTTCCTGATCACGCGTTTCAAGCAATCGATGACGACGATGGACTCGCTGCAGGAGATGATGGAACTGGAGGATGAACGAAGCACCGCCTCGCGGTCGATCGTTCCGGAAATCCGGGTCGGCAAGATCGAATTGTCCCATGCGTCATTCGCCTACCCAGGCGCATCACTGCCGTCGCTCTCCGATATCGATCTGAAGATTGAACCGGGTGAGCGGATCGGGATTATCGGCAAGGTCGCGTCGGGCAAGTCAACACTTGGGCGGGTGTTGTGCGGCCTTTACCAGCTTGGTGATGGCGTGATGACGATCGATGGGCTCGATAGCCGTCAATATCATCCGCATCAGGTGCGCGAATCCTTCCGCTTCGTCGGGCAGGATGCGGAATTGTTCAGCGGCTCGGTACGCGACAATCTGATGCTCGGCGCGGCCGGGGCCGATGATGCGCAACTGATCGATGCGGTAACCCGCTCCGGCGCGGACATCTTCCTGTCGCGCGACGCCGCCGGGTTCGATCTTCCGGTTGGCGAACGCGGCTCGCGGCTGTCGGGTGGGCAACGGTCGCTGCTGGTGCTCGCGCGCGCGTTGGTCAGTCCGTCGAAGATGCTGTTTCTCGACGAGCCTACCGGCGCGATGGATACCCAGACCGAGGGCTATTTCATCGACCATTTGAAGGGTGCGCTTGCGCCTGATCAGACGTTGATCGTTTCGACTCACCGTCACCAGATGCTGTCGATCGTTGACCGCCTGATCGTGATCGACGCGGGCCGGATCTTCGCCGATGGCCCACGCGACGAGATCCTTGGCCGCCTTGCAAGTGCGACAAAGGGGCAGGCACAATGAGCTGGCTTCATGCCCATCGCCATGACTTTGCGGTGCGCCGTTGGGCAATCATGCTGGTCGCATTGATCGCGGCAGCAAGCCTATTCGCCATTGGTGCCACGAGCTTGCTTCGCCCGTCGATCGCCAGGGCGGAAATGGTCGCGCCGGAACGCGCTGCGGCGTTGGTTGCGGCAACAAGCGGTGATCAAGCCACACAAGTCCAGGCGATGGGTGCAAAGGCGGAACTGATCAACGCCGCAATGCCATTTAGCGCAGCGCCGATTCAGGCGGCCCGCGCCTTCATCCTGCCCGCAGGCGAAACGCTTGACCAGCGCCGTGCGGTGCTGTGTCTAACGCAGGCGGTCTATTACGAGGCGGGGTTTGAGCCGATCGACGGTCGCCGCGCCGTGGCGCAGGTCGTGCTCAACCGGATGCGCCATCCGGCCTTTCCCAAGTCGGTTTGTGGCGTGGTCTATCAGCGCAATGCAACGCCGGTGTGCCAGTTCAGTTTCGTCTGCGACGGCTCGCTGGATCGCCGGCCGGAAGCGGCGGCGTGGAAGGTCGCGGAAGCGGTCGCTCGTGCTGCGCTGGCAGGTCATGTCGAGCAATCGGTTGGATCGGCCACGCATTATCACGCCGACTATGTCGCGCCGCGCTGGGCGCCGTTGCTGACCAAGATCACCAAATTGGGGGCGCATATTTTCTATCGCTGGCCAGGCGCATGGGGGCAGGTTGCCGCGTTCAACGGGCGGTACATTGGCGAACCGCGCGATCCGTTGAGTTTGCGGCCCGCAATGTGGGTGAAACCGCCATCGAGCGCGATCGATCCGGATGCTGCAGCGGTTGCCTTGAACGCGGGGCCACCGATTGCCAGGGCAGCCAATGATGTCGGTGGTTTGCTCGATACGTCAAAGGGTTGGACGCTGAATATCCCGCTGCCCGGAGAGGCCGGCGCGGCGTCGAAAGCGATCGCCGAGCAGCAAGCCAGGCCGGTCATTGCGCCCCAGAATGGCGCACCCGCAGCAACCCGCGTGATTGCGTCGCGCTGACCTGTTAGTAGAGTATCCAAGATCATGGCGTCGCTTCCCTTCCTTTCCGCGCTCACCAAGGGCCGAGAACCGCTGACCGGCGCAAAGCGGATCATCGTGATCTCCGCAGTCGGCTTTGCGATTTTCCTGCTGTGGGCATCGCTCGCACGGGTCGATGAAGTGACCGCCGGCCAAGGCAAGGTCATCCCGTCGAGCAAGGTGCAATTGATCCAGTCCGCCGAGCCGGCAACGGTGCGCGAATTATTGGTCCGATCGGGCCAGACGGTTCGCCGCGGCCAATTGCTGGCACGGCTGGAAGATCCGACCAGCCAGTCGCGGCTCGGCGAAATCGAGGCCGAGACCAGTTCGCTCGAGGCGCGCGCGTCCCGCCTGACCGGCGAAGGCACCGGCGCCGCGACCGCTTGCGAAGGCGCGACCTGCGCCGACGAAGCCGCGCTTCAGTCAGTACGCCAGTCGGCGCTGCGTAGCCGGATGGGCGCACTTGGCGCGTCCGCCGATCAACGCCGGCGGGAAGCGGCCGAAGCCAATGCCACAGTCAGCAGCCTGAGCGGAAGCCTGGTGCTCGCGCAGCGCCAGGTCAGCATGCTCGAGCCGCTGGCCGCCAAGAATATTGTGCCGCAAACCGAATTACTGACGGCGCGTCGCGAGGTGATCGATCTTCAAGGCCGGATCGCGGCTGCTCGTGAGCAGGGCGGACAGGCGCAGGCCGCAGTGCGTGAAGCACTCAACCAGGCGAGCGAAGCCAACTTCCAGTTTCGCCAGGACGCGCTCAACCAGCGTAATGAGCTCAACACCAAGATTGCGGTCAACCAGCAGTCGCTGCGTGGGGCGCAGGGACGACTGGGCCGGATGGAATTGCGGTCGCCGGTCGATGGCGTCGTCAACGATTTGAAAATGAACACCATCGGTGGCTTCGTCGCGGCCGGCGAAAAGGTCATGGAAGTCGTCCCGATGGGCGAGAAATTGCTGATCGAAACGCGGGTCAAGCCGAGCGACATCGCCTTCATCAAGGTTGGCGACAAGGCGTTGGTCAAGGTCACCGCCTATGACTTTTCCACCTATGGCGGGCTCGATGGCAAGGTCGTCCAGGTATCTGCCGATTCGATTTATGATGAAGTGGAGCGCGCGCCTTTCTTCACGGTGCTGGTCGAAACCCAGCGCAGCTTTCTGCAATCGCATATGGGCAAATTGCCGATCACGCCGGGCATGATGACCGACACCCAGATCATCACCGGGCGCAAGTCGATCCTGGCCTATTTGATGAAACCGTTCCTCAAGGCCCGCAGCGAAGCGCTTCGCGAGCGCTAATCCCGCGCCACTAGTTTGAGCGGCTGGCCGGGGTGACGCGGGTATCGATCAACGCCATTTCGACTATCGCCGACTTCACCGGCAGATCGTTCGATGCGAGGATCACCGGCGGTTCAGCGCGGCGATATCCATGCGTCCAGGCCTTGTCGCCCGAGAAACTGAAGATCGGTCGATAGTCGGTGATCATCGCGCTATCGACGATCCGGCTGGTGCCATTGTCGAGCACCAGCATGCGGCCCTCGGCGCGCACCACCAGCACGGCATGATCGGCACGTCGGGCGGTATCGCGCAGGATCACGAGATAGAGATCCTTGTCGGCGAACCCCGCGCGCCGCAGCATCTGCAGCTTGGCGATCGCAAAATCTTCACAATCGCCGCGACCCCGGCGGATTGTCTCGGCAGCGTTCATCCAGCGATCGCTAACTCCAAATTGCTGGCTGTCGTTAACGAAGACGACGCGGCTGTTGACGAAGCGGTTGACCGCATCGATCCGGTCAAATGCCCCCTGGTTGGCAACGCTGGCCGCAAAGTTAGTGGCGCGGGCACCGACCGGAGCACGCGATACCGTGGTCCAGCGCTTGTCGAGCGAGGTATGCGACACCGACAGCGCAACCGAACCGAATACGTCGGGGCGATCGGTCGCGACAGCGACGTGCGGCGCCGGCGCAATCGGCCTTGGCAATACCGCCGGCGCAAAGATCGCGCCCCGGCTTTCGGGCGAGGGAATGACGGCGGCGTGCGTTGCAATCGCCGGCGCGCCCGACTGCTTGGCGAGAATCGCTGCAAGTGCACTTGGCGCACCGCCAAGAATGGCGTCGGTCTTGCTGTATGATGCGTAGGCCGGTGCCACCTGAGCGGCGGCCGGGGCCGACGTGGCGGCGATAGCTAGCATAGTGAGCGCAAGCGTCTTCATGCCCCCGCTTTTGACGCAGCGAGGCGAATGCCAGCCTAAAGGCTTTGGTTAAGAACGCCGTAACTATCGGAATTCTATTCGATTTCCAACAGGAACCGATCGATCGCGGTGTTGAAGGCAAGAATTTGTTCAAGGTTGGCGAGGTGCCCTGCACCATCAATCTGTTCGAGTTTCGCCCCCGCGATCAGGCCCGCCAGATGTTCCGACAAGCCCGGGGGCGTGATGCTGTCCTCGTCCCCGACCAGCACCAGCGTCGGCACCCTGATTGCCGCTGCGCGATCGACCTGGTCGGCGAGCCATACCGCGCGCGCCCCAATGACGTAAGCAGCGGGGTCGATCCGGCTCATCGTCTCGATCACTTCTTCATGCATTGCGGGGGTGGCGAGCGAGCCGAGCAGGGCGCCGGCGCGCGCCTCCGCCAGGCCGCGCATGCCGACGGTGCGACTGGCGGCCTCGGAGCGGTCGAAGATTGCCTGCCCCTCGGGATGAACCGCAAAACTGTCGGCGAGGATCAGCGAGGCGCAGCAGCTCGGCGCGGCGGCGTGGAGGGCAATGGCGATCACTCCGCCGAGCGACAGCCCGCAAATGTGGGCGCGGTCGATATCGAGCGCATCCATCGCGGCGAGGATGGACGAAGCGAAATCGTCTCGGGTTGCGTCGGGAGCGGGGTCGCTGTCGCCATAGCCCGGATAGTCGAGCGCGACCGCGCGGCGCGACCGGCCGAAATGGGCCAGTTGCGGGGCCCACACCGATTTGTCCGAGCCAACGCCGTGGAGGAAGATGAGCGGCGTTGCATTGCCGCCGCCGGCCTCGACAACGCCGATCGCGCCTTTGCTAGTGTGAATCTGGCTCATCGCTTCATGTTGCTGGCGATGCGCGGCTTTGCAAGTCGCGGGCAGGGCGGTAGCGTCGGCCACGATGACGAGCATGACGATCAATGGCGAAGCTTTGCGCTTCAATCTCGACCCCGCCACGCCATTGCTGTGGGCGCTTCGCGATGTGGCCAATCTGACTGGCGCGAAATATGGCTGCGACACCGGCGAATGCGGGGCGTGCACGGTGATCGTCGATCAGCGCGCGGTGACCAGCTGCACCGTGGCGATCGGATCGCTCGAGGGGGCCGAGGTGGTGACGATCGAGGGATTGTCATCGAACCGCACCCACCCGATCCAGCAGGCCTGGGCGGCGGAGCAAGTCAGCCAGTGCGGTTATTGCGAACCGGGGCTGATCCTGGCGATTGCGGCATTGCTCAAGGCCAACCCGCGCCCGAGCGAGGCCGAGGTGGAAGCGCTGCCCAATATCTGTCGCTGCGGGATCGGGCCGCGAATGAAACAAGCCATCGCCCGCGCCTCGATTGCGATGACCGGCGGGGACAGCCTGAACACCATTGCGCGCGAGGCCGCTCCGCAACCATCCATCGCGCCAGAATAACGGTTCAGCAACGGCTCATCTGGCGAGTCGCAAATTCCAGCGCAGTAGATCAATCGCTTGGAGCGTAAGATGCGTAAGTTGACCATGTTTGTTTTGCTCGCCACCAGCGCCGTTCCGGCGATGGCTGCGGCGCAGGAAGAAGGCGGGCGCCAAGGGCGTCAGGACCGGCAGGCGCAGCAATCCGACGATCGGCCGGCGCGGGCCGAACGTGCTGAGCGCGCGGAGCGGCCCGAGCGGGCGCCGCGTGAAGAGCGACGCCAGCTGGTCCAGGTCGAGCGCCAGGTGCAGGTCCAGCAACCCGTCCAGTCCGAGCGCCAGGTGCAAGTCGAGCGCCGCGGACGCGACGTCCAGGTCGAGCGCCAGGGACGCGAAGTCCAAGTCGAGCGCCGGGATGGTGAGCGCGGTCGGGAATTCGGCGGGCGTGGCATTGGCGAACAGGACGGGCAGGCATCGCGCGACGAGCGGATGCAGCAATATCGCGAGCAACGGCAGCGTCGCGCCGAGGCGGGCGGTCAGCAGCCCCCGGTTCAGGACGGCAGCGTCGTCGGGCGGCCGGGTCGCTATCGCCCGGTGCCCGGCACAAGCCCCGTTCTGGTCGGTCGGCCGGCCCCGGAAAATCGCGACGCGCGCATTGCCCATCGCGATCGGCGCGATGGGAGTTACTGGACGAGCAGCTGGCGTAACGATCATCGCTACGATTGGCGGCGCCATCGCGACCGTCATCGCTCGATCTTTCGGATCGGCTTTTACTATGATCCGTTCGGTTATTCGTACAACCGGTTTGGGATCGGGTCGTACATGTACCCGAGCTATTACCGGTCGAACTACTGGATCAGCGATCCGTGGCAGTATCGCCTGCCGCCGGCCTATGGCCCGTATCGCTGGGTGCGCTATCACAATGACGCGCTGCTGATCGATACATGGAATGGCGAAGTGGTCGATGTAATCTACGGCTTCTTCTGGTAGATCAGGCCGTCTTCGTAGATCAGGTCGGCCGTTGGTCGAACAGGGCGTCGCGGCAACTTGTCGCGGCGCCCTTGCCGTTTTAGCGCACCACTGCATTCAGTCTCGGGAAGTTTACCATGATCGCTCGCGCCACCACGATGTCGTTGTTCCTGTCGACCGCCTTGCTCGGCGGATGTGCGACCACCCAAATTGCACCGCCAGCGGTGGTGACGGCCGAGGCGCCGGCCCCGGTCGCGGTGGCAGGCGCGCACGAGCGCCTGTTCCAATTGTTCAAGGACAGCGACGAGGCGAGCCTCAAGCTCAATCCGCTGAACGGCATTTTTCGCGGCGACCTGCGTTATGCCGACCAGTTCGGCGACGGCATCACCGATGCTTATTACGACGCCAGCCGCGCGGCGGCGGTGAGCGATTTGCAGGCGCTCCGCGCAATCGACCGCGCCAGCCTCAACGCCACCGACCAATTGGCCTATGACGTGTTCGAATATTCGACCACGGATACCATTGAAGGGTATCGCCCGGCACTGCTTCGCTTGAGCACGCCGCGGCCGCTCAACCATTTCTTCGGGCTGCAGACATTTTACCCGACCTTCGCCAACGGCAAGGGCGCGGCGCCGTTCGCGACGGTCGTCGATTATGACAATAATCTGAAGCGCCACGCGGGCTATGTGCAGTGGATCGACCGGGCGATCGGGCGGTTCCGCGAGGGCGAGGCGTCGGGCGTGGTCGAAACCAAGTTGACGATCCGCAATGTCATCGAGCAGCTCGACAACCAGCTGGCGCAAAAGGTCGAGGATTCGGCTTATTACGGGCCGGTGAAGCAATTTCCGGCGAGCTTCTCCGCGGCCGACAAGGCGCGGCTGACGGGCGAGTATCGAACCGCGATTACCGACCAGCTGTACCCCGCGACCAAGCGGCTGCGCGACTATCTCAAGACCGAATATCTGCCCCGAGCGCGCGACGGCGCGGGGCTGATGTACATGCGCGGCGGTGACCAGCTTTACCGCTACCTCGTGCGCTCGACGACCACGCTCGACATGAGCCCCGACGAGATCCACAATCTGGGCCTAAGCGAAGTGACACGGATCACGACCGAGATGGAAAAGGTCAAGACCGAGGTCGGGTTCAAGGGAAGCCTGGCGAAATTCTTCGACCATCTGCGCGCCGACCCCAAGCTCAAGCCAAAGAGCCGCGAGGCGCTGACCCAGGGTTATTATGATATCGGCAAGGCGGTCGACGCCAAATTGCCCGACTATTTCTCGACCATTCCCAAGGCCAAGCTCGATATCCGGCCATATGATCCGACGATCGAGAAATTCCAGGCCGGCGGGAGCTACGAGCAAGGCACACCCGATGCCAAGCGGCCCGGCACGTTCTACTTCAACGCCTACGATTTGCCGTCGCGGACCACGCCGGGGATGACCACTTTGTACCTCCACGAAGGCGCGCCGGGGCACCATTTCCAGATCAGCCTTGCGCAGGAGAATGAGGCGTTGCCGCCGTTCATGCGGTTCGGCGGGAATACGGCTTATGTCGAAGGCTGGGCGCTCTATTCGGAGACGCTCGGTTACGACATGGGATTCTACAAGGATCCATATCAGCGCTTCGGAACGCTCAGCGACGAGATGCTTCGCGCAATGCGGCTGGTGGTCGACACCGGCATCCATTCGAAGGGCTGGACCCGCGAAAAGGCGATCGCTTACATGCTCGCCAACAGCGACATGGGCAAGACCGACGCCACCGCCGAAGTCGAACGCTACATCGCGATCCCGAGTCAGGCATTGGCCTACAAGATCGGCGCGCTGACCATCCAGCGGCTGCGCAAGAAGTCGATGGACGAGCTGGGCGACAAATTCGACATCAAGCAATTCCACGCCCAAGTGCTGATGACCGGCGCACTGCCGCTGGCGATCCTGGAGAAGAAGATCGACGCGTGGATTGCGGAGAAGAAGGGGAGCTGAGGATGGTCGGCATGAAATGGGTCGCAATCCTGATCGGCACGGCGAGCGTCCTTGCTGCCGGCGCCGTGCCCGTGACCGCGCGGACCCAATCGACGGCGGTCGCGCCAAGGCCGTCGCAAGCGCTGGCGGCGCTGTTCGCGGCGAGCAACGAGAGCGACCTCAAACGCAATCCGCTGGGCGCAATGTTTCGCGGCGACATGCGCTACGCCGGCCAATTCGGTGACGGCATCAGCGACGCTTATTATGCCGCCGAGCGTGCCGCCGCCACGGCCGACCTGGCGGTGCTGAAGCGGATCGACCGGGTGCGGCTGACGCCATCCGAACGCATCTCCTACGACGTATTCCAATGGCAGCGGACGAACGATCTTCGCGGGCTGCAGCCCGAGTTGCTGGCGCTGACCGCTGTCCGCCCGATCGACCATTTCGGAAGCATCCATACCGCGTTTGCGGAATTGAGCAGCGGCGACGGCGCGGCGCCGTTCAAGACGGTCCAGGATTATGAAAACCAGCTAAGTCGGATCGACGGCTTCGTGACCTACATCGATCGTGCGATCGGGCGGATGCGCGAGGGCATGAAGAGCAAGGTGACGCAGCCCAAGCTGGTGATGGTCAATGTCGTCGAGCAGCTCGACGCGATGCTGGCGCAGCAGGGCGACAAGAGCAGTTTCGTCAAACCGGTACAGAAATTCCCGGCGACGATCCCGGCGGCCGACCAGGCGCGGTTGAAGGCGCAGTATGTCGCCGCCGAGGCGACCAAAATCCGCCCTGCGCTGGTGCGGCTGCGGACGTTCATCGCCGACGAATATCTGCCCCAGGCGCGCGACACGGTCGGACTGTCGGCGATGCCCGGTGGCGACAAGCTTTACGCTTATCTGGCGAGCAGCAGCACGACCACAAACCTGACCCCCGACCAGATCCATCGCATCGGCCTGTCCGAGGTGACGCGCATCCAGGCGGAGATGGCGGCGGTCAAGCAGCAGGTCGGCTTTACCGGCACGCTCAAGCAATTCTTCAACCACATCCGCACCGATCCCAAGTTCAGGCCGGAATCGCGCGAATGGATGCAGGCGCAATATGTCGCGACCGGCAAGAAACTTGATGCGACGCTGCCGAAACTGTTCGCGACCCTGCCCAAGACGGCATTGTTGATCCGACCGACCCCGGCACTGACCGAAAAGGGGGCCGCGCGCGGATCCTATAGTCGCGGCAATCCAGACGGCAGCCGGCCCGGGGTGTTCAATTTCAACGCCTATGACCTGCCATCGCGATCGACCCCGGCGATGGAAACGCTCTACCTCCACGAAGGTGCGCCGGGGCATCATTTCCAGATCAGCCTGGCGCAGGAAAATGTAGCGCTGCCCGCTTTCCAGCGGTTCGGCGGCAATACCGCTTATGTCGAGGGCTGGGGGCTCTATTCGGAGACGCTGGGGCGCGAACTAGGCGTCTACACCGACCCGTATCAATATTTCGGCTATCTCGATTCGCAATTGTTCCGCGCGATCCGGCTGGTGGTCGATACCGGCATCCATTCCAAGGGCTGGACTCGCGAGAGGACGATCCAGTACATCCTCGACAATAGCTCGCGCGGCTTAAGCAATGCGACGGCGGAGACCGAACGCTACATCGCCAGTCCGGGGCAGGCGCTGGCCTACAAGATCGGCCAGTTGAAGATCAGCGAATTGCGGGCGCGGGCCGAAAAAGCGCTCGGGCCGAAGTTCGATATTCGGGAGTTTCATTCGCAAGTGCTGATGAGCGGCGCGCTGCCGCTGGCGGTGCTGGAGCGCAAGATTGACGACTGGGTGAAGGCGAAGCAGTGACGCGCGCAGCCGGTCCGGGGGACCGGCGAGCACGACACTGGGTTAGGCTGCGAAGCTACTCTCTTGAGGCAGCGGGAGGTGGGTCTTAGCTAACGTCCGCTTTGGGTGGAAAGCGGACATTAGGAATAGGATCACGCGTGATCTTGACCACCGCACATCAGCGGGTCGCGAGCGGCGGATCGAGCCTACCGCTCTTCCAGATCGCGGCACATGTTTTTGCCGGGCCATACGCTGGCTCGTTTTGATTCCGCGGCACAATTTTCATCTTCGCGAGAACGGCATTTGAGTCCGTCGAAAGCACTTCCATGGCCCGTAACTCCGCTTTGATATCTGCAGCGGCCAAACGCGCTTCGCTATAGTCGGTAGAGGTCACGCTCCCATACTGAGGATCTATCACAATTAACCGACCCCATCTTGAGATGATCGACGCAATCACGCGTGAAGCGTTGGCCGTGTTCTCAGCTATCCAATTCAGGCGATCCTTTTCCTCGACGCCATATCGTCGGGCGATAAGGTCCAGAATCTCCGTTGTCGGCGCCGTGAGTGATGGTGTGGGAAAGCGCGGCCGATGCAGAGCGCTTGTTCCGATCGCTGTCCCGGTCATAACCTCCGTCATTCGACTGTCGAGACACGGCACAGCAGCAGCCCAGCTTCGAATCCCCGAGTGCGTGGACGCCAACTCGTAGCGAATGCGTGAGCGCTCGGACTCCATTCGGGCGAGCTCGGATTGAGTTTGGACGTAACCCGCCAGGGCCTGCGCGATAAGCACGCCGGCAACAACGACAAACAGCTCGAACACAAACAGACGAGCGGTGGTCTTGCCGCCCTCTCCCCGCCACCAATGACGGACGGTTTTAAACATGCGCTATGCCGCCATCCAGCTGATCATGAGACTTACCGAACTGAAATGCATACAGGTCCCCGTTCAAGCCCAAGGCTACCAGAAGTGCCAATGTCTGCAATGGGTCGAAAGCGGACATAAGCCGCCTAGACGGCCGCTAGCGCCTCCCCAATCAGCTTTCTCGAATTCTCCACCCCGTAAAGCGCGACAAAGCTGCCCATGCGGGGGCCTTGGCTAGAGTCGAGCAGCGTTTCGTAGAGCGCCTGGAACCAGTGGCGCAGGCTTTCAGATTCGTGGTTTTCAGAAGCCAGGACGAAGTTCCAGATCGCGTCGCCCGGTGCCCTATTTGACGAAAATCATGTCGCCGGTCGCCGCATCGAGATAGAATTTCTCGCCCCCGGCGTTGCTCATGATCGTCCTGCCGTCCTGGTCGAGGCCGAGGATTGTGACCTTGCTGGTGTTCTTGCCCTTTTGCCACGGAACGGACCTGCCGGCCCGGTTCAATTCGACCTTCATGTAGAATTTGCGCGACACAAACTTCTGGTCGCCGGTGGCATCGTCGACATAGAAAAGTTGGCCGCGTTCGTCCTCGAACACGACATGACCATCGCCCACCCCCGCGACCGAATATTCGTCCTTATGTTTGAATTCAGACTTGAATTTAATGTGGCTAACCGAGCGGGTGGCGCTCATTTGTTTTTCGTAGCCGGTGCTGCGCGCGGTGCTGGCCTGCGCGGGGCTTTGCCCGGCTGCCTGATCGACCGGCGCGGCGGCGGGCTGCGCTGCAAGCCCCGGCGCGGCCAGCATGACAGCGGCGAGCGCAGCACCCGATGAAGCGGCGGCGCTGCGTCTGCGGTTGGTGATCTTGGCCATGACAGTTCCTTTTCCAATGGATGGAGAATTTAGTCGTCTCGCGCAGATTGCCGCATCGTGCCCCGGCAGGTGGCGGCGCCGCACGCGCACGCATGGCTGTCGCGGTCGCTGTCCGCCGCAAGCCCCGACGGCGCAGCGAGCTTGTAATCGAAGGTCAGTTCGTCGCCGCGCGCGATATCAACCAGAGCATAAATGTAGAGCCGGTCGTCGAACGCATAGGCCTGGCAGTTGGGCGCGCAGCTGTGATTGATGAAGCGCGCGGCATTGCCGCCGCGGGCACCGTCGATCACGACGTTATCGTTGAGGCGGAATACGTAGATCCGCGCCGGCTCTGCGCCCGGTACCGGCGCGAGCAACCGATCGGTCGCGACCCGCTCACCAAGATACTCGATGATCCGTGCACCACGGTGGATCCGCCGCTTGGCGAACACCCCCGTCCCCTCAATCCGCGAGCGACCGACGCGAATGAAGTCGCGGTCCCAAGGCTCGCGGGGCTGGTCCGCCGTGGTCAAGGGCGTCAGACAATCCGGTTCGTCGAGGGGAGCAGCCGGTGCATGGCGGGGGAGGATTTGCGCGCGTCCCATCGTAAGAAATAAGCGCGCGTTTGTGGAGCAAGTCAAACCGGCTTAGCGAAATAGTCCGGCTGGAATTGGCTGTTCCTTTGATCCGGTGGCGGCAGGAAGTCGGACCTAGGAAGTGCGGCGTTCCGGCGCCGCTAGCGCCTCCCCGATCAACTTACGGCTATTCTCCACCCCGTAGAGCGCGATGAAGCTGCCCATGCGGGGGCCTTGGCTGCTGCCGAGCAATGTCTCGTAGAGCGCCTGGAACCAGTGGCGCAGGGTTTCGAAATCGTGGTTTTTGCCGATTGTGAAGACGAGGTTCTGGATCTCGTCGCCCGGCGTGCCGGGGGCGAGTTTGGCTAGCTCGGTGTCGAGTTCGGTAAGCGCGGCGCGTTCGATGTCGGTTGGCGCGCGGCGCTTGAGCGTGGGGGCGACGAAATCGCGCGCATAATTGACCGCGAGGCCGATGAGGGTGTCGAGTTCTGGATCGGTCTCAGGCGCGGTGCCGGGGGCGTAGCGCTGGACGAATTTCCATGCGGTTTCCTTGTTGTCGACACCCGGCAGCGAGGCGAGGTTGAGCAATAGCCCGTAGGTCAGTGGAAGTACGCCGTCGGGCACCTTGCCGCCGTGGATGTGGTGGACCGGATTGCCGAGCTGCTGGGTGATTTCCTGCCCCGCATAATTGCCGCGGAACTGAAGATAGTCGTCGACCGCGCGGGGGATGACGCCGATGTGCAGCGACTTGGCCTTGCGCGGTTCGCGATAGGCGAAGAAGGCCAGGCTCTCCTCGCTGCCATAGGTCAGCCACTGGTCGAGGGTCAGGCCATTGCCCTTCGACTTGGAGATTTTCTCGCCTTTCTCGTCGAGGAACATCTCGTAGTTGAAGCCCTCGGGCGGGCGGCTCCCAAGGATGCGCGCGATCTTGCCCGACTGGATGGTCGAGTCGATGAGGTCCTTGCCGGCCATTTCATAATCGACGCCCAATGCGACCCAGCGCATCGCCCAGTCGACCTTCCACTGCAGTTTCGACAGGCCGCCGAGCGCGGACTGGGTGATTTGCGCCCCGTCCTCGTCGGTGAAGGCGATCGTGCCGGCGGCAGCATCGACTACGCGGACCGGGACTTGCAAGACTCGGCCGCTGGTGGGGGAGATGGGGAGGATCGGCGAGTAGGTCAGGCGGCGTTCTTCGCGCAGGGTGGGGAGCATCACCCCGAGGATTGCGTCCCATTGGGCGAGGACGCCGCGGATGGCGTCGTCGAATTTGCCGGACGTATAATAGTCGGTCGAGCTGGCGAAGTCGTAATCGAAGCCGAAGCGGTCGAGGAAATGGCGCAGCATGGCGTTATTGTGCGCGGCGAAGCTGTCGTGGGTGCCGAACGGGTCAGGGATTTTGGTCAGCGGCTGGCCGAGGTGGGCGGTGAGCATTTCGGGATTGGGGATGTTGTCTGGGACTTTGCGCAGCCCGTCCATGTCATCGCTGAACGCGATCAGGCGGGTCGGATTGCCCGTCAGCTCCTCATAGGCGTGGCGGACCATGGTGGTGCGCAGGACCTCGTTGAAGGTGCCGATGTGGGGCAGCCCTGAGGGGCCGTAGCCGGTTTCGAACAGGATGGGGGCCGCGCCGGGCTTCCCGTCGGGATAGCGCTTGATGAGCTTGCGCGCTTCCTCATAGGGCCAGGCCTTGGAGGTCATGGCGGCGGTGCGGATCGCTTCGTCGCTCAACTGTTGCCCTTTCGTTCCGGTGCGGCCAATGCTTAGGCGTGGCCGCTCCTTTGCCCCTTCCCGCGCTCCATGCAACCCATGCCGGAATCTGGATTGCGGTGGGGGGTGATCTACGCGAGGCGTCCCGGAGCGAGGCGATCCGGCGGCTGGCGGAAACGCCGCATGTGATCCTCAATGCGCCATTGGTCGGGCAGCGGCTGGGCTATGCCGATGTGTCGGGGCTCGATTTGCTCGAGCTGTTCGCGTTCGTTCACCCGGCGCGGTTCGCGGTGCCGACGGTCGCGGGGATGGCACGCGCGGTAGGGATCGAGCCGCCGGACGACGAGCGCGATGCGGCGGAGGTGCTGCTTGGAATCGCGCGGGCGTTGCTTGACCGGCTGGGCGAGGCGAGTTGGGGCGAGCGCGAGGGGGCGTGGACCGCCAACGGGACGCTCTACCGGCTCGGCTGGGCGTGGGCACCGTTTGTCGCCGAGCGGGTGGTCCAGCCCGAGCGCGGCGAGCGGATGCTGTTCACGCGATTACCGCAATGGGAGGAGCAATCCGAGCGCCCGCCGCCAAGGACGGTGAGTGTGTCGGGGGCGGACGCGGAAGCGAAACTGGCGACGCTGACGGGCACGGGGGCGGAGCCACGGCTCGGGCAGCGGGCGATGGCAGCGGAGACGGCAGGGATCTTTGCGCCACGCCGCGCGGCGGGGGAACCCAACATGTTGCTCGCCGAAGCCGGGACCGGGATCGGCAAGACGTTGGCTTATCTGGCCCCCGCCGCTTTGTGGGCGGAAGCGGCCGGCGGGACGGTGTGGGTGTCGACCTTCACCAAGGCGCTGCAGCGGCAATTGGACGGCGAAGGGCACAAGCTTTTCCCCGACGCAGGCGAACGCAAAGCGAAGATCGTGATCCGCAAGGGGCGCGAGAATTACCTGTGCCTGCTCAATCTGGAGGATGCGATGCAGGGCGCGTTCGCGGGGCGCGCGGCGATATTGGCGCATCTGGTCGGGCGGTGGGCGGCGTACACCAAGGATGGCGACATGGTCGGCGGCGATTTGCCCGGCTGGTTGCCGAGCTTGTTCCGGCGAGCGGGGGCGGCGGCGCTGACTGACCGGCGCGGGGAATGCGTTTATGCTGGCTGCCCGCATTATCGCAAATGCTTCATCGAGCGCGCCGAGCGGGCCGGGCGCGAGGCCGATCTGGTGATCGCCAATCATGCGCTGGTGATGGTCAATGCGGCGCGCGGGCGGCCCGATGCGCCGACGCGAATCCTGTTCGACGAGGGCCATCATCTGTTCGATGCGGCGGATTCGACGTTTTCGGTCGCGCTGACGGGCGCAGAAGCGATCGAGATGCGGCGTTGGATTGTTGGGCCGGAAGGCAAGTCGCGTGGGCGGCGGCGGGGACTGGCGGCGCGGTTGCTCGATGTCTGTTCGTATGATGAGCAGGGCAACCAGGCGCTCGACGCGGCGGTCGAGGCGGCACGGTCATTGCCGAGCGATGGCTGGATCGCGCGGATTGTCGAGGGCGATCCGTTCGGGCCGGTCGAGCGCTTGCTCCACCAAGCGCGCGGGACGGTTTACGCGCGGGCCAAGGCGCAGGAAGCGGGCTATGGGCTGGAGACGGAGCTGGCCGATCCCGACGGTGCTTTGATCGATGCATCGGCGGCGGCGATGGAAGCGCTGGAGGCGCTGGCCAAGCCGCTGGCTGCGTTGGCGCGGCGGCTCGAGGCGATCTTGGAGGATGCGCCCGACTGGCTCGACTCGCAGGCGCGGGCGCGGGTCGAAGGAGCGATCAACGGCCTGACGTGGCGGCGCGATACGCTGGCCGCGTGGATTGCATTGCTGGGGCGGATCGGCGGGTCGGTCGATCCCGATTTCGTCGACTGGCTGGCGATCGACCGGGTTGAGGGGCGCGAATATGACATTGGCCTCCGGCGCCACTGGCTCGACCCGACGCGGCCATTTGCCAAGGCGGTGCTCGAGCCCGCGCATGGCGTGCTGGTGACATCGGCGACGCTGCGCGGGGGCGAGGATTGGCCGGTGGCCGAGGCGCGGACCGGGGCGCTACATCTGGCCAATCCGACCGCGCATTTCGAGGCGGTGAGTCCGTTCGATTATGCCGGCCAGTCGGAGGTGTTGATCGTCAACGACATCCCGCGCGGCGACATTGCGGCGCTGTCGGGGGCCTATGCGCGGCTGATCGAGGCGGCGGACGGCGGGACACTGGGACTGTTCACCGCGATCCAGCGATTGCGCGCGGTCCATGCCCGGATTGCCGACCGGCTGGCGCGGGCGGGGCTGCCGTTGCTCGCGCAGCATGTCGACCCGATCGACACCGGCACGTTGGTCGATATCTTTCGCGATGATCCGCGCGCGTCCTTGCTCGGCACCGATGCGTTGCGCGACGGGGTTGATGTGCCGGGCGATTCGCTGCGGCTGGTGGTGATGGAGCGGGTGCCGTGGCCGCGCCCGACGGTGCTTCATGCGGCGCGGCGGATGGCGAACGGCGGGTCAGCCTATGACGACCGGATGGTCAAGGCCAAGCTGGGCCAAGCGTTCGGGCGGCTGATCCGGCGACAGGGCGACAAGGGGCTATTCGTGATGCTGTCGAGTGCGTTTCCGTCGCGATTGCTGAGTGCATTCCCGTCGGAGGTGAGGGTGTCGCGGGTAACGCTCGACGTCGCGTTGCAGCGGGTGCGAGCGACCTTATTCGCCGAGCGCGGTGACCAATCGGTCGCGCAGACCAACGAGGCGCTCGAAATCGACCGGTGACGCAGTGGCGGCGGGGGTTTCGGCAGGCGCAGGCGCGGGTGGCGCTGGCGTTGGAGCCGGGGCAGGCGATTCGCCGCCGCGGGTCGACAGCAATTTCTGGACGCCGCGAATCGTGTAGCCCTGGTTCGACAACAGATCGTGGATACGCCGCGCAAGCTCGGTATCGGCGGGGCGATAATAACGGCGATTGCCGGCGCGCTGGAGCGGGCGAAGCTGGGGAAACTTGCTCTCCCAATAGCGAAGGATGTGCTGGGCGACGCCGAGTTCGCTCGACAATTCGCCGATCGTCTTGAAAGCGCCCGGATCTTTCAGCGTGGCCACCGGCCTATTTCGCGACCTTGTCGCGCATGATCTGACTGGCGCGGAAGGTCATGACGCGGCGTGGTGCGATCGGCACTTCGATGCCGGTCTTGGGGTTGCGGCCGACGCGTTCGCCCTTGTCTCGCAGGATGAAGCTGCCGAAACCCGAAATCTTGACGTTATGGCCCTCGGACAGGTCGTGGCACATGTGATACAACATGCGTTCGACCATGCTTGCGCTTTCGGCACGCGACAGGCCAAGCTTGCGGTGGACGATATCCGACAGATCGGCGCGGGTCAGAGTCGCCATATGGAGCCCGTCAGCTCGCGAACCGCCCGCATCTGCCATTGTCTTCCCCTCCCCGAGCGGACGCCCCCGTCCAATTTCCGTAACTTAACCAAAAACATGCCGCTCGGCAATCCGACCGAGTCGTAAGTCTGTTAATAACGTACTGCGGCGGCGCCCCAAGTGAAACCCCCGCCCATCGCTTCCAATACCAGCAGGTCGCCGCGCTTGATTCGTCCGTCGCGAACCGCGGTGTCGAGCGCCAGCGGGACCGAGGCGGCAGAGGTGTTGGCGTGGCGATCGACCGTGACGACGACCTTTTCCGGAGGCAAGCCGAGCTTCTTCGCGGTGGCATCGAGGATGCGGGCATTGGCCTGGTGCGGGACAACCCAGTCGACGTCGGTCGGCTCGAGGTTGGCGGCGGCAAGCACTTCCTTGAGCACCTCGGCCAGATTCTTGACCGCATGGCGAAACACTTCGCGGCCCTTCATGCGCAACTTGCCGACCGTGCCGGTGGTCGAGGGACCGCCGTCAACATAGAGTAATTCATTGTGGCGGCCGTCGGCGTGGAGCCGAGTCGCGAGAATGCCGCGGTCCCCGAGTTCGGCCTTGAGCACGAGGGCGCCGGCGCCATCGCCGAACAAGACACAGGTCCCGCGATCGTCCCAATCGAGGATCCGGCTGAAGGTTTCCGAGCCGATCACCAAGGCGCTGGTCGCGGCGCCCGAACGGAGCATCGAATCGGCCACGGTCAGCGCGTAGAGGAAGCCGGTACAGACCGCATGAACGTCGAAGGCGATGCAATCGTCGATGCCGAGTGCGGCCTGGACCTTGGTCGCGGACGACGGGAAGGTCTGGTCGGGGGTGGCGGTGGCCAGCACGATCAGCCCGATGTCGGCGGCCTCCATGCCGGCTGCTTCAAGGGCGCGGCGGCAGGCGTCGGTGGCGAGCGTCGCGGTGGTTTCGCCAGCGTCGGCGATGTAGCGGCTGCGGATCCCGGTGCGCTCGACGATCCACTCGTCGGTGGTGTCGACCGTCTTTGCCAATTCGGCATTGGTCACGAAGCGCTTGGGAAGCGCCGACCCGGTCCCGGCGATGACGGAACGCAATGTCATTTGGCGCCGCCGTCGCTGAACGCATGGGCGCGGAAATTGTCGAGATCGTCGCCTATCTTGCGGGTGATATCGTTGCCGATCATCCGCGCGGTAACCTCGATCGCATTGGCGACGCCCTTGGGGGTGGCGCTGCCGTGGCTTTTCACCACCAGCCCGTTGAGGCCGAGAAACACCGCGCCATTGTGATTATTGGGGTCGAGATGGACCTTGAGCATGTGCAGCGCGGGCTTGGACAAAGCGAATCCGGCCTTGGAGCGCAGCGATGAGGTGAACGCGCGGCGGTGGAGATCGGTGACGAAGCGCGCGGTGCCCTCGGCGGTCTTCAAGGCGATATTGCCCGAGAAGCCGTCGGTGACAACGACGTCGACCTCGCCGCGCGACAATTGGTCGCCCTCGGTGAAGCCGATGAAGCTGAACGGGAGGTAATCGGCCTCGCGCAACAGCGCGGCGGCTTCCTTCAACTCGCCGGTACCTTTCAATTCCTCGGTACCGATGTTGAGCAATTTGACCCGCGGCTTGTCGATCGACAATGCGGTGCGGGCATAAGCCGCGCCCATCACCGCGAACTGGACGAGGTTTTGCGCGTCGCATTCGGTGTTGGCGCCAAGATCGAGCATGACGAGGTCATTGTCGCCAAGCGTCGGCAGCAAGGCGGCGAGCGCAGGGCGGTCGATCCCCGGCATGGTGCGCAGCGCGAGCTTGGCGATGGCCATTAGTGCGCCGGTGTTGCCGGCCGACAACGCCGCGTCGGCAATGCCGTCCTTTACCGCGTTGATCGCCATGCCCATCGAGGTGGTCTTGGCGCGGCGAATCGCCTGGCTCGGCTTCTCGCTGCCCTGGATCGCATCGATCGCGTGATGAACATTGGTGGCGGCGGCAAGGCCGGCATGCTTGGCGATTTCGGGATTGATCAATTTCTCGTCGCCGTACAGCTCGAAGCGCAGCGCAGCGCTTTTGCGGCGCGCGCGGGCCATGCCGGCGATGATCACTGCCGGCCCGATATCGCCGCCCATCGCGTCAATCGCGATGCGCGGGCTTTTGCTTGCGGCCTTGGCCATAGCTTTAGGATCGATTCGCGGGCTGGCGGTCACGGCCGTGCCCCGAAATCGCTCAGGCTTCCGTCGAGATGATCTCGCGGCCGTTATAATGGCCGCAGGCGGAGCACAGATTGTGCGGCCGCTTGAGTTCGCCGCAATTCGGGCATTCCTGGAAGCTCGCCGGGGTCAGCGCGTGATGGCTGCGGCGCATGTTGCGCTTCGAGGGCGAAGTTTTTCTTTTGGGAACAGCCATCGCGGCACCTATGCTCTAATTAACAAAAAAATTGGCGACTACCCTCGCCCAGCTCATCGGAACAAGTCCCGAGGCGGCGGCCGGATCGTCGCGAACGAGTGCGCCCTATAGCGAAATGGAGCGGGGAAGCAAGCGCCTCAACCGCCCGCCAGCACCAGGTCCCCCACATAAGGGTTGCTCGCGCGCTCGTGGGCGAAGGTGGACATTGCGCCGTGGCCGGGGATGAAGGCGGTGTCGCCGCCCATCGGCCACAGGCGCTGGGTGATTGCGTCCAGCAAATCCTGGTGATTGCCGCGCGGGAAGTCGGTGCGGCCGATCGAGCCCTGGAACAACACGTCGCCGACGATCGCAAGTTTCGATTCGGGGTGGTGGAAGACGACATGGCCGGGGGTATGGCCGGGACAGTGGCGGACGTTGAGGGTGAGCTTGCCGACCGTCACCATGTCACCGTCGACCAGCCAGCGGTCGGACACGAACGGCTGGCCGGGGACGCCATATTTCGCGCCATCCTCGGCCAGGCGGTCGATCCAGAACAGGTCGTCGATGTGCGGCCCCTCGATCTTGAGCCCAAGCTCGGCGGCGAGGATGCCGGCCGATCCGCAATGGTCGATGTGGCCGTGGGTGAGGAGGATTTTCTCGAGGCGGACCCCGTGCTGCGCGATCGCTGCCTTAAGCTTGGGCAGGTCGCCGCCGGGATCGACCAACGCGCCGAGCATTGTCTCGGTGCACCAGATCAGGCTGCAATTCTGCTGCAGCGGAGTCACCGGGATGATCGCGGCGCGTAAGGGCGGAGTTGGGGCGGTCGACATCAGGCAGCGCCTATGGCGTGGGCGGCAGCTTGTCCATCGCCGGGGGCTGTCCCTTGAGCGACGCGGCGGTGGCCTCGGCACCGCGCAGCGCGCGCAGGACATTGCCCCCGGCGAGCTTGGCAAGGTTGGCATCGCTCCAGCCGCGGCGGATCAGCTCGGCGAACACGATCGGGTAGGTTTCGACTCCTTCGAGGCCGGTCGGCGTTGCCGGAATGCCGTCGAGATCGGCCCCCATCCCGACGTGATCGTGGCCAGCGACCTTGGCGACATGGTCGATATGGTCGGCGACGTCGGTGACGGTGACCGGCGGTTCGGGATGCGCGGCGGCCCACGCCTTGACGCCCGCCGCGACCGCCTTGGTGTCGTTGCGGATGATGGTCTTCAGGCGCGCCTCCTCGGCCGCCTTGAGCGAATCATAGGCGAGGCGTGCAGGCGACAGAAAGATCGGCACCCAATTGACCATTACCACGCCGCCATTGGCGGGGAGCAGCCTCAGCACATCGTCGGGGACGTTGCGGGGGTGATCGTTGAGCGCTCGCGCGGACGAGTGAGAGAAGATCACCGGCGCACGACTCGCGGCGATCGCCTGGCGCATCACCTCGGGCGAGACGTGGCTGAGGTCGACCAGCACGCCGAGGCGGTTCATCTCGGCGACGACCTTGAGGCCGAACGGGGACAGGCCGTTATATTTCGGTTCGTCGGTGGCGCTGTCTGCCCATTCGGTGGTCTGGTTATGGGTCAGGGTCATGTAGCGCGCGCCGAGGCGGTAGAATTGCCTCAGCGCGGGGAGGCTGCCGCCGATCTGGCGTCCACCCTCGATCCCGATCAGCGACGCGACCCGTCCCGCCTTGTGAATGCGGACGATGTCGTCGGCGGTCAGTGCGCGTTCGAGGTCGCGCGGGTAAGCGGCGATCAGCCGGTCGACGATGTCGATCTGGTTGATCGTCTGCCGGATCGCTTCGTCGCCGGTCACCGTGCCGCTGATATAGACCGACCAGAATTGTGCCCCGACACGCCCAGCGCGGAGGCGGGCGATGTCGGTCATCAACGGCTGCGGGGTCCAAGTCGCGGTGCCGCTCTCGAGCCGGTCGATCCGCGATCCGTAATGTTCGACCAGTTGTTCGGGCAAGTCATTGTGACCGTCGATCAGCGGCGTGGCCTTGAGAATCCGGTCGATCCGGGCCTGGACCTTGGGGTCGATCGATTGGGCGGTGGCGGGGCTCGCGAGGGCAAGCGCGGCGGCGGTGAGGATGAGCGTGCGCATGGCGTGACTTTACGGGGACGCGGGCTGCGGTCAATGGAGCGGATATGACGAGCCCGTTCATCCTGTTCGATGATGCCCGCGCGGGTGGTGCGCTCGGGCGGCTGTATGAAGCGCCGGTGGGGGAGATTGTCGCGCATGCAATGGACCAGGTCGGCCCGGCGCTTGCAGCATTGCGTGCGGCGGTGGCGGGCGGGAAGCATGCGGCGGGGTGGATGTCGTATGATGCGGGATACGCACTGGAGGACAAGTTACGGCCGATGGCGCGGCGGCTGGGGGCCACACCGTTGCTGTGGTTCGGGCTGTTCGCTGGGTATCGCCAGGTTGACGGGCGCGACTTTGGCGATCCGGCGGGGGCATGGATCGGGACGCCCAAGCCAAGGGTCGAGCGCGAGGATTATCTGAGCGCGGCGGGCCAAGTGAAGGAGCATTTGTTCGCCGGGGATTTTTACCAGGCGAATCTGACTTTTGGCTGCGATGTGCCGTTCGCGGGGTCGCCGGTCGACGCTTATGCGCAGATGCGCGGGCGGTCGAATGCGGGCTGGGGCGGGGTGGTGCGGCATCACGGCGGGTGGCTGCTGTCGCTCAGCCCCGAGCAATTCTTCCGGCTGAAGGGTGGCGAGATCGAGGCCAAGCCGATGAAAGGCACTGCACCGCGCCGTGCCGATCCCGATGCCGATCGCGCCGAGGCCGAGGCGCTCGCCGCCGATCCAAAGCAACGCGCGGAAAATCTGATGATCGTCGATTTGCTCCGCAACGATCTGGCGCGCGTGGCCAAGACCGGGACCGTCGCGGTGCCCGATTTGTTCGTTGTCGAGAGTTTCCCGACGTTGCACCAACTGGTCAGCCGGGTGACCGCGACCTTGCGCGACGGCGTGGATGCGGTCGGCGTGCTCGAAACCTTGTTCCCGTGCGGGTCGATCACCGGCGCTCCCAAGATGGCGGCGATGGCGGCGCTGCGAACCCTCGAGCCGGAGGCGCGCGGCGTCTATACCGGGTCGATGGGGTGGATCGACCCTAATGGCGACGCGGCGTTCAACGTGTTGATCCGCACGCTCGAGATTGAAGAAAATTCGTCGATCGCGCGGTTGGGGCTCGGCTCGGGGCTTGTGGTCGATAGCGTGGTCGAGGATGAATGGGACGAATGTTTGCTCAAAGGGAAATTCGTGGCGTCACACTCGGCTGAATTCGACCTGATCGAGACGATGCGTTTCGACCCCGAAGTGGGAATCGCCGAGCTCGACCGCCACCTTGACCGGCTCGACATATCGGCGGCGCGGTTCGACTTTCCATTCAACCGCCATGCGGCGCGCAATGAATTGCAGGCCGCGACTTTCCGGCGGGAGGTTCCCGCAATGCTCCGCTTGCTGCTTTCGCCCAAGGGCACGATGGCGATCGAGCTGAAGCCCATCCCCGCCATGCCCACCCAACCGGTCGAGGTCGCAGTGCGTCCGCTGCCGGTCGCCGCCGATGATTTCCGGCTGAGCGTCAAGTCAACCGCGCGCGCCTTCATGGAAGCGGCGCGGCGTGACGGGGGCAAATATGAGACATTGTTCGTCGATCCGGAAGGGCGGCTGACCGAGGGCAGCTTCAGCAGCATCTTCGTCGAGCGCGACGGCAAATATCTCACCCCGCCGATCGCGCGCGGGCTGATGCCGGGATTGCTTCGCGCGCGGCTGATCGAGGAAGGCAAAGCGGTCGAGGCCGACCTTCGTGTGGAAGACCTCGCCGACGGTTTCCTGATCGGCAACATGATCCGCGGACTGATCCGGGCGAAGCTGGCTTAAGCCGCGATCGGGAATCTCAGCAAGCGGTCGGTGACGGGCACCAGCGCCGCTGCGCCGGGGCCGACTTTCTTGATGATCTCGGGGTGGTGCGCGTCGAGGCCGCCGGTGAGCGAGCCGAAGGCGGGGAGGATGAGCTTGGTTGCGGTGGCGACGAAGCAGCGGCGCGAGACGTTGCGGCCCTTGAGGTGAAGCCGGAATTTGGGGTGGAAATGGCCCGACATTTCGGGGCGCGGGTCGGCCGGGTCGGCCTCGTGGCGAAGGATGATCCCGTCCAGCTCCATTTCCTGTTCGATCCGCCCACCGCAATGATCGACAAAGCCGGCATCATGATTGCCGGTGATCCATACCCAGTCGAGCCGCGCGGTCATTGATTTGAGCAGGGCGCGGGCGTCGTCGGGCAGGCGGTCGCAGCCGAAGCGATCATGGAAGCTGTCGCCGAGGCAGTAGAGCGCGGTCGCGCCGCTGGCCTCGATCACGCGGTCGAGCGCTTGCAGCGTGGCGAGCGAATCGTAGGGCGGGAGCATCTGCCCGAGGCGGGCGAACCAGCTGGCCTTTTCGAGATGCAGATCGGCGACCAGCAAGGCCTTGTGGCGCGGCCAGAAGAGCGCACCATCCACGCTTGCAGAGAAATCCTGACCAGCGAACGAAAAGGGAACCATGAACCGCCTTACGCAGACTTCGGCGGCTATTCCAAGTGGGTCATGATATGTTTGCGCAAGGCGCGGGCGTCGTGGAGGGCGTTATGCGGGACTTCGCTGTTGGCGGCGCAGGAGAAGCCGCCGATCCGCACCAGGCGAAGCGTCAGCGGATTCATCGCCACCATGTCGCCGGGCGCGATCACCAGCAGCATCGAGAATTGCGCGAGATCTTCCGGCCAGTCGGCGACAATCTCGATGGCGTGATCATTGGCGAGCCATTGCGAGACCGTCTCGGCGGCGTCGCGGCGACTGAGGTGGGGGGAGCGCAACGGCTCGGGGACGGTGTCGAGATAGGGCATGACGTGGCGCTGGACCCACGCTTCGGTGGCCTCGCCGGCGATGACGACGTAAAGCTCCTCGCCGCCGTCTTCGGGGACCAAAGCAAGGCTGATCAGGCGACCACCAACGCCGTCGAATTCGGTATCGAGAAAGTATCGCATAGGTCGGTCACTGGACGTTGGGCACTTCGCCGTCCAGTCTCGGCACTTCGTGATTCGTGGACAGGGGTGCTTCATGGCTATCAATATGAAAGTTTTCGCCGGTACAATGACCGCGCTGGCGCTGATCGGGGCAACGCCGACAGCGGCGAAACCGGGCGATCCGGGGCGCGACAAAGTGGCTGCGGCGATCCGTGCCGATCATGATGCGGCGATTGAGCGACTGCGTGGCTGGATCAAGCTTCCGACCATCGCCAACATGGGGCTGAACCATCAGGAAGGCGCGGAATACATGCGCCAATTGGTGCTCGACGCGGGGTTTCAGCAAGCCAAGATCATTAAAACCGACGGGGTTCCGGGGGTGTTCGCGACGCTGGATGCCGGGGCCAGGGACACGCTGGCGATCTACTTCATGTATGACGTCAAGCATTACGACCCGGCGGAATGGAGTTCGCCGCCATTGGAAGGGCGGATCGTCGACCGACCGGGCGAGGGCAAGGCGCTGATCGGGCGCGGCGCGGTCAACCAGAAGGGGCCCGAGACGGCATTCCTCGCGGCGTTGCGCGCGTTCAAGGCGTCGGGGACCAAGCTGCCGGTCAATCTGGTGTTCGTGGCCGAGGGCGAGGAAGAAATCGCCTCGACCCATTTTTCGCAGATCGTCATCCAGCCCGAGGTCCAGGCGGCGCTTGCGAAAGCGGTCGGGATCATCATTCCGTCGGCCGGACAGTCGGTCGATGGGCAGGTGACATTGCTGCTCGGGGCCAAGGGCGCGGTCGAGCTTCAACTGATTTCCAGCGGCGAGCGCTGGGGACGGGGACCGAAGGGTGACATCCATTCCAGCCTGAAGGCCAATGTCGACAGCCCAGTGTGGCATCTGATCAAGGCGCTCAACACTTTGGTGTCGGAAGACGGCCAGACGCCCGCAATCGACGGCTGGTTCGACAATGTGAAGCCGCTGACCGCGCGGCAGAAGGAGCTGATCCGCGCCGATGTCGCCGCGTCGAACGAGGCCGACGATTTCAAGACGCTGGGGATCAAGCATTGGTACAAGGATGAGGATTATCTGACCGCAACCTACCGCCTGGCCGAGCAGCCGACGGTCAACATCCAGGGGTTGGTCAGCGGTTACATGGGGCCGGGCGGCAAGACCGTGTTGCCGGGGCGGGCCGAGGCCAAGATCGATTTGCGGCTGGTGCCCGACATGACCAAGGATGAAGTGGTGGCCAAGCTGAAGGCCCATCTCGCCAAGCGCGGGTTTGACGATATCGAGGTCAACGTCAGTGGCGGTTACGGCCCCAACCAGACCGACGAGAACAGCATGCTGATCAAGGCCGAGCAGGCGACGCTTAACCAGGCGAAAATTCCCAATACCTTGTCGGCGCGGTCGGCCGGAAGCTGGCCGGGCGTGGTGTTCACCGGGCCGCCGTTGCGCATGGCGGCAGGGCAGTTCGGCGCGGGCCGTGGCGGCGGGGCGCATGCGCCCAACGAGTGGTTCCTGATCGAAAGCAGCAACCCCAAGGTCGCCGGGTTCGACGAACAGGCGATCATCTACGCCGACTTCCTCTATGAGATAGCGCGGGCCGCGAAAGCGAAAACGAAGGCGAAGCGCTAGCGCTTGCCCTCGGGCGGATCGTAGATCGGGGCCGGGGGGCAGGTCTTGCCGTCGGCCTCGAGCGATTTGCACTGTTTCTCCCACGCGCGGGTGCGCTTGCCGAACGCTTCCTCCGCCTTGCGCAAGGCGCGGCCGCGATTTTCGTCGGCCTCGGACTGGCTGGTGGTGGCGAGGTCGACGCCTTTTGCGACGACCTTGACCGGCAAGGTAACGATGTCGACCGCAGTCTTCGCAGCAGTGACGACGCAGCCGCACAGCGCGAGCGGGAGTAGGGCGACGAGAAAGTTCGGCTTCATTTCAGCAGCATGGCGAATTTCACGGGGCTAGTCGATCCGCATCGCTTCGGCAGCCAGCGCCTCGGCCTCGATCAGCAACGCCTCGTCGGCGGTGCCCGCCGGCGCGGCCTCGCGGCCGATCACGACCATCAAAGGCACGGCGAGCGGGGTGACCCGGCTGGCGGTGACGTGAACCATCGTCGCCGCGGCGCGATCGACCAATCGGGCGAGGCGGCCAAGCTCGGTCATCCGCGCGCGGGCATCATCCCACGCGGCGGTGAGCAGCAGATGGCCCGGCTCATATTTGCGCAGGACATCGTAGATCAAATCGGTCGAGAAAGTGACCTGCTTGCCGCTCTTTTTCTTGCCCGGGTGATGGCGCTCGACCAGCCCGCCGATGACGGCGACCTCACGAAAGGCGCGCTTAAGGAGGTGCGATTGCTCGACCCATTCGACGAATTCATGTTCGAGGATGTCGGGCGAGAATAACGGCTTGGGGTCGGTGATGGGCTCGAGGCTGTAGACCGCGATGCCATAGTCATTGGCGACGAAGCCGAGCGGTTTCAGCCCGGCGGTTTCCATCCGTTTGGTCAGCAACATGCCGAGCGACTGGTGCGCGTTCCAGCCTTCGAAGCTGTAGACGACCATGAAGTGGCGCTTGTCGTGGGGAAAGGTCTCGACCAGCAATTCGCCCGGCTGGGGCAGGATCGAGCGGCGCTTCTGAACCTCGAGCCATTCGCGGACATCGTCGGGGAAGCGGTGCCAGTCGCGGTCGTCGGCGAGGAAGCCGCGGACGCGTTCGGCGAGGTGGGTCGACATGCTCATCCGCTGTCCGCCGTAGGTCACCAGACGGCCGGGCTTGGAGGAGGCGCGGACGGTGATGTCGCTGTCCTTGAAGCGCATCACTTCGAGGCTGAGCCCGGCGAAGGAGATGAAGTCGCCGATGACGAGGGTGGACGCGAATCCTTCCTCGACCTTGCCGAGTGCGCGGCCGTTGGCGAAGCGTATGTCCATCATCGGATTGTCGACGATGACGCCGGCGTTGAGGCGGTGCTGCGCGGCGACTTGCGGCTTGGTGATGCGCCAGCGGCCGGGGGCTTCTTCGACCAGGCGGCGGAACTTGTCGTAGGCGCGTAAGCTATAGCCGCCGGTCGATATGAATTCGAGCACGCGCCGCCATACCTCCTCGGTCAAGCCCGCATAAGGCGCGGCGGAGCGGATTTCGGCGAGCAGTTCGGCTTCTTCGAACGGCCCGGCGCAGGCGATGCCGAGGATGTGCTGGGCGAGGACATCGAGCGCCCCGGGGCGGAAGATGTCGGGGTCGAGCTCGCGGTCGTCGATCGCGTCAAGCGCGGCGCGGGCCTCGAGATATTCGAAACGATTGCCGGGGACGACCATGCCGCGCGAGGGCTCGTCGAGGCGGTGGTTGGCGCGGCCGATCCGCTGCAACAGGCGCGAGCTGCCCTTGGGCGCGCCCATCTGGACGACCAGATCGACATTGCCCCAGTCGATGCCAAGATCGAGGCTCGCCGTGGCGACCAGTGCGCGCAACCGGCCGTCGCCCATCGCGGCTTCGACCTTGCGTCGAGCTTCCAAGGCGAGGCTGCCGTGGTGGATTCCGATCGGCAATTGCTGGTCATTGGCCTTCCACAAATCCTGGAAGATCAACTCGGCGAGGCTGCGGGTGTTGCAGAAGATCAATGTCGTCTTGTGCGCCTCAACCAGCTCCATCACCTGTTTTGCGGCGTAGCGGCCAGAGTGGCCCGACCAGGGAACCCGGCCCTCGGGGATGAGGATCGACAAATCGGGATCGGCGCCGGGATCGCCGATCACCAGCCGGACTGTTTCAAAGTCGGCGTCGGGGGCGAGCCAGCCTTGATAAGCTTCGGGATCGGCGATGGTCGCGCTGAGGCCGACGCGGCGCATGCCGGGGGCGAGATGCTGGAGCCGGGCCAGCGCGAGGCTGAGCAGATCGCTGCGTTTCTCGCGCGCGAAGGCGTGGATTTCGTCGATCACCACGGTCTTCAAGCCGGCGAACATCTGGTCGCTGTCGGGGTAGCTCAGTAGCAGGCTGAGGCTTTCGGGGGTGGTCAGCAGCATGTGCGGCGGGCGCGCGCGCTGACGCGCCTTGCGATCGGACGGGGTATCGCCGCTGCGGGTCTCGACGCGGATTGGCAGACCCATCTCCTCGATCGGGGTTATCAAATTGCGCTGGACATCAACCGCGAGGGCTTTGAGCGGCGAGACGTAAAGCGTGTGAAGGCCGTCTCGCGGGTGTTCAATCAGGTCAACGAGGGTGGGGAGGAACCCGGCGAGCGTCTTGCCAGCCCCGGTCGCAGCGACGAGCAAGGTGTGGTCGCCCGCCCGCGCGGCATCAAGCATATCGAGCTGGTGCTGGCGCGGTGCCCAGCCGCGCGTCGTGAACCAGTCAGAAATGACGGCGGGGAGGTGGAACGATTGGGGCATAATTTGGTAGTAACGACATATGGCCCGCCTCGGTTCATGGATCGAGCCTTTTCCCGAAGGCATCTACGTCAAACCTGCCGATGCGTGGGTCGACCCGTCACAGCCCAAGGACAAGGCGCTGGTAACCCACGGCCACGCCGACCATGCGCGCGGCGGGCACGGCGCGGTGTGGGCGACTCCCGAAACGCTGGCGATCATGGGGGTTCGCTATGGCCAGCAAAACGCTCAGCCGGTCGATTATGGCGAGACGGTGCGGGTCGGCGAGGTCGACGTCAGCTTCGTCCCAGCAGGGCACGTGCTGGGATCGGCGCAGATCATCCTCGATTACCAAGGCGAGCGGGTGGTCGTGTCGGGCGATTACAAGCGCCGCCCCGATCCGACCTGTGCGCCGTTCGTGGTCACCCCGTGCGACATCTTCATCACCGAGGCAACGTTCGGACTGCCGGTGTTCCACCATCCCGATACGGGCAGCGAGATCGACCGGCTGATCCACCGGCTGCATGCCGAGCCCGAGCGGTGCGTGCTGGTCGGGGCCTATGCGCTTGGCAAGGCGCAGCGCGTGATCGCCGAGCTTCGCGCGCGCGGGCATCATGCGCCGATCTATTATCACGGGGCGATGGAGCGACTGTGCAATCTGTAGGTGGAGCTTGGTGTTCCGCTTGGCGAATTACGGCCCGCCACGGGAGCGAAGAAAGAGGAGATGGCGGGGCACATCGTGATCTGCCCGCCGTCCGCGCTCAACGATCGCTGGTCGCGGCGACTGCCCGACCCGATTACCGCTATGGCGAGCGGCTGGATGCGGATTCGCCAGCGCGCGCGGCAGAAGAATGTCGAGCTGCCGCTGGTGATTTCGGATCATAGTGACTGGGAGGAATTGACTCGCACCATCCGCGAAGTCGCGCCCAAGGAAGTGTGGATCACGCATGGCCGCGAGGATGCGCTCAAGCAGTGGTGCATGCTTCACCAAGTGAAGGCGCGCGAGTTGAACCTGGTGGGGTATGAGGATGAGGACGACTGATCAGTCGCCGTCGACGGCATAATCCTCGCCATAGAATTTGCTCGTGCTGCGGGTGTGGAACTGGATGGTTTTAATCGGCGGATATTTAGGCTCGCCGAGCCCGGGGAGTACCTCGAGCAGTTCATCTTCCCACACATAGACCGCGATCGGGAACGACACGCGCGGCTCGCCGCGGTGCGATCCGTCGACCGGCTTGCCGACGCGGTGGGTGGTCGAGGGGATGATGTCGTTGGTGATCCGCTGGAGATAATCGCCGCTGTTGATGATGATCGACCCGGCGGGCGGGTGAAGCCGAACCCATTTGCCAGAGCGATGGTTCCACACCTGCAGTCCGTCGACCCGCGACGCGGGGAGCATGGTGAAGAGGTCGACATCCTCATGCCCGAGCAGGCGGCCCGCGCCCGATTGGTCCTGATCGGCGGACATTGGCGGGTAGTAGTTCAGCCGCATGCCGAAATTGGTGGTGGTGAGCTTGGCGTCGTAGCAATGCGGGTCGCAGCCCAGCCCTTGCAGGATTGCCTGCATGATCGGCTTGAACAAGGGTTCGTGCGCCTCGACCAGCCTGCGGAACAGCGGCTCGTCCTGCGGGCGCGGCCAATAAGGCGCGGGGTCGGGAGCGACATTGTTGGTTTGCGGGATGTCGAATGCGCGGCGGCACCACACCCAGCCTTCGACCAGATCGGGGTGGATCTCGCTGGTCTGCTCGATCGGGAAATAGCCCTGGCTGACCGAGCCGTGACGCGCGGCGCGGAACCGCATGCGGTCGGCCAGCGCGGTCGCGGTGAACAGGTCGATCACGCCATCGTGCATCTCATCATAAAGCGCGGGATCGACCCCGTGGCCGACCAGCACCGCAAAGCCGATTTCCTTCAGCGCGGTGGCGAATGCTTCGGCGAAGCGGGCCTTGGTGGCTGCGTCGCCGTGAATATAGTCGCCGAGGTCGAGCGTCGCGATTTGGTAATTTTCGTCGAACTGGTCGCTATCATCCTCGGCAAGGCGATAGGCGTGCGCCTTTTCGACCTGGTCAAAGCGTTTATACTGCTGGTTGAGCGCGGTGGTACTGGCCATTGCCAGTCATTAGCGCGGCGATCCGCCGGTTAACAGTGCGCGCGAACCTCGGTTCAAGCGAAGCTGCTGTCATCCCACGGATCGAAGTCGATATCGACCCGAAGCGCGCGCGCCGCAGTCAGGCCGATGCCGATCAGCAACGCGCCGCCGACCATCCACAAAGATTTCGATCGAAACATGTCCCGCATCATCCGTCTCCCCCTGATGGCTGCACCATAGCGGCAGTGTGAGTCGGCAATGTGACGGTCAGGTGGCGGCTCAGTGAATGGGTCCGCCGCGCATGATCCCTGACTGGCTGAGTTGGGCATCGATCGCGCTGACCAGTCGGTCGAGTCCGGCCTGATCGGTCGATTCGGCGCGGGCGACGAGGACGTCCTGGGTATTCGAGGCACGCAGCAGCCACCAGCCGTCGGCGGTCTGCACGCGGACGCCGTCGGTGATGTCGACGGTCGCACCGTCGGCGGCGAGGCGCGCGGCGACTTCATCGACCACTGCGAACTTGCGACTATCGTCGACCGGGAAGCGAAGCTCGGGCGTAGCGACCGAGGGGGGCATATCGCTGCGCAATTCGGTCAGGGTTTGGCCACTGTCGGACACTGCGCGGATCAGGCGGATCGCGGCATAAAGCGCGTCGTCGAAGCCGTACCATTCATGCTTGAAAAAGATGTGGCCGCTCATCTCGCCGGCCAGCGGCGATCCGGTTTCCTTCATCTTCGACTTGATCAGCGAGTGGCCGGTTTTCCACATCAGCGGGGTGCCGCCCATCTCCGCGATGCGATCGAACAAGGTCTGGCTCGCTTTGACGTCGGCGATGATCGTCGCGCCTGGCAACTCCTTCAACACCGGCGCAGCGAGGACCATCAGCAATTGATCACCCCAGATCACCCGGCCCTCGCTATCGACCGCGCCGATCCGGTCGGCATCGCCGTCGAAGGCGATGCCGAAATCGAGTTTTTTGTCCGCGACGAGCGCCTTCAAGTCGGCGAGATTGGCCTCGACCGTGGGGTCGGGATGGTGGTTGGGAAAGGTGCCGTCGATCTCAGTGTAAAGGGTGTAATGCTCGCCGGGCAGACGGGCCAGCAATCGTTCGAGGATTTCCCCACCGGCGCCATTGCCATTGTCCCAGCCAATTCGATAGGCTTTGCCATCGAAGCCTCTGAGCAACGCGTCGAGGTACGCAGGGATAACATCGGCCTCGGTAATTTCGCCCAGCCCATCGACCCAGTCGGCAACTTCGGCGCGGCGGCCCAGCGCCTTAATCTCCTCGCCAAACACCGAGCGGCCATTGAGCAGCATCTTGAAGCCGTTGTAATCGGCCGGATTGTGGCTGCCCGTGACCTGGATCCCGCCGTCGACACCCAATGTGGCGACCGCGAAATAGAGCATTGGCGAGGGCCCCAGGCCGACTTGCACGACGTCGAGGCCACTGCCGATCAGACCATCGATCAGGGCCGCTTCGAGCGACGGGGAATGGAGCCGGCCATCGCGGCCGACGGCTACGCGCTTGGCGCCTTCCGCGAGCGCGAGTGCCCCATAGCTTCGGCCGAGCGCGCGGGCGTCGGCCTCCGACAGGGTGTCGCCGACGATTCCGCGAACGTCATATTCGCGCAGGATGCTGGGATGGAATTGGTGGGTCATTACAGAGGCGAACCCCTAACAGACGAAATGGGTTCACGCGACGGCGCTTATTCTACGCCGCGTCCGCCCGAACCTGATCGACGCCGGGAACCGCGAGGCCGGCCACCATTTCGCGCAATTCCTGACGCGCGGCGATGTGGCCCATCGCGACTTCGCCCAATTGGGTGAGGTCGAGCAAGGTGATGCCCTTGGGGAACAGTTCGCGATAGACGACCCGCTCGCCAAGCCCGGGGATGACGCGGAAGCCGACCCGGCGGGCAAGCTCGTCGAGCGCTGCACCGACGCGGCGCAGATTGTGCGAATCGATATGCTGGAGGCGATTGCGGAGCACGACCCAGTCGACGCTCTTGCTGGTATCGCGGGCGCGCTGGGTGCGGCTGTTCCAGATCAATTCGGCGTAGAAGCTGGGCTTAGTGATCTTGAAACTGTCGGGATCGACCTGGCCGATCAGATCGAGATCGACGAAGCTGTCATTCATCGGCGTGACCAATGTGTCGGCGCGCAGGATCGCGGCGCGGGCGACCGGATCGTCGCGGCCCGGGGTGTCGATGACGATCACATCGGAAACGGCGGACAGGCGGTCGATTGCGGCGGCGAGACCCGAATCGTTCTGTTGTTCGAGGACTTCGAAGGTTGGTTGGGGAAGCGCGACGTCGAGCCGTGCGATCGTTTTGGCGCGATTATCAAGATAGCGGGTCATGGTCCGCTGGCGCTGGTCGAGATCGAGCGCACCGACGCGGTGGCCCGACGCCGCGAGCGCAACCGCAGTGTGCACCGCCGTGGTCGATTTGCCAGTGCCGCCTTTCTCATTGGCGAAGACGATGAAATGCGGCTGGCCCATGGCCGAAGCGCCCCTTAAGTTACCCCGGCGCGCCATCGTGGCTCGCCCCTTGCCAAGCATGTATCGGAGGCATGAATCGCATGCAAATCCTTCGTGAATCGATCGCCTTGCGCGACCTGACCGGCCAGTGGCGGAACGCGGGTGAGCGGATTGCTGTGGTCCCGACAATGGGCGCGCTTCACGCCGGGCACATGGCGCTGATTGACGCGGCGCGGGAGCAAGCCGACAGGGTGGTTGCCACGATCTTCGTCAATCCGCTGCAATTCGGGCCAGCCGAAGATCTGGCGCGTTACCCCCGCCAGGAGGAAGCCGATTTCGCCCTGCTCGAAGCGCATGGTTGCGATGCCGTGTGGTTGCCGAGCGTCGAGGATATCTATCCGACGGGCTTTGCCACGACGATCACCGTGGCGGGGGTCAGCGAGCGGTGGGATGGTGCGGCGCGGCCGGGGCATTTCGCCGGGGTTGCGACGGTGGTCGCCAAATTGCTGATCGCGGTGCAGCCCGATTTGGCCTTGTTCGGCGAGAAGGATTTCCAGCAACTGGCGGTGATCCGGCGGATGGTGGCCGACCTTGGATTGCCGGTCGAGATCATCGGTGTGCCGACGGTTCGCGACGCCGATGGCCTCGCGCTGTCGTCACGCAACGCCTATCTGACGGCGGCGCAACGCGCGCAGGCGCTGGCCTTGCCGCATGCGCTTGAGGAGGCGCGCGGGTCGATCGAGTCAGGCGAGCATATCCTGGTTTCGACCTTGCTCGCCGTGGCGCGAGCTAAACTGGCCGACGCCGGTTTCACCGCAGTGGACTATCTTGCGCTGGTCGATGCCGAGACGCTCGAACCGCTTGATCATGCGAGCGGGCCAATG
>NZ_JANMLM010000079.1:0-3660 GCF_031372575.1 Sphingomonas sp. | reverse complement strand
GGCCGAGCGCAGCGCCGAATCCGCCGGCCGGCTCGAGAATCTGACCGAACTGACCCGCGCGATGGAGGAATATGAGACGCTCGGCGCGTTCCTCGAACATGTCTCCCTGGTGATGGACAATGACGCCAAGCGCGGCGAGCCCAAGGTCACGATCATGACCATTCACGCCGCCAAGGGGCTCGAATTCCCGCTCGTCTTCCTCGTTGGCTGGGAAGAAGGCGTGTTCCCGTCGCAGCGCGCGCTCGACGAAGGCGGCCTGGCCAGCCTCGAGGAGGAGCGCCGCCTGGCCTATGTCGCCATCACCCGCGCGCGGACCAAGGCGACCATCCTCCACGCCGCCAACCGCCGTATTTACGGCCAGTGGACCAGCTCGATCCCCAGCCGCTTCGTCGCCGAATTGCCCGAAGCGCATGTCGAGACCGAGACCACCATGTCCGGCGGCGAGAGCCTGTGGCGCGCGCAGTGGAGCGAGAATGCCGACCCTTTCGCCCACGTCGCCAGAGCCGAACGCCGCGGCCCCGGCTTCCAGCGCGCTGTCGCCACCGACACCACCCCCCGAACCGGCCTATACGTCAAGCGCGGCCCCCAGGAATCCCGCGCCTCGGCGATCAGCATCGGCAACAAGGGCCGCGACGATCTGGCAGTCGGCATGCGAGTCTTCCACGGCAAATTCGGCTACGGCGAAATCGCCGGGATCGAGGGCAACAAGCTTGAGATCGAGTTTGAGAAAGCCGGGCGGAAAAGAGTGCTGGATAGCTTCGTGAGCATCGGTGACTAACCCCTACCCCCGCACCCGCACCGGGATCCGCAAATAACTCACCCCATTCGCCTCGGCCGGCGGGAAGCGGCCGGCGCGGATGTTGACCTGGATCGCGGGGAGCAGCAGCTTGGGGGTCGCCAGTGTCGCGTCCCGCGCCTCGCGCATCGCGACGAACTCATCCTCGCTCTTGCCCGCCAGATGGACATTGCCCGCACGCTGCTCGGCAACCGTCGTTTCCCAACGAAACTCATCGCGCCCCGGCGCCTTGTAATCGTGGCACGTGAACAGGCGCGTTGCGTCGGGCAGGGCCAATATTCGCTGGATCGACCGGTACAGCAGATGCGCGTCGCCCCCCGGGAAATCGGTTCGCGCGGTGCCATAATCGGGCATGAACAGGCTGTCGCCGACAAACAAGGCGTCGCCGATCTGGTAGCTGACGTCAGCCGCGGTGTGGCCCGGGGTGGCCATCACCTCGATGCTCAACGCGCCAAGGGCGATCCGTTCGCCATCCTCGAACAGCAAGTCGAAATCCCCGCCATCGCGTTTGATGTCGTCGGCCTCGAACATCGGGCGAAACACCTTCTGGACGGTGGGAATCTGCTCGCCAATCCCGATCCTGGCGCCGGTCTTGCCCTTGAAGAACGGCGCAGCGGACAGATGGTCAGCGTGGGCGTGCGTTTCGAGCACCAGCTCGATCGTCCATCCGCGCTCCGCGGCACGCGCCAGCACCGCCTCGGCCGAGCTGGTATCGACCGTCCCTTCGGCCGGGTCATAGTCGAGCACCGGGTCAATCACCGCCGCCGCGCCGCTTGCGGGATCGGCGACGAGGTATGACACGGTGTTGGTCGGTTCGTTGAAAAAGGCTTCGATAATCGGATTCACGTAAACCTCCTCAGATCCTGCCTTGACAATGTATTAGCAATATCTAAATTAGCAAGTCCTAATGTTGGAGTTGCGATTGATGTCGTTCGCCTTGGCCCGCCCTGATCTGGACCTAACCGAGCTTGAGGCCAAGGCCGATCAGGTCGCGGCGGTGATGAAGGCGCTCGCCAATCCGCGCCGATTGCTGATCCTGTGCAAGCTGGCGGAAGTTCGCACGGCCAGCGTTAACACCCTCGCCACCGCCATTTCGCTGTCGCAATCGGCGCTGTCCCAACACCTTGCGGTGATGCGCGACGAGGGCCTCGTTACGTTCGATCGCGACAGCCAGACGCTATATTATCGCATTGCCGATCCGCGCATCGTCGCATTGCTCGACACCCTTTACCAACTCTATTGCGCCCCTTCAGGAGACCCCCAGTGACGATTGCCACCATCGACCCGCACGCCGCCTCTGCAATGCTTGCACAGGGCGCGCAGTTGATCGACGTTCGCGGCGCTGATGAGCATGACCGCGAACGGATCGCGACCGCGCGCAATATCCCGCTCGACGCGCTGACCACCATCGACGGCGATGGGCCGATCATCTTCCACTGCCGCTCGGGCCAGCGCACCCGGCTCCATGCAGCTCGGCTGGCGGCAGCGGGCGGCCCCAATTCGCTCGTGCTCGACGGCGGGATCGACGCATGGAAAACGGCCGGCCTGCCGGTCGTTGCAACTGCCAGGCAACCGCTCGACCTGATGCGCCAGGTGCAGATCGGCGGCGGCAGCCTAATCCTGCTCGCGATCCTGCTCGGCTGGCTCGTCTCGCCGGTCTTTCTCCTGCTCGGCGCGGCAGTCGGAGTCGGCATGCTCCACGCCGGGATCACCGGATCCTGTGCCATGACCGCCTTGCTTGCGCCAATGCCCTGGAACCGCGCGGTCGCCGGATGATCGACGGGTTGGTCATGCTGTCGGCGGTGCTTAGCGGCGCCGCGATCGGGCTGATCCTCGGGCTGGTCGGTGGTGGCGGCTCGATCCTCGCGGTGCCATTGCTGGTTCACGTGGTGGGGATCCGTTCGCCCCACGTGGCGATCGGCACCGCCGCGATCGCGGTCGGGCTGAATGCGGCGATGGGGCTGGTCGGCCATGCCCGTCACGGCAACGTCAACTGGCGCTGCGGCGCGATCTTCGCCGCCACGGGGGTTGCCGGTGCGCTGACCGGCGCCGCGCTCGGCAAGGCTTATGACGGGCAGAAATTGCTGTTCCTGTTCGGCTCCTTGATGGTCATCGTCGGCTTGTCGATGCTACGCAAACGCAATGCCGATCCGCGCTCCGATATCGCCCTGACCAGCGCCAATGCCGGCCAGCTCGTCCCGCGACTCGCCCCGGCCGGGCTAGGGGTGGGCTTGTTGTCGGGCTTCTTCGGTATCGGCGGCGGCTTCCTCATCGTGCCGGGGCTGATCTGGGCAACCCGGATGCCGATTACCAAGGCGGTTGGCACCTCCTTGCTCGCAGTCACGGCGTTCGGCCTTTCAACCGCCGCATCCTATGCGCTGTCGGGGCTGGTCGACTGGCCGATTGTCGGGCTGATGATCATTGGCGGAGTGGTCGGCGCGACTGCGGGAATCGCGCTCGGCCGACGGCTCGCCGGGCGCAAGCGATTGCTCGAGACCGCGTTCGGAATCATGGTCATTGTGGTCGGCGTCTACGTCGCGCTCAAGGCCCGCTGACGCGTCACTGCGATCCGGTCGACGCCCCGTCCGCCCATGCACCGCGCCACCCGTTGAGCGCGGCTGTCATCTCCGGCGGCAGGGTTCGAATCCGGCTTGCCGCTGCCGCCTTCAGCGCCGGGTCCGCGCGCACCGCCTCGCTGACCCCGCGATAATTGCCGCGCGGGATATAGGCCGGCTGAAGCAGTAACAACGCCGGCGACCGTCCGACCCGGCGCAGGTCGCGCGCGATCAGCCGGGCGAATTCCGGCCCGTCGCGCGTGCACGTCGCGATCCGCAGTTTCAAATCGTTGTCGGACTCGATTACAA
>NZ_JANMLM010000109.1:0-51031 GCF_031372575.1 Sphingomonas sp. | reverse complement strand
GAGCTCGTTTGCGATCCTCGCCGCGGCCGGTCTCGCCATCGCCTTCGGGCTCCAAGCGATGATCAACATGGCGGTCAATGTCCAGATCGCGCCATCGAAGGGCATGACCCTGCCGTTCATCAGCTATGGCGGAAGCTCGATGCTGGCGCTGAGCATCGGGATGGGATTGCTGCTCGCCTTCACGCGGCGAAATCCCTATCTGACGCGCTCGCCTTATGTCGTGAAATGGAGCGGGGAGCGGCCCAAAGTGTCGTCAAGCAAATGAACATCATCCTCGCGGCCGGGGGTACCGGCGGGCACATGATCCCGGCGCACGCGCTGGCCGCCGAGCTGACGCGACGCAAGATTGGCGTGGCATTGATCACCGACGAGCGCGGGGCACGGATCCCCGGGCTGTTAGACGGGGTGCCGGTGCACATCCTGCCTGCGGGGCGGCTGGGCGGCGGGCCGATCGGCTGGCTCAAGGCGGTCGGCGCGGTGATCAAGGGGCGCGGCCAGGCGCGGCGGCTGTATCGCGAGTTCAAGCCCGATGCAGTGGTCGGCTTCGGCGGTTATCCGGCGTTCCCGTCCTTGCTGGCGGCAAGCGCGGCGAAGATCCCGACCATCCTGCACGAACAGAATGCGGTATTGGGGCGGGTCAACCGGTTGCTGGCGGGGGAAGCGGAGGCAATTGCGACGGCGTATCCCGAAGTCGATCGGCTGAAGCCTGCGTATCTGGCCAAGGTCGAACTGGTCGGCAATCCGGTGCGCGAGGCGGTGGCGCGGCTGGGCGAAGCGCCGCTGCCGCCATTCGACGAGGTGGCGCCGCTCAAGATATTGGTCACCGGCGGGAGCCAGGGGGCGAGCATCTTGGGAATGGTGGTGCCAGCCGGGCTGGGCAAGCTCGAACCGTCGATCCGGCATCGTTTGCAGGTTGTGCAGCAATGCCGACCCGACGACATAGTCGCAGTCCGAGCATCATATGCCGCGCTTAAAATCCCGGCCGAGCTGATGACCTATATCACTGATATGCCAGCGAAATTGGCCGAGGCGCACTTGATCATCGCTCGCGCGGGTGCATCGACGATTGCCGAGCTTACCGCCGCCGGTCGGCCCGCAATCCTGATCCCGCTGCCAAGCGCGACCGACGATCACCAGACCGCCAATGCGCGCGAAATGGCCAAGGCGGGCGGGGCGCGGATGATCGTCCAGAGCGAGTTCACGCCCGAGACGCTTGCGCGCCAGATCGAGGCGCTGGCGCACGACCCAGAAGCGCTGGCCAATGCGGCGGCGCGGTCGCTGTCGGTCGGGCGGCCCAATGCGGCAAGCGACCTGGCCGATTTGGTCGAGCGGATTGCGGGCGGGGCGGTGCTGGTCGGGCCTGAAAAGGTTGCGACCCCTAGCGCGATGCCCGTTGGAGTCCCGGCATGAAGGCGATGGGCACCGAAATGGGGACGATCCACTTCGTCGGAATCGGCGGGATCGGCATGTCGGGGATCGCCGAGGTGATGCATCAATTGGGCTATAAGGTCCAAGGATCGGACGTCGCCGAAAATTACGTTGTGGAAGGGCTGCGCAAGGTCGGCATCCCGGTGATGATCGGCCAGTCGGCGGATAATCTTGGCGATGCTGCGGTGATTGTCACCTCGACCGCGATCCGGCCCGATAATCCTGAAGTTATCGCTGCGGTCGAGCGGCGGCTGCCCCGCGTGCGCCGTGCGGAAATGCTCGCCGAGCTGATGCGGATGCAGTCGACGATCGCGGTCGCGGGGACGCATGGCAAGACGACGACGACATCGATGGTGGCGTGCATGCTGGATGCTGGCGGGGTCGACCCGACGGTGATCAACGGCGGGATCATCAACGGCTATGGCTCGAACGCGCGATTGGGCAAATCCGACTGGATGGTGGTCGAGGCCGACGAAAGCGACGGCAGTTTCCTGCGGCTCGACGGGACGATTGCGATCGTCACCAACATCGATCCCGAACATCTCGATCATTATGGCAGCTTCGACCGCGCCAAGGATGCGTTCGTCGAGTTTGTCGAAAATGTGCCATTCTACGGGCTTGCGGTGATGAACATCGATCATGCCGAAGTGCAGTCGGTACTGGGGCGGATCCGCGACCGGCGGGTGGTAACCTACGGCTTTTCCGCTTTGGCCGATCTGCGAGGCGAGAATTTGCGCAGCGAGGATGGCGGGACGCGGTTCGACGCGGTGGTGCGCGGGCGCGACGATGCCAGGCGCAGCATCCCCGACATCTATTTGCCGATGCCGGGCAAGCATAATGTGTCCAACGCGCTGGCCGCGATTGCGGTCGCGATCGAGCTTGGCATGGACGATGCGACGATCGCCGGCGGGTTTGCCAAATTTGGCGGAGTCAAACGGCGCTTCAGCAAGGTTGGCGAGATTGGCGGCGCGACGATCATCGACGATTATGCCCATCATCCGGTCGAGATTCGCGCGGTATTGTCGGCGGCGCGCGACAGCATCCAGCCGAGCAGCGGCCATGACGGCATCGCCGACGGAGGCCGCGTGATCGCGGTGGTCCAGCCGCACCGCTTCACCCGGCTGCGCGATATGATGGACGACTTCCAGAACGCCTTCAACGACGCCGATATCGTCTATGTCGCGCCGGTTTATCCGGCGGGCGAGGCGCCGATCGAGGGGATCGACGCGCATGCCCTGGCCGACGGCTTGCGCCACCACGGGCATCGCATGGTCAAGCCGGTCGACAACCCCGCCGACTTGGCGGGCAATCTGCGCGACGTGGCGGCGAAGGGCGACATTGTGGTGTGCATGGGCGCGGGCGACATCACCAAGTGGGCCGGCGGCCTGGCGGCGGGAATTGCCAAGGCGCGGGCGAGAAAGAAGTGAGTGTCACGGCCGCCACAGCGGTGCGAGGCAAACTGAAGCCCGATGCCCCGCTTGCGCCGCTCGTGTGGTTCAAGTCGGGCGGCCCGGCGGAGACGTTGTTTGAGCCGGCCGATGTCGACGATCTGGTCGGTTACTTGCGGTCGCTCGACGCTGGCGTGCCCGTCATGGCGCTTGGCCTCGGCTCCAATCTCATCGTCCGCGATGGCGGGGTGACGGGTGTCGTGGTGCGGCTCGGCAAGGCGCTGGCCAAGGTCGAGCGTCTGGACGCGGTCACGCTGAAATGCGGCGGCGGGGCGAGCGGGATTTTGGTCTCCTCGACCGCGCGCGACACGGGGATCGCGGGGGTCGAATTTTTGCGCTCGATCCCGGGCACGGTCGGTGGTTTCGTGCGGATGAACGGCGGGGCCTATGGCCGCGAAGTGAAGGATATCCTGGTTGAATGCGAAGTAGTGCTTCGCTCGGGCGAAATGCGGACGATGGCGCTCGAGGAGCTTGGCTATACCTACCGCCACAGCGCACTGCCCGAGCAGGCAATCGTCGTCAGCGCGACCTTTCGTGGGCAGCCCGGCGACCCGGCGGTGATCCAGGCCGAGATGGACCGCATCGCCGCCAGCCGCGAAGAATCGCAGCCGCTCAGGAGCCGCACCGGCGGGTCGACCTTCAAGAACCCCGACGGCCACAAGGCATGGGCGCTGATTGACGCCGCTGGGTGTCGCGGGTTGATGCTGGGCGGGGCGCAAGTTTCAGAAAAACATTGCAATTTTCTTTTGAACACCGGCGCGGCGACCAGTAGCGAGATCGAGGCCTTGGGCGAGGAAGTGCGCCGCCGCGTGGCCGCGAAAACCAACATCATGCTGGAATGGGAAATTCAGCGAGTTGGTCAGAAGTGAGAATCTCCGATTCCGAATTTGAGGCGAAAATTATCGCCAATGTCGATCAACATGGTTGCAGCATCAATGTCGTAAGTGATCCAGACGGCGATGACCCCGCCTTTGCCTACTCGATTGGCTTCCCCACGAGTGTAAGCCAGCCAGAAGTTATCGTTTTCGGGCTGTCTAGTGACTTGATGCAAAGCATGATCAACGAGACGCAGCGGCAATGTTCAGAGGACGCCTTAACTCTCCAAGACGGTGCTGTTATCGCCGGGCTGCTTGAAGGCTTCAATTGCGTGCTTCGCGCGGTCCCGGAAGACGCAATCGATGCCGAGCATTTCAATAGTGCGATTTGGTATCGGCGCGTCATCATGGGCGAAAAAATGGACCGGGCGTTCCAAATTTTCTGGCCCGGAGCGTCTGACGGCCTATTCCCCTGGGACGAAGCGGCGGATCCGCATGTTGTCCGACTGCAATCAGAATTGCTGAAAGATATTGGAACGTGAACAAGGACATCAAAGTCGCCGTGCTGATGGGCGGGTGGTCGGCCGAGCGCGAAGTGTCGCTGATGAGCGGGCGTGGCGTGGTCGAGGCGCTCGAGGCGCGCGGCTGGAGCGATGTCACCGCGATCGACATGGATCGCAACATCGGCGCGGTGCTGACCGCGCTTCGGCCCGACGTAGTGTTCAACGCGCTTCACGGCACGCCCGGGGAGGATGGTACGGTCCAGGGGATGCTCGATTTGATGCAAATCCCCTACACCCATTCGGGCTGCACCACTTCGGCGATCGCGATCGACAAAGAACTGACCAAGGCGGTGCTGGTGCCGCACGGAATTCGCATGCCGGTAGGCAAGATGGTCGATAGCGCGCGGCTGTACGAGGGCGACCCGATGGCGCGGCCATATGTCTTGAAGCCGGTCAATGAGGGCAGCTCGGTCGGGGTCGCGATCGTCACCGACGGCTGCAATTACGGCCACCCGATCAGCGCCAAGGCCGAGGGGCCGTGGCTGCATTTCGAGCGGTTGTTGGCCGAGCCATTCATTCGCGGACGCGAGCTGACCGTGGCGGTGCTCAACGACGAGGCATTGTGCGTCACCGAATTGGTCCCGCACGGCGAATTTTATGATTTCGCGGCCAAATATACCGATGGCGAAACCGACCATATCTGCCCCGCCGAGGTGCCCGCGAACATCGCCAAATCGATGATGGACATGGCGCTGGCGTCGCACCGTTTGCTCGGCTGCAAGGGGGCGTCGCGGTCGGACTTCCGCTGGGATGACGAACTTGGCGAGGCCGGGCTGTATCTGCTCGAGGTCAATACCCAGCCGGGGATGACCCCGCTCAGCCTGGTGCCCGAGCAGGCCAAGCAGCGCGGGATTGATTATGGCGATTTGGTTGAACGGCTGATCGTTGAGGCCTTGGCCGGTGCGACAGGCAACGCGGATGCCTTGAACGAAACCGCACCGTGAGCGGATCGCGGGTCCGTCGCGGATCGCCCGGCAAGGGACGGCCGCGCGCGCGCACCGGCGGATCGCGGGTCAATGTCCCCAAGCGGCTGGTCGCCAGATTGCCGGTCGATCAGGGCGGGGCCAATCGGCTGGCGCGGTGGACGGTTGGATTGTTCGCAGCGGCGATTGTCGCGGTGGCGATGATCGCACTGCAAATCCCGGCCAAAGTCGGGGCGAGCCTGGGCGAAGCGATGGGCGAGGCAGGATTCCGCGTGAAAAGCGTCGATGTCACCGGGGTCCAGCGGATGGACAGCCGCCCGGTGTTCCAGATCGCGCTCGACCAGAAAAGCATGGCGATGCCGTTGGTCGATGTCGCGACGATCCGCCAGAAATTGCTTGGCTATGGCTGGGTCAAGGATGCCCGGGTGTCGCGGCGGCTGCCCGATACGCTGGTGATCGACATCGTCGAGCGCGAGCCCGCGGCACTGTGGCAGGATGCCAGCCGATTGTCGCTGATCGATGCCGACGGCGTGGTGCTCGACAAGGTCAAGGTCAGCGACATGCCCGATTTGCCGTTGCTGGTCGGGCCGGGGGCCAATGCCCAAAGCGGCGGGCTCAATGCGTTGCTTGGCGCGGTGCCGAGCCTCAAGCCGCAGCTCGAATCGGCCAACTGGGTCGGCGGGCGGCGCTGGGACCTGGTTTTCCAGTCGGGTGAGACGGTGGTGCTGCCCGAAGGCGACGCCGAGGCGCGACAAGCGCTTGCAAAATTCGCCAAGCTGGACAAATCGGCGGGATTGCTCGGGCGCGGGATCAAGCGCTTCGACCTTCGCATCCCCGGCAAGATGATCGTCCGCCTGCCGCAAGTCCCCGAAACCGCCGCCAAGACCGAAAGCTGAACCACCCACCATCATGGCCGCACCAACCCAGCAACCCCTCATCACTGCACTCGATATCGGATCGTCGAAGGTCAGCGCGCTGATCGTCACGCGCGACGAGGACGGGCGGTTGCGGGTGCTAGGGTCGGGCCAGCGCGAAAGCCGCGGAGTCAAGCGCGGCTATGTTACCGACATGGAATCATCCGAAGTCGCGGTGCGCGAGGCGGTCGAAAGCGCCGAGCGGATGAGCCAGGTGACGATCGACGACGTGTGGGCCAGCTTCGGCGCGGGCGGGCTGGTCAGCGATGTCGCCAATGTCGAGGTCGAGCTTGGCGGGCACCAAGTCGAGCAATCGGACATTGAGGAATTGTTGCGCGGCGGCAAGGCGGCGATCCACAGCGGTGACCGCACCGTGCTCCACGCGCATCCGGCGCTGTATACGATCGACGGGGTCGAAGGGGTCAAGCATCCGATCGGGCTTCACGCCGACCGCCTGGGGGTCGACATCCATGTTGTCGCGGCCGACCCGGCGCCGTTGCGCAATCTCGATTTCGTAATCCGATCGGCGCATCTCGGGGTGACCGCGATCGTTGCGTCGCCAGTCGCGGCGGCGCTGGCGTGTTTGACCCCGGAGGAGCGCGAGCTTGGGGTGGCGCTGGTCGAGCTTGGCGCGGACGTGACCAATGTCTCGCTTCACGCCGGGGGGATGCTGGTCGGGCTGCGTTCGATCCCGCTCGGCGCGAAGGATATCACCGACGACATCGCCTGCGCCTTCGGGGTGCAACGGCGCGATGCCGAGCGGCTGAAATGCTTTTACGGATCGGCGATGACCTCGCCGCGCGACAATCACGAGATGATCGAGGCCAATCTGATCGGGGCGGACGATGGCGACGAGCCGACCCGCATCACCCGCGCGCAATTGATGACCGTGATCCGCCAGCAGGTCGAAAACCTGACCAACCAGATCGACGCGGCGTTGAAAAGCCTTGGTTTCACCGGTCCGGTTGGGCGGCAGGTGGTACTGACCGGCGGTGGTGCGGAATTGAAGAATATCGCCGATTACATGCAGGGCGTGCTCGGGCGTGCGGTGCGGGTCGGGCGGCCGCGATCGATCACCGGGCTGCCCGAAGCGCATAGCGGGCCGGCGTTCGCGACCCTGGTCGGGCTGGCGATGCTGGCGTCGGGTCTGTCGGGGGACATTCGCGACATCGCGCTGGGATCGACCGTCGAGCGCAAGAGTGGCGGCGGGTTCGTGTCGCGGCTAATGAATGCGCTGAAGCAGGGCTATTAGTCGTTTCGCCCGCGTGATAGCGTTGCCGCCGGGTTCGGGGGGACGCACATGGCAACGCTGGCGCGCACGCAATCGGGCAATCTGACTCGCTGGCTGGTGCTGCTGCTCGGTGCGGCGGTGTTCCTCAACTATGTCGACCGCGGCGCGATCGCGGTGGCGGCGCCGGTGATGAAGGGCGAGCTCGGGATGAGCGCGACCGCGTTCGGGATCGCGGTCTCGGCCTTTTTCTGGGTTTATGCGCCGGTGCAATTGTTGGTCGGCTGGCTATGCGATCGCTTCTCGGTCTATCGCCTGATGGCGGGTGGGATCGTTTTATGGGCGGCGAGCACGTTGCTGATCGGCTTCGTTGGCGGATTCGCGTCGCTGCTGGTGCTTCGGGTGATGCTTGGCGTGGGCGAAAGCATCGCCTTTCCCGGCACGTCGAAGATCATCGCCATGAACGTTCCACCCGAGCAGCGCGGCATGGCCAATGCGGCGGTCGCGGCGGGTCTCGCGCTTGGGCCGGCGATCGGGACGCTGACCGGCGGACTGATCGTCGCCTCGCTCGGGTGGCGGGCGATGTTCATCATCTTCGGGCTTGCCACGCTGCTATGGCTAGTGCCGTGGCAGCGGGTGGTGCGGCAATTGCCGACGGTTGCGGCCGGTGGGGCACTGGCGCGGGTGCCGGCGGGCAAACTGCTCGGCAACTGGTCGCTGTGGGCGATGGGGATCGGCCATTCGCTGGGCAATTTCTGCTTCTATTTCCTGCTCGCCTGGCTGCCGCTCTATCTTGTCCAGTCGCGCGGCTATTCGATCGGCGAAATGACGATCCTCGCCAGCATCGGCTATGGCGTGCAGGCGGTGGCGGCAATGGCCTATGGCGCGATCAGTGACCGCTGGACCCGCTCGGGCCGGTCGGAAGCGACCATCCGCCGGGCAATGATGATCGTCAGCCAGTTGCTCGCGGGCGTGGCGATCTTCGGCATCTACCGAAGCGAGAGCGTCGGGGCGTTGCTGTTCTGGCTGTGCCTCGGCGGGGCGGCGACCGCGGCGCTATCGCTGAACCTCTATGCCATCGCCCAGATGTTCGCCGGCCCGCGCGCGGTCGGCACTTGGGTCGGGATCCAGAATGCTCTCGGCAACGTGTCGGGCATCGTCGGCCCGATCATCACCGGCATGATGATCGACCAAGCGGGGTACGGCAGCGCCTTCTATCTTACTGCGGGGGTAGCGCTAATCGGGGCGTTATGGTGGGCATTCGCGGTCCCGGCGATCCGCCAGATCGCATTCGACTGAACCGTCCCGTTATGAATCACGGGTGAGTCGCTAGCGCCACGGCGGAGCAGTTTTTTCGCTTCCGTTAACGTTTTCGCTTGCCGCTGGACTCATGATGATTCATTGATTCACCCTGAAGATTCAACGCGCAAAGCGAACAGGGGAGGGTCCAGACCCATGAGCATCGATTTCATCCGGCCGGAAGTCGACGAACTCCGCCCGCGGATCAGCGTCATTGGCGTCGGTGGTGCGGGGGGCAACGCCGTCGCCAACATGATCAAGCGCGACGTGCAGGGGGTCGACTTCATCGTCGCCAACACCGACGCGCAGGCCTTGAACGCGTCGGAAGCCGATCGCCGGATCCAGCTCGGGCTCAAGATCACGCAGGGCCTCGGTGCCGGATCGCGGCCTGAAATCGGCCGCGCTGCTGCCGAAGAGACGATCGAGGAAATTGAAAAGGCGCTCGAGGGCGCGCACATGTGCTTCATCGCCGCGGGCATGGGCGGGGGCACCGGCACCGGCGCCGCGCCAGTGATCGCCAAGATCGCGCGCGATCGCGGCATCCTGACGGTCGGCGTGGTGACCAAGCCGTTCGCGTTCGAAGGCGCGCGCCGTGGCCGCTCGGCTGACAGCGGAATCGAAGAATTGCAGCAGCATGTCGATACTTTGATCGTCATTCCGAACCAGAATTTGTTCCGCCTCGCCAATTCGGACACGACCTTCAAGGAAGCGTTCGAAATGGCCGACGAGGTGCTCCAGCAGGGCGTCCGCGGAATCACCGATCTGATGGTCATGCCGGGCTTGATCAACCTCGACTTCGCCGACGTTCGCTCGGTGATGGGCGAGATGGGCAAGGCGATGATGGGCACCGGCGAAGCGTCGGGCGAGAATCGCGCCATCGAAGCCGCCGAAAAGGCTATCTCCAACCCGTTGCTCGACGGGGTCAGCATGAAGGGCGCCAAGGGCGTGATCATCTCGATCACCGGCGGCGAGGACATGAAGCTGATGGAAGTCGACGAGGCCGCAAGCCACATCAAGGAATTGGTCGACCCCGACGCCAATATCATCTGGGGCAGCGCGTTCAACAATGGCTTGGAAGGCAAGATCCGGGTCAGCGTCGTCGCCACCGGGATCGAAGCCGAAACCGGGACGATGGCGACCCCGGCCAAGGTGTTCAGCTTCCCCGGCCGCACCGCGACCCCGGCTGCCGTGACCCCGACGGCGCCCACGCCGATGATCGACGACACGACCGACACGTCGAGCGATGACGACATGCTCGAGTTGACTCAGGACGACGAAGCTGAGGAATTGGTGCTCGACGGTGACGACATCCTGACCCAGCCGGTCGGATCGGCCCCGGTCGGACCGCCGGCCGATGATGAGCCGATGACGATCGACACCGAATCCACGACCGACACGGACAAGCCAAAGCTTGCGCCGGGTGGCGGGACGTTGTTCGAGCGGAAGTCGAACATCGCGCGCGGTGCGGCGCAGGCCGAGGGGACCGACGGCGAGCAGGCGACGTTCCGCCGCGAGCCGCTCGATATTCCGCGGTTCCTCAATCGGCAGAATAACCAATAATTTTCGGGACCGCCCGCCGGCTGGTAGGCGGGGCGACGAGATGGCCCTTCCGCTCATCGCCGCCCGGCCACCCTTTGGCGCGTCTTAACCTCCAGCAATGTTGGAGCAAGCTCGGGTCGGCCATTAGCCGGGTCATGCCGAATCACCGTGCCCGCGCAGCCCGCACCATTTTCGTCCTTGCCGTGCTGTCCGCACCGGCCCTTCCGGCGGCGGCGCAATATTCGCCTTATGCGGCGGCCGCGACCCCGGCCGATCCCGGCGCGGCGCTGGCCGGGGCGCTGCGCACGCTCGCGACCCAGCCCAAGGATCTGGCCGCGCTGATGGCCGCCGGGCGCGCCTCGCTCGAGATGGGCGACATGCAAGCTGCGGCGGGGTTCTTCGGTCGGGCGGAGGAATATTATCCATCGAGCCCGGCGGCCAAGGTCGGGGTTGGCGCGGCAATGACGATGATGGGCGATGCCATCGGCGCAATGGCTGTGTTCGACCGGGCGCAGACGCTGGGCGCGCCGCAATCGATGCTGGCGCTCGATCGCGGGCTGGCGTTCGATCTGCTCGGCCAGCAATCGCGCGCGCAAGCGGATTATCGAGCGGCGATGTTCGGTCCACAAGCCGATGAAGCGCGTCGGCGGCTGGCGCTGAGCCTCGCGATCTCGAAGGATATCAAAGGCGCGGCGGCAACGATCGAGCCGCTGCTGGCGCGGCGTGACGCGGCGGCGGTGCGGACCAATGCGTTCGTGCTGGCGCTGGCCGGCGACCGCGAAGGCGCGCGGCGAACGATCGATGCGGCGCTGCCCGGTGCGGGGGCACGGTTCGAGCCATTCTTCCGCCTGCTGCCAGTGCTCCGGGCCGACGAGAAAGCGATGGCGGTGCACCTTGGCGAATTCCCCAAGGATGCGGCGCAGCGTTATGCGCGGGCCCAGCCGATTTCCTCGTCGCCGGTGCTGTCGATCGGCAATCGGGCCGAAGTGCAGATCGAGCCGCGACAGGCGCGTAACCAAATCCAGGTGACCCCGCCGAAGAATGCCAAGGCCAAGCCGCCGGTGGTCCAGGTGGCGACGACCGAAGCGCCGCGCCGGGCGGTTCGCGAAGCTCCAAAACCGTCGACCTATTTCGCGATGAGCCGCCCGTCGCTTGATCCGTCGCGCTATGCTTCGAAGCGGCGCAAGCCGGACACTGCAGCGGTGTCGTTGAAACCGGCGGCCAAGGAGGCCGATCCCGAACCGCGACCGGGGTTCAAGCCCGATGAGCTGGCGCCGGTGGCCGAGATCGAAGAGCCGCTGGTGCCGGTCAATGCCGGGCCATTGCTCAACCCCGAGGGCGAGCCGATCGTAACGGGCGAGGTCGCGCCGATCGTGATACGCGAGGCCGCGCTTGAGCCGCCGCCGCGCCCGCTTCCCAAGCTTGAGATCAAACGGCCGCCGCCGTCAAAGCCGAAGGTAGAATTGGTCAAGGTGAAGAAGCCGGTCGAGCCGCCCAAGACGAAGGAAGTCGTCAAAAAAGAACCCGCCAGTCTGCTCTACGTCCAGCTGGCGAGCGGGGCGCATGCCGCGCGGATGGGGACCGAATTTGCGCGGATCAAGGCCAAGAAGCCGGGGCTGTTCGCCGGACGCAACGCGCGGGTGACGCGCGGCAAGGACCTGTTCCGGCTGGTGATCGGCCCGTTCAAGACGAAAAGTGACAGCAGTGAGTTCGTCAACCAGCTGTCGAAAGCTGGGATCGATGGGTTCAGTTACACCGCGCCCGACGGGATGATGTTCGACAAAATCCCGGCGAAATGAGGTCATTCGGGGGCCTCGCCGCGCAGCCAGCATCGTCGCGCGGCCGGGCCTTTGCGGAAGCGCCCGACGGCCCACGCGGGCCACGCGACGCCTTCCAGCGTGATCGGGACCGGATCGTCCACTCGGTCGCCTTCCGTCGCCTGCGCCACAAGACGCAAGTGTTCGTCGCCCCCGATGGCGACCATTTCCGGGTTCGGCTGACGCATTCGATCGAGGTCGCGCAGATCGGCCGCTCAATGGCCCGCGCGCTCGGGCTCAACGAGGATCTGACCGAGGCGTTGTGCCTGGCGCACGATCTTGGCCACCCGCCGTTCGGCCATGCCGGGGAGGACGCGCTGTCGGTGGCGCTGGCCGATGGCGGCGGGTTCGACCACAATGGCCACACGCTGCGGATTGTGACGCGGATCGAGGCGCCTTACCCCGACTTCGCCGGGCTCAATTTGAGCTGGGAGACGCTTGAGGGGCTGGCCAAGCATAATGGGCCGGCGGACGCGCCGGGCTGGGCCTTGACGGCGGCGGATGCGGCGTTCGGGCTGGAGCTTGGCGCATGGCCGAGCCTGGAGGCGCAGGTCGCGGCGATTGCCGACGATATCGCCTATGACAATCACGATATCGACGATGGCCTGCGGGCGGGGATTCTCGAGCTCGGGGAATTGCTCGAATTGCCGCTGGTGGCGCAATTGTGGGCAAGGATCGAGGCGCGGCATCCGGGGCTGGGCGAGGCGCTCAAGGTCAAGGCCTTGGTCCGCGACGGAATCGGGACGATGGTCGGCGACGTGCTTGATGAGACCGCGCGGCGGGTGGCCGAAGCTGGCGTGACGAGCATCGACGACGTGCGCGGCGCGGGGCGGCAGTTGGTCGGTTTTTCGGCCGAGCTTGGCGCCGAGGAGCGCGCGCTCAAGCGGTTTCTGTACGACCGATTGTACAATAGCGCGACGCTTCAGCCGGTGCGGATCGAGGCGCAGCGCGTGATCACCAATCTCGCCGCCGCCTATCGCGCCGACGCATCGCTGCTGCCCGACGGCTGGGCGGGCGAGGGCGAGACGGGACGCTTGCGCGGGATTGCCGATTACATTGCCGGAATGACCGACGGCTTTGCCATTCGCCAACACGCGAAATTGTGCGGGCCGGTGCACCTCCCGGATCGATTCTGATGCGGATCGCGATGATCGGGGCGACCGGGCTGGTCGGGCGGGCGTTGGCGCCGCGGCTGGCAGCAAAGCATGAAGTGCTGCTGCTCGGGCGGCGGTCGGCGGGGATCGACGGGGTCGAGGAACGGGTCGGGCCGATTGGGGAGTGGCCGGCCCTGCTTGCCGGGGAAACCTTCGACGTCGCGATTTCGACGCTGGGGACCACCATCAGGCAGGCCGGTAATTGGGCGGCGTTTCGGGCGGTCGATGTCGAGGCGGTGCTTGGCTTTGCGCAGGCCGCGCACGTCGCGGGCGCGCGACAGATGCTGTGCGTGTCATCGGTCGGGGCGCTCCACGGGGCGCGCAACAACTATCTGGCGATGAAGGGCGAGACCGAGCGCGGGCTGTCAGCGATCGGCTTCGAGCGGCTGGACCTTGTTCGTCCCGGCTTGCTGCGCGGCGATCGCGGTGGCGAGCAAAGGATGGCTGAGCGGATCGGGAGTGCGCTCAGCCCACTCGCCAATCTACTGCTGCGCGGCTCGCTCGACCGGTTCGCGGCGATCGACGCCGACACGGTCGCGGCGGCAATGGCGGTGCTGGTGGGTGCCGAGGGCAAAGGACGGCGCATTCACTTCAACCGCGATCTCAAGCGGCTGGCAAGCTGAGCCTCGCCAGTGCGCGTAATGGCGTATTGGCGGCGTCATCCGCACGCTGGCGATCAGGGGCTTGCTGGCCGGGACCGTAAATGCCAACAATCATCGTGAAATAGGAGATCATGATGTTTGTGTTGATTCTTGCCGAGTTGCTCACGGCAACCAGTTCCTCGCCATCCATGCTGCCGTTGGCCGAGGTCAGCGTTGCCACCGACGTGCCCGCGACGCGCAAGGTCTGTCGTGACGAAAAGCTCCCCAACAGCCGCTTTATGCGGCGAGTGTGCACGGTCGTCAAAGCCAAGCAAGTGGCGGTAGAGACGGCGCCGCAACCCCCGGTTGCGCCGGTTGCGCCGGTGATGACGACGTTCGGAATCGGCATGGACGTGGTCGATGGCCAGGGCATGGCAGTCGGCGTCCTGACCGCAGTGGCCGCAGATAGCGTGACCGTCAAAACCGACCGGCATCAGGCGCAATTGCCGAAGTCCAGCCTGACCATCAGCGACGGCAAGGCGCTGTTCGGGATGACCCAGGCCGAATTGAATGCGTCGGTCGAGAATAGCCTTGCGAGCACTGCTACCGCGGCCTTGGCGATTGGAGCCGAGGTCAAGGGCAAGGGCGGAACGCCAATCGGAACGGTCGATTCCGCCACTGGCGACAGTGTCACGATCAAGCTGGCCGGTGGGCAGAAGATCAGCATTCCGCGATCGGGGATTGCGATCGGGGCCGACGGTTCGGGGACGATCGGGATCACTGCTGCTGAACTGGAAGCACAGGTCAGGGCCGTCCGTCCGGCGGGTTGAGGTTGGTGACATTTCGATCAAAGTAGAAATGTTATTGACAAATAAGGACCGCTCAGTCATTTCGAGATAAGTCGAAACGTCTGTGAGATTGTGATGCAATCGGCCAATGCCATCGACGCGCTGGGCGCGCTTGCGCAGGAACATCGGCTGGCCTTGTTCCGGCTGCTGGTCCAGGCCGGCCAGGACGGTCTGTCGGCAGGGGCGCTGGCCGCAGCCTTGTCGGTCCCCAACTCGTCGCTGTCGTTCCACCTCGCCCACCTCAACCGCGCGGGGCTGATCGAGCAGCGCCGCGACGGACGGTCGCTGATCTACTCGGCCAATTATGCCGCGATGAACAACTTGGTAGGTTACCTCATGGAAAATTGCTGCAGCGGGGCGGATTGCTCGCCTGCCGCCACCCCCATGCGCGAAAGGAAATCTGCATGAAGCGCTTCCACGTCCACGTCGGGGTCAGCGACCTCGATCAGTCGATTGCTTTCTATTCCACCTTGTTCGGCGCGCAACCGACGGTGACCAAGGCCGATTATGCCAAGTGGATGCTCGACGACCCGCGCGTGAACTTCGCCATCTCGGCCGAGCATCATGCCGCCAAGGGAATCGAACATCTCGGCATCCAGGCCGAAAATGAGGGCGAACTGAGCGACGTCTACGCCCGGCTCAAGGCCGCCGATCGGCCGATGCTGGAGGAAGGCACAACCACCTGCTGCTACGCCAGGAGCGAGAAGTCATGGATCAGCGATCCCGACGGCGTGGTGTGGGAAGCCTTCCACACCAATGGCGAGGCGACCGTCTATGGCGACAGCCCCGCGCTTGGTGCGATGTCGGCCAGTGCATCGAACGATAGCTGCTGCGCCCCGGCAATGACCGCCGGACCGGCGCGCAACGCCAATTGCGGGTGAGCGACATGACCGACAAAATTTATAATGTGCTGTTCCTGTGCACCGGCAATTCGGCGCGCTCGATCCTGGCGGAGGTGATCCTCAATCGCCACGGAAAGGGCCGGTTCCGTGGCTTTTCGGCCGGGAGCTATCCGAAAGGCGCGGTGCACCCTGCCGCGATCGCTTTGCTCGACGAGCTTGGGCTGCCGACTGATGGACTGCGCTCGAAAAGCTGGGACGAGTTTGCACAGCCCGGCGCGCCACCGCTCGACTTCGTGTTTACTGTTTGCGACAATGCGGCGGGTGAAATGTGCCCGGCCTGGCCGGGGCAGCCGATGACAGCACACTGGGGAATCGAGGACCCCGCCGCAATCGACGGCGAGCAGCAGCACCACGCCTTCTGGACCGCCTATCAATCCTTGCAGCGGCGCATTCAATTATTTCTCGCTCTGCCGCTCGACAGCATTGACGAGCTCAGCTTGCAGCATGAGCTCAAGCAGATCGGCAAGTCCCTGGAGCATGAACCAACCCGTTCACCATAGCGGCTCATCGGGGGTTCAGGCTTGGCGGCGCAGCTTTCGCGTTGACGAGGAGCGCGCATGGTCGATCTGGCATTTGCCGAGAACAGGTTCGGGCTTGGGCCGCGCGGCGATGCGGCGGCTGGGGGTGATCCGCGCGGCTGGGCTGCGGCGCAGGTGCGCGGCGCGCCGCCGCGACTGGCCGGGGTGCCGAGCCGGCGCGAGGTGGCCGAGGGGCTGGCGGATTATCTGGCGGTGCAGCGTGAAGCCAGGATAGAGCGGCGCGAGGCGGCGCCCGCCCCAGCGGCGATGATGACGGCCGCCGACATGCCCAAGGGCGATTCGGCGGCGGCCAAGAAGCAGATCGATCCCGACGTCAGGATGGCGCGGCGCGAGGGGCGCGAGACCTACGCCCGGCTGGTCGCGGCGCGGGTCAATGCGGCGCTGACGACGCAGACCCCGTTCCTTGAGCGGATGAGTCATTTCTGGGCTAATCACTTCGCGGTCTCGGCGCAGAAGCAGACGACGCTGGGGTTCGCTGGTTTGCTCGAGATGGAAGCGATCCGGCCGCATGTGACGGGACGGTTCGGCGACATGCTGCTCGCGGTCGAACAGCATCCGGCGATGCTATTCTACCTCGACCAAGCGCAGTCGATCGGGCCGAACAGCCAGCTCGGAACGCGAGCCGCAGCGCGGGGCAACAATCGCGGGCTCAACGAGAATCTGGCGCGCGAGATTTTGGAATTGCACACGTTGGGCGTGCGCACCGGCTACGCTCAGGCCGATGTCACCGAATTTGCGCGGGCCCTGACCGGGTGGACGGTGGCGGGGATCGCGCGCGGGCCGGGGGCGCGGTTTGCGACTGGCGAACCGGGCGACTTCAGCTTCGTCGAACTGCTGCATGAGCCCGGCGCGCGGACCATCATCGGGCGGCGCTATGCCGAGGGCGGCGTAGCGCAGGGCCGCGCAGTGCTCGAAGCATTGGCGGTTCATCCGGCGACGGCGCGGCATATCGCGACCAAGCTGGCACGGCATTTCGCCGCCGACGATCCGCCGCCGACGATGGTCGTTCGGCTGGAGCAGGCGTTCCTCAAAAGCGGTGGCGATTTGCCGACGGTCTATCGCGCCTTGATTGATAGTCCCGAGGCGTGGGACCCGGCATCGGTCAAGTTCCGCAGCCCGTGGGACTGGACGATCGCATCACTGCGCGCGGTGGGCATCAGCGCGCTTGAGCCGATGGTGTCAGTCGGCACGTTCCGCGAATTGGGGCAGCCAGTGTGGATGCCGCCGAGCCCGGCCGGCTGGGACGATGACGCCGCCAGCTGGGCCGGGCCCGACGCGCTGGTGCGGCGGGTTGAAGCGGCGCAGCGGATTGCGGTGCGGGCGGGTGACCGCGTCGATGCGCGGGCGCTCGCGCCGAATTTGCTTGGCGCCCGGTTGAGCGACAAGACCAAGACGGCGATTGCGCGATCGGAAAGCCCGACGACCGGGCTCGCACTGTTACTTGCATCCCCTGAAATGTTGCGGAGGTAGAAATGTTGAATCGCCGCAGATTGCTGCAATTTGGTGGAGCCGGGGCGGCGTCGCTGGGCTTTGGGCTCGGGCTGCCGACGATCGCCTTTGCCGCCACCGCGCGGACCGACAAGCGCTTCCTGTTCGTCATCCAGCGCGGCGCGGCCGACGGGCTGGCGACGCTCGCTCCGACCGGCGATCCGGCTTATGCGGGCTTGCGCGGCGATCTGGCGGCGGATGTCGCGGGCGGGGCGAAGCTCGATGCGATGTTCACGCTTCACCCAGGGATGGTCGAGACGGCCAAGCTCTATGCGGCGAAGCAGGCGTTGTTCGTCCAAGCGGTCGCCTCCCCCTATCGCGACCGGTCGCATTTCGACGGGCAGAATGTGCTCGAGAGCGGCGGGGCCGGGGCGTATCGGGTCAAGGACGGGTGGCTCAACCGGCTGCTGACCGAGCTTCCCGGGGGCAAGGCGGTGGCGCTGGCGCCGACCGTGCCGCTGGCGTTGCGTGGGAGCGCTCCAGTGCAAAGCTATGCGCCGTCGAACCTGCCGCAAGCGGGCGATGACCTGCTGATCCGGATTGGCGAATTATATGCGCAGGACGCGCAATTGGGGCCGCTGTGGACCCAGGCGCAAGCGGCGCGGATGAAGGCCGGCGAGCTGGGCGATGCCAAGGGCGGCGCGGCGGCGGGACAACTCGCGGCGAAGCTGATGAGCGGGGCCGACGGCGCGCGGATCGCGATGATCGAGACCAATGGCTGGGACACGCACAATGGCCAGCGCGGGCGGCTGGCAGCGCAATTGCGCGGGCTCGATGCGCTCGTGGCAAATTTGAAGGCCGGGCTGGGCGCGGATTGGAGCAATACATTTGTGCTGGTGGCGACCGAATTCGGGCGCACGGCGAAGGCCAATGGCACCGGCGGGACCGATCATGGCACCGGCGCGATGGCGATGCTGATCGGCGGCGCGGTGGCGGGCGGCAAGGTGATTGCCGACTGGCCGGGCTTGGGACCAAGCGCGCTCTACGAAGGGCGCGACCTCAAGCCGACGATCAACCTCGACGCGCTGATTGCAAGCGCGCTTAGCCAGCATTTCGGGCTCGACGGCGCGCGCACCGCTGCACTGCTGTTCCCCGAGACCAGGCCGGGGCTGCTGGGGCAACGACTGGTCGCCTGAAGCGGGCAATCCGCCGCATCTTTGATCCGCGCGTTAAATTTATGTTATACGAGTCGCTGGGCTGAGGGGGATTTCGGCATGCGACGGGTTGTGACTGCGTTGTTCTTAACGGCGATTGCGGGTGGGGCGCAGGCCGCGTCATCGGGCAAGTTCGCGATCCGCACGGTCGGCGCGTCGACTCCCAAGGAAGTCACCTACCCGTCGATGGCCCCGCCCAACGCGCTGCGCGTGATGGGCCGCGAGCGCGATCCGGCGTTCGACAATAGCAACAATCCCGACCCCTCGCTGAGCTACCAGGGCGGCGGCCGGTCGATCGACATGAGTGATATCGCCCGGCTCGGCGCGCGCTGGGGGCGGGTGACGAGCATGTTGCGCAGCGCGCAGCATAATCGCGCGGTCGGCGGAGTCGCCAACAGCCATCATCTTCGCGGGCGGGCGATCGACATCGCGCGGCGCCCCGGCGTCGGTCATTGGGAAATTGCGTCGGCGCTTCGGGCTGCCGGTTATTCGCTGCTCGAATCGCTCGACGAGGGCGACCACAGCCATTTCGCCTTCGGATTGGCCGGCGAAACCAAGCCGCGCCGCGCCAGCCCGAAGATGGTCTTCGCGGGCCGTGGCGAAGTCACCCAATGGCGGGTGGTCTACGCCCCTCGCGCGGGGCGCTAGACCGACGCTTGCCGCGTGACGCACGGCCTTGCCTGCGCTAGAGGCGCGGGATGTCACTTTATGCACGTTATGGCGCGCTCCTCGACGGGGTGCTGGATCAGCTTGTTGCCGAGGGCGCGTTGCCGTCCGGGATCGAGCGCAAGCATGTCGCGGTCGAGCCGCCGCGCGACGCGTCGCATGGCGACCTAGCGACCAATGCGGCGATGGTATTGGCCAAGGCGGCAGAGACCAATCCGCGCGCGCTGGCGGGGCTGATCGAGTCCAAGCTGGCCGCCCTGCCGGGGGTAACCGGGGTCGAGATTGCCGGGCCGGGATTTATCAACTTGAGGATCGATGCCAAGATCTGGCGCGACGAGTTGCAGGCGATTTTAAGCGAAGGCTCGGCCTACGGGCTGAGCAAGATCGGCCGGCAAGAGCGGGTCAATGTCGAATATGTCTCGGCCAATCCGACCGGGCCGATGCACATGGGCCATTGCCGCGGCGCGGTGGTCGGCGATGCGCTGGCATCCGTGCTCGAAGCGGCGGGGTTTGCGGTCACGCGCGAATATTATGTCAACGACGCCGGCAGCCAGGTCGATACGTTGGCGAGATCGGCGCACCTGCGGTACCGCGAGTCGCTTGGCGCGACCATCGGCGATATTCCGGAAGGGCTTTATCCGGGGGATTATCTGGTCCCGGTCGGCCAGGCGCTCGCAGCGGAATTTGGCGACACTTATGTTGCCGCGCCCGAAAGCGATTGGCTCGAACTGTTCAAGGCCAAGACTGTTGCGGCGATGATCGAGCTGATCAAGCATGACCTCGCCTTGCTCGGGATCCACCACGATCTGTTCGCGTCGGAGGCTGCGCTGGCCGCCGCGGGCGGGCCAGATCGCGCGATGGAGGCGCTTAAGGCCAAGGGGCTGGTCTATCAGGGCGAGCTCGAGCGGCCCAAGAGCCTGACCGACGATGACGAGTGGGAGCCGGTCGAACTGACCCTCTTTCGCTCGACCCAGTTCGGTGACGACCAGGACCGGCCGCTCAAGAAGTCGGACGGCAGCTGGACGTACTTCGGCGGCGATGCGGCGTATCATTTGCAGAAGGCCGAGAAGGCCGATCATCTGGTCAATATCTGGGGCGCCGACCATGCCGGGACGGTCAAACGGGTGCAGGCGGCGGTGTCCGCGCTGACCAACGGGCGGGTCGATTTGGATGTGAAGATCATCCAGATGGTGAAGCTGCTGCGCACTGGCGAGCCGATCAAGATGTCGAAGCGGTCGGGCAATTTCGTTACGTTGGCCGATGTCGTCCGCGAAGTCGGCAAGGACGTGGTGCGGTTCATGATGCTGACCAAGCGCGCCGACACGCCGCTCGAGTTCGACTTCGCCAAAGTGGTCGAGGCGTCGAAGGAAAATCCGGTATTCTACGTCCAATACGCCCATGCGCGAATTGCGTCGCTGGGGCGCAAGGCGGCGGAAGCGGGGGTGTCGCTCGATACGGCGGCCGATCTCGCTCTGCTCGATGCCGAGGAATTGGGGCTGGTCAAAGTGATGGCGCAATATCCGCGCGCGATCGAGGCGGCGGCGCTGAGCCATGAGCCGCATCGGATCGCTTTCTATCTCAATGATCTGGCGTCGGCATTCCACAGCCTATGGAACCGGGGCAATGACGATCCGGGGCGGCGCTTCCTGATCGAGGACCGGCCCGATTTGACCCGCGCGCGGCTGGAACTGGCGCGCGGAACCGGGCAGGTGTTGAAGAATGGCCTAGGCTTGATGGGAGTCGAGGCCGCCGAGGAGATGCGCTGATGGCCAAGCCGGGGCCCGCCAATGACGAGGAACGGCTGCCGTGGCTCGAGCCGTATCGCGACAGCAAGGCGGCGGCGAAACTGGTCCGCCCCCAGCGCAAATCGCGCGGCGGAATGCTGGCGGCGGTTGCGGCGGTGGCAGTGCTGGTCGCGGCGGGCGGCGGCTACATCATCGGCCAGCGCAAGCCCGCGCCGGTCACGCCGACGGCGGAAATTGCGGTCAGGACAGTGCCGGCCGCGACTATTCCCGCGCCAGTAATTGCGCCGCCGGTCACCGAAGCGCCCGCCGCAGCGAAGGTCGAGCGTCGGCCCACCGTGCGCGTGGCGCAGTCGTCATCGCGGCAATCGTCGCGGCAGTCCGCTCGCCAGCGCAAGATCCGCAGCGCGGGGATCGAATCGGCGCAGATCAAGGCGGTCCTCGCTGCGCAGGAACAGCCACGGGTATTGACGCCGTCAATCCCAACGCCGCCGCGCGTCGTCAGTCGGCCATGGCCCAGGATGCCGTCGCCCGGCCCCGCGGGCCAGGTGATCCAGTTGGGCGCGTTCAAAAATCCGGCGCGGGCCAATGCCGCGCTTCGCCGCCGCCTGGCGCGATATCCATCGCTCGGTCAGATGCCGCGCGTCGTGGTGCCGGTGATAACCCGCCCGCGCGGGCAAGTGCTTTACGTCTTGCGCCTCGGCACGACTTCGCGCCAACAATCGGCAATCGTCTGCAAGAACCTTCGGGCCAGCGGCGACCATTGCCTGGTGATCGGCTGAGGAGCGATGCAAGATGAATGACAGGGCCACGTCAGGCGATAATGAGGCGCTGCCGTGGCTCGAGGCAGTCGATGACGAAGACCAGCCGCGCGGCGTGTCGGCGAGGAAGATGTTCGGCGCGTTGCTGATGGTCGGGATTGCGGTGGCGATCATCGCCGGGACGCTGTTTTACCTGGGACGGCAAAGCGGCGGATCCGGCCCGCCCGAGCTGATCCGCGCCGACGCCGGGCCGTACAAGATCAAGCCGACCGATCCCGGCGGACTCGATGTCGCGGGCGACAGCGGGACGGCGTTTGCCACCGGGGCTGGCGAGGACCAGGATTCGCGGCTCGACGTCGGCAAGATGGCCGAGCCGCCACCGCCATTGCCGGTGGCGGGCGAGGAGAAACCCACCCCGCCGCCCGCACCCAAGCCGGTGGCGCCGCCGGTGGTGGCCGAGGCGACCCCCGCTGTGCCAGGCGCGGCCGGACCGACGGTCCAGCTGGGCGCTTATGGATCGACCGCCAAGGCCGAGACCGCGTGGCGGATGCTGTCGTCACGCTTCCCCGCGGTGGGCAGCCTGACCAAGCAAATCGTGCCCTATAGCGGGGGCTTCCGCTTGCGTGCCGGGGCTGCGTCGACCGAGCAGGCCAAGGCAGCATGTGCAGCGGTTACCGCAGGCGGCGAGAATTGCTTCGTGGTAAGGTAATGCAAGCAGCGATTTACGGGATCGAAGGGCTGGAACTGAGCGCAGCGGAGCGAGGGTTTTTCGCTGACGCCAGCCCGGCCGGCTACATATTGTTCCGCCGCAATATCGAGACTCGCGAGCAATTGAAGCGGCTGACCGATTCCTTGCGCGAGCTCGAAGGGCATGACGGCGTCCCGATCCTGATCGACCAGGAAGGCGGGCGGGTGGCGCGGATGCGGCCGCCCGAATGGCATGCGTTCCCGAGCGGCGAGAAGTTCGACGCCTTATACCAGCTCGCGCCATCGTCGGCGATCGAGGCGGCGCGGGTCAACGCGCGCGCATTGGGGCTGATGCTCCACGAGGTCGGGATAAATGTCGATTGCCTGCCGATGCTCGACGTCCGCCAGCCGGGCGCGACCGACATCGTCGGCGACCGCGCCTTGGGGTCGGAGCCGATGCAGGTCGCGGCGCTCGGGCGGGCCATTCTCGACGGGCTGGCCTCGGCCGGGGTGCTTGGGGTGATCAAGCACATCCCTGGGCACGGCCGCGCCTTGTTCGACAGCCATCTGACGCTGCCAGTGGTCGACGCGGGCGAGGACGAACTGGCGATCGACCTCGAGCCGTTTGAGCGCTTGCGCGACGCGGCGATGGGGATGACCAGCCATTTGCTTTACACCCAGTGGGACGCGATCAGGCCCGCGAGCCAATCGCCGACCATCATCCACGATATCATCCGCGGTCGAATCGGCTTCGACGGCTTCCTGATGAGCGACGATATTGGGATGCAAGCGCTCGCCGGGGACCACGGCCAGCGCGCTTCGGAATGTGTTGCGGCAGGGTGCGACGTGGCGCTGCATTGCGATGGCAAGATGGACAATATGGTGGCGGTGGCGAAAGCGGTGCCGACATTGTCCGACGATGGTGAAGCGCGGCTGACGCGGGCAATGGCGATGCGCTTTACGCCTGAGGACGGGCTCGATTATGCCGCAGCGGTAGCGAAGAGGGATGCGTTGCTGGCATTGGTGTGACAGACTGCGCCGATGGACGCGTTCGATCTTTCTCCGCGTGAAGGCGACATTCTCACCCTGACCCTCGACGGGTGGGAGGGGCCGCTCGATTTGCTGCTGACGCTGGCCCGGGCGCAGAAGGTCGATCTGGCGCAAATCTCGATCCTCGCGCTGACCGATCAATATATCGCCTACATTGACGATGCCCGCGCGTTGAAGCTCGAGGTCGCGGCGGACTATCTCGTGATGGCGGCGTGGCTGGCCTACCTCAAATCGTGCCTGCTGCTGCCCAAGGATCCGGACATCGATCCGAGCCCCGAGGAACTGGCGCTTCGGCTCCAGCTCAGGCTGCAGCGGCTCGACGCGATGCGTGAGGCCGGGGCGCGGCTGATGGGGCGCGACCGCACCGGCCGCGACGTGTTCGTGCGCGGATGGCCCGAGGGGCTGCGGCTGGTCAAGAAGGCTTTATGGCAGGCGAATGCGTTCGACCTTTACGCGGCCTATGGGCGGGTGCGGGCACGGACCCAGCCGGCGATGCATGTCGTTGCGCACCGCTCGGTGATGACGCTCGACGATGCGATTACACGGGTGTTGGCGTTGCTCGGCGCGGCGATCGACTGGACGATATTGGAGTCGTTTTTGCCGGTGACCGGGGACCATGCCTATCGCAAGTCGGCGCTGGCGAGTTCGTTTGTGGCGGCTTTGGAGCTGGCACGGCAGGGGCGGCTCGAGCTGGAGCAGGCCGAAGCGTTCGATGATCTTTACGTGCGGCGGGTGGCATGAACGAGCTTGAACGATCAGTCGAGGCGACCCTGTTCGCCGCCGCCGAGCCGATGAGCGCCGAGGAGATTGCAGCGCATGTCGGGGCGGACAGCGTCGAGGGTGTGCTTGCCGGGCTGGCCGAACGCTTTGTCGGTCACGGCATCGAACTGGTCGAACGCGGCGGGCGGTGGCATTTCCAGACCGCGCCCGATCTTGCGCATCTGCTGCGCCGGACGCGCGAGGAGCAACGGCGATTGTCGCGCGCGGCGACCGAATGTCTGGCGATCATCGCTTACCACGAGCCGACCAGCCGCGCCGAGATCGAGGCGATCCGCGGGGTGCAGATATCCAAGGGCACGCTGGACGTGCTGATGGAGGCGGGGTGGGTGCGCACGGCGGGCCGCCGCGAAGGGCCGGGGCGGCCATTGCTGTACGCGACGACGCCCGACTTCCTGACCCACTTCGGGCTTGGATCGCGCAAGGATTTGCCGGGAATCGACGATCTCAAGGCCGCAGGGCTGCTCGATCCGCTCGAGGAAGCGATGTTTGAGCTTCAACTGGAAAGCGGCGACGAGGAGGGCTAAGAGGGGGCATATCCTCTTTTCGCGGAGTATTACTGATGGGCGGTTTCAGCCTCTGGCATATCCTGATCCTGGCGATCCTCGTGCTGTTATTGTTCGGCGGAAGCCGCTTTTCGAACATGATGGGCGACATCGCCAAGGGCATGAAGAGCTTCAAGCAGGGCCTGTCGGACGACGATGAGGCCAAGAACCGCCAGCCCGTGCCGCCGCCGCAGCAGCTTCCGCCGCAGGCCCAGGCGCCGCAGCCACCGATCGATATCACGCCGCGAGCCGCCGATCCGGTGGCGCCGCCGCCGCCGGTCGACGACCAAGCCCGCTAGACCGGAGCAGCGCCGATGTTCGGCGTCGATACGTCGGAATTCCTGGTCGTGGCGGTGATCGCCTTGCTGTTCATCGGCCCCAAGGATCTGCCGCGCGTGATGATGCAGATCGGGCGCTGGGTAGGCAAGGCGCGCGGCTATGCGCGGCATTTCACCTCGGGTATCGAAAATGTCATTCGCGAAGCCGAGCTGGACGAGATGGAAAAGAAATGGCGCGAGGAAAATCAGAAGATTCTTGCCGCTTACCCGGCTGACGGGCTGTATCCCGACCCGGTGCCCGCCGCGACCGAGACCGGGGCGGTGCCGGTGATGACCGCCTTGCCGCCCGCTGCACTCGACCCCGACCAGCCGCCGTTGCCGTTCGAAGTCCCCGCTGCGCCCGATGACGATCCAACCCCGCCAGCCGAACGGCCGCTGCCATGATCCGCGACCTCGACGACAGCAAGGCGCCGTTGCTCGACCATCTGATCGAGCTTCGCAAGCGCTTGCTGTGGGTGGTCGCGACCTTGCTGGTCGGCTTCTTCGTGTGCCTGTCGTTCGCCAAGCCGATCTTCGCGGTGCTGGTCCAGCCATTGCTCGCCGCCGGGCAGGGCAAATTGATCTACACCGACATTTTCGAGGCCTTCTTCGTCGAAGTGAAGGTCGCTTTCTTCGCGTCGCTGATGATCAGCTTCCCGGTGCTGGCGACCCAGATCTGGCGATTCGTTGCGCCCGGACTCTATGCCAAAGAGAAGCGCGCCTTTCTGCCGTTCCTGCTGGCGACCCCGGTGTTTTTCGCGGCCGGGGCGAGCTTTGCTTATTTCGTCGCGATGCCGTGGGCGCTCAAATTCCTGCTCGGGTTTGAAGGCAATGTGGGCGGGGTCGAGCAGGAGGCGCTGCCGGCGATCGGCAATTATCTGAATTTCACGACGCGCTTCCTGTTCGGGTTCGGGGTCGCGTTCCTGGCGCCGGTGCTGCTGATGATCCTCGAGCGCGCCGGGATCGTGACGCTCGAGCAGCTGTCCAAGTCGCGCCGCTATGCAATCGTCGCCTGCGCTGCGGTGTCAGCGGTGCTGACCCCGCCCGACGTGGTGTCGATGCTGCTGCTGCTGGTGCCGCTCTACTCGCTCTACGAATTGGCGCTGATCGCGATCCGGCTGACCCACTGGCGTGCCTCGCGCAAGGCGACCCCTGAAGCGACCGATACTGACGAGGGTTAGGAGCCCGGGCGCAATTTGGGCCCGAAATCGTCACCGGGGGGGGGAGGGTTGACGGTTTCGGGCCCATTTACGTGGATAGCGAGAGCGGGGGGGCAAAAGGTCGCTATCCGAATATCATAACGCCGACCCCAGAGGCGGGTTCCACGCCAAATGATCTTTTTTTGTGGAAAATCGGTGAAATCCCGCGAGTCCCGTGGGTTAGTCGGGAAACACCGGCAGATTAACGCACATCCGCCCCATTTTCTGTTCGAGCGGCGAGCGCAATTGCCGCGCCAGTCCGCCGACGACCCGTTCGAATTGCTTGCGGGCAATACTTGGCTCGGGGTCATTATCGACCAACGCATCGCTCGAGACAGTCAAGCTGGCGGCAAGTTCGCTGATCCGCTTGAGCTCGATCTCGATCGGCTCGGCGGCGCCCTGGAGGAGCGCGAACTCGACCAGCTCGGTGACGAAGAAAGCGACGGCCACCGCAGCGTCCTGGGTCGTGCTGAGCGAGTCGGTTTCGATCTGGATCGCCGCGCCTCGCGAACCTTCGGGCGCCGACGCCTTGAGGATTTGGCCAAGCTCGGTCAGCAACGGGCGAAGCGCGATCCCGCGGCTTTCCTCGACCTCGGCAAAATGGTTGCGGTGAACCACCGACAAGGCATCGACCCGGCGACTGATCGCGGCATACGCAGCGCGCGATTCGGGGGTGTTGGCACTGCGCCCATGAATGTTGAGCAATGAGGCGATGACCTGGAGATTATTCTTCACCCGGTGATGGACTTCGCGGACCAGCCGGCGCTGACCGTGAAGCGCCTCGGCCATCTGCTGCTCGCTTGATTCGATCCGATCGACCGCGCGTTCGAACGCCGCGCCGAGCGAGCGGATCTCGTCCGCCCCACCACGCTGTTCGGGCAGCACCATGCTCTCGCCGCCGGGCTGATAATCGCCGACCGCACGTTCGAGCCTGGCGAGCGGGACCAGCAATAAATGCCGCGCGAGATACCAGCTGAGCAAGGCGGCGATGACCCACATCAGCATCGGCAGGAAAACGGCCAGCCGATCCATGATCGTCGCATCGGCCAATGGGGTGCGGACAAGCGCAGTCAGCTGGCCGCTGCCAATTGGAAATTGCAGCATCCGGGTCGCCCTTGGGCTGCTGTGCGTGATGACGTCGAGCGTCGCTTGGCGATCGCGCACCGCAATTGCATCGATTGTCGGGCTCACGCTTCGAACTGCCTTGGCAATTTCGTCACGAGTCAGCTCGCCCGTCGCCATCCCGCCATTGACCCCGACCCGATAGCGTATCGAATTGGCCTCGCGGTTGATCCAAAGCTGCAGCGCACCGGGCGCAACCAGGTCGCGATTGTCGCTCGGTCTGTAAACGCCCTGAATGCAGATCAATTCACCCTGCGGGTCACGGACAGTGAAGCGGCTGGCGACAGCCGGAGTCAGCGCCAGCGATCGGGCGATTGCTTCGCACGGTTTGGCAGGATTGCTAAATAACGCGGCGTTGGCGGCAATCCGCAGTGCCAGACCGTTGCGAGTGATCAGATTTTCGACCGCGCGCGCTGCAACTGTGCCATCCTGATACGTGTCATCGAGGACCGCGCCATGCGCGTCCGCCAGCGCCGAGCGCGCGGTCCACGCCAGTGCCAGCCCAAGCGGAAACAGGGCGAGCGTCAGCAACACCAACAATTTGGTGCCGGTCGACCAGTGACTGTAAAATGGGTTTTGGCGGGCCATGCTTATCAAGCGTTGACGCGCGCGGCGCGGTTAACTGAGCTTGCCGAGCAGATCGAGAAAATCGTCGGGAACACGCTCGCCAAGCGTGTTGTCATAGACCGAGCGTAGCGCCTTGCCCACGTCACTTGAAGATCTGGAGCTACGACCGGCAGGTTTCGGCAACGCACTCGACCTCTTGTCACGACCGGCTGAGGGTCGGGGTTTCTTACCAGTCGCGTCACTCAACCTCTCGTCCCCCTAAGCCGCGATCCTGAACTACAAGATCACCAATCAACTCGGCGTTAAACGCAACTCGGGTCGGCCGATTAATGCGCGCACCTATATCGGTGCGATGCGCATCGTCAATTGCGTTCCGTCCCCGTCGCTAAGAAAAGGAAACCAAAGGCGCGATGCTTTGTTCCAGCCTTGGACGACACGAGGGGCATGCTGTCACTAATATGACACGTGGGGCCGTTCCGGGGTTGCAACGCATTTCGCCACAGCCCAATAGGGCGCCAAGTTTTCGAGGGAGCTTTTCATCTATGTCGCTTGGCCAGGAACTCGCCCCGCATCTTCCTTTTTTGCGCCGCTATGCACGGGCATTGACCGGTAGCCAGACGCATGGCGATGCCTTTGTGCGCGCGGCGCTGGAGGCGATTGTTGCATCCCCCGGTGACTTCCCGCGCGATGTCGAGCCACGGCTCGGCCTGTACCGGACGTTCCACGCCATCTGGTCGACCGCCAATATCGAAACCGGCGGCGACGGCGATGACAGTGGCTTTGGCGGCGCGGAGGGGATTGCCCAGGCGCGCCTGTCGCGGATCACGCCGCTGTCGCGCCAGGCGTTGCTGCTGACCAGCCTGGAAGGTTTCTCGACCGAGGACACGGCCTATCTGATCGACAGCAAGCCCGACGACGTCGACAGTCTGGTCGCCGAGGCACTGGCTGAGATCGAGCGCCAGACCCACGCCGAAGTGCTGATTATCGAGGATGAGCCGATCATCGCGATGGATATCGAAATGATCGTCCGCGACCTTGGTCACAATGTCACCGGCGTGGCGGTTACCCGGTCGGAAGCAGTGGCGCAGGCGCGTCAGTCGCCGCCGAGCCTGGTGCTGGCCGACATCCAGCTGGCAGACGATTCGAGCGGGATTGACGCGGTTAAGGACATTTTGGCCGAATTCAGCGTGCCGGTAATCTTCATCACCGCTTTCCCAGAGCGATTGCTGACCGGCACCCGGCCCGAGCCGACCTTCCTGATCACCAAGCCGTTCCAGCGCTCGACGGTAAAGGCAGCAATCAGCCAGGCCTTGTTCTTCGACGCCGCGACCGTCCCGGCCGATTGATCGGCGTCTTAGGGAACCGGTTTTGTCGTCGCAGCGTTGGCGATCCGTAACAATTTTCTTTCACAGCTGGAGCCATCATGGCCGACCCCGTTGAACATGTGACCACCACCGAGGCGCGCGCCGGATCGTCGACCGACGTCAATCGCTATCCATTATATATCGGCCTCGCGATGGTCGTCGTCATTTTCGCGGTGATCTTGGTGATTTTCCGCTAAGTCCTTATCTTACGTGCTGCATGATCCAGCCGAGGCGCGACAGTATCGCGCACCGGCCGAGCGAACGGGTGGGAATTTGTCCGAACAGCCAGACGAAGACGATCAGGACGAGGTCGAAGCGCCGCGCCCCGAGCTGGTGCCGCTCGACGATCCCGAGTTCAAGATCGAGCTTGCAGCGGTCATCCCGCATCTGCGCGCGTTCGGCCGTTCGCTGTCGGGCAGCCGCGACCTCGCCGACGATCTGGTGCAGGAAACACTGTTGAAGGCATGGGCCGCACGCAAGCGCTTCCAGGCCGGGACCAATATGCGTGCCTGGACCTTCATCATCTTGCGCAATCTGTTTCTGAGCCAGATGCGCCGTGCGCGGTTCAAGGGCGAGTGGGACGATGTCACCGCCGCCAAGATCCTCGCCGCGCCCGCCAGCCAGGACAAGCATATCGAGCTTGGCGACATGCAGCGCGCGTTGCTGCACTTGCCGCAGCCGCAGCGCGAGGCGCTGATTCTGGTCGGCGCGGGTGGCTTTGCGTACGAAGAAGCGGCCGATATTTGCGGCTGTGCGGTAGGCACGATCAAGAGCCGGGTGGCGCGCGGCCGCGTGGCGCTCGAAGCGTTGCTGACCGGTGGCAAACTGCCCTCGCGCCGCCAGCATGTATCGGACCCCAATGTGTCGGCGCTGTCGGTGATCATGGCCCAGGTCGACGAACTTAGCCGCGACAAGATGCCCGCCCCGGAACGAGGCGAAGACGAGAACGACTGACCCAGAAAATTAGTGGATTTGCTTGAGCAATGCCGCGAAAGGATCGAGCTCTTCGCGCAGCGCAGCAACCGGACGTTGCGCAAACGCACGCCGAAGTGCGGCGGCAATCCCGGCCTGGTCAGGCAGATTATCAACACGGATGATTCGACGTTCCATGGGATCTTTGCCGGTCGCTTTCGCTTCATATTCAATTGACATCAGACCGCACCAACGCACCGCGACGCGGTCGGTTTCGTTGGCGCGCGAATTGGGGCACAGCGTGCGACGTGAAAAGCACAGTTCCAACTGACGGTCGAGCCGGCGCGATCGAGCGCGCGACGCGCTTCGCCCCCTTCCTTCGCGACGGAATGCTGGCCTTCCCCGAAATCGCGAATCGCTTTGCCACGGATGGTGCCGATGCCGCGGTCGGCGACGCCCTTGCGCTGGGCGGCGCGACGGTCGGTGAAGCGCTTCGCCATCAGCGCCGCGCGCTGGCGCTATCGGTTGCACTCGGCGATTTGTCGGGCGAGCTTTCGCTCGAACGGCTGACCGCCGCGCTGTCGGACTTCGCCGACCATGCCATCCACCAGGCGCTGGGCGCGGCGATCGACGAGCGGGTGCCGGGGGCAGGGACCGACGGTTTTACGGTGCTCGCGCTGGGCAAGCTGGGCAGCCGCGAACTCAATTATTCGTCCGACGTCGATTTGATCCTTTTGTTCGACCCGGGGGTGATGCCGCGCCGCGAGCGCGACGACCCGAGCGAGGCGGCGGTGCGGATCGGGCGGCGACTGGTCGAACTGCTTCAGCAGCGGACCGAGCATGGCTATGTCGCGCGGGTCGATCTCAGGCTCCGCCCGTCGCCTGAAGTAACGCCGATCGTGCTCCCCGCCGAAGCCGCCATCTCCTATTATGAATCGCAGGCGTTGCCGTGGGAACGCGCGGCGTTCATTCGCGCCCGGGCCTGCGCCGGCGATATCGCGCTCGGCGAGCGGTTCCTGGGCGAAATCCAGCCATTCATCTGGCGACGGGTGCTGGATTTCGGCGCAATCGACGAGATTCGCGCCATCAGCAGCCGGATTCGCGACCATTATGCACAAGGCGCCGCACTTGCCCCCGGCTATGACCTTAAGCGCGGGCTGGGCGGGATTCGCGAAGTCGAATTTTACACCCAGGTCCAGCAATTGATCCACGGCGGGCGCGATCCTGGGCTTCGCCAGCGCGCGGTGCTCGATGCCTTGCCGGCCCTGGTTGCCGCTGATCGGCTGGAAGCCGACGTCGCCGAGGCGCTGGCCGATGCCTATCGCCGCCTGCGCACGGTCGAGCATCGGGTGCAGATGATCGATGACCAGCAGACCCACCGCCTGCCGGTCGCGGCCGACGCGCTCGACGGGGTGGCTGGGCTCGACGGGCTGGCCGATGGCGCGGCGCTGATCGAGAGTTTGCGGGCCCACGTCGATTTCGTCCGCGAGCGGTTCGACGGCCTGTCACCAGATCAGGGATCGCAACTCTCAAACGATCCCGATTTGCTCGCCGATCAGTTGCGGGCGATGGGCTATGCCGACACCGGGCAGGTTGCGCGGATGATCGCCGGCTGGCGGTCGGGGCAGGTGCGATCGTTGCGCTCCCAGCCCGCGCGCGCGGCGTTCGAGGCGATGCTCCCGGTGCTGCTGGCAGCGATTGCCGAGGGGCCCGATCCCGGCCACGCGCTCAACCGCTTCAGCGATATCGTCGAGCGACTGTCGAGCGGGGTGAATTTATACCGCTTGCTCGAAGCGCGGCCCGCACTGGCGGCGATCCTCAGCCAGATTTTGGTCCATGCCCCCGCGCTGGCGGAGCAACTGGCGCGGCGGCCGGGCCTGTTCGATGGACTGATCGACGAATCGAGCTTCGCCGCCCCGCCCGACGCTGTGACGGTGGCGGGCAAACTGGCCGAGGGGATGACGCGCGCCAGCTATGACGAACGGCTCGACCGGGTGCGACTGTTGGTCGGCGAGCGGCGGTTCGCGCTCGGGGTGCAATTGATCGCGCGCCACCGTGACCCGCTCGACATCACGCTCGGCTATGCGGCGGTTGCCGAAGGGGCGATCATCGCGCTGACCGATGCCGCGCGCCATGAGTTCGAGGGTGCGCATGGCCGGGTGCCGGGCGGCGAAATGATGATCCTCGGGCTTGGACGTCTCGGCGGGATGGCGCTGACCCACGCCAGCGACCTCGATTTGATCTTCCTGTTCGACGCCCCTGACGATGCCATGTCCGACGGCGCGAAATCGCTTGGCGCGACCGATTATTTCAACCGGCTGGCAAAGCGCGTGGTCGCGGCACTGTCGGTCGCGACCGCAGCGGGGCCGCTGTACGATGTCGATACAAGGCTGCGGCCGCAGGGTGAGAAGGGGATGCTTGCCGTCCGGCTCGACGCGTTCGAGACGTACCAGCGCAGCGAGGCGTGGACGTGGGAGCATATGGCGCTGCTGAGGGCGCGGCCGCTGTATGGCACCGAGGCCGGGCGGGCCAAGCTGGCGGCGACCATCGAGCGCGTGCTCAAGCTGGAGCGCGATCCGGCCAAGGTGCGCGCCGATGCCGCCAAGATGCGGGGCGACATGGCGGCGCACAAACCGCCTGCGGGCCCGCTCGATATCAAGCTTGGGCCGGGGGGCCTCGTCGATCTCGAATTCGCCGTCCACACGCTGCAATTGACCCACCGCATCGGCTTCGATTCGCGGCTCGAAGTGGCGATCGAGGCGCTCCACGACGCCGGGCTGATCGAGGCGGAGGCCGACGCCGATTTGCGTTTGCTGTCGCGGATTTTGGTGACCAGCCGGCTGGTGACGCCGGGTGGCGGGCTGCCGTTGCCGCAGTCGCAGGCGCTGGTAGCGCAGGTGTGCGGGCACCCCGACTGGCAAAGCCTGCTTGATGCGCACGATGCGGCGCGGCAAAGGATCGCCGAGCTATGGGCTAAGGTGAAGGACGGACAATGACGATAGGCGACAAGGCACCCACAATTTCGACCGTATTGAGCGACGGATCGACCCTCGATCTCGCCGCACCGGGCGGCAAATTGGTGCTGTATTTCTATCCGAAGGACGACACGTCGGGCTGCACGCGCGAAGCGCAGGACTTTACCGCGATGGCGGCCGACTTTGCCGCAGCGGGCGCGAAGGTCGTCGGCGTTTCGCGCGACGAGATGAAGAAGCATGACAAGTTCATCGCCAAATATGACCTCGCCGTGCCGCTCGCCGCCGACACCGACGGGGCGATCAGCGACGCCTTCGGCACGTGGGTCGAAAAGAGCATGTACGGCCGCAAATATATGGGAATGGAGCGCGCGACCTTCCTGATCGACGCCGACGGCAAGATTGTCCGCGAATGGCGCAAGGTGAAGGTCCCGGGCCATGCCGCCGAGGTGCTTGCGGCCGTCAAAGGCTGAGCTAAAGCATTTCGGCAAAGGGGATGGTCATGCGTGGTTTGAAATTTTTCCTGCTGGCTGCGGCCGCGATGGTTGGAGCAAGCGGTGTGGCGGTGAGTGCGGTACAGGCGGACGATCCCTACATCTGGCTGGAGGAGGTCACGTCGCCCAAGGTCGACCAGTGGATCGCGGCGCACAATGCACCGACCTTCGCCGAGCTGGAGGCCGACCCGCGCTACAAGCAATTTTACGACCAGGCGCTGGCGATCGCCGAGGCCAAGGACCGCAACCCGACGGGGCGATTTCTGGGCGGGCAAATCTATAATTTCTGGCAGGATGCCGAGCATGTCCGTGGGATCTGGCGGCGGACCAGCGCGGAAAGTTACACCACCGCCATCCCGCAATGGGAAACGGTGCTCGACCTCGACGCGCTTGCAAAGGCAGAAAAGGCCAATTGGGTGTGGAAGGGCGCCAGCTGCTCGCGACCGGCCGAGCGCCGCTGCCTGATCGAATTGTCCGACGCGGGCGAAGATGCGGTGACAGTGCGCGAGTTCGATCTGGTCACCAAGAGCTTCGTCAAGGGCGGGTTCGTGCTGCCCAAGGGCAAGCAGGACGCGAGCTGGGTCAATGACGATGAATTGCTGGTCGGGCGCGAGTGGGAGCCGGGGCAGCTGACCAAGTCGGGCTATGCCTATGTCGTCAAATCATTGAAGCGCGACCAGCCGCTGTCGGCGGCGCGCGAAGTCTATCGCGGCACGGTCGACGATGTCGCGGCGCAAGGCGGGGTGCTCCGCGATGGCCATGGCGCAAGCCTGAAGTATGCCATCCGCGCGACCGATTTCTTCCACAGCGAGACCTTCATCCTGACCGACTCCGGGCCGAAGCGGCTGGTCATCCCCGAAAAGGCCAACATGATCGACATGGTCGACGGTCGGGTGATCATCCAGAGCCAGGAGGCCTGGACCCCGGTCGGTGCGAGCAAGCCCTATCAGGCCGGTTCTTTATTCTCGGTCGATCTCGTCGCATTGCAGGCCGATCCAGCACGGGTCCAGCCGACGTTGATCTATTCGCCGACCGCCAAGGAAGCGCTGCAGGGTGCCTCCGCGACCAAGAACATGCTGGTCGTGTCGATCCTCGACAATGTCCGCAGCCGTATCCTGCTGTTCAAGCCCGGCGCGAATGGCGGCTGGCAGAAGTCGGCGCTCGAATTGCCCGACAATTCGACCATCGGCGTGGCGGACGCCAGCAATACCGATGATCGCGCCTTGCTTGGTGTCACCAGCTTCCTCACCCCGCCGTCGCAATGGCTGGTCGACGCCGCCACCGGCACCGCGACCAAGTTCCGCGAGCAGCCGGCCAAATTCGACGCCTCGGGGCTGGTCAGCCATCAATATGAAGCGGTATCGAGCGACGGAACCAAGATTCCCTATTTCGTGGTCCACCGCCGCGACATGAAGTTCAACGGCAAGAATCCGACTTTGATGTACGCCTATGGCGGGTTCGAGGTCAGCCAGACGCCGTCCTACGGTGCCAGCACCGGCAAATTGTGGCTCGAACGCGGCGGGGTCTATGTCCTCGCCAACATCCGCGGCGGTGGCGAATTCGGCCCTGCCTGGCATGAAGCCGGGCTCAAGACCAAGCGCCAGATTGTCTATGACGATTTTGCCGCAGTGGGGCAGGACCTTGCGCGGCGCAAGATTACCAGCGCGCGGCGGTTGGGCATTCGCGGCGGCTCGAATGGCGGGCTGCTGACCGGGGTTTCCTTCACCCAGCAACCTGATTTGTGGAATGCGGTAATCATCGACATTCCATTGCTCGACATGCTGCGCATCTCGAAGATCGCCGCCGGCGCTTCGTGGGAAGGCGAATATGGCAGCGTCTCGACCGATCCGGCGGTGCGCAAATTCTGGGAGAAGACCTCGCCCTATCACAATCTCAAGCGGGGCAAGCGCTACCCGGTGCCGTTCATCTACACTACCACCAAGGACGATCGCACCGGTCCTCAGCACGCCCGCAAGTTCGCGGCGCGGATGGAGGAGCTCGGCCTGCCCTTCTATTATTACGAGAACACCGAGGGCGGCCATGCGGCGGGTGCGAATCTGAAGCAGCAGGCGCGCACGCAGGCGCTGCAAATGGTCTATCTCACGCGCAAATTGATGGATCCGGTCGAGCCCAACCGAAAAGTCAAACCAGCGGGAGAATGATCCGAAACGGAGGTTTGAGCGCGTTCGTGTTAATGTCGGGATCGTAATATTCGAGCGAAGGAATTGCTCGAATGATTGCCCAACCGATCCTGCGCCAGGAAAGTGATTCTCGGTCCAAGCGTCGGACTCACTTGTTTCTGTCGGCAACGATCCGCTTCGGCGCGTTTTCTGCCGCGATCCGGCTACGCGATTTGTCCAGCACCGGAGCACGGATCGAGGGCAGCAGCCTGCCGTCGGTTGGCGCGACTGCACTGATCACGCGCGGCGCATTGCAAGCCAGCGGGACGATCGTGTGGCGCGACCATAAGGGATGCGGCCTCCGCTTCGAACTTCCCCTGGCGCTCGAACAATGGATGCCGGCCGCGGCGTGGCGCGACCAATTGGTGGTTGATGCGATGGTTGAGCAGGCGAAGTCGGGCTCCATCGACATCCTGCCCGAGCCCAAAGTCGAATCGCTGAATTCGTTGATCGATGCCCTACCGCAGCGACTAGCCGAGGAATTGGCCTATGTTGGCCGCCTGCTCGAAAGCCTCGGCGACGATTTGTGCAACGAACCTTTGGTGGTGGCTCGCCATGCCGAAAAACTGCAGAATCTCGATATTGCGTCGCAAATCCTTGGCCATGTTGCGGCACTGCTCGTGACCGACCAGCCCGCGCAGGCGGTCAAGGAAATCGGCCTGACCAGCCTTCGGAAACGGTTGCAGCGGGTCGCGCTTTAGGTGCTGGCGTCCGCTTCAACCGGCACCAGCTGGCCATTCTTGACGTCGTAGATGAAGCCATGAACCGGGATCGTTTCGGGGGTCAGCGGGTGATTGCGGATGCGCGACACATCGTCGCGGACGCTTTGCGCGAGATCCTTGAAATTGAGCCAGGCGATGTGCCAGCCCTCGGTCGATCCGCCTTCATGCTGCGGATTGGTCCAGATTGTGCCGTCGAACGCAGCGGTGGCGCGGCTTTGCTCGAGCAAAGTGGCAATCGTCGGCCCGTTGAACAACTCCATCCCGCAATCGGTGTGGTGGATGACGAACCATTCGCGCGTGCCGAGTAATTTGTGGCTGATCACGAGGCTGCGGATGGCATCGTCGCTGGCGCGGCCGCCGGCGTTGCGGATGACGTGCGCGTCGCCTTCGGCAAGTCCGGCATATTTGGCCGGGTCGAGCCGCGCATCCATGCAGGTAAGGATGGCGAAGCCGCGCGCCGGTGGAAGCGCGAGATTGCCCTTGTCGCCAAAATCGGCGGCATAAGCGGCATTGGCGTCGACAACTTCGCGGTAGATTGCGGATTTCTCGGTCATCGGCGGAGGTCCTCGAATAAAAAAGGAGCCCCGCGAACGGGGCTCCAGTGGATGCGCGCTAGAATTAGGGAGTCATTGCGTGCAGAGAGGCATTGGGAAAATCCATCTAAGAATCTATAGATTGTCGCGCGCCTGCTAGCCAGCGAGATTGACCAGCGTGCAGGATAAAGCGGCAAATTTGCAGCCGCTGCGCAAGAATTGGAATAATATTCTAATATTGGGTGGAATTTTGATGGATGTCACCGACCTGAAAATCCTCGGTTTGCTGCAGGAGGATGCCGCGCTGACCCTGGCCGAAGTCGCCGCGCAGGTGAATTTGTCGCCGACGCCATGCTGGCGGCGGATCAACAAACTCGAGACTGCCGGCGTGATCGAGCGCCGTGTCGCTTTGCTCGATCCGGCCAAGGTCGGGATTGACCTGACCATCTTCGTCACGGTCGAAACCGATGACCATAGCGAAGCCTGGACCCGCGCCTTCGCTGACGCGATCGCCACCATGCCTGAAGTGATGGAAGTGTTCCGGATGGCGGGCGAGGTCGACTATCTGCTCAAGATCGCGGTGCCGAACATCGCTGCTTATGACGCCTTTTACCGCGCGATCACTGCCGCCGTGCCGCTCAAGACCATCACTTCGATGATCGCGATGGAAACGGTCAAACGCACCACCGCTTTTCCGTTGGTGGGTACGACGAAGCGTTGAACCGCGTGCGGGGTCATGTTAGCGGCGCTGCAACACCGAGAAATGAGGATTGATCGTGGCCGAATTCGCGCTTCCTGCAAACAGCAAGATCAAGTCGGGCAAGGCCTATCCGGCCGACAGCGGCGGGCGCACCAAGAAATTCAAAGTCTATCGCTACGACCCCGACACCAAGGCCAACCCGCGGTTCGACACCTTTTCGATCGATCTCGACAAATGCGGGCCGATGGTGCTCGACGCGATCATCAAGATCAAGAATGAAATCGACCCGACGCTGACCTTCCGCCGATCGTGCCGCGAGGGGATTTGCGGGTCGTGCGCGATGAACATCGACGGCCGCAACGGGCTGGCCTGCACCACCGCGATCGAGGACTTCAAGGGCGAAATCAGGATCACGCCCTTGCCGCACATGGACGTGGTCAAGGACCTCGTCCCCGATCTGACCCACGCTTACGCCCAGCTGGCGTCGATCGAGCCGTGGCTCAAGTCGAAATCGCCCGAACCGTCGGGCAAGGAGCGGCTGCAGTCGCCCGACGATCGCGCCAAGCTCGACGGGTTGTACGAATGCATTTTGTGCTTCTGCTGTACGACCAGCTGCCCGAGCTATTGGTGGAACGGCGACAAGTTCCTTGGGCCGGCGGTGCTGCTCCAGGCGTATCGCTGGCTGTCCGACAGCCGCGACGAAATGACCGGCGAGCGGCTCGACAATCTCGAGGATCCGTTCCGCCTCTATCGCTGCCACACGATCATGAATTGCGCCAGCGTCTGCCCCAAGGGGCTCAACCCGGCCAAGGCGATCGCCGAAACCAAGAAACTGATCGCCGAGCGCGTCGCGTGAGCGAAGCGCCGACGCTCCCCACCGGAGCGCGCGACGATCCCGAACATCCCGGCTGGTATGGCTGGGGTGCGCTGCCCGCGGAGTCGTTCGCGGCGCAGACCGGCAAGATCATCTTCCAGCCGCGTGCGCCGGGCAATGCCGTGGTGCGGATGTTCCCCGAGGAACGACACATGAACTTCGGCGGGTCGATCCACGGTGGGGCGGTGATGAGCTTCATCGACATGGCATTATTCTCGGGTGGCTTCTGCTCGGGGATGGGGCGCGGCCATTACGTCACGCTCGATCTCCACACCCGGTTCATTGCGCGCGGGCAATCGGGGATTCCGCTCGACGCGCATGTCCGCTTGCTCAAGCAGACTCCCGGCGGGCTAGTGTTCTTAACCGGCCATTGCGAGCAGGATGGGGCAATCTGTTACAGCTTCACTGGCACGTTGAAACGGATCAAGACGCGCTCCGAAACCGGCGATGAAGCGCGTCGCTGACGCTTATGCCGCTCTGGTGGCGGCGGGCGAACTCAAGGCCGATCCAGAACAGGCAGCGGCGGCGGTCGCGATCGACCGGCTGGCCGGTGAGCTTGGCAACACCCGCACCGGCTTTCTTACTCGCCTGTTCGGGCGCGAGACCCCGGTGCGCAGCGGCATCTATCTGTGGGGCGGGGTCGGGCGCGGCAAGTCGATGCTGATGGACCTAGCGTATGACACGATCGACGTGAGCCCCAAGCGCCGGACCCATTTCGCGCCATTCATGATCGAGGTGCACGAACGGCTGCGTGAGGCGCGGCTGACCGAGTCTGGCGACCCGGTGATCGCGGTCGCGGGCGACATTGCCGACGAGCTGCGATTATTGTGCTTCGACGAAATGATGGTCACCAACCCGGCCGATGCGATGATCATGAGCCGCTTGTTCACCGCCTTGATCGAGGGCGGGGTGGCGATCATCACCACCTCCAACCGCCCGCCCGGCGATCTGTACAAGGACGGGCTCAACCGCGATTTGTTCCTACCCTTCATCCGCCTGATCGAGGCGCGGATGGCGGTGCTGCCCTTGAACGGCCCGACCGATTATCGCCTCGACCGGCTGGCCGGGCTCGACACGTGGCTGGTGCCCAATGGCCCCGCGTCGACCGTCAGGCTGAGCGAAGCCTTTTTCCGCCTGACCGATTATCCGGTCGAAGATCGCGCCAATGTGCCGGTCGAGGAGCTGGACGTCGGCGGCGGGCGGACGATGCATGTCCCCAAATCGCTCAAGGGCGTCGCGGTGTTCAGCTTCAAGCGCTTGTGCGGCGAGGCGCGCGGCGCGGCGGATTACCTCGCCATCGCGCGGCGCTTCCACACTATCATCCTGGTCGGAATCCCGGTCATGACCCGCGAGATGCGCAACGAAGCATCGCGGTTCGTGACGCTGATCGATCAATTGTACGAGCATAAGGTCAAACTGCTCGCCGCCGCCGACGCTGAGCCGGAAAGCCTTTACCCCGCAGGCGACGGCAATTTCGAATTCCAGCGCACCGTCAGCCGACTCGAGGAAATGCAGAGCGCCGATTACCTTGGCGAAGGCCATGGGCTACGCGTATTTTGAGGAGAGACCGATGATCCGCGACGACAGACATGAAACGTTGAGCAAGGTCCCCGCGGTCACCTTGGGCTTCTGGATCGCCAAGATTTTCGCCACCACTTTGGGTGAAACGGCAGGCGACACGGTGAGCATGAGCTGGCTTGGCGAAACGACCCCGCAGGCCGGGTCTGGTGGGCTCAACGGTTACCTGGTTGGAACCGCGCTCTTCGGGGCGATCCTGCTGGCGTTGGTCGTGATGCAGATTCGCGCCCGCAAATTCCACCCGGCGCTGTACTGGGCGACGATCATCGCTTCGACCACGGCGGGGACGACGCTGGCCGATTTCGCCACCCGCTCGCTCGGGCTTGGCTACAGCGGCGGTTCGATCCTGCTGCTCGGTCTGGTACTGGTTTCGCTCGGCACCTGGTACAAGGTCGAGGGCAAGATTTCGTCCGACCATATCGTCGCGCCGCGCACCGAAGCATTTTATTGGCTGACGATCACCTTTTCGCAAACGCTCGGCACCGCGCTTGGCGACTGGGCGGCCGATCCGGCGACTCTCGGCCTGGGCTATCTCGGCGGGGCGTTACTGTTCGGCGGGATGATCGCGGTCGTCGCAATCCTCTATTTCGCCACCAGCATCAACCGTGTGGCCTTGTTCTGGGCGGCGTTCATCCTGACCCGGCCATTGGGCGCGACGGTCGGCGATTTCCTCGACAAGCCATTGGCCAAGGGCGGGCTTGCTTTGTCGCGGCCGCTGGCGTCGGCAGCGCTGCTGGTGGCGATCGTCGCGATCGTGTGGTGGACGTCGCAGCGCGACCGGCGCGAGCAGCCGTCGGCCGATTGACGCGCCAGTGAAAGCGCCTAGCTTCGCCGCCAACATGGGGGAGAAGATGATGCGCCGACTCGCTGCCGCCTGCCTTTTAATGCTGTCGACCACAACCGCCGCTGCGGCGGCCAATCCGGTACTTGGGCCGTCGAAACTCGATTCCGCGTGGCAAGTGCGATCGAGGGCGATGTTCAAGACCGCAATCGAAATCCCGACCGTCGCCGAGCGCGGCCACATGCCCAAAATGGCCGACTTCGTTGCCGCCGAATTGAAGAAGGGCGGCTGGGCCGACGGCGACATCAGCATCAAGCCCCATGAGGGGCGCAAGGGCGACCAGACGGTGTCGCTGATCGCGCGCTGGAAGGGCAGCGGCGCCAAGGGCAAGAAGCCGATCCTGATCCTCGCCCACATGGACGTGGTCGAGGCCAAGCGCGCCGACTGGAAGGAGGATCCGTTCGCCTTCATCGAGAAGGACGGCTATTTCTACGGGCGCGGGACGAGCGACGACAAGCAGGGCGTGATCGCCACCGCTGCGGCGCTGATCAAGCTTCGCGAGGCGGGGTTCAAGCCGAGCCGCGACATCATCATATTTTATTCGGGCGACGAGGAAACCGAGGGTCGCGGCGCGGCGCTCGGGGCGAGCGACTGGCGGGCGCTGATCGATTCCGAATATGCGCTCAACGCCGATTCCGGCGGGGGCGCGTTCACCGCCGACGGACGATCGCTCGGTTTCGGCCTGCAGACCGCCGAGAAAATCTTTCAAAGCTATCATTTCATCGCGCGCAACAAGGGCGGGCACAGCAGCCGTCCGCGCCCCGATAATGCGATTTACGATCTGGCGGCGGCGCTGACCAAGCTGTCGACTCACCGTTTCACGCCGATGCTCAATGAAACCACGCGCGCCTATTTCACCGAGCGCGCCAAGCAGGAGACGGGGGCGCTTGGGGCGCAGATGCGCGCCTGGCTCGCCAATCCCGACGATGCCGCCGCTGCCGACGCCATTGAGGCAAATCCGCTCGAGACAGGAATCACGCGCACGCGCTGCGTCGCGACCATGCTCGACGGCGGCCATGCCCAGAATGCACTTCCGCAAATGGCGCAGGCGACGGTCAATTGCCGGATCATGCCGGGGATCGATCCCAAGACCGTCGAGGCCGAGTTGAAGGCGGCGGTCGGGGCCGGGGTCGAGGTGACGCCGTTCGCCAACCAGGGGCGAATCACGCAGGCCTCGCCGCTCCGCCCCGATGTTGTCAAAGCCTACACCGACGCGGTCCGCCAGACCCATGGCGCGGGCACCCAGATCATCCCGCAAATGTCGACCGGGGCGACCGACGGGTTATACTTCCGCGCCGCCGGAATCCCGGTCTACGGGGTCGAAGGCTCCTACGGCATCTCCCCCGATGACGAGCGCGCCCACGGCCTCGACGAGCGGATCCCGGTCAAGGCCTTCTACGACAATGTGCTGCATTGGGAGATGATGATCCGCAGCCTGGCCGGCAAATAGCACAAGGGCCGCGCCGGTGGTCCCGGCACGGCCCTTTCGAACATCAATCAGCGATTAGCGTCGGCCGAGAAGGGTCTGGATCACCCGCTCGACCAGCATCGTCCGCGGATCGACCTGATAGAGATAGCCCTGATCGTAATAATAACGGTTCGAGCGATCGAGGTCGTACTGGTTGCGCACATTGTACGGCAGTTGGTTGTAGCCATAGCGCTCGCCGTAGGTCGAATTGTAGCGCTGACCCTGGGCAAAGCGCTTCTTATACTGGCCCGGCGCCATGCAGCCATTGTGCTTCTTGGCGAGGCCCGGCGGGCAATTGGCGCGATGGTCGTTATAACCATACCCATTGTTCGAATAGCCGTGATGGCCCTTATCGCCGTGCGGTTTGGCAGCGGCAGGCGCAGTCGCGGCGAGCGCTGCAATGCCGGCGAGAATGAACAGATGTTTCATTGGTCGTCCTTCCAAGTTGGGAAATACCCTCTGCTACAAAGAGTGTGTCGGTGGTGAAACGACCGGACTGCGCCGCCGGTTCCTTTCTTGCCGCCCGATGAACGACGCGCTCGGGGTCCTCACACCACGTCCGAGGCAGGCGGCGGGCGGTTGCCCGTCTGGTCTTCACGGGCTAGAGCGCGCGCCAATTCCTCTCCGCAGTGGCGCGGGGCGGGACTCACGACCGAACAAGGGACCGGCACTTTATGGCTCGCAAGAAAATCGCGCTGATCGGCGCGGGCATGATCGGCGGAACGCTGGCCCACCTCGCCGCGATGCGCGAAATGGGCGATATCGTCCTGTTCGACATTGCCGAGGGAACGCCGCAGGGCAAGGCGCTCGACATTTCGCAGGCCGCCCCGGTCGACGGCTTTGACGTGACGCTCAAGGGCTCGAACGATTATGCCGACATCGCCGGGGCCGACGTGTGCATCGTCACCGCCGGGATCGCGCGCAAGCCGGGGATGAGCCGCGATGACCTCATAGGCATCAATCTGAAGGTGATGAAGGCGGTCGGCGAGGGGATCAAGGCCAATGCCCCGAACGCGTTCGTGATCTGCATCACCAACCCATTGGACGCGATGGTCTGGGCATTGCGCGAATTTTCCGGCCTGCCGCACCACAGGGTGGTCGGCATGGCGGGCGTGCTCGACAGCGCGCGGTTCCGCCATTTCCTCGCCGATGAGTTCAAGGTCTCGGTCGAGGATGTCACCGCCTTCGTGCTCGGCGGCCACGGCGACACGATGGTCCCGATTGTCCAATATTCGACCGTCGCCGGGATCCCGATCCCCGATTTGATCAAGATGGGCTGGTCGAGCCAGGAGCGGATCGACGCGATCGTCAAGCGCACGCGGGGCGGCGGCGGCGAGATCGTCGCCTTGCTCGGCAACGGCAGCGCCTTCTATGCCCCCGCGACCAGCGCCATCGCGATGGCCGACAGCTTCCTCAAGGACAAGAAGCGCGTCCTCCCCGCCGCCGCCAACCTCACCGGCCAGTATGGCGTCGACAATCTCTACGTCGGAGTCCCGGTGGTGATCGGTGCGGGCGGGGTCGAGAAGATCGTCGAGATCGAGCTGGACGCCGAAGCGCAGAAGAATTTCACCGTTAGCGTGGATGCGGTCAAGGAATTGCTCGAGGCGTGCAAGGCGATCGACGAGAGCTTGGCATAGTCGATGAGCTATGACCTGATGGTGTTTGATCCAGAGGCTGCCCCCCGGGAGCGGGAGCAGTTTGTAATTTGGTATCGACAACAAACTGAATGGACGGACGCTTACAGTGACGTAGATCCGGCCATTTCTGCCGAGGGCTTGCAAAGTTGGTATAGATCGATGCTCCCGGCTTGGCCGAACATGCAGGAGATCAACGACGATCAAGTCGATGATCCGCACGTGACGGGCTACACGATCAGCAGAAGCTCAATTTACGCCGATTTCCGCTGGTCGGCGGCGGAAGAAGCCTACGAAGCAGTTCGTCGCTTGGCCATTGAGCACCGGGTTGGCTTCTATGACGTTAGTGGCGATGACGGAGACGGCGAAATCTATTTCCCCGGCGACACTCCGCGGCCACCATCCGGCGGCGCATGGCGGGATGTCTCTCAGCAATTCAAGGATACTGAAACTACGATAGCCCCGCCGAAAGCGAGCTGGTTCGATTTCTTCCGGAGAAAAAAGTGAGCATTCTCGTCAATCGTAACACCAAGGTCATCACCCAGGGCATGACCGGCGAGACCGGGACGTTCCATACCGAGCAGGCGCTTGCCTATGGCACGCAGATGGTCGGCGGGGTGACGCCGGGGAAGGGCGGATCGACCCACATCGGCCTGCCCGTGTTCGACACTGTCCGCGACGCGGTCGAGCAGACCGGGGCCGACGCCAGCGTGATCTACGTGCCGCCGCCCTTCGCCGCCGATTCGATCCTCGAGGCGATCGATGCCAAGGTGCCGCTGATCGTGTGCATCACCGAGGGCATTCCGGTGCTCGACATGGTCAAGGTCAAGCGCGCGTTGTGCGGCTCCAGGTCGCGGCTGATCGGGCCGAACTGCCCCGGCGTGCTCACGCCTGGCGAATGCAAGATCGGGATCATGCCCGGCAACATCTTCTCCAAGGGCAGCGTCGGCGTTGTCTCGCGATCGGGCACCTTGACCTACGAAGCGGTGTTCCAGACCACCAACGAGGGCTTGGGCCAGACCACCGCGGTCGGGATCGGCGGCGATCCGGTCAAGGGCACCGAATTCATCGACATGCTCGAACTGTTCCTCGCCGACGACGCCACCAAGTCGATCATCATGATCGGCGAGATTGGCGGATCGGCCGAAGAAGACGCCGCGCAATTCCTTGCCGACGAAGCGAAGCGCGGGCGCTCAAAGCCAACCGTCGGCTTCATCGCCGGCCTCACCGCGCCCCCGGGCCGCCGGATGGGCCATGCCGGGGCGATCGTCGCCGGTGGCAAAGGCGACGCGGCAAGCAAGATTGCGGCGATGGAAGCTGCTGGTATCCGCGTCTCCCCGTCGCCATCCGAGCTTGGCACGACACTAAGTGCGTTGCTCAAGGGTTAGTCCCAGCATGGAACCGATGGCCGTCGAGAGCGAACAAGGCCCGAGCTGGGCGCGGCCGCATTGGCCGGTGGTGGCGCTCGACCCGGTCAATGTCGGGCTCGACCCGACCGAGGCGACGGTCGAACAAGTCACGACAGCCGCAAAGGCCGCCGCGACTGCCGCTGGCGTAACCGACGAAGCCGCGATCCATCATGCCGCCGAGGACAGCATCCGCGCGATGATGCTGATCCGTTCGTATCGCGTGCGCGGGCACCTTTCGGCCAAGCTTGACCCGCTCGGCCTCGCCCACCACGACATCCCGCCCGAGTTGACCCCCGCCTTCCACGGCTTCACCGACGCCGACATGGATCGCCCGATCTGGCTCGGCGGCGCATTGGGCTTCCAGAGCGCCTCTGTCCGCCAGATCATCGCGGTGCTCGAGTCCAATTATTGCGGCCATGTCGGCCTCGAATATATGCACATCAACGACCTTTCCGAGCGCCGCTTCTTGCAAGACCGGATGGAGGGCGTGAACGCCACCATCACCTTCACCCCCGAGGGCAAGCAGTCGATCCTCGAAAAGGTCATCCATGGCGAGCAATGGGAGAAATTCCTCGCCAAGAAATATGTCGGTACCAAGCGCTTCGGCCTCGACGGCGGCGAAAGCGCGATCCCGGCGCTTGAATCGATCATCAAATATGGCGGCCAGATGGGGGTCGAGGAAATCACCATCGGCATGGCCCACCGCGGCCGGCTCAACGTCCTCGCCAACGTCATGGGCAAACCGTATCGCGCGATCTTCAGCGAATTTGCCGGGGGCGCGGCCAACCCGGCCGATGTTGGCGGATCGGGCGACGTGAAGTATCACCTCGGCACCTCGTCCGACCGCGAATTTGACGGGATCAAGGTGCATCTCAGCCTGGTCCCCAATCCCTCGCATCTCGAAGCCGCCGACCCGGTCGTGCTTGGGAAAAGCCGGGCGGTGCAGACCATCAAGGGCGACCGCGAGGGCGATACCGTGCTGCCGATCCTGCTCCACGGCGACGCCGCCTTCGCCGGACAGGGCGTGGTGTGGGAATGCCTCAGTTTCTCGGGCCTGCCCGGTTATGGCACCGGCGGCACGATCCACTTCATCATCAACAACCAGATCGGCTTCACCACGAGCCCACAGTTCGGCCGCTCCTCGCCATATCCGTCGGACGTGGCGAAAGGCGTCCAGTCGCCGATCCTCCACGTCAACGGCGACGATCCCGAAGCGGTCACCTTCTGCTGCAAGCTGGCGATCGAGTATCGCCAGGAATTCAACCGCGACATCGTCATCGACATGTGGTGCTATCGCCGGTTCGGGCATAATGAGGGCGACGAGCCGAGCTTCACCCAGCCGTTAATGTATGCCGAGATCGCCAAGCACGCGCCGATCAGCGCGGTTTATGCCGAGCGGCTGCTTGCCGAGGGCGTGGTCGACCAGGCGTGGATCGACGCGCGCACCGCCGAATTCACTAAGCTGCTCGAAGGCGAATTCGCCGCCGGGGCGAGCTATCTGCCCAACAAGGCAGACTGGTTCGAAGGCCGCTGGGCGGGGCTCGGGCGGCCGGGCGAGCCGGTCGATGCGCGCCGCAACGTCAACACCGCGATCGATGCCGAACTGTACGCGCGGCTGGCCAAGCTGACCACGACGCCGCCCGAGGGCCTGACGATCCACAAGACGCTAGGCCGCATTCTCGATGCGCGGAAAGGCGCGCTGGAGGGCGGGCAGGGGATCGACTGGGCGACGGCGGAATCGTTGGCGTTCGGCAGTTTGGTCGAAGATGGCTATGGCGTCCGCCTGTCGGGCCAGGATTCGGGGCGCGGCACCTTCAGCCAGCGCCACGCCGCGTGGATCGACCAACAGACTGGCGAGAAATATATCCCGCTGCGCCAGATCAACGACGGCCACACCGACAAGCCACGCTTCGAAGTCCGCGACAGTCCCCTGTCCGAATTCGGCGTGCTCGGCTTCGAATATGGCTATTCGATCGCCGACCCCAAAACGCTGGTGTTGTGGGAAGCGCAGTTCGGCGATTTCGCCAATGGCGCGCAGACCATCATCGACCAGTTCATCGCGGCGGGGGAGGCCAAGTGGCTGCGCGCCTCGGGGCTGGTTCTGCTGCTGCCGCACGGCTTCGAAGGGCAGGGGCCGGAGCATAGTTCGGCGCGGCTCGAACGCTTTCTCCAGCTGTGCGCGCAGGACAATATCCAAGTCGCCAATTGCACCACGCCGGCCAATTATTTCCACATCCTGCGTCGTCAGATGCTGCGCGATTTCCGCAAGCCGTTGATCATCATGACCCCCAAGTCGCTGCTGCGGAACAAGATGGCCGTGTCTAGCCGCGACGATTTGATTGGCGAGGGGCATTTCAAGCGCATCCTCAGTGACCTAAACCCGCCCGCGCCCGGCACTACCAAACGGCTGGTGCTTTGCTCGGGCAAGCTCGCTTACGAACTGATCGAAGCACGCGACAAGGCTGGGGATGCCACGACCGAAATCCTCCGCATCGAGCAGCTGTATCCGTTCCCGTCGGAGCCACTGGAAAAGCGCCTGAAGGCGATGCCCGAGCTCACCGAGCTGGTCTGGGCGCAGGAAGAACCGAAGAATAATGGCGCGTGGGGCTTCGTCGAGAATTTGCTCGAGGAGAGCTTGTCCGACGCCGGTTTTGCCAATCTGCGGCCGATCTATGCCGGTCGCGCCGCCTCGGCCTCGCCCGCCACCGGCCTTGCCAAGCGCCATGTGGCCGAGCAAGCCGCGCTGGTCGCCTACGCGCTGGGCGAACGCGATGCGGCCCCGGCCGCTGCTTTGGCCGCGACCGAAACCGTTCACCAAGCCGGCAAGGCCGGGAGTTAGGATTATCATGTCGACCGAGGTCAAAGTCCCCGTGCTGGGCGAATCGATCACCGAAGCGACCGTCGGCCAGTGGCTCAAGGCGCCCGGCGACGCGGTCGCGATCGACGAGCCGATCGTCAGCCTGGAAACCGACAAGGTCTCGGTCGAGGTTCCTTCGCCAGTCGCCGGAACGCTCGCCGAGCAGGTCGCCAAGGAAGGCGATACGGTCGCGGTCGGCGCGCTGATTGCCTTGATCGGGGACGGGGCCGTAGCAAGTCCTCCAGCGCAGGCCGGAGCCGTGGTGCCAGAAGCTAAGGTTGCCGAAGCACCGCCCGCACCGACCGCGCAAGACGCCGCGCTAACCCTCTCCCCCGCAGTCCGCCGTGCCGTGCTAGCCAACCACGTCGATCCCTCGGCCATCAAGGGCAGCGGCAAGGACGGCCGGATCACAAAGGACGACGTCCTCGCGGCGGCGACTGCCAAAACCAGCGCGCCTGCATCCGCGCCCGAAGCGCCAGCATCGTCCACTACGCAACCTGCCCCGACCGGTGATCGCCGCGAAGAGCGGATCAAGATGACGCGGATGCGCCAGACGATCGCAACCCGGCTGAAGGAAGCGCAGAACACTGCGGCGTTGCTCACCACCTTCAACGATGTCGACATGACAGCCGTCATCGACGCCCGCGCGCGCTACAAGGATCTGTTCGAGAAAAAGCACGGCATCCGCTTAGGCTTCATGGGTTTCTTCGTGAAGGCCGTGGCTCTGGCGGCCAAGGACGTTCCCTCGGTCAACGCCAGCATCGAGGGCGACGAGATCGTCTATCACGATTATCTCGACGTCTCGGTCGCGGTGTCGGCGCCCAAGGGGCTGGTCGTGCCGGTCGTCCGCAACGCCGACCGCATGACCTTCGCCGAGATCGAAAAAGCCATCGCGGCGTACGGCAAGAAGGCCAAGGACGGCGCGCTGACCGCCGAGGATATGCGCGGGGGCACCTTCACCATCTCCAACGGCGGCGTGTTTGGCAGCTTGCTGTCGACCCCGATCATCAACCCGCCCCAGTCCGCGGTGCTTGGCATGCACCGCATCGAGGAGCGGCCGGTGGTCAAGGACGGCCAGATCGTCGCCCGGCAGATGATGTATCTCGCCTTGAGCTACGACCACCGCCTGATCGACGGCCGCGAGGCGGTCACCTTCCTCGTCCGCGTCAAGGAAGCGATCGAGGACCCGACGCGTCTTCTGATCGATTTATGATGCCTGACGAGCTGCTTCCGCCATGGCTGAAATACCCACATATCGGGCTCGGCTCGATTGGCTGGCGAATGGGGTATGGCGAAGATTACTGGATGGAGTTCGATGATTGGTATCTCTCGCTCGCGAGTGAGCAACGAGTTCAGTATAGAGCGAAATTTCCGGAACCTACCGAAGTCGAACAGGGTCTGCCGTGGACCGGATTCTATGACCGGAAAGAGAAAAATTGATGGCTGACAATTTCGACTACGACCTTCTCGTCATCGGCTCCGGCCCGGGCGGCTATGTCGCGGCGATCCGCGCGGCACAGCTCGGGCTGAAGACGGCTTGTGCCGAGGGGCGCGCGACGCTTGGCGGCACCTGCCTCAACGTCGGCTGCATCCCGTCCAAGGCGATGCTCCACGCGTCCGAACTGTACAAGGAAGCCCATTCCGGCGCGCTGGCCAAGTTCGGGATCGATTTTTCGGGAGTCTCGCTCAACCTCGACCAGATGCACGCCGAAAAAGCCAAGGCGGTCAAGGAATTGACCGGCGGAATCGAATTTTTGTTCAAGAAGAACAAGGTCGACTGGCTCAAGGGCTATGCGACGTTCGAAGGCCCAAATGCAGTCAACGTCGGCGGTAAGTCGGTTACCGCGAAAAACATCATGATCGCCACCGGATCGTCAGTCACTCCGCTGCCCGGCGTTGAGGTCGACAATGAGTCGTTCGTGATCGTCGACTCGACCGGCGCGCTGGCGCTGCCCAAGGTCCCCGACCATATGGTCGTGATCGGCGGCGGGGTCATCGGGCTCGAGCTCGGCAGCGTCTGGCTGCGGCTTGGTGCCAAGGTGACGGTTGTGGAGTATCTCGACCAGATCCTCCCCGGCATGGACGAGGAAGTGCGCAGGGAAAGCGCCAAGATCTTCAAGAAGCAGGGCTTCGACATCAAGACCGGAACCAAGGTCACCGGCGCGAGCGTCAACGGCGGCAAGGCGAGCCTTACCGTCGAGCCATCAAACGGCGGCCAGGCTTCGACCATTGAGGCCGACGTCGTCCTCGTCTCGATCGGGCGGCGCCCCAACACCGACGGCCTCGGCCTCGACAAGGTCGGGCTGACCGTCAACGCGCGCGGCCAGGTCGAAACCGACCATGATTTCCGCACGTCGGTTCCCAGCATCTGGGCGATTGGCGATTGCATCCCCGGCCCGATGCTCGCGCACAAGGCCGAG
>NZ_JANMLM010000098.1:0-24579 GCF_031372575.1 Sphingomonas sp. | reverse complement strand
GCTGCGCCACAGGATATCGCTGCGCCCGTCGCCGTTGAAATCGTTGCGGACATCGGCGATCGGCGGGACGATCGCCTGGATCGTCAGCTGGACCCCGCCGCCGCTCGCCGCCGACGCAACCAAGGTCCCGACGATCCCGCCAGTCAGGGTGAGCGACCCGCCGCTATAGGTCAGCGTCGAGCCCGACAGGCTGAAGGTGAAACCAGCCAAGGTGGCATCGGTCAGCACGATCCGGTCGGCGCTGGTGAAATCGGTGATCGTGTCGCCGTTGAGGCCGGAGCGCGTGTCGGAGAATGCGTCCGCGCCGGTTCCGCCGGTGAGATTGTCCGTGCCCGCGCCGCCGATGATGAAATCATCGCCGCCGCCAGCCGAAATGACATCATTGCCAGTGCCGCCGTCGAGGCTGTTGGCGAAACCGTTGCCGGTCAGCGTGTCGCCAAAGTTGCTACCCGTGACATTTTCGATCTCGATCAACGTATCAAGGCCGACAACCGCTGCATCGCCAGCCCCGGTCGAAGCGCCAGTCCCGGTCGCCAGATTGACCGTCACGGCAGCAAAAGCGGTGATGTAGCTGGCGGTATCGACGCCATCGTCGCCGTCGATCGTGTCGTTGCCGGTTCCGCCGATCAGGACGTCAGCGCCGCCAAAGCCATTGAGGATGTCGTTGCCGCCATTGCCCCTGAGCAGATTGTTGGCGGCATTGCCGATGAGCGTATCATTGCCGTCGCCGCCATTGGCATTTTCGATCACCGTTGCAAATGCGATCGAAACGTTGCCGACCCCGCCGCCGATGTTGGAGAATGCCTCCTGCGTCAGGTCGATCCGCTGATTTTCCGAATATCCCGAATAATCGAGCGTATCGATTCCGCCGCTGTCGACGATGGTATGGAGATAGGGGATCGAACCCGCCGAGGCCCCGTAAACCGCCCGACCGCTAGTGTTGCCGAAGCCGTAAACGGTGTCGCCGGTACGCGTGACCGTCGACAGGCCATAGAGTGTCGCCACGGCGCGAATGTCGGCCAGCATCGGGGTCGTCGCGAATAAATCGGAAAAGCCCTGGTTCGCGAAATAGGTGCTTTCGGACGGGTCGAAATAGGACATGATGGTCGCCGGCCAGCCGTCGTTGGCGAACAAGGCGTCATCGGCATAGGTTGCGGTCGTATTGTAGAAACCGGCATGGCCGAGGCCCAGTGCGTGGCCGATTTCATGAATGTAGGTCTGGAACGAATAAGACGTCAGCGACGTGCCGTAACTGGTCAGCCACTGGGTCGAAACATTGACCTCCGCCGAACTAATGATGCCATTAGCCCACACCCCTTGCGAAAACGCCCCAGACTGATTGTCGTCGAACACGATCTGGCCGCCACTTGCCACTTCGTTGAAGGTCACGCCGATCACGTCGGTCCATAACGCGAGCGCGTTGCGGGCGAGGTTCTGGCCAGCCGCCGTCAGCCCGGTCAGGTTGACGCTGATCGAACCGCCCTGCGTGACATTGAAGTGATGGCTGTCGCCGCCCCAATAGCCGCTGGTGAGATGGGTCGCGATGTCGACATAGCTCGCCACCGGTGGCGGCGTATAGGTCACGACATTGAGCTGATAAGTGCCGGTGTAGGCTTCGTTGAATGCACCGACGTCGAGATAATAAGTGCCGGTCGTGGTGGCGGTAAACACGAGCCTGGAATCGCGGACTACGCCCGAGCTGATGTCGTCATTTTCGCCGAGCAACGCGCCATTGGCGTCGCGGAGCCGCAGATAGGGGTCCTCGAGCGTGCCGCTACCGAGCGTGATGGTGATCTTTTGCCCGGCGACCAGGTCGATCCGGATCCAGTCATGATCGCCATTTACTTCGAGGACGTCAGTAACCGTGCCACCAACAGTGATGGTCGTCGTCGTCGTGTTATTACCAGGAATGTCCGGCACTATACCCACCTGCTGCTGAAAGACTGACTGAACAATTTTCGAAAACGATGAATTGCGAAACCCTTACACCGTCGTTGAAGCGAAACCTTAACATAAGATAAAATCATCCGGCACAGACGCCGACCTAGCGCGCGCCCGCTCGCGCCGTTTCCACCAGCGACCGGGCAAAAAAGTCGATCGAACTGGCGGTTAGCAGGCGGTCGCTCGATGCGAATTTCTGCTCGGGAAGAATCTTGCCGTCGGCGGTGGTCAAGGTCGCGGCGAGCGCCGACTGGCCGAGGACGCGCACTTCAACACTGAACCGCGCTGTCGGCGCGCCGGTCGCTGCCGCGCTGGCGATGGCCGCGCAAATCGAATCGGCATTGCCCGCCGCCGTCGGCAACTTTTCGGCGCCGACGACCCGGCACTGTACCTGCTGTTGCGACGGCGAATTCATGGCGCAGGCGCTCCCGGCAATTGCGACAGTCAGAGGAATGATCAAAAAAGCGAGTTTTGCCGACACGTATTCTTCCCGATCGTCAAGCGCGCAATGCGAAACCTTGTTTCTTTTACGTCGCAATAGTTCAAACGCAATCAATGCCTTAGCTCAAATGATCATGAACTGGATTGACCCAGGATGAACCGCCGATAATTGCCGCGATTGATCGATCCCAGGCCGCCAGTCGCGCCGATCGCGCGGCCGGGGCGAGGGCCGCCTGAAAGTTGGCGTCGGGTTGGCGCATCGCCGAAGCCGCTGAGCGCAGGGTCGAATGAAGCCCCGCGCCGACCGATGCGAGCATCGCCGCGCCGATTGCGCTGCTTTCGACATTGGCCGGGCGGTCGACCGCGATTCCAAGCACGTCGGCCAAATCCTGGGCGAGGAAATCATTGCCTGCCATGCCGCCATCGATCCTTAGGCAGGACCAGATGACGCCGTCGGCGGCAAAGGCGCGCTGGAGCTCGGCCGACTGGTTGGCGACCGCTTCCAGCGCGGCGCGGACCAGATGGGCGCGGCCGGTGCCGAGGGTCAGCCCGAGGATCGCACCACGCGCATCGGGCCGCCAGTGCGGCGCGCCGAGCCCGGCAAAAGCAGGGATGATGTGGACTCCCCCGCTGTCGGCGACCGAGCGGGCAAGCGCCGCGCAATCGTCCGATGCGGCGATCAGGGCAAGATCGTCGCGCAGCCAGTGGACCATCTGCCCGGCGACGAACAATGACCCCTCGAGGGCGTAAGCGCGCTCCCCGCCGAGTTGCCACGCGATGGTTGACAGCAAGCGGTGCGCAGAGACCGGCGGGGTCGCACCCGCGTGGGTCAGGATAAACGCGCCGGTACCATAGGTCGCCTTGGTATCGCCGGGGTCAAAGCAGGCCTGACCGATCGCTGCGGCCTGCTGGTCGCCAGCCAGGCCGGTGATCGGGATGGAATAGCCGAAATGTTCGGGCAGAGTGAAACCGATCGGACCGGCGCAGTCGATGATGTCGGGAAGGGCATTGCGGGGCACGCCGAACAGGGCGCACAAAGTGTCGTCCCACCCGCCGGACAAATCCATCAACTGGGTGCGCGAGGCGTTGGTGGCGTCCGTCACGTGGAGCCCGCCGGTCAGCTGATACACCAGCCAACTTTCGATTGTCCCAAGGCACAGCCGGTCGCCGGCAGCGCGAAGCTGCGGCCAATGGTCGAGCGCCCACGCGATCTTGGTGGCGCTGAAATAAGGATCGAGGAGAAGGCCGGTGCTCGATTGCACGAGCGGTTCGTGACCGGCATCGCGTAAGGCGGCGCAAGCGTCAGCGGTGCGGCGGTCCTGCCAGACGATGGCCGGGGCCAGCGCGGCGCCGGTCATGCGGTCCGAGAAGACGATCGTTTCGCGCTGGTTGGTGATGCCGATCGCGGCGATGCGGTCTGCCTTGTCGCCAACCGCGTCGCGCGCCGCCGCCAGCGTCAGCCGCCAGATTTCCTCGGCATCCTGTTCGACCCAGCCGGGCCGGGGATAAAGCGTCGTCAGGTTGCGCTGCGCCATCGCGCCGCAGGCGCCGTCGGCATCGACCAGCATCGCGCGCGTGCTCGATGTGCCTTCGTCGATGACCAGCAATTGTTCGCCCATCCACCTAGCCTAGCCGCGTCGATCGGAAAAAGTCGAGCCGAAGCGACCGGTTTTGCTTTCCGCCACCAGAGCCGCACCTTAGGGTACCGCAATGGCTGATGGTGCGACCCAGGACCGCCGCGCGGGGCAATTGCTGATCGCCAGTGCAATGATTGCGCTGGTGCTCGCCAATTCGCCATTGGCACATGGCTGGCACGAACTGACCCACGCCCGCGTCGGCCCGATGTTCGTCGGCTTTGGCCAGGCGTCGGTGCACGGCGCGATCGCCGATGGCGCGATGGCGTTGTTTTTCCTGCTCGTCGGGCTGGAAGTGAAACGCGAATGGATCGAGGGGCGGCTCGCCGAGCGTGAGGCGCGGCGGCTACCCATCCTGGCTGCGGTTGCCGGAATGGCGGTGCCGGCGGCGGTCTATCTCGCGATCACCCAAGGTGCCGGGGCGTATCGCGCTGGCTGGGCGATCCCCGCCGCGACCGACATTGCTTTTGCGGTCGGGATCCTCGCGTTGCTCGGCCCGCGTGCGCCGCCGTCGCTTAAATTGCTGTTGGTCACGATCGCAGTGATCGACGACATTGGCGCGGTGATCATCATCGCCTTGGCCTACACCCGCGATCTCGACGTGGTGGCGCTTGGCGCAGGGCTCGCGATTCTTGGCGCGATGGCCGGATTGTCGATGTTCAGAGTTCGGCGGCTGACGCCTTATCTGATCGGGTTCGTCCTGCTGTGGCTGGCGATGCTGGCGAGCGGGGTTCATCCAACAGTCGCCGGGGTGCTGACTGCGCTGACCGTGCCGATCCGCGATTCGAGCGGCAAATCACCGCTGCGCAAGCTGGAGCATGCGATCCACCCGTGGGTGATGTTCGGGGTGGTGCCATTGTTCGGGCTGGTCAGTGCGGGCGTGTCGCTGTCGGGCGGGGTGGCGATGCTGGCCGAACCGCTGCCGCTGGCGGTGATGCTCGGGCTGTTCGTCGGCAAGCAAATCGGGGTTGCGGGGACGATTGTGCTGGCGGTGCGGGCGGGCCTCGCACCGCGTCCTGCCGGGACTAGCAGCGCACAGCTTTATGGCGCAGCCTTGCTATGCGGGATCGGCTTCACGATGAGCCTGTTCATTGGCGCGCTCGCCTTTCCGGGCAATGCGGCGGCGATCGACGCGGCCAAGATCGGCACGCTGGCGGGGTCGTTGCTGTCGGGAGTGGTCGGCTACTTGGTGCTGCGCCGCGCGGCGATGACCGCCTGCCCGCCTGACGACGAAGCCGAAGCACGCGAGATTTTCGCCAGCGACGAGCCGTCCGATGACGATCAAGCTGCCACATTCACCTTGCGCAATTTGCGCGACGAAGGCTAGCGCCACCCCCGATCGCGGGCGGCTTTCTCCGCAGCGGCGTCGAACGGCTCGCCCGAAATCCGCTCGTCGATGAGGCTCGCCAGTCGCGGATCGTCGCCCGCCGCCATTCGATAGCCGGCGCCTTGGCCGGCGGCGGCGGCGAACATGGCTTGTACCCGCCAATCGTCATCCGCGCGGCAAGCGAGCCCGCTTGCGCCTTGGCCGGTAAAGCTTCGGCAAATTGCGCCTTCACGGTCGCGAAAGGTCAGCCCGACCCGCACTGGTCCGTCCTCACCGGCCGAGGCCAACCTGGCATCGAGCGCCCGGTCGAGCGACGCCGACGCGACCATCGCCCCCCCGCGCGTTTCAATCGGCGCGTCCGATCGCGAGACGGTCAATTGGCCAGCAACCAGGCCGACCACCAGGGTTGCCGCAATCGCAGCCCATTGCGGCAGGCCATAGGCTTGGCGAGCAGGAGGCCGAGCGTCACGGCGTGCTTGGAAATGAATCACCGTGGCGCCGAAGCTTGGCGCTGGCGGAGACTGATCGATGACCGGCGCAAACGCTGCGCGCAGCCCACTGCCGAGCGCGCGATGCTGGCTTGCAAGCGCCGCCAGCGCCGGATCGGCGGCGACGCGCGCCGCGACCCGCTCGGCCTGCGCAGCATCGAGTTCACCATCGAGCCACGCATAAAATTCTTGTTCGTCGGTCATTTCATCCACCTTCGCCGAGCATCGCCAGCAACGCCTGCCGCCCGCGCACCAACCGGCTCGACACGGTGCCGACCGGTTGGCCCAAAATTTCCGCCGCCTCGCGATAGCCGAAGCCATCGATCAGGATCAGCGCGACCACCTCGCGTTGTTCGTCCGGCAGCCGCTGCATTGCCGCCATGGCGCGGTTCAAATCGATCACCGCGTCGGTCGCGGCGCGCGGGTCGTGCCCCACATTCTCGCCGGCTTCGGGTGGTGCCTCGAACGCGGATTTGCGCGCCCGCGACCGCATCTGGTCGATCCACATTGTCCGGCAGATCCGGAACAGCCAACTGTCGAACCGCGTCCCAGCCTGATATTGCCCGAATGAGCGAAACGCTTTCTCCACCGCCATCTGCGACAGATCGTCGGCATCGGCCGCATCGCGGGCGAGCGAAAAAGCAAAACGTCTTAGCCGCGGCCACACCGGGGCCAATTCGACATCGAACGGGGATCGAGAATTCATTGCACCTCATGCGGATGAAACGGCGCGGGTTCGACGTTTCATCCGCAACCGCATAAGAAAAGGTTTACCAATGTCCAAATCCACATTCTTCTCCGCGCTGCTAGTGGCAGCCCTCACCGCAAGCGCTGCCCCGGCGCAATTGCTTGGCGGCGGCGGCGGGCTAGGCGGACTGACCGGCGGCAATTCGCCGATCGGCGGGACTGTCGGCAGCATCGGCGGCGGAGTCGGTGGCGCCGTCGATCGATCGCTTGGTGAACTCAGCAACATCGGCGGGCTTGGGCAGGCGCTTGGCATGTCGACAAGCGAAATCCAGCAGGCAACGCAGCCAAGTCTTGACCGGGTGAGCCAGTCGACCACCGTCACCACCGCTGCTCCGGTCCAGTTGGTCAATCTTCGCGCGATTCGGCTGGCCCAGCTGATCCGCGCCAACCGCACCACGCTTGATCGGGATGGCGATGGCCAACCGGTGCGCAAGAATGAGCTGATCGCGACCGACCCCGATCCAGCTTCGCTGGCCCTCGCCCAACGCGCCGGATTTCGGGTTTTGGTCGATCAGCAAACCCCCGAACTCGGCTTAAGAATCGTCACTCTGGCGGTGCCGCGCAGAATGAATGTCCGCGAAGCCCTGAAAACGCTGCGCAAGGCGGCGCCCACGCTCGACGCCGACTATAATCATATATTTGAACCGGCCGGTGCAGCGCTGCTGCCCGCCGTTGGCGCGGCGCTGGCGGCGGCCAGTCCAACGTTGGCCGCAGCCCCGGCGGTCCGCCCCGGCACGCGAATCGCGATGATCGACGGCGGCGTCGCATCACATCCGTCGCTGGCCCGCGCCGCGATCGAGCAGCGCGGCTTTGCCGGCACCGCGCAGCCGACCGGGCATGGCACGGCGGTTGGATCACTGCTGGTTGGCGACCAAGGCGCATTTCGCGGCGCGGCGCGCGGTGCCCGCCTGTTTGTCGGCGACGTCTATGGCGGCAATGCCGCGGCCGGTTCAGCCACGACCATCATTCGCGCGCTTGCCTGGGCGGCGACAAAGCAACCAAGCGTGATCAATATCAGCCTGGTTGGCCCGGGCAACGCCGCGCTGGCCCGCGCCATTGCGGCATTGCGGGCGCGCGGTATCGCGGTGGTTGCTGCGGTCGGCAATGACGGCCCCGCAGCACCGCCGCAATATCCGGCATCATACCCCGGGGTAATCGCGGTGACCGGGGTCGATGCGAGCGACCGCGCGCTGCGCGAAGCGGGGCGCTCGACCCATGTCGATTTCGCCGCCCCCGGCGCCGATCTGGTCGCGGCATCGCCGGGCAAGGGCTTTGCTGTGGTCCGCGGCACCAGTTTCGCGGCGCCGTTGGTTGCGGCCCGACTGGCGGCGGTTGGCACCGCCCAGCGCCTCGTCGCCGAAGCCGACCCCGGCAAGGGCCGCGTCGGCCAGGGGATCGTGTGCAGATCGTGCCGCATCGCACCCAAAACGGTCGGACTGAAATAATTTTTCGGCGATCCGGGATGAAGTGTCGGTGCCACGCCGTTCTCCTTGCAGACGGGGCAACAAATGCCCCTCGTACAAAGGGAGAATATAGATGTTCAATCGCAAGCTTCTCGGCATCGCGCTGGCCGGATCGGCCATCGTTGTGGCACCCGCCCAAGCCCAGCTGCTCGGCGGCGGCAGCGGCAGTCTCGGTGGCGCCGTATCGGGCGCGCTCGGCGGCTCGGGCAGCGCGTCGGGCGGCGGCCTGCTCGGCAGCGGCTCGATCGTCGGCAACGCCACTGGCGCGATCGACAATAGCCTCAGCGGCAGCGTTACCTCAAGCCGCGCGGTCGACACCGGCAACGGCAATGCCAGCGCCAATGCCGGCCTCGCCGGATCGGTCAGCAGCGTTGCCAGTTCGGCGGTCGGCGCGGGCGGCCTCGGCAACAACGTCGGCCTGGCCGGTTCATCGTCGGCCGACGGCTCGGCCAGCGGTAATGCCGGGGTTGGCTTGCAGGCGATCGGCACCAATCAGGTCGCGAATACCGTCGGCAATGTGCGCGACCGCGCGACGACGGCGGTCGGTAACGTCCGCGATCGGGCGACCGGTGCTGTCGGCAATATCCGCGATCGCGCTACCGGCGCTGTCGGCAACGTCCGCGATCGTGCAGGCAACCTTGCGGGCAGCGTGACGGGATCGGTCAGCGCCAGCGGATCGGCCAATGGCGAAGCCAGCGGTGAAGCCGAAACGAACGACGGCAACCGCTAAGTCTCAACAGTCCCCAGCCCGGGCCCGTCTCCCATCGGAGGCGGGCCCGTTTGCTTTTGTCTAAAGCTTTTCGGTCAGTTCCGGCACGATCTTGAACAAATCGCCGACCAGGCCGATGTCCGCGACCTGGAAGATCGGGGCGTCCTCGTCCTTGTTGATGGCGATGATCACCTTCGAATCCTTCATTCCGGCGAGATGCTGGATCGCGCCCGAGATGCCGATCGCCATGTAGACTTCCGGTGCGACAATCTTGCCGGTCTGGCCGACCTGGTAATCGTTGGGGGCATAACCGGCATCGACCGCCGCGCGGCTTGCGCCGACACCCGCGCCGAGCTTGTCGGCGAGCGGGTCGATCAAGGCGTGGAATTGCTCCGACGAGCCCAAGGCGCGGCCGCCCGAGACGATGATCTTCGCGCTCGTCAGTTCAGGGCGTTCGGACTTGGACAGCTCGGCACCGACGAACGATGATTTGCCCGAGGCACCCCCCGCATCGACCGCCTCGACCGTCCCGCTGCCGCCATCGCGCGACACCTTTTCGAACGCGGTGCCGCGCACGGTGATGACCTTCTTGGCATCCTTTGACTTGACCGTGGCGATGGCGTTGCCGGCGTAAATCGGGCGGGTGAAAATGTCTTCGCCCTCGACCGACATGATGTCCGAAATCTGCATCACATCGAGCAAGGCGGCAACGCGCGGGGCGATGTTCTTGCCGGTGGTGGTCGAGCAAGCGAGGAAGGCGTCATGATGCCCCATCAGAGCGGCAGCGATCGGCGCTACATCTTCGGCCAGTTGATGCTCGAGATGCGCGGCGTCGGCGACATGAACCTTGCCAGCGCCGGTGATCGCCGCAGCCGCAGTTGCGACCGCGCCGACGCCCGATCCGGCGACGAGCAAATGCACTTCGCCCAATTGGGCGGCGGCGGCAACGGTAGCGAGGGTGGCGTCTTTCACCACGTTGCCGTCATGTTCGACGAGAACCAGGGTCTTCATTTGGCAACTCCCATCGCCTTGAGTTTGTCGACCAGTTCATCGACCGATCCGACCTTGATCCCGGCGCTGCGCTTGGCCGGTTCGATCACCTTCAACGTCTCTAGACGCGGCGCGACGTCGACCCCGTAATCGCCCGGCGATTTGGTCGCCATCGGCTTCGACTTGGCCTTCATGATGTTGGGCAGCGACGCGTAGCGCGGTTCATTGAGGCGAAGGTCAGTGGTGATGATCGCCGGGGTGGCGAGCTTCAGCGTCTCGAGCCCGCCATCGACTTCGCGGGTGACGTTGATGTCGCTGCCGGCAACTTCGAGTTTCGACGCAAAGGTGCCCTGCGGCCAGCCGAGTAAGGCGCCGAGCATTTGCCCGACCTGGTTGCTATCATCGTCGATCGCCTGCTTGCCGAGGATCACGAGGCCGGGCTGTTCCTCATCGACCACGCCCTTCAATATCTTGGCGACGGCGAGCGGTTCGACCTCGTCATCGCACTGGATTAGGATCGCGCGGTCGGCACCCATCGCCAGCGCAGTGCGCAATGTTTCCGCCGCCTTGGCCGGGCCGACCGACACCGCGACAATCTCGGTCGCGGCGCCTTTCTCCTTGAGGCGAATGGCTTCCTCGACCGCGATCTCATCGAACGGGTTCATCGACATTTTGACATTGGCGAGATCGACGCCCGAGCCGTCCATCTTGACCCGTGGCTTGACGTTATAATCGATGACGCGCTTGACGGCGACGAGGAGTTTCATGCCTGTTTCTCCGGCGGGTTAAGCTGCAACTTTGACTTCAGCGACGATCTTGCGGGCGGCGTCGCCGAGGTCGTCGGCGCTGACGATCGGCAGGCCCGAATTGGCGAGGATGGCCTTGCCCTCGGCAACGTTGGTGCCTTCGAGGCGAACCACCAGCGGCACCGAGATATTCACTTCGCGCGCCGCCGCGACGATTCCGTCGGCGATGATGTCGCACTTCATGATCCCGCCGAAGATGTTGACGAGGATGCCCTTCACTGCGGGGTCGCTCAAAATGATCTTGAATGCCGCCGTGACCTTTTCCTTCGACGCGCCGCCGCCGACGTCGAGGAAGTTGGCGGGGAACGCGCCGTTCAACTTGATGATGTCCATCGTCGCCATCGCGAGGCCCGCGCCATTGACCATGCAGCCAATGTCGCCATCGAGCTTGATGTAGGCGAGGTCATATTTCGAGGCCTCGATCTCCATCGGATCTTCCTCGGTCAGGTCGCGCAGTTTGACCAGGTCGGGATGGCGGAACATCGCATTGGCGTCGAACCCGACCTTGGCGTCGAGCACCAGTAACTTGCCGTCGGTGGTGACCGCGAGCGGGTTAATCTCAATCTGGCTGGCGTCGGTGCCGACGAACGCGGCGTAGAGCTTGGCGAGTACGTTGGCGGCCTGTTTGGCGAGATCGCCTGTCAGCCCGAGCGTGGCGGCAATGGCGCGGCCGTGGTGCGGCATGATCCCGGTCGCGGGGTCGATCGTGATGGTTTCAATCCTGTCGGGGGTGTCATGCGCCACCGCTTCGATATCCATCCCGCCCTCGGTCGAGGCGACGACCGCGATGCGGCCGGTTTCGCGGTCGACCAGCAAGGCGAGATAGAATTCCTTGGCGATGTCGACGCCGTCGGTGATGTAAAGGCGCTGGACCTGCTTGCCCTCGGCCCCGGTCTGGATGGTTACCAGGGTCTTGCCGAGCATTTCCTCGGCGGCGGCGCGGACTTCGTCAATCGAGCGGGCGAGGCGGACGCCGCCCTTGGCATCGGGGCCAAGTTCCTTGAACTTGCCCTTGCCGCGGCCACCGGCGTGGATTTGCGCTTTGACCACCCACAATGGCCCGGGAAGCTGCTGCGCCGCAGCGACGGCTTCATCGGCGGTCATGGCGGCGTGGCCGGCGGGAACCGGAACGCCGAATGTCGCGAGCAATTCCTTGGCCTGATATTCGTGGATGTTCATCGTGATTCCTGAAGGAAGATTTGACGTCGCCTAAAGCATGACTCAGCGTGCATGCCAAGCTATAGAACGAGAGGTGAACGCTCCTTCCCCAAGAAAGATCATCCATGTCGACATGGACGCTTTCTATGCGTCGGTCGAACAGCGCGACAATCCCGAGCTTAGGGGAAGGCCGCTGGCGGTCGGCGGCGGACATCGCGGGGTGGTTGCGGCGGCAAGCTATGAAGCGCGGGTGTTTGGCGTCCGATCGGCCATGCCGTCGGTGACCGCTAAGCGCCGTTGCCCCGAGCTGCTGTTCGTGAAACCGCGGTTTGATGTCTATAAAGCGGTTAGCCAGCAAATCCGCGCGATCTTCGCCGATTATACCGAGCTGGTTGAGCCACTCTCGCTCGACGAAGCCTATCTCGATGTCAGCGAGGACCGGCGCGGGCTGGGTAGCGCGCGGGCGATTGCCGAGGATATTCGCGCGCGAATCAGGGCCGAGACCGGGCTGACCGCGTCGGCCGGCGTGAGTTATTGCAAGTTCATCGCCAAACTGGCGTCCGACCAGAACAAGCCCAACGGGATTTGCGTCATCCCACCACACAAGGGCGCGGCGTTTGTCGCAACCCTGCCGGTCAAGCGCTTCCACGGCGTCGGGCCAGTAACGGCGGCGAAGATGGAGCGGCTGGGGATCGCCACCGGGGCCGATCTTGCCGCCTGGCCGATCGAGCAACTGGAAGCGCATTTTGGATCATCGGGGCAATGGTATTGGAGAATCGCGCGCGGCATCGACACCCGCGAGGTCAAACCCGACCGGCCGTATAAATCGGTCAGCGCCGAACGCACGTTCGACGAAGATTTGCGCGACGCCGCTGCACTGATTGCCGAGCTGTCGCGGGTGGCGGGTTACGCCTGGACGCGGGTCGAGCGGGCGGAGGTAAAGGGGCGGACGATCACGCTGAAGGTCAAATATGGCGACTTCACCATGATCACCCGATCGAAGTGCCTGACCGCGCCGGTCGCCGATCTGGCCGCGTTCACGGCGGCGGGGATCGAGTTGCTGACCCGGTTATTTCCGGTCCCCAAGGGAATCAGGTTGCTCGGGCTGGGACTGCATTCGTTGCAGAATCATGACTCTGCGATGCCAATCCAGCTCGGGCTGGAGATTTGAGCATTTTCATGCTAAACAATCACGCGTGAAGGCAGCTGCATCCTGCGGCGGCCTCGAGTTTGCAGGATATCCGGACAAAGGGCACCTCGACCGCGGGTCGTTTTGGGGGACGATGCGGCGACTTGGTGCACCCGACTTTCCGGTCAACAGAAAGGTCAGACTATGGCAGCGAAAGCATTGAGCTTCGATGTTGGTGATTTTGTCGTTTACCCCAAGCATGGCGTCGGCCGCGTGGTCGAACTCCAGAATACCGAAATCGCAGGTACCAGCCTCGACCTGTATGTATTGCGGTTCGAGAAGGAGCGCATGACGCTGCGCGTACCGGTCGGCAAGGCCGATGCGGTTGGCATGCGCAAGCTGTCGAGCGACAAGACCATGAAAGACGCGCTCGAGACGCTCAAGGGCAAGCCCAAGGTCAAGCGGACCATGTGGTCGCGCCGCGCGCAGGAATATGAAGCCAAGATCAATTCGGGCGATTTGACGTCGATCGCCGAAGTGACCCGCGACCTTTTCCGGGCCGACGACCAGCCCGAACAGAGCTATTCCGAACGGCAGATTTTCGAAGCCGCCTCGTCGCGCCTGGCGCGCGAACTGGGCGCGATGGAAGAAACTGACGAGAAAGCCGCTCTGGTCAAGATCCTCGAGATTTTGAACAAGGCCGCCGCGATTCACAACAAGGCGAAGGCCGAAATCGCTGCCGCTTAAGCGATTTTAGCACTGCCGAGATGATCAGGGCGTCCCTTGCGGGGCGCCCTTTTCGTTTGGGGTTGCCTCGACCAGGCGCGTTGGTGTATTACATCTGCAATACGCTTTGATGATCGGAGAAACTGCCATGAACGTCACTCGATTCCTCGCTGCCGCTGCTGCGCTCGGATTGCTCACCGCCTGCGACGATTCGATCGTCGGGCAATTGACCGGCGGCAAGGCGACCGAGCCCGGCGCGATTGTCGAGCGGACGTTCGCTGCAGGCGCCTTCACCAAAATCTCGCTCGGGGCGGCGGCCGATGTCGAAGTCCGAGCCGATGGCCCGCCTTCGATCAAGGCCAGCGGCGGCGAGAATTTCTTCGATGAGACCGAAGTGGTGGTCGAAAATGGAACGCTCAAGATCCGTACCAAGTCCAAGAACATCCGGTGGCATTCGACCGACGATAAGCAGAAACTCCATTTCGTCATCACTGGCGCCGGGGCGATCGAGGAAGCCAACATTGGTGGAACGGGCAATATCCGCATCGATCGCACCTCAGCCAAAAGGTTCGAAGGCAATATCGGCGGGTCGGGCGATTTGAAGGTCGACGGGCTCGCCGTCGAGCGGGCCAATTTCGCGATCGGTGGGTCGGGCAACATCCAGGCCACCGGCAAAGCGCAATCGACCGAAGTCGCGATCGGCGGCTCGGGCGATGTCGACCTGGCGGGCCTCACCGCACGTACGGCCGAGGTCAACATTGCCGGAAACGGTGATGTTCGCGCCCAAGCCAGTGAAACGGCCGAAGTGGTGATCGTTGGATCGGGCGAGGTGACCATCACCGGCGGCGCCAAGTGCGAGGTCAACAAACTGGGGTCGGGCAACGTCAATTGCAGCTGATACGCTTGCGCTAGTGACTTGTTAACCATGTGCGGCGAGAGTGGGCTGATGAACAAGCTCATCCTCGCCGCCTTGCTATTGGCATCCGCCCCCGCGACCGCCGCCGACCGCAATTTCGGGGTCTCTGGTTTCGACCGGGTGCGGGTCGACGGCGATTATAAGGTCAACCTCATCGTCGGCGTGGCGCCATTCGCGCGCGCCAGCGGATCGTCGCGCGCACTCGATCCGGTCGACGTGGTGGTCGAAGGCCGGACGTTGATCGTTCGCGCAAATCGATCGGCATCGTGGGGCGGATACCCCGGCGAATCGGCGGGGCCGGTCGAAGTTTCGATCGGCACGCATGATCTGACCGCTGCGTTCGTCAACGGCGCGGGCAGCCTCAACATCAACCAGGTGCGCGGGTTGAAGTTCGAAGCATCGGCGCAAGGCGCGGGGTCGATCGCGATCGACAAGGTCGATGTCGATCAGTTCCAGCTTGGGCTGGCGGGCGCGGCGAGTGCCCGGCTGGCGGGCAAGGCACTCAAGTTGACAGCAATTGTTCGAGGCACATCGGCGCTCGACGGCGAAGCCTTGAGCGTGAAGGATGCGGTCATCGGCGCAACCGGCCCGGCGATCATCAAGCTGACCGCCACCGGGACCGCCAAGGTCGATGCGATCGGCGTGGCGAGCGTCAGCCTGATCGGCAAGCCGGCGTGCAGCGTCACGATCAAGGGCTCGGCGAGCGTCTCTGGGTGTCGCTCGACCGAGCTTCGCTAGACTAGTCCAAGCCCCGCCAGCTTCGCATACATGCGTGGCGGCAATTCGCTCATCCCGGTTTCATCAAGATCGGTGCCGGGCGCGTCGGCATCCTCGAGATAGCGCCAGCCCTGGTGGGCACGCTTTGGGGCCGCGGCCACTATTACCAGACTGTCGGACAGAACGATGTCGATCCGCCCGTCATTGCGATCTTCGAGCCGCAGGATTTCCTGCCGCGCGACGATGCGGTGCTTGACGATCCAGTGGAGCGCGCCGCCAACCAGTTCGGGCCCGCGCTTGGGGCGCATCCGGGTCGCCACGCGCATCTCGCCAGCCTTTGATCGGGCAATCACGCGGCGTTCGAGGGTTTCGACGCTGGCGCAGGAGAAAGCGACTTTGGTGAGGTGGAGCGGCACCGCGCCGAACTGGGCGGAAACCACCGCCTTTTCAACCCTTAGGGAACGAGCCCGACCCAGGTGGCGAGGCCGAGGAAGGCGAGGAAGCCCATCGAGTCGGTGACCATCGTGACGAAGATCGACGAGGCGACCGCAGGGTCGGCACCATAGCGTTCCATCGTCAACGGGACGAGCACGCCGGCGAGCCCTGCGACCAGGATATTGGTCATCATCGCGGCGGCAATCACCAGCCCGAGCTGCGCCGAACCGAGCAGGAGCGTCACCGCAGTACCCACCAAAAGCGCGATCGTCAGGCCGTTCATCAGCGCCACCCGAAGCTCCCGCCCGACCGCGCGCCAGCGGTTGGAGCCGGTCAATTGGTTGGTGGCGATGGCGCGGACCGTCACCGCCAGCGTCTGGGTGCCGGCATTGCCGCCGACCCCGGCGACGATCGGCATCAGCACCGCAAGCACCGCCAGCCGCTCGATCGAATGTTCGAACAGGCGGATGATCGACGATGCAACCAGCGCGGTCATCAGGTTCGCGGCAAGCCAGCGGACGCGCGACTTGTAGGTTTCGAACACCGGCTCGTTAATGTCGCCGTCGCCCGCGCCCGACAGCAGCAACGCATCCTCGCCCGCTTCTTCCTGGATGATGTGGACGATGTCATCGACCGTGATCATCCCGACCAGCCGCCCCGCCGGATCGACCACCGCAGCCGAGATGAGCGCATATTTCTGGAACCGGAGCGCGACTTCTTCCTGATCGAGATCGACCGGTATCAAGGTCTGTTCGCGCTGCATGATGGCGTCGACCCGGATGCTCCGCGACGAGCGCAGGATGGTCGACAGCTTGCACGTGCCGACCGGGTGATGATTGGGCGAGACGACGAACACTTCCCAGAAATCGTCCGCCAGTTCATCCGACGATCGGAGGTAATCGATCACTTTGCCGACCGTCCAATGCTCGGGCACCGCGATCAGGTCGCGCTGCATCAGGCGGCCGGCGGTTTCCTCGGCATAGGTCAGTGCTTCTTCGACCGCGGCGCGATCATCGGGCTCCATCGCCGACAGCACCGCCTGCTGCTCGTCGCGGTCGAGATCCTCGATAATCGCGACCGCATCGTCGGTATCGAGCTGCCCGGCGAGGTCGGCGACCTGGGCCGCGTCCATCTCGTCGATCAACGTCTCGCGGACATGCTCGTTGAGCTCGGCATAGACGTCCGCGTCAACGATTCCGGCCAGCGCCGCGACCAGCCCCTCGCGCTCGTCGGCGGCGGCGAGCTCGATCAGATCGGCGATGTCGGCCGGATGGAGCGGCTCGACCAGCGAGCGGGCAGTGTCGTCATCGCCCGCCTCGACCGCGTCGAGCACCCTGGCGACGAAGTCGGGACGCAGCCGGTCTTCCGAATCCATCACAGTACGCAGGGCGGAATCGGGGCGCTCGGCAGTGGCGGCGATGGTGTCGCGCTCGCTCATTGTCACTCCCCTGCCGACGCGTGTCGCCCTCCTATGGGCGCGCTGCCTCTGGCGCAACCCGCGCGGGATGCCTAAAGCGCCGCGCGAACCTGCAACGGAGAAACTTCACCATGGCCGATACCCTGACGCTCACCCTTTCCACTGGCGGCGATGTCGTCATCAAGCTTCGCCCCGATCTGGCCCCGGGCCATGTCGAGCGGATCAGCGAACTAGCCAAGGATGGTTTTTACGACGGCGTGGTGTTCCACCGCGTCATCCCCGGCTTCATGGCGCAGGGCGGCGACCCGACCGGAAGCGGCATGGGCGGCAGCCCGAAGCCCGACCTGAAGGCCGAATTCTCGAGCGAGCCGCACGTCCGCGGCACCTGCTCGATGGCGCGTTCGTCGAGCCCCAACAGCGCCAACAGCCAATTCTTCATCTGCTTCACCAACGCCAACTTCCTCGACAATCAATATACCGTCTGGGGCCAAGTCGAGAGCGGGATGGAGCATGTCGACGCGCTCCCCACCGGCGAGCCGGTCCGCAATCCCGGCAGCATCGTCAAGGCGACCGTCGCCTGACCCAGATCGTCACTCTTATTACCGGCGCGTCGGCCGGGCTTGGCGCGGATTTCGCGCGGCAATGTGCTGCGCAGGGTGAGCGGCTGGTGCTGGTCGCGCGGCGGCGCAACGAGCTTGAGGCGCTGGCGACTGAGCTGGGCACTGCGCGCGCGCTGGTGATGGACCTTGGCGAGTCGGGAGCTGCGGCGGCGGTGATGGCCGACGTCGCGGCCAATGGCGAGACGGTTGGCACGCTGATCAACAATGCCGGCTTCGGGCTGTGGGGCAAGTTCGTCGCGCTCGACGGACCACGGCAGCGGGCGATGATCGACCTCAACATCGGCACCCTTGTCGAATTGTGCCACGCGGTGCTGCCGGGGATGCTCGAACGCGGATCGGGCGCGATTCTCAACGTCGCCAGCACCGCTGCTTTCCAGCCCGGACCCGGAATGGCGACCTATTTCGCGACCAAGGCGTTCGTGCTGAGCTTCACCGAAGCGCTGCATGAGGAAGTGGCGAGCAAGGGTATAAAGGTCACCGCCTTGTGCCCCGGCCCGACCAAAACCGAATTCGGCGAGGTCGCGGGGTTCACTGCTAATGGCGCGTTCGACAAGATCAGCGCAAAATCGGAAGATGTCGTGGCGATGGGGCTCAAGGCGCTCGACGCCGGCCGCGCGGTGGCGATTCCCGGGCTGGTCAACAAGGCCGGCGCGCAGGGCCATCGCCTGCTGCCACGATGGCTGCTGCGTAAAGTGACGGCGTCGATTAAAAATTAAGCGTGCGGCGTGATTAGGCAGGGGTATCGGTTGGCGCTTTGCCAACCCGCGCCATCAATTCCTTGAAGCGGGGATCGTCCCGGATCGGATCGAGATCGGTATCGTGCTCGACCCAGCCGGTCCATTCATTGCCGGCTTCGTGACACCAGCGTTCAAGCAATTCGACGGCCTTCTCCGCCTCGCCCATCTGGGCATAAGTACAGGCGGCGTTGTAAATGCAATTGGCGTCGTTCGGGTCGATCGCCATCGCCCGTGACAGCCAGTCCATCGCCCGATCCTTCTCGCCGAGCGCGGCAAGCGTAGCCGACCCAAGCTGGGCGGGGCGCGAGTTTTCCGGATGGGCACGAATTGCCTCCTCGGCGCGCTTGATTCCGATCCAGCTATATTTGGTGGCCTCTTCGATCCGCCCGAGCTTGCGCAGAACCGTATCGAGCAGCAGCGGCGCCTGGCAATCTTCGGGCTGGCTTTCAAGCGCTCGCTTAAACAGCATGACGGCGCGCTCAGCCTCTCCTTCGATGACGCTGAAACGGGCGTAAGCGAGATTGGCGTCGAAATTGTTGGGATCCAGCTCGAGGGCTCTTTCGAAGGCCGTAACCGCTTCTTTCGTCTGGCCGATATTAAAATACGCCATGCCGCGCGCCGCGTGGGCCTCCGGCAAACTCGGATCTAACGCCAAGGCTTTGTTGGCCGTCGCCAGGATCTCGCCCACCGGCATCGGTACGTTATAGCTGCCTTCCAGCCGCGCATCGCAGGTTGCGATCCCGGCATAGGCTCGCGCGTAGGAGGGATCGAGCTCGACCGCCTTGGCGAACATCTGCCGGGCGAGGGTCAGCATGACCTTGGTGGTGTTATGGAAGAATTGCCGGCCTTTGAGATAATAAGTATAGGCCTCGACGTTCGCCGTAGGAGCCTGGGCGATCGCCTTTTTCTCCTTGGGCAGGAGCTTGATTTTCAACTGCTCGACGATGGTCTGAGTGATTTCGTCCTGGATCGCGAAAATGTCGGTCAAATCGCGGTCGAAGCGGTCGGCCCAGATGTGCCCCCCGGTGATCCCGTCGATCAGCTGGCCGGTGACGCGTACCCGTTGGCCCGCCTTGCGGACGCTGCCTTCCAAGATGAACTTGACCCCGAGTTTCGCCGCGACCTCGGGGATGTCCACCGACTTGCCCTTAAAGGTGAAGCTGGTGTTGCGACCAATGACGAACAGGCCGCTGACCTTGGACAGATCGGTAATGATGTCCTCGGTGATTCCGTCACTGAAATATTCCTGCTCGGGATCGCCCGACATATTGTTGAACGGCAGCACTGCGATCGACGGCTTGTCCGCTTCCGCCACGGGCTGAGAAGCGTCTGCATGCTGTGGCGCAGCGTCGACGATCACGACATTGTACGCGCGCACGGGGAATTCGATATTCTTGAGGTCCTGGTCGCCCATGTCCTCGAAGATCAGGTCGAGCTTGTTGCCGATATTGTCACGCACTGCGCTCGACACCGCGACTCCGCCGGGCTTGGCCACACCCTCGAGCCGGGCGGCGACATTGACTCCGTCACCGAAAATATCGTCTTCATCGACGATCACATCGCCCAGATTGACACCGATGCGGAACTCGATCCGCCGGTCCTGCGGAACATCGGCGTTGCGCTGCCGCATGTCGCGCTGGACCGCGCAAGCGCACTCAACCGCGCTGACCACGCTGGTAAATTCGACCAGCATACCGTCACCGGTGAGCTTGACGATCCGACCCTGGTGACTGGCGATGGCGGGATCGATCATCTCGGTCCGATGCAGCTTGAGCGCGGTCAGCGTGCCGACCTCGTCGCCGCCCATCAGCCGGCTATACCCCACCACATCAGTGGCCATGATCGCAGAAAGCCGACGCTCCACTGACGCGAGTCCCTCCAAAGCAGTGCCTCACCTATCACATTGATCGAGGTTTCGACGTGAAAACCTCACCGAGAAGAAATTTTGCACTTGCGAAGTGAATGGTGCAGTGCAATATTGTTGGTGCCTTTCGGGGCATCCTCTCCAAAAACTTCAGGCCGGGTGGCAACGCCCGGCCCTTTTTTTCATTTGCGCAGGGTCCATATTGAAACCAGACGCAGGTTGTCCTGTTAAGGCGAAGGGCCGCGTCGAGGGTATGTTCAAGCGACAAGAGGAACAGTGATGGCGGACGCCGAGACCGAGACGCAGCGCCTGCAAGTGGCAATCCTCAACCCGGCCGAGGGCGGCCGTGGGATCGCCCGGGTCCCGGCCAAGGCGATGGAAGCGCTGGGCATCACCGAAGGCGATGTGATTGAGATCATCGGCAAGCGATCGACCGCAGCGCGCGCGATCCGGCCCTATGACGATGATCATGGGCTCGACATCATCCGGCTCGACGGGTTGCAGCGCGCCAATGCCGGAGTCGGCAGCTCGGATTTCGTCGAGGTGAGCAAGGCCAAGAGCAAGCCCGCCACCCGCGTGGTGTTCGCGCCAGCGGCCAATAATATCCGGCTGCAGGGATCGGCCGACGCCCTCAAGCGCAGCTTCCTCGGCCGACCGCTGACCGCCGGAGACACCGTGGCGACGATGGGCCACCAGCGATCGACCGCCGACATGCCCGAGAATATCCGCCAATTGCTCAACGCGCCGGCTTTCTCGTTGCAGGAAGTGCGGATGACGATCGTGTCCGCGGCGCCGCGCGGGATCGTCCATATCGCCCCCGAGACGGTGGTCGAACTGCTCGCCGAATATACCGAAAAGGCGGGCGAGCGCCGTGCCGACGTGACCTATGACGACCTTGGCGGAATGCGCGAGACGGTCGATGCCTTGCGCGAAATGGTCGAGCTTCCGTTACGCCACCCCGAATTGTTCCAGCGGCTTGGCGTCGATCCGCCGAAGGGGGTATTGCTCCACGGGCCGCCCGGCACCGGCAAGACCCGGCTGGCCAAAGCGGTGGCCAATGAAAGCGAAGCCCAGTTCTTTACCATCAACGGGCCCGAGATCATGGGATCGGCCTATGGCGAGAGCGAAAAGAAGCTGCGCGAGATCTTCGAGGAAGCGGCCAAGTCGGCGCCGTCGATCATCTTCATCGACGAAATTGACTCGATCGCCCCCAAGCGCGGCCAGGTCAACGGCGAGGCCGAGAAGCGGCTGGTCGCGCAACTGCTGACCCTGATGGACGGGATCGAGGCGCGGCAGAATTTGGTCGTGATCGCCGCGACCAACCGGCCCGACGCGATCGACGAGGCGCTTCGGCGGCCAGGCCGGTTCGATCGCGAAATCGTGATCGGGGTGCCCGACGAAAATGGCCGACGCGAGATATTGGGGATCCATACCCGCGGCATGCCGCTGGCGGATGGGGTCGATGTGGAGGATCTCGCGCGGCGAACCTATGGCTTTGTCGGGGCCGATCTGGCGGCGCTGGTACGCGAAGCGGCACTCGAGACGGTGCGGCGGATCATGCCCAAGCTCAACCTGGCCGAGGAAGTGATCCCGCCCGAAATGCTCGACGCCTTGTCGGTCGAGCCCAATGATTTCGAGAATGCGCTGAAACGCGTCCAGCCATCGGCGATGCGCGAGGTCATGGTCGAAGTCCCCAACATCAGCTGGGACGATGTCGGCGGACTCGACGAGGCGCGCGACAAATTGCGCGAGGGAGTCGAGTTGCCGCTCAAGCATCCCGAAGCATTCAGGCGGCTTGGCATTCGCCCGGCCAAGGGCTTCCTGCTCTATGGCCCGCCCGGCACCGGCAAGACGCTGCTGGCCAAGGCCACCGCGCGCGAGAGCGAAGCCAATTTCATCGCCATCAAGTCGAGCGACCTGCTGAGCAAATGGTATGGCGAGAGCGAGCAGCAAATTGCCCGCCTGTTCGCCCGCGCCCGCCAGGTCGCACCGACCGTGATCTTCATCGACGAGATCGATAGTCTGGTCCCCGCGCGCGGCGGCGGGATGGGCGAGCCGCAAGTCACCGAGCGGGTGGTCAATACCATCCTCGCCGAGATGGACGGGCTCGAGGAACTCAACAACGTCGTGTTGATCGGTGCCACCAACCGGCCCAATCTGATTGACCCGGCGCTGCTCCGCCCGGGGCGGTTCGACGAGCTCATCTATGTCGGCACGCCGGACACGGCGGGGCGGCGGCGGATCCTGGCGATCCACACCAAGGCAATGCCGCTGGCGAAGGATGTCGACCTCGAAACGCTGGCCCGGCGGACCGAGAATTTCACTGGCGCCGATCTGGAGGATCTGACTCGGCGGGCGGGCCTTTCGGCGCTTCGCCGCGGGCTTGATTCGAAGACGGTAAAAATGGACGATTTCGAGGATGCGCTGAAGGAAACCCGCGCCTCGGTGACTGAGGAGATGGTCGCCGATTACGCCAAGATCCGCGAGACGCTGAAGTCCGACGCGGTGCGGCCGCTCGGCGGGATCGGGTTCGTCACCCCCGGTATGCTGCAGCCGCGCGAACCCAAGGCCGCGCCGCCCGACAAAAGCTAGAGCTTGGCCTTGGACCAGGCGGCGAGGGCCAGCAGCAACAACACGCCCGCGACGAACGGCAGGCGCGGATCGAGCGCGTAGAGCAGCATGCCGATCGCCGGCGCCGCGACGAAGGCGATCCCGTTGGCCGCGGTGATCACCCCGGCGACGCTGCCTTGTTCGGCCAGTGAGACGGCGAGCGACGAGCCCGCCGTAAACCCCGGCCGGGTGAAACCGAAGCCCAGCGACGACACCGCAAATCCGAGCACCAACCCGTAAAGATCGCTGCCGACGACGATGATCGCGAGCCCGATGGCGGCGATGATCGTCCCCCACAGTACCAGCGCGCGCGGGCCCAGCGCGAGACGCGGGATCAATCCCCATTGCGCGGCGAGTCCGGCCCCGGCCCCGGCGATCATCACGATCGAGATCGGCCCTTGGGCGGAGGATGGCGCAATCGCCAGTCGGTCGATCACGTAAAATCCGATGCACGTCAGCGACGCGGCTTGGGCGTGGCCCGAGGCGACTCCGGCGATGACCCAACGCCGGATCCGCGCGTCGCTCCAGCGGACCCGGGCGGCGCGGTGGGGCGAAGTTGCGGCGACCACGCTGGCGCCGGTCACTGGCGAAGCGATCGACGGATAGCTCATCGCCGCGCCGTGCCCACGCCGCTCACCGTGGCGCGGGCGGCTGTCGTCGGGCAGCCAGCGCAGGATCGCGACGAACACAACGAGCGCGATCACAGCGAAGGCGAACAATGGCCCGGTCAACCCGACGAACGGGAGCACGAACAGAGGCGCAAGCGCGGGGCCGACAATGGTGCCCAGCCCGAAGCTCGACGACAAGGCCGACAGTGCCGCGACGCGCGCCGAGCGGCGCGTCTTCGACGCGAGATAGGCCTGCGTCGCGCTGGGGGTGGCCGAGCCGAGCGCGCCGTAAATCGCGCGCGCCACCGCGAACACGATGATCGTCAGCGTCCCGGACAGCGCCCCGGCCAGCCCGAAGGCGAGCACCAGCCCGCACAGCGTCGAGGAGACTACGAACCCGCCGACCCCGAGCAGGGTCAGCGCTTTGCGCCCGTGGCGATCGCTCATCCGCGCCCAATAGGGTGCGAGGATGACCCACAGGACCGCCGACGAGGTATAAGCGATGGCGACGAACAGATCGTCGATCTTCATCGCCCGCCCGATCGCCGGCATCACCGACTGGAGCGCGGTATTGCCCGCCGCGGCGACGAGCATGGCGGCGAACAGCAATATGAAATGCGGCGTGGTCAGCGCGCTTCCTGCAACCTTGCGCCGGGGGGAGTGTTGAGCCATCTAGCGCGTCTTATCTCCGCCGAGCCGTGCGCGATAGCCGTCGGGCCGCCTTGCCAAGCGGCCCACCATTTGCGAACGCTCGCCGCACCCTTTGTCCCGGAGCCCTTTCTTGAACGCCACCAGAGCCAGTACCCTGAAGGGCCAGATCCGCCGCGCGGTGCGGGTCGGCCATCCCCGCTGGCAATTCCTGCGCGGCTTCATCAAGCATCCGGTGATGGTCGGGTCGATCATCCCGTCGAGCGACAAGTTGATCGCCAAGATGCTCGGACCGGTCGAGTGGGACTCGACCAGGCTGTTCGTCGAATACGGCCCGGGCGTGGGGACGTTCACGCGCCCGATCCTCGAGTTGATGGGCCCCGACGCGAAGCTCATCGCGATCGACACCAATGCCGACTTCGTCGACTATTTGCGCGCCGACATCGAC
>NZ_JANMLM010000060.1:0-5006 GCF_031372575.1 Sphingomonas sp. | reverse complement strand
AGATTTTCGAGCAGCCGATCGTCGTCGCGCAGACGCTGCAAAGCTATGTCCGGCCGTTCGAGGGCCAGGTCGCGCTACCCGATTTCGGGTTTGACCTGGGATCGATTGAGCGGGTCACGATCGTCGCCTGCGGCACGTCTTATTACGCCGGGATGGTCGCCAAATATTGGTTTGAGCGGTTCGCGCGGGTGGCGGTCGATATCGATGTGGCGAGCGAGTTTCGCTATCGCGACCCGGTGCTTGAGGCGGGCGGGCTGGCCTTGTTCATTTCGCAAAGCGGCGAGACCGCCGACACGCTTGCCGCGCTGCGCCACGCGCGCGCCGAGGGGCAGGTCATCGCGGTGGTGGTCAACGTCCCGACCAGCTCGATGGCGCGCGAGGCGGATCTGCTGCTGCCGACTCACGCGGGGCCGGAAATCGGGGTTGCCTCGACCAAGGCGTTCACCTGCCAGTTGGCGGTGCTTGCCGCGCTGGCCGCCAATTTGGCGCGGGCCAAGGGGCGGCTGAGCGCGGCAGAGGAGCGCGACATCGTCGAGCATCTCCAGGAAGCCCCCGAGGCGATCAGCGATGCCTTGGCGCATGACGAGGACATCAAGGCGATCGCGCCGCTTATCGCCCCGGCGCGCGACGTGCTCTATCTCGGGCGCGGGCCGGACTATCCAATGGCGCTGGAAGGCGCATTGAAGCTCAAGGAAATCAGCTACATCCACGCCGAGGGCTATGCCGCGGGCGAGATGAAACATGGGCCGATCGCCTTGATCGACGATGCGGTGCCGGTGATCGTCCTCGCGCCGTCCGGGCCATTGTTCGAGAAGACGGTGAGCAACATGCAGGAAGTGCGCGCGCGCGGCGGCAAGATCGTGCTGATCAGCGACGCGCGCGGGATCGCGGAAGCGGGCGAGGGCTGCATGGCAACAATCGAAATGCCCGAAGTCCATCCTTTGATCGCGCCGTTGGTGTACGCGGTGCCGGTGCAGTTGCTGGCGTACCACGTCGCGGTGCTGAAGGGCACGGATGTCGACCAGCCGCGCAATCTGGCGAAATCGGTGACGGTGGAATAGAAATCTTCGGCATGTACCTAAACGGGGCAGGAGCGAGGCTGTGATCAGGACCGAACAGCTTCGTTTCGCCGGAGCGCATGGGCAAATGCTCGACGGGCGGATCGAGCGACCGCGCTATGGAGCGTCGCGCGGGGCGGCAGTGTTTGCGCATTGCTTCACCTGTACCAAGCAAAGCCGCGCCGCGACATTAATCAGTCAGGCGCTGGCGGCCAAGGGCCTGACCGTGCTGCGCTTCGACTTTACCGGCCTGGGGGGGAGCGACGGGGAGTTTTCGTCGGCCGGCTTTGCTTCGAACATCGACGACCTGGTGGCCGCAGCCGACGCGTTGCGCTTGGCGGGGGATATCCCGGCGCTGCTGATCGGGCACAGCCTGGGCGGCGCGGCGGTGATCGCGGCGAGCGAGCGCATCGCCGACGCCAAAGCGGTGGTGACGATCGGCGCGCCCTTCGAAGTCGAACATGTGCTCCACCAATTGGGCGACGGCCTGTCGGCGGTCGAGGAGCATGGCGAGGCTGACGTCAGTATCGGCGGGCGGTCGTTCCGAGTCAGCCGCGATTTCATCACCCAGACCCACAACCAGCCGCAGGCGATGCGGCTGGCCGTGCTCGACAAGGCGCTGATGGTGATGCACGCGCCGGACGACGACATCGTGGATCTCGACAATGCGAGCCGCATTTACACGGCGGCACGGCACCCCAAGAGCTTCGTCGCGCTAGACGGGGCAGATCATTTGCTGACCGCCAACGGGGCCGCGCTTTATGCCGCCGAGGTGATCGCCGCCTGGGCTTCGATCTATATCACCGCCGACAAACCCATAGCGGCGGACAAGCCGATCGAGGGCGTGGTGCGGGTAGAAACGGCGGGCGGCAAGTTTGCCCAGACGGTGTCGACCCCGACGCACGCGTTCATCGCCGACGAGCCAATGTCCTATGGCGGCAGCGACGATGGGCCGAGCCCCTATGATTTGCTGCTGGCGGCGCTTGGCACGTGCACGTCGATGACGATCAAGATGTATGCCGATCGCAAAGGCATTCCGCTCGACAAGGTGATCGTCGAGCTCGAGCATGACCGTCATCACGCCGCCGATTGCGCGTCCGACGTGGTCGGCGGCGAGGCCAAGATCGAATCGATCGATCGCGCGATCGAACTGATCGGCGACCTGACCGAGGATCAGCGCCAGCGCCTGATCGAAATCGCCGACCGCTGCCCGGTCCACCGAACGCTGGAAGGTGATCTGCATATCCACACGACCCATGTGAAATGAGGACGGGCGGAGGCTTCATGGCGACAATCGAAATGCCCGAAGTCGACCCGCTCATCGCGCTGTTGGTCTATGCGGTGCCGGTGCAATTGCTGGCCTATCATGTCGCGGAACTGAAGGTGACCGATGTGGATCAGCCTCGAAATTTGGCGAAGTCGGTGACGGTGGAATGAAGGCTAGCGGCGGATGCCATTGCCGGGCCGTCCGCTTTTCGGCGGTGTTGCCGGCCGCACCGGTGCCCGCGCTAGACTGCAATTGCTCGGTTTGTTCGATGACCGGGTTTTTGCACATCATCGTCCCGCATGCGGATTTCACGCTTGAGCAGGGCGCCGAGGCGTTGACGTCCTACCGCTTTGGCAGTGGCGCGGCGGAGCATTTGTTTTGCTCGGTGTGCGGGGTGAAGAGCTTCTACCAACCGCGCAGTCACCCCGAGGCATGGAGCGTCAATGCGCATTGCCTCGATGCGCCGGTCAAGCTGGCGATCGCGGCATTCGATGGACGCAACTGGGAAAAAGCGAAAGTGGCGCTCGACGGACATTAGCGTGCTGGCTAGGGCTGGTCAGATGCACCACGCGCTCCGCCTTCGTCTCGACTCTACCGCGCTTGTCGCCAATTGGCGGTGGCTGCAGCGTGTCAGCGGGACTCGCGCAGGCGCGGCGGTCAAGGCGGATGGCTATGGACTTGGCGCGCGCGCGGTCGTGCGGCTGCTGGCCGGGGTGGGGTGCCGCGATTTCTTCGTCTCGAGCTGGGCCGAAGCCGAGGCGCTGGGGGCGCTGCCCGAGGGCGCGGGCCTGAGCGTGCTTCACGGGGTCGGGCCAGACGACGTTGCGGCGGCACTGGCGAGCGAGGCACGGCCGGTGCTCAACACGCCGGGGCAGGTGGCGCGCTGGAAGGAGATTGCGCCGGGGCGGGTGTGCGATGTGATGGTCGATACCGGAATGAACCGGCTTGGACTGCGGATGGACGAAGTGCGTCTCGCCGACGGCCTGACTATCGACACGCTGATGAGCCACCTGGCGTGCGCCGACGAGGACAGCGCGATGAACGCGGCGCAGCTCGAGCAGTTTCGGGCCGTCGCCGATGCGATTCCGGCGCAGCGACGGAGTTTGGCCAATAGCGCGGGGATTTGCCTGGGGCCGGACTATGGCTTCGATCTCGTCCGGCCGGGGCTGGCGTTATATGGCGGTGTGCCGCGTGCCGAGGCCGAAGGGCGGATTGCGCAGGTCGCCTTTCCGGAGGCCGAGGTGATGCAGCGTCGAACAGTAAAGGCGGGCGAGACGATCGGCTATGGTGCGACGTGGACAGCGGCGCGGGACACCGAGGCGGCGATTTTAAACATTGGTTATGCCGATGGCTATTTGCGCTGCTTTGCGGGGAATGGCGGGGCGTGTGTTGGTGGTATTGCGCTGCCACTGCTTGGACGCGTGTCGATGGATCTGGTGGCGGTGGATTGCTCGCGCGCTTCATCGCTTGGCGAGGGCGATTGGGTGACGATGGATTATGCTTTGCCCGAGGCGGCGGCAGCGAGCGGGCTGTCGCAATATGAGCTGCTGACCGGGCTTAGCCAGCGGCTGGAGCGGGTTTGGTTTTAGGCACCGGGGTCTTGGGTTTGTAGACGCACAAATCCACGACCTGGCAGCGCCAGCACTCCGGCGTGCGCGCCTTGCAGATGTACCGGCCGTGGAGGATCAGCCAGTGGTGCGCGTGGCTGAGGAACGGCGCGGGCGTGATCTTTTCCAGCTTGAGTTCGACCGCCAGCGGGGTCTTGCCCTTGGCAAGGCCGGTGCGATTGCCGACGCGGAAGATGTGCGTATCGACCGCGATCGTCGGTTGCCCGAAGGCGACATTGAGCACGACATTGGCAGTCTTGCGGCCGACCCCGGGCAGGGTTTCGAGCAAATCACGGTTGGCGGGGATTTCGCCTCCGTGAAGGTCGACGAGGATGCGCGCGGCGGCGATGACGTTTTTGGCCTTGGTGTTGAACAGGCCGATGGTCTTGATGTGATCGCGCAGGGCTTCCTCGCCGAGATCGAGCATCGCTTCTGGGGTCGTCACCTTCGCGAACAGCGCGCGCGTCGCCTTGTTGACCCCGACATCGGTGGCCTGCGCGGAGAGCGCGACCGCAACCAGCAGGGTGTAGGGGTTCACATATTCAAGCTCGGTCTGCGGCGAGGGATCGCCCTCCGCCAGTCGGCGGTAAAATTCGAACGCGTCGGCCCTGTTCATGCCGCCTCGATCACGTCCCGCATGGTGTAGAGGCCCGGGGCCTTGCCGATCAGGAAGCGCGCGGCGGTGACGGCGCCGCGAGCGAAGATGACGCGGTTCTCGGCGCGGTGAGAGAGGATGATCCGCTCGTCACGGCCCAGGAACAAGACATCATGGTCGCCGGCCACCGTTCCACCGCGCACTGCCGAATAGCCGATCAGGCCGGGCGCGCGCTCAGGGCCGGTGCCGCAGCGGCCGATCTCTTCCTCGGCATTGACGCCGCGGCCTTGCTCGACCGCCTTGCCGAGGTGGAGCGCGGTTCCGCTTGGGGCGTCCTTCTTCTTATTGTGGTGGATTTCGACGATCTCGGCATCCCAATCGTCCGGACCGAGCACGCGCGCGGCACGCTCGACCAGGTCAGCCAATAGGGCGACCCCGAGCGAGGTGTTGGGCGCAACGAGCACCGGCACGACCTCGGC
>NZ_JANMLM010000059.1:0-52429 GCF_031372575.1 Sphingomonas sp. | reverse complement strand
GCCAAGGAATTCGAGGCGTTCGTAGGTGGTTCGGCTGGCGCTGCCGTGAGTCAGCGCTTGCTCGTAGAGCGCGATATTGACCGGTGCATGGCCGAGTGCTTTGGTCAGGAAGGGTCGAAGATCACTCATGGCTGGTAGCTGGTCCCGATCCGGTCGAAGCGCAAGGCGCTGATCCATGTCCACGGCTGCCAATAGGATGCGCTGCCATCGGTCGACCAGAAGGCGAAGGCGGCGCGACCGACCAGTCGATCGACCGGAACCAGCCCGATTCCGCCTTCATCGAGCGTGAAGCGGCTGTCGAGGCTGTCGTCGCGATTGTCGCCCATCAGGAACAACTGACCTTTGGGGACGATGATTGTTGCGCGATCGTCGCCGGGGCCGCCGCTGACCTGGTCGAAAGTGAGATAGGAGCGGCCACCGGGCAGTGTCTCGCGAACAGCGGGATAGTCGCAGGTGCCGCGCGATTGCTGCAGATAGGCGCCGGGGGCGGATCGGCACGGACTGTTGGGGCTGATGCGCAACGCCACCTTGCCAAGCGACTGGCGGGCAAGCGCCTTACCGTTAAGGAAGACCTTGCCGCCACTGACTGAGACGCTGTCGCCGGGCAAGCCGATGACCCGCTTGACCCAATCGGCCCCGACCGCGTCGGGGCGCTTGAAGATCACCACATCGCCACGATCGGGCAGGCGGCCCAGCACGCGGCCGTCGAACGCCGGGATTTGCAGCGGGAAGCTGTAACGCGAAAAGCCGTAGGGCCATTTGGAAACGAACAGATAGTCGCCGATCGCCATCGACGGCAGCATCGACCCCGAGGGAATGCTGAACGGCGCGACGACGAAGCTGCGCAACGCCCAGGCGAGGATGGCAAGCATCAGCAGTGCGCGAATCGGTCCGCCACGGCGCGCGCGGGGAAGCATTTCGGGGTCGGAAAGGGGGGTATCGGGCATCGGCGGCCTTCTTTCGGGCCATGCGCGCAAGGTCAAGAAGGGATAGTATTTGCGCCGCGCCGTTCTAAGAGGGCGGCGATGACCTCCGCACCTTCAAGTAGCGACCCGTGGGCCGCGATCGACGGCCATGACGTGGCCCGGCTCAATGATTTGTTCGACGGCGATTCCGAGCGGCTGAAACGCCTGTCGTTCGACGTCGGCGGAATTCATTTCGACTGGTCGAAGACGCATCTCGACCCCGATCTGATCGCCAAATTCGACGCGCTGGCGGAGGCGAAGGGGTTCGCCGCCAAACGCGATGCCTTATTCTCGGGCGCCATCGTCAATGTCAGCGAGGGCCGGCCCGCAACGCATGTCGCCGAGCGCGGGCAGGGCTCGCCGGAGGACGTCGCCAAGGCCGCCGCGCTCCACCAGCGGATGCGATCGATGGTCGATGCGATCGAGGCCGGGGCGTTCGGTGACGTGCATGGCCTGATCCACATCGGCATCGGCGGATCGGCGCTCGGACCGGAATTATTGCTCGATGCCTTGGGCCGCGACGTCGGCAATTACGGGGTCAGCGTGCTGAGCAACATCGACGGCCAGGCGGTCGATGACGCGACCGACCCGCACGATCCAGAATCGACGATCATCGTCGCGGTGTCGAAGACCTTCACCACTGCCGAGACTTTGATGAACACCCGCGCGGCAATTGCGTGGATGCAGGAAGCGGGGGTCGAGGATCCCTATGGCCGGGTGATTGCGGTCACCGCCAATCCCGAGGAAGCGATCAAGTTCGGGATCGACGAAACCCGCATCCTGCCGTTCAGCGAGGGCGTCGGCGGGCGCTATTCGATGTGGTCATCGGTCGGATTTTCGGTCGCGCTGGCATTGGGCTGGGAGGCGTTCGAGCAATTGCTCGAAGGTGCGGGCGAGATGGACCGCCACTTCCGCCTGACCGAACCCGCCGCCAACGTGCCGATGATCGCGGCGTTTGCCGACCTGACCTACAGCCAGCGGCTCAAGTGCAAGACGCGCGCCGTGTTCGCTTATGACGAGCGGCTGCGGTTGCTGCCGTCGTACTTGCAGCAGCTGGAGATGGAATCGAACGGCAAGTCGGTTACCGCCGAAGGCGAGCCGCTCGACCGGCCGAGCGCGATGATCGCGTGGGGCGGAACGGGGACCGACGCGCAGCATGCGGTGTTCCAGTTGCTCCACCAGGGGACGCATTTGCTGCCGGTCGAATTTGTCGGTGTGATCGAGGCGGAGGATAGCCAGGACCCGGCGCATCACCGCGCGCTGCTGCTCAATGCGTTCGCGCAGGGTGCGGCACTGATGGCAGGCGACAAATCCGAAGATCCATACAAGAATTTCCCCGGCAACCGGCCGTCGTCAACGATCCTGCTGGAGTGGCTCGACCCGCGAACATTAGGGGCACTAATCGCATTTTACGAGCATCGGACATTCGTTCAGGGAATTTTGCTGGGCATCAATTCGTTCGACCAGTTCGGGGTCGAGCTGGGCAAGAGGCTGGCGCGAGAGCTGGATGATCCCGAGCATCGCGAGAAATTCGATGTCTCGACCCGCGCCTTGATCGAGAAAGCTGGATTATGAAGCACGACTTTGACTTGATCGTGATCGGCGCCGGATCGGGCGGGGTGCGCGCGGCGCGGGTGGCGGCCGCGCATGGCGCGAAAGTGGCAATCATCGAGGAATATAAGGTCGGCGGGACCTGCGTGATCCGTGGCTGCGTGCCCAAGAAATTGCTGATCTATGGCGCGCATTTCGCCGAGGACCTCAACGACGCGGCGATGTTCGGGTGGGACATTCCGGGATGCACCTTCAACTGGCCGGTGCTGCGCGACAATGTGCTGGCCGAGGTTGGTCGGTTGGAGGCGATTTATACCCAGACTTTGGCCAATCATGAAGTGACGATCTTCCACGAGCGCGGGGAATTGGCGGGGCCGAACGAGGTGCGGTTGGCGTCGGGCGAAGTGCGCAGCGCGCGGATCATCCTCGTCGCGACGGGCGCGCGGCCGATGTTGCCGCCTGTATCCGGAGTGGAGCATGCGATCACCTCGAACGAAGTGTTCCACCTCGAGCGGCTGCCCAAGCGGATCGTGATTGCCGGCGGCGGTTATATCGCCAATGAGTTCGCTGGCATTTTCCACCAGTTCGGAAGCCATGTGACGGTCGTCAATCGTAGCGACACCATCCTGCGCGGTTATGACGAGCAATTGCGCGACCGCTTGCTGCAGATCAGCCTGGCAAAGGGGATCGACTTCAAGTTCAATTCGACCTTCAATTCGATTGAAAAAGCCGAGGACGGAACGCTCAAGATCGACATGGGGGGATGCGACGACCTGGAGGCGGACGAAGTTTTGTTCGCGATCGGGCGCAAGCCGAATGTCGACGGGCTCGGGCTCGACGCGGCCGGCGTTGCACTGGGCGACAAGGGCCAGATCAAGGTCGACGACGACAATCGCACCAACGTGCCGTCAATCTATGCGGTGGGCGATGTCACCGACCGAATCCAGCTGACCCCGGTTGCGATCCGCGAGGGGCAGGCATTTGCCGACAGCGTGTTCGGGGACAAGCCGACGCGGGTCGATTATGCCAATGTGCCGCACGCGGTATTCAGCCACCCGCCGATCGCCAGCGTCGGCCTGACCGAGGGTCAAGCAAAGAATAAATTGGGGTCGGTACGGACGTTTACCTCGGACTTCCGGCCGATGAAGAATGTTCTCGCCGGGCGCAACGAAAGGTCGCTCTACAAGATCATCGTCGACGAGACGACCGATGTTATCGTCGGGTTGCACATGATCGGCCCCGATGCGCCCGAAATTCTCCAGGCGGCGGCGATTGCGGTCAAGGCCAAGCTGACCAAGGCGGACTTTGACGCAACCTTCGCGCTGCACCCGACGATGGCCGAAGAACTGGTGTTGATGAAATGACCGACGCGATCATCATCGGCGGCGGTCATAATGGGCTGACCTGCGCTTATTACCTCGCCAAGCGCGGCCTGAAGGTCACCATCCTCGAGGCAGCCGACAAGGTCGGCGGGGCGGCGGTGACCGACGAATTCCACCCGGGATTCCGCAATTCGGCAGCGAGCTACACCGTGTCGCTGCTCCAGCCCAAGGTGATCCGCGAGATGGAACTTGAGCGGCACGGCCTGAAGGTGGTGCTGCGCAAGAAGGACAATTTCCTGCCCGGGCCGAACGGGACCTATTTGCTGACCGGGCGCGATGGGCGGACCCGGGCTGACATTGCGCGGCATGTCGCGGCCGATGGCGCGGGCTATGATCGTTACAATGCCGAGCTTGAGACGGTCGTCCGGCTGGTCAAGAAATGGATTTTGAAGGCACCTCCCGGCGCAGGCGCTGGAGTCCGCGGGCTTCCGGCGCTGGCAGCGCTGGGCAAGGATCTGATCGGGCTCAAGACGTCCGAAGTGCGCACGTTGCACGAGTTTGCGACCAAGAGCGAAGGCGATATCCTCGACCGCTTTTTCGAAGGCGACATGGCCAAGGCCTTGTTCGCGTTCGACGGCATCGTCGGTAATTTCGCCAGTCCGTACACGCCGGGCACGGCCTACGTCCTGCTCCACCATTTGTTCGGCGAGGCGGCGGGGGTGGCCGGCGCGTGGGGCCATGCCATCGGCGGGATGGGGGCGATCACGCAGGCGATGGCCAAAGCCTGCCGCGAGGCCGGGGTGGACATTGTCCTCAATTCCCCAGTGACCGAAGTGATCGTCGAGAAAGGCCGCGCGGTCGGGGTGGCGGCGGCGGGCAAGACGTGGCGCGCGCCGCAGATCGTCGCCAACGTCAACCCGAAATTGTTGTTCGACAAGCTGGTGCCGGCAGGTGCCGTGACCCGCGACATCGAGCAGCATTTCGCCCATTGGGGCTGCGAAAGCGCGACCTTCCGGATGAACGTGGCGCTCGACGCCTTGCCCAATTTCACGGCGCGGCCAGGGCGCGGCGAGCATCTGACTGCGGGGATCATCTTTGCTCCGTCGATGGATTATATGCACCGGGCCTATGCCGATGCGGCGCTCAACGGCTGGTCGGAAAAGCCGGTGGTCGAGATGCTGATCCCATCGACGCTCGACCCGACGCTGGCGCCCAAAGGCAAGCATGTCGCGAGCCTGTTCTGCCAGCATTTCCGCTTCAAATTGCCCGATGGCCGCCAGTGGGATGACGAGCGCGAAGCGGCAGCGGATGCGATTATCGCGACGGTCGACGCGCAGGCACCGGGGTTCGCCAAGTCGATCATTGCGCGACAGATTCACTCGCCGCTCGATCTCGAACGGCGGTTCGGGCTGATCGGCGGCGACATTTTCCACGGCAAGATGGGTAATGACCAATTGTTCAGTGCGCGGCCGATGATCGGCCATGCCGATTATCGAATGCCGCTGCCCGGACTGTATCTGTGCGGATCAGGTGCGCATCCGGGCGGCGGGGTGACCGGCGCGCCGGGGCATAATGCTGCGGCAGCGATCTTGGCGGATGCCAAGGGCTGGGCGCCGTGGCGGAAACGGGCGTGAAGCCACTCGCCGGGATCCGGGTGCTCGATCTTTCGCGCGTCCTTGCCGGGCCGTGGGCGACGCAGACGCTGGCCGATCTTGGCGCCGAAGTGATCAAGGTCGAACAGCCGGGATCGGGCGATGACACGCGGCATTGGGGGCCGCCGTGGCATGAGGCTGGCGATGAGCGCGTGGCGGCATATTATGTGGCGGCCAATCGCGGGAAGCGGTCGGTCGCGGTTGATTTTTCGACGCCCGAGGGCGCGGCTCTGGTGCGCAAGATGGCGGGCGATGCCGATGTGCTGGTCGAGAATTTTCGCGTCGGGGGGCTAAAGAAGTTCGGGCTCGATTCGGTGACGCTTCGTGCTGCCAATCCGCGGCTGATCTACGCGTCGATCACCGGGTTCGGGCAGGACGGGCCATATGCGGCGCGCGCGGGATACGATTACATCATCCAGGCGATGGGTGGGCTGATGAGCCTGACCGGCTTGCCCGATGGCGAACCCGGCGGCGGACCAATGCGGGTCGGGGTGGCGGTCGCTGACCTGTTCACGGGGATGTACACCGCCAACGCGATCCTCGCAGCGCTTCACCGGCGGGCGACGACCGGCGAGGGAGCAACGATCGACATGGCGTTGTTCGACACGCAATTGGCGATGCTCGCGAACCAGGCGTCGAACGCGATCGTCAGCGGCAAGGACCCCGGCCGGCAAGGTGCGGGGCATCCCAATATCGTGCCGTACCAGCCGTTCGAAGCGGCGGATCAGCCGATCATCATCGCGGTCGGCAACGACCGCCAGTTTGCCAAGCTGGCGGCGCTGCTAGGGCGCGGGCAATGGGCCGAAGATGCGGACTATGCGACCAATGCGGCGCGGGTGGCGAACCGCGAGCTGCTGGTGCCGATGATCGCCGCAATCATCGTCGCGCGGCCCGCCGCCGACTGGCTGGCGATGCTCGACGAAGCGGGGATTCCGGCGGGGCCGATCAATGGGGTGACAAAGGCGCTGGCCGACCCGCAGGCGGTGCATCGCGGAGTGCGGATTCGTGCGGGCGGCGGACAGTTGGGCAATGTCGAGATGGTCGGGTCGCCTATCCGGATCGACGGCGAGCGGCAGGATGCTGCCTTACCGCCGCCGGGGCTGGGCGAGCATCGCGAGGCGTTGCTCGAATGGGTGAGCGCCGACGAACTGGCGCGACTGCGCGGGACCGGGGTGATCGGTTGAGTTAATTTCTTGTTCCTCGCATTGCTTTGTCGCATACCGCCCGGGCTTCGGGGGGAACCGGTTGGCCAAAATATTCCTCAGTTACGCGCGTGAAGATGCCGCCGCGGCCAAGCAACTGGCCGAAGCGATCACGCACGCCGGGCACCAGGTGTGGTGGGACCGACAGATCGAAGGCGGATCGCGCTTCTCGACTGAGATTGACCGCGAGCTCAAGGCCAGTGACGCGGTGGTCGTGATCTGGTCGAAGGCGTCGATCGAATCGCCTTGGGTGCAGGATGAGGCAGCGGAAGGGCGCGACAGCGGTCGGCTGGTGCCGGTGATCTATGGCGCGGACAAGCCGCCGCTCGGCTTTCGCCAGTTCCAGTCGATCGACTTCAACGGCTGGGACGGGGAGAGCACGCCGCCAGCGCTGGGCGCCTTGATGCGCGCCATTGCCCAGAAGGGCGGGGAACCGGAAGCGGCGGCGGAAGACAAGACCGAGGAGCCAGCAGCGGCCAAGCGCCAGTCAATCTGCGTCCTGCCGTTCCAAAACATGAGCGGCGATCCCGAGCAGGAATATTTCAGCGACGGCATCACCGAGGATATTATCACCGATTTGTCCAAGGTTTCGGCGCTGTCGGTGGTGGCGCGCAACACCGCTTTTACCTTCAAGGGCCAGTCGATCGACGTAAAGGAGGTCGCGCAACGGCTCGGCGTCGACCATGTCCTCGAAGGCAGCGTGCGCAAGGCCGGTAACCGGGTGCGGATCACGGCGCAGCTGATCGACGGCAAGGCGGGGGACCATCATTGGGCGGATCGATATGATCGCGACCTGACTGACATTTTCGCCATCCAGGACGAAATTTCGAAGGCAATCGTCGCGGCGCTGCGGGTCAAGCTGCTCCCGGCCGAGAAAAAGGCGATCGAACATCGCGGGACGTCGAGCGTCGAGGCCTATAACCTTTATCTGCTGGCGCGGCAGCAACTGGTCGGCGGGTCGTTCGGTAATCCGCGGCGCGAGGAGACGATCGTCCGCATCTGCCAGCAGGCGACGGTGATCGATCCCGAATATGCCGAGGCATGGGCGCTGATGGCGTTCGCGCAGTCGGAGCTGCGCTTCTGGCACGGCAAGGACGCTGACCCGCTGCTGGCGATCGAGAAGGCGTCGGCGCTCCGCCCCGATATGCCCGAAGTACGCTGCGTTCGGGCGCGCTATCTAGAGAATGAGGGCAAGCAGGAGGAAGCCGACCGCGAGATCGGGCTGGCGCTGAAGGCCAATCCCGAATCATGGGAGGTCAACCGCGAGGCAGCGCGGATGAATTTCCGGGCAGGGCGGATCGCGGAGGCGGTGCCCTATTTCGAAAAAGCCGGCTCGCTGATGGAAAGCGACTGGCACAATCCATCGATGCTGACGACTTGCTACTCCGCGCTTGGTGACGAGACGCGGCTGCGCGAGGTGTCGCAACTGGTGCTGGATCGGGTGCAATTGGCGTTGGCGCATGATCCGACCAACGGCGCGGCGATTTCGGTCGGGGTCGGGGCACTTGCGGTCCTTGGCGAACCCGAGCGGGCGAAGGAGTGGATAGAGCGCGGTTTGTTGCTCGATCCGGACAATTTGTCGATGCGCTACAATCTGGCGTGTGCGCTGATCACGGGGTTCGGCGAACCGGATAAGGCGCTGGATATCCTCGAACCGTTTTTCCAACGGGTCACCAGCAGCACGCACGTCCGCCATCTTGGGGCCGATCCCGATCTAAACCAGCTGAGGGAGATGCCGCGCTTTCTGGAAATGCTGGCGCAGACCAAGCAAAGGCTCGGCATCGCCGACGCCTAGAGCGCGTCGTCCTTGTAGCGGCTCTGGATGAAGCGGCCCTGCGTCTCGAACGCGGCGACATCGCCGCGCGCCAGCGATTGCGAGATGTCGCCGAGCGCTTCGCGGCCGGCGGCAAGCGCTTCGGTCAGTCGTTGGTCGACGGTCTTGCCCTCGCCATCGGCCTCTGTCCGGTATGCGGTGGGAACGTGGAGGTAGCGGTCGATCAGGCCGGGTAAATGGATGCTGAGCAAGCGCCGCGCATCCTGCGCCTCGGGCATCGTATCGCCGAGCCGGACGAGCGATTCGCGCAGCGGCGGGAGCGCCTGGCCGATGCGGTCGATTTCGGCCTGCGCGGGGGCGGGCAGGCCGCGGCGGGCGCGGAACATATAGCTGTCGAACTTGTCGACCATCTCGCCATTGGACGCATCGGTCGGGATCTTGGGTGCGGTCGCGGTTCCGACCACGCCGCCGAAGAAGATCAATCCGAATGCGGCGATCGCGATGCCGACCGCAACGACGAAGCCGATAATCCCGATCGGACTGATCAGGCCGAGCGCGAGTGCGCCGATGATGATTGCCAGCGCGACAATGGTGGCCCTGGTGAAGGCCCGGCCATAACCGCCGAGACGCCGCTCGCGCTCACGCTTGCGGGCATCGCCGCTCGCACCCTGACGTTCGTCGACCCGGGCCATCACCCGATCGGCGCGCGCCATGGTCGCATCGAACTTGTCGAGGTTCATTTGCTGTCGAGCGCCTCGAACGGCGACGAAGTATTCTCGAGCCGGCCCTGGGCGACACCCTCGGCGCGCGCGATATAGCCCTTTGACTTGGCGACTTCGCTGCCGAGCGTTTCGACCGTCTGCTTCATATTGGCCAATGCGGTGAGCTTGAACGCGTCAATCGAATCCATCGTGTCATAGATATTCTGGAACGCGCGCTGGAGGGTTTCGAGCGGGATGGTCGAGCTTGACGCCTGCTCGTGGATCGCGCCCGACTGGGTCTTCAATAGCTCGCCGGTGGTGTCGATCATGTTGGCGGTCGTCGTGTTGAGCGCGCCAATCTGTTCGAGCACGAGCCGCTGGTTGGACATGGCCGAGGCGACGGTGACGGCAGTGCGCAGCGCCGAGACGGTGGTGGTCGAGGCGCGGTCGACGCCCTTCACCAGCTCGACATTATTCTTTTTGACCAGGTCGAGCGCGAGATAGCCCTGCACGGTGACCGCCATCTGGGTGAGCAGATCGGTGGTCCGCTGGCGGGTGTAGAACAATGCCGTCTCGCGGATCGCCTTGGCCTTGGCCGGATCGGTCGCGTCGAGCTGGTTGGCCTTGTCCTCCAGCGTGCGGTCGAGCGTCTTCGAGATGTGGATCATCTGCTCGAGCTTGTGCATCGTCTTCCACAACCCGCCGCGCTCGGTATCGATCGCGGCATTGTCCATCAGCAATTCGTCCTTGCCGTTGGCCAGCCGCCCGAGGATCGCCGAGATATGCGTCTGCGAGCTGCGGTACTTGTCGAAGTAATTGTTCACCTTGTTGCCGAACGGGATGATGCCGAGGAACTTGCGGGTGGTCATGCCCTTGCCGGCTTCCTTGGGGTCGAGCCCCTCGACCGTGCGGCGCAGCTCGGTCAGGTCGGCGCCGATCCCGGTATCGCTGTCGATCGCCTTCACCGGACGGTCGAGGAAGCGGTTTGATGCGCCGGCGGCCTCGGCGATTTCCTTGCGACCCATCGCGGTCAGTTGATCGACCTTCTTGCCGAAGTCGGGGCTGTTGCTGTCGAGCGCGGCGAGTTCGTCGACGAACTTGGCGACCTTGTCGTCGAGCTGGCTGGTCTCGTCGGCCTTCAGCGGCACCAGCCCGGATGCTTCGTGGACCGGGATGGCCTGCAACGCGTCGGGCGCTTCAAGCTTGATCTTGGTCGCGGTCGGGATGTCGACCGTTGTTTCAGTGGTGGGCTCAAGTGCCATGATAGTGCCTTTCGTGACCTTGTGATTTGCGCCCAGCCTGAACGTGGCTGGACCTGCACGCAAGATGTTCCGCTGTATTATAGTAGCAATACGCAGTGGCATCAAGATGGGACGATCGCGTGGTTAACCCGCCGTCCACCATTTCAACGAACGCTTTGCTCACCCTGTATTGGCTAGATGGCCGCCTGGTTCGCTCCACAGAACGAGGAATTCATGCGCAATTCGCTGACGAAAATCTGGCAAGACAAGCGCGGCAACGCGATGATCATTGCGGCTGCGGCACTGCCGCTGCTGATCGGATCGGCCGGATTGGCGACCGACACCATCCAATGGGCATTGTGGAAGCGCCAGTTGCAGCGCGCGGCGGATTCGGCAGCGATTGCCGGGGTTTACGAGCGCGCCGCAGCGGAAAGCGCAACCAGCGGTGTGCCTGATGCAGTAACCAAGGATCTGGGCTTTAACCAGCATACCGGGATGACCCTGCAATCCGGTTATCCGGCAATCACCTATCCGGCTGATTCGGGGAGCAGCAAAAATCAGGTCAGGGTCGTGCTCGCGGTCAAGCGGCCACTGGCGTTCAGCGCGATGTTCATGGCCAACGCACCGCTGATCAGGACCACCGCGCAGGCCGCGACGGTCGGATCGGTTGGCGAATTCTGCGTGCTCAGCCTGCAGAACAATAGCAAGACGGGGATCCAGGCGACGGGCAATGCCTCGATCACCATGGATTGCGGGATGATGACCAATTCGACCTCGACCAACGCGGCCGCAGGTCAGGGTAGCTCAAGCGTCACCGCCACGACACTGGCTGCTGCGGGCGGGATCCAGCAATCGTCGAACTGGCGCGTTGACAGCTACCAGCCTTATTCGCCCAAGCTGGAGGATCCGTACGCGAGTCTGGCCCCCGATTCGAGCGACTTCGCAAGCTGTGCGAGTTCACCACCGTCGTTGTCGATCAACGGCGGCAATAGCGGTCTCGTGGTGGCCGGCGGCGCTTGTTATTCCTCGCTCAGCATCGGGTCTAACCGGACGCTGACGCTCAAAGACGGGACGTACATCATCAGCGGCGGCAGCGTGAATATCCAAGGTACGCTCAACCTCACCAATGCGGTGCTTTTGCTGACCAACAAGGATAGCGGGACGACCCAGACGATCGGCTCACTTGACATGAATGCGAGCGGGCAGATCAACGCGACGGCGCCGACCACGGGCAAATGGAAGGGGATGGCGATTTATCAGGATCGCCGTGCGGTCGACAATGCGCCGACCGGCAACATCACTTCGAGCAGCCCCAACAAGATCAACGGCAATTCGACCAACAAGATCACCGGCGTGATCTACTTTCCCAACCAGCAGCTGACCTATGACGGCAATGGTACCGGCTCTGCCACCTGCACCCAGTTCGTCGCCAAGCGGATTTACTGGTCGGGCAATAGCGGCCTGAACAATTTCACCGCCAATTGCGATCTGGCCGGGATCACCGCCATCACCACGACGCTCCGCGTTCGGCTGGTGTCGTAATGAAGCGCCTTATTACCCTCATCCGCGACCAACGTGGCGCGGCGATGATCGAACTGGCGTTCGTAGCGCCGGTGATCGCGCTGATGACGGTCGGCGTGGTCGATCTGTCGAACGGCTTCGGCACCAAATTGCGGGTCGAACAAGCCGCCCAGCGATCGATCGAGAAGGTCATGCAGACCACCGGCGTGCTGACCGTCGAGAACACCATCGCGGCCGAAGCGGTTTGCCAGTATAATGGCACCAATGCCGATGGCAGCTGCAAGACATCACCGCTGACCACCGCCAACGTCACCGTGACCCACCGGCTGGAATGTGACAATGTCGTCAGCGCAGCTGCCGATTGCACGGGAACGCAGAAAGAATCGCGCTGGATACAGGTGGTCGTCGCGACCACCTACACACCGATGTTTCCGCTGCATTTTTCCGGGATCGATGCCAACGGCAAATATAATATTCAGTCGACCGCCGGGATGAGGACTCAATGATGCGCCTGCTTGCCAATCTTCGGCGCGACAAACGCGGTGCCGCCGTCATCGAAATGGCGTTCGCCTTGCCGGCGCTGATCATCATGATGTGGGTGATCATCCAGCTCGGCCTGGTATTTCGCGCAATGTCGGGCATTCAGCATGGGCTGGGCGAAGGCGCTCGCTATGCGACGCTGTTCCCCAAGCCGAGCGATGCATCGATCAAGACCAAGATTTCGGACACGGTATACGGCATCGGACCAGGCAGCTTCACCATTCCAACTCCGACCTCGGGCGTTGCCGATGGCGCCAATTACCTCGATTTGAAGGTCACCTACACGCAGCAGACCGACTTGCTGCTGCTGCGCGGACCGAGGATCACGGTGAGTCGTTCCAAGCGCGTGTGGGTCGCCACCAGCTAGACTGGTTCAGGCGGTAGCTTGCGCCTTGGCGGCGAAGAATGCGGCAATCGCCTGCTTGACCTCGTCGGAGGCCAGCCGCTCGCCAAAGTGGCCATTTTCAAGCTCCATCTGGTCGAGGATTTCGCTTGTGTCTTCGCGGCGCAGCAGCGCCTGAGTCTGGCGTAGCGCTTCGGCGGGCTTGGCGAGCAGATTGGCGACGATTTTGTCGAACGTGGCGGTAAGCTGGCCGGTTGGCGCAATGTGGCTGACCAGCCCGAATTCGGCGGCGTCCTCGGCCGAAAACGGCTCTCCCAGCAGGATATAGCGCGCGGCGCGGCGGCGACCGGCCATCCGCGGCAGGATCAGCGAGCTCGCCGCCTCCGGCACCAATCCGAGATCGACGAATGGCATTTTGAAACGCGAGCCCTGCTCGGCGATCACCAAGTCGCAGTGGAACAGCATCGTCGTGCCAATCCCGACCGCATTGCCATGCACTGCAGCGACGATCGGTACCCGGTTATTGGCCAAGGCGCGAAGGAAGCGCCAGACGGGGATGTCGGTTGTTCCCGGCGCAGGCATTTCCTTGAGGAAGTCATAGAGATCGTTGCCGGCGGTAAAGTCCTCGCCTTCGCCCTCGATCGTGATGACGCGGATGGCGGGATCATTCGCCGCGCCCTCAACCGCATCGGCCAGCGCGGCATACATGGCGACGGTGATCGCGTTGCGCTGTTTGGGGCGGGACAGGGTGATCGCCAGCTGGCCAGTGGCGCGACGGTCGACAGTCACGGTCATTATTCGCGTTCCTTTGGCCCGAATCGGATGACCTTATTGGGCGCAACCGCTATCAAGTGGCAAATCCCCCAAAAACCGTAAGGACGCGCCCGATGAAATTCTTCGCCGACACTGCCGAGATCGCCGATATCCGCGAACTGGCCGACGCGGGCCTGCTCGACGGGGTTACTACCAATCCGTCGCTGATCAAGAAATCGGGCCGCGATTTCATCGAGGTAGTGACCGAGATTGCCGGCGTGGTGTCGGGCCCGGTGTCGGCCGAGGTCGTCGCCACCGAGCATAAGGCGATGATGAAGGAAGCCGAAAAGCTGCGGAAAATCGCCACCAATATCGTCATCAAGGTGCCGCTGACTCCCGACGGCCTCAAGACCTGCAAGGCGCTGACCGGCGAGGGGACGATGGTCAACGTGACGCTGTGCTTTTCCGCCAACCAGGCGTTGCTCGCGGGCAAGGCGGGGGCGAGCTTCATTTCGCCATTCGTTGGCCGGCTCGATGACATCGGGCAGAGCGGGATGGAGCTGATTTCCGACATTCGCCAAATCTATGACAATTATGATTTCCCGACCGAAATCCTGGTCGCCAGCGTGCGCAACCCGATCCACGTGCTCGACGCGGCGAAATTGGGCGCCGATGTGATGACCGCGCCGCCGGCAGTGATCTGGTCGTTGTTCAAGCATCCGCTGACCGACGCCGGGCTGGAAAGCTTCCTCAAGGATTGGGCGGCGACCGGGCAAAAGATCGCGTAGGACGGAATCTTAACCCTGTTGGCCTAGGCAATGACCGATGGGCAGGGTGATTTCGTTCGAGGATCGCGCGGTTGCAAAGCTCCGCGACCGGCTGGGGGAGGCCGAGAGCGCGCGCGCTGACCTGCTCGCCTTTGCGCGCGGCCATTCGGGGGCGGTGGCGTCGATCCATCGCGCCGTGATGGCTGGACTTGAAGCAGGCAGCCTCGACGATTTGCTGACCGTAGTGACTGACGACTGGCCGGCGATGCTTGGGCTCGACTCGGTGGTGCTTGCGCTGGTGGTGGGCAACCAGGCGTTTCGCGCCGACCGCAATGGCGTGCAGGTGCTGGCACGGCCAATCGTCAATCGCGCGCTTGCCCCGCTGGGGGCGGTCGAAATGCGCAATGTCGCGCGGGGCCATCAGTTATTCGGGAACGACGCGGACGCGGTCCGTTCCGAGGCGCTGGTGCGGATCGATTCGCCCGCGCCTCTGCCGTATGGGCTGCTCATTCTGGGCCAGCATGGCGCGCAGTCGCTCGATACACCGCACGGTGGCGATCTATTGCTGTTCCTTGGCCAGAGCCTCGCCGCTATGATCCGGCGATGGACGATGGCGGACTAGCAGAACATCCCGCGCGTGGCCTTGCCGCGCGGTGGGATTCATACCTCGCGCACGACCGCCGCCGATCGCCGCACACGGTGCGCGCCTATGTCGCCACCGCGCATCGCTTCATCGATTTCCTTGGGACCTATCGCGGCGAAGAGATTGGCCGGTTCGGGCTGCTCAATATCGCTGCGGCGGATTTGCGCGCGTTTCTCGCGGATCGGCGCGGCAGTGGTTTAGGGCCGAGCAGTGCGGCACGCGAAATGTCGGCGGTGCGCGCGTTTTTGACCTTTGCGGCCGAGGACCAGGGCAATATCCCGCAACTCCCCCGCACCCGCGCCCCCAAGCGCCCGCGAACACTGCCGCGCCCGGCCAGCCCGGACGATGCAGTCGCGTTGGCCGAGGATGCCGGGGCGGCGAGCGACGATTGGGTCGGCAAACGCGATCTTGCGATCCTGCTGTTGCTCTACGGATCCGGGCTGCGGATTGCCGAGGCGATGGCGCTGACCGCCAACGTGCTGCCGATCGGGCGGACGCTCAGGGTGCTCGGCAAGCGCGGCAAGACCCGTGTCGTCCCGGTGGTCGAGGCGGTGCGCGAGGCGATTGCCGTTTATGCGCTGGAGTGCCCGTGGCCGTTGGTCGGGGTGGCGCCATTGTTCGTCGGGGTACGCGGCGGGCCGCTCAATCCCGACCTGGTGCGGCGCGCGGTAAGGAATGCGCGGCATCGGCTCGGGCTGCCCGACACGCTTACCCCGCACGCTTTGCGCCACAGCTTTGCGACTCATTTGCTCGCTGGCGGGGCGGATCTGCGCTCGCTCCAGGAATTGCTCGGACACGCAAGCTTGTCGTCGACCCAAATCTACACCCAAGTCGATGCCGCGCAATTGCTCGACATTTACCGCAACGCGCATCCCAGGGCTTGAGAGCAGGGCCTGATCAGTCGCGTTCGACGGTGCCGGTGGCGGGATCGATGTTGCGGTGGGTCCACAGCCGGTGGACATAGCCAATGGCGAGCACAGCGAGGATTGCATTCGAAGCCGGGCCGATGACCTGATCGATATCGCGATAGCTTTCGCCGAGCTTATAGCCCGCGCCGGCGAGGAGTGCGGTCCAGCCCGCAGTGCCCAGTGTCGAGGCCAGGACGAAGGTGGCGAAGCGCATCTTGAGCAGCCCGGCGGGCACCGAGACGAGACTTCGAACGGTTGGCAGCAGCCGGCCGAGGAAGACAAAGAAGGTACCATTCTTGCGGAACCAAAGCTCGGCGCGCATCAATTCGGGCCAGGTGATCGTCAGCCAGCGGCCCCAACGGCACACGATCGGTCGTAACCGATCGACACCAAGCGCGCGGGCGGCCAGATACCAGACAATATTGCCGAGCATTGCCCCGGCGGTGCCGCTGGCGACAACTAGCCCATAACTGAGCTTGCCCTGGCCCGCGGCGACCCCCGCGACGGGCATGATCACTTCGGACGGGATTGGCGGAAAGATGGTCTCGAGGAACATCAGGAAGCCGACGCCCAAATAGCCCGATTGTTCGATCAGGCGGATGACCCAGTCGCTCATTGCTTAGCCTTGGCGCGCATGGAGGCGGGCTTCGATGGCATCCCAGATCAGCGCAGCAGTATCGCTGCCGTTGAAACGGTCGAGCGCGACTATCCCGGTGGGGGAGGTGACGTTGATCTCGGTCAGCATGCCGCCGATCACGTCGATCCCGACGAAGATCAAGCCGCGCTTGGCGAGTTCAGGCCCGAGGGCGGCACAAATCTCAGCCTCGCGCGGACTCAGCACGGTCGCTTCAGCGGTTCCACCAGCAGCGAGGTTGGATCGGATTTCGCCCTTGCCTGGGCGGCGATTGATCGCGCCCGCAACCTTGCCGTCAACCAGGATGATGCGCTTGTCGCCCTCGGCGACCGCGGGAAGGAAGGCCTGCGCGATATAAGGCTCGCGCCACACGTCGCCGAACAATTCGGCCAGCGCGGCAAGGTTCGATCCGTCGCGGCCGATGCGGAACACGGCGGCACCGGCATTGCCGTGGAGCGGCTTCATCACGATTTCGCCGTGGCAGACATGGAACGTCTTTAATTCGTCAAGCGAGCGGGTGATCAAGGTCGGCGGCATGAACCGCGCGAAGTCGAGCACGAACAATTTCTCGGGCGCATCGCGGACCGAGCGCGGGTCGTTGACGATGAGTGTCTCGCCCGCGATCCGTTCGAGCAAATAAGTAGCGGTGATGTAGCCGATGTCGAACGGCGGATCCTGGCGCATCAGGATGACGTCGATGTCGCCCGCGAGATCGAGCGTCACCGGATCGCCAGCAGTGAAGTGATTGCCCTGTTCGCCGCGAACGGTGACTTCGTGGGCCAGCGCGCGGACCTTGCCGTCTTCGTAGGAAAGCGCCTCAGGGGGATAGTGAAACAAGCGGTGCCCGCGCGCCTGCGCCGACAGCATCAGCGCGAAGCTCGAATCGCCGGCGATCGCGATCGATTCCATGGGATCCATTTGCACGGCGACGGTCAGGGTCATGGGCGCAGCGCCTATCACCCCAACCACACATTGGCGAGATGCTGCGGCAGGCGGCGCGGGACGATGAAGATCGCGTCGATGCGGATGTCGTCGCCGGGGCGGGCATAGCGCGGTTCGAGCTGGCGGGCGGCAACCGCGACCCGGCGCAGGCGATGCTCGTCGAGCGACTGGGCGGCGGCGTCAGCGGTGGCGCGCTGCTTAACCTCGATGAAGGCCAGTATCTTGCCGCGCCGCGCCACAAGATCGACTTCACCGCCGCGCATTTTTACGCGGGTGGCGAGGATCCGCCAGCCGTGAAGCCGGAGCCACCACGCCGCGATCGTCTCGGCACGGCGGCCGCGCTGCTCGGCGTGACGGCGGTTCAGTCGGACGATCCGAGCGCCAGCGCGCGGGCGTAGGCGCGCTTGCGGGGGATGTTGAGCGCGGCGGCAACTTCGGCGGCTGCGCGCGACGGGGTTAGCGTTTCAAGCGCCTCGCGCAATGCCGCGTCGAGTGCGTCATCGCTCGCTGCATCGGCCTCGCCCGGTGGGCCGATGACGATCACGATCTCGCCTCTGGGTGGCGCGTCGGCATAGCGCTCGGCAAGCTCGGCCAGCGTCCCGGTCACGGTTTCTTCATGCAGCTTGCTGATCTCGCGGATCACCGCGCCGTCGCGTTTCCCCAATCCACTCGCCAATGCGGCCAACGCCTCGCCGAGCCGCGGGCCGCTCTCGTAAAACACCAGGCTCGCCCGGATCGCGCCCACCTCGGCAATCGTATCCGCCCGCGCCTTGGCCTTGCTCGGCAGGAAGCCCGTGAACAGGAAGCGGTCGGTCGGCAATCCCGCCAGGGTCAGCGCCGCAATCGCCGCGCAGGCGCCGGGGATCGTATGCACCGCATGCCCCGCAACCCGCGCCGCGCGCACCAGCTTGTATCCGGGGTCGCTGATCAACGGCGTCCCCGCGTCGCTCACCAAAGCGACCACCTCGCTCCCCAGCCGCGTCAAAATCCGCTCGCGCTCGGCCTCGCTACTATGATCGTGATAGACCGCCATCGGCGCGGTCGCTTCGACATGCGCGAGCAGTTTCGCGGTCACGCGCTTGTCCTCGGCGAGGATCAGGCTCGCCTCGCGCAGGGTCGCCGCCGCGCGCGCGCTCAAATCGGAAAGATTGCCGATCGGGGTCGCAACGATATACAGACCGGGGGATAGGGCATCGGACATCATCAGGAACAGTCATGGCACTTTCCCCCAAAACTCGGCAAGCGCGGCGCGCGATACTAGCGATCATCGGCTCTGGCGTGTTGCTGCTCGCGGGCTGCCAGACCAATGCGCCAATGCGTCCGGCCGGCCCGAATCCGGTTGGTCCCAACGACGGTCCTGACGCTCCGCGCCACCGGGTCGCAATAATCATTCCGTTGAGCGGACAGGATGCCGGGGTCGGTACGTCGATCGCCAATGCCGCCAGCCTGGCGTTGATGGACAGCGGCGACCGAACTATCCGGCTACTGACCTATGACAGTGCAAGCGGCGCAGCGGCGGCCGCGGAGCGCGCGATCGGCGAAGGTGCAGAGCTGATTCTCGGGCCGTTGCTCGCCGAGGATGTGCGCGCGGTGACCCCCGTTGCCCGACGCTCAAATGTGCCGGTGGTTGCGTTCTCCAACGACGCGAGCGTTGCCGGCGGTGGCATTTACATCATGGGCGCGACCCCCGGACAGGCGATCGACCGCGTGATACGTTATTCGCGCAGCAAGGGCGCAACGCGATTTGGGGCGCTGGTCCCGACCGGCCTTTATGGCCAGCGCGCGGCGCAGGCGATGCTCGGGTCGGTGCGATCGTCGGGTGGGAGCATCACCGGGCTTCAGACCTTCAATCGCTCGGTCGCCGCGGTGCGGTCGGCAGCGCAGATCCTGTCCAATAAAGGCGAGATGGACGCGGTGCTGATCGCCGACAGCGGCAAGATGGCGGCGATTGCAGGATCGGCGCTTCGTCCAGGGGCGCGATTAATGGGGACCGAATTATGGGCCGGGGACCGGACGCTTGGTCAGACCGCGCGGCTTCGCGGAGCCTTGTTTGCAGCGGCACCCGATGCGCGCTTCACCCAGCTGGTTGGCCGCTACAAGGCGCGGTACGGCAAGACCCCGTATCGCCTGGGCAGCCTGGGTTATGACGCGATGTTGCTGACCGTGCGGTCGGCGCGAAGCTGGCCGGTGGGGCGCCCGTTCCCGATGCGCAGCCTGGCCGACCGCGATGGATTTGCCGGAGTCGACGGGATTTTCCGCTTTGGTCGCGATGGCGTTGCCGAACGATCGCTCGAGGTGCGGCAGGTCACCGCCACCGGCGCAATCACCGTCTCCCCGGCGGCGACTTCCTTCGCCAAGTAAGCCGCTTGTAACAAAGCTGAAATGGAGTCATTCTCCCGCCACAGAGTGGATCGGAGGAGAGGTTCGATGATTTCATTCCTGATTGGCTCGGCGCTCGGCCTGACCGTAATGCAAGCCGGGATCGACATGCCGCGCAAGAATTTCGTGGCCTGCCTGCGCACAGCATTCGATACCGCGCTGACCCAACGCGTGGCGACCGGCGATTATGGTGCGTTTGCGCTCAAGGCCTGCGACAGTGAGGCCAATAGCTTGCGATCGGGCCTGATCGGGTTCGACGTCAAAAATGGTATCCGGCGGACCCAGGCATCGGCCGATGCCGCCGCCCAGATCGACGATTATGTCGCCATGTCGACCGAAAAATATGAAACCAAGGTCGGACCATCGAAGGGCAATGTCGCGGCGAGTGCGGCGCCAATAACGACGCCGACCCCTACGCCAGTGGCGGCTCCCAAACCTTAAGCCGCGATTTCGGCGAGGATCGAATCGAGTAATAAGCGGCCAGCCTCGGTCGTGGCGAGATGCGCGCCATCGCGGTGGAGCAAGCCGTGGCCGATGAGGCGGCCGACGGCGGCCTGATCGACGATCGCTCGGTCGAAGCGGGCTTCGAGCGCGGCAAGGTCGATGCCTTCGGCAAGGCGCAGTCCCATGACCAGCGCTTCCTTGGCGGCATCGACGGCGGGCAGGATGTCCTCCTCGACCAAGCCGTGGCCGTTACGGGCGACGGCGGCGAGGAAATTCTCGGGCTTCTTGTGGCGGACGGTGCGCATCCCCGTGCGCCGACCGTGCGCGCCAGGTCCGACCCCGGCATAATCGCCGTAGCGCCAATAGGTCAGATTGTGGCGGCTCTCGGCGCCGGGGCGGGCGTGGTTGGAGATTTCGTAGGCGGGAAGGCCGGCGGTGGCGGTGCGCGCTTGGGTATGCTCGAACAGCCGCGCCGCCATTTCGGAGTCGAGCGGCTCGAAATCGTGACGGGCGACCATCGATGCGAAGCGGGTGCCGGGCTCGATCGTGAGTTCATAGAGTGAGAGATGATCGGTGCCGAGCGATAGAGCGCGATCAAGGCTTGCTGCCCAGCTGTGCTCGGTGTCGCCGGGCAAAGCATAGATCAGGTCGAAGCTGACCCGATCCACCGCTGATTGAGCTGCAGCCAGCGCACGCTGGCCCTCGTCGGCGCTGTGCGCGCGACCAAGGAAGGCGAGGGACGCATCGTCGAAGCTCTGCAGCCCGAGGCTGATGCGGTTGACCCCGGCGCGGGCAAGGTCGGCGAAGCGCGCGGCCTCGGCGCTGTTGGGATTGGCTTCCAGCGTGATTTCGACATCGTCGGCGGCGGGCCAATGCGTCGTTGCGGCTGCAATCACCGCTTCGACCGTTGCAGGGTCCATCAGCGATGGCGTGCCGCCACCGAAGAAGATCGAGCTTAGCCGTCGATCGGGGAGTAAAGCGGCTTCATGCGCGAGATCCGCGAGCAGAGCAGCGCGCCACCGGTCCTGATCGACAGACTCGCGGACATGGCTGTTGAAGTCGCAATAGGGGCATTTGGAAACGCAGAACGGCCAGTGGACGTAGAGGGCTAGGGCGTTCACTTGGTCAGCGCGGCGACCAGCAGTTTGAACGCTTCCGCCCGATGGCTGATGGCATGTTTCTCGGCCGGGTCGATTTCCCCGAAGGTGCGGTCCATGCCAGTGGCGACGAACATGGCGTCATAGCCGAAGCCGTTTCCCCCACGCGGCGGCCAGACAAGCATGCCGTGGACCTTGCCTTCGAAACTCTCGATCGCGCCGTCGGGCCAGGCGAGCGACAAGGCGCAAACGAAATGCGCGTCGTGGCCGGCGTCGGGGCCAGCGGCCTCGACCGCGGTCCACACCTTGTCCATTGCCCGGCCGAAGTCGCGATTGCCCGATTCGTCTTCCGCCCAACGCGCGGAAAATATTCCCGGCTCACCATGGAGTGCATCGACGCTCAGCCCGCTATCGTCGGCGAGCGCGGGCAGGCCGCTAAGATCAGCGGCTTCACGCGCTTTCAGTTCGGCATTGTCGACGAAGGTATTGCCGATCTCCTCTGGCTCGGGAAGGTCGAGCTCCGCCGCGCCGACGCACTCGATCCCGAACGGCTCCATCAACGCCCGAATTTCGCGCAATTTGCCCGCATTATGCGTGGCGATGACCAGCTTGGGACCAATCGCCTTCATCGGCCAGTCGCCGCGAGTTGCGCTTTGAAGATTTCGGTGCAGCCGATCTTGGCGAGGCGGAGCAAGCGGAGCAGGGCTTCCTCGTCGAAGGTCGCGCCCTCGGCGGAGATTTGCGCCTCGACGATCGCGCCGTCGCCGGTCAGCACGAAATTGCCATCGGACCCGGCCGAGCTATCCTCAACATAGTCGAGGTCGAGCACCGGATTGCCATCGTGAATGCCGCACGACACGGCGGCGACCTGAGTGGTGATCGGGTCAACCGCGAGGTTCAATTTATCGACCGCAATCCGCAGCGCGACCCACGCGCCCGAGATGGATGCGGTGCGGGTACCGCCATCGGCCTGGATGACATCGCAATCGATCACGATCTGGCGTTCGCCCAGTGCCTTCAAGTCGACCACCGCGCGAAGCGAGCGCCCGATCAGGCGCTGGATTTCCTGGGTGCGGCCCGACTGCTTGCCCTTGGCTGCCTCGCGATTGCCGCGCGTGTGGGTGGCGCGGGGCAGCATTCCATATTCGGCGGTGACCCAGCCCTGGCCCTTGCCGCGCAGGAATGGCGGGACCTTCTCCTCGATGCTGGCGGTGACCAGCACGCGAGTGTCACCGAAGCTGACCAGGCACGAGCCTTCGGCATGCTTGGTGAAGCCCGGCTCGAAGGTAAGCGTTCGCATCTGGTCGGGGGCGCGGCCGCTGGGACGCATGGATAATCTCCTGATAAGTGGTTGGCGGCTCCCTAGACCGAGCGGCGCCGTAATCCTAGACGGGGCGCACCATGACCACCCCGCTTCCCGAACTCACCGACCGCATGCGCCAAATCTTCGGACTGGTGGTCGATGCGTATATCGAGCGCGGGGTGCCGGTCGGGTCGAAGATGCTGGTGGGCAATGTCAGCCTGTCCCCGGCCTCGATCCGCGGGGTGATGCAGGAGCTGGAGGAGCGCGGGCTGCTGACCCATCCGCATACCAGCGCCGGGCGCGTGCCGACCGAGACCGGGCTGCGCCTGTTCGTCGATGGAATCATGCAGGCGACGCTCCCTGCCGCCGCCGAGCGCGCGGCGATCGAGGCGCAGATGGAGGGGCGAGGATCGATCGAGGATGCCTTGTCCGGGGCGACTTCTGCGCTGTCGGGCCTGTCCGCCTGCGCCGGCGTCGTGCTGACCCCGAAGCGCGAGATGCGGCTCAAGCAATTGAGCTTCGTGCCCTTGAGTGCAACCCGCGCTTTGGCGGTGATTGTCGGGATGGACGGCACGGTCGAGAATCGGATGGTCGAGCTGGTGCCGGGGACGAGCGCGGTGTCGCTGGCCGAGGTCGCCAATTATGTCAGCGCGCGATTGTCGGGGCTGACCCTGAGCGAAGCCGAGGTGCGGCTGCGGATCGAGATTAAGGAGCGGCGCGACGCGATCGACGGGGCGGCGGCGGAGCTGGTTGCGCTGGGGCTCGCCAGCTGGAGCAAGGATGCGACCCAGCGCCCGGTGCTGATCGTGCGGGGCCAGGCCAATCTCATCGACCAATCGACGGCTGAGGATCTGGAGCGGGTGCGGCGGTTGCTCGACGAGCTCGAGGATCGGCAGGAGATAGCCCGTTTGCTCGAGGGTGCGCGCGATGGCGACGGGTGCCGGATTTTCATCGGCGCCGAGAATCGCATGTTCGCACTGTCGGGTTCCAGCGTGATCGCCGCGCCCTATCGCGACAGCGACGACAAGGTGGTCGGGGTGGTCGGCGTAATCGGCCCGACGCGGTTGAACTATGCCCGGGTGGTCCCCATGGTAGATTTTACAGCGCAAGCACTGACGAGATGGATGGCATGAACGACAACGAACACGATTATCACGACGAAGCCGAGGAGATTCGCGCCGAGACTGCGGCGGGCGCCCCCGAGCTGGCCGAGCATGACCGCGTGGGTGAGCTGGAAAAGGCGCTGGAGGAGGCCAATTCCAAGGCGCTCTATGCCGCCGCCGAGCAACAGAACACGCGCCGCCGCCTCGAAAAGGAAATGGCCGATGCCAAGACCTACGCGTCGGCCGGGTTCGCGCGCGATATGCTGGCGATCAAGGACAATATCGAGCGCGCGCTGGCGGCGGTGACCGACGAACTGCGTGCCGATCAGACCGCAGCCAATTTCCTCGCCGGGATCGAGGCGACGGCGCGCGAACTCGAGTCGGTGTTTGCTCGCAACGGGGTGGAGCGGGTCGCGTCGAAGGGCCTGCCGCTCGATCCGCACCGGCACCAGGCGATGATCGAAATTCCGAGCGACGAGGAACCGGGGACGATCATCGAGGAAATGCAGGCGGGCTATGTGTTGAAGGATCGTCTGCTTCGCCCGGCGTTGGTCGGAGTGGCGAAGAAGCCCTAGTGAACTTCGCGTGCTTGCTTCGTCGCCTTGGTGGCGAGGGTGAAGCGGGGTTCGGTCTGCGGGCCGCTTGATAGGACGATCGCGGCGGCAAGGCGGCCGACTTCGGGGCCATGTTTGAAGCCGTGGCCTGATCCGCCGCCGACCAGGATGACGTTGGACATGGTTGGATGGCGGTCGATCAGGAAGTCGCCGTTCGAGCTATTTTCATATTGGCAGACTTCGCTGCCGATCAGCGGCGCGCCGCGAAGTCCGGGGAAGCGGCGGTCGCGAAACGCCACGACATTGGCCAGCGCGGCGGCGCTATATTGGCGCGAGTGGGTGTCGGGATCGACCTCGATACCATGCGTGTCATGGGCGAATTTGACGCCTTTGCCCTCCAGGTCGGGGAAGCCGTAATAGACGTCGCCGCCGTTGAAATCGGCCCAGCCGGGCATCATTCCCGGCTGGAACATTAGGTCGCCAGCCGGGGTGCCGAAGTAGAACACCTCCTGCCGGGTGGCGACGATCCGACCGCCTAGTAGCTCAGGAAACAGTTTCGGCAACCATGGGCCAAGCGCGAATACAAACAGGTCGGCCTGAATGGTCTCGCCAAGCTTGCTGATCACGGCGTCGGCCGTACGCCCATTCGTGCGGATCGAGGCGGCGGCCATCGTTCGCCGGATAACGCCCTTGTCTGTCAATTGTCTGGCCAGCGTCTGCACCGCGCGCCGTGCCATAAGCGCGCCGAAGCCCGGCTCGAGGAAGCCGGTCTCAACCCCCGCAAAGTCGATCATCTGGAATCGCTGCGCCATGGTCGCGCGGGTCATTTCGACAATCGGAAGGCCGATCTTGCGGCTCACCGCAACCGAGTCGGCGAAATAGGAATCGGGCTTCGAGGTGAAGAACAGCACCCCATGCTCGACGAAAATGGGCAGGCCGGAGCGGGACGATAGCGCCTTCCATTCGACCAGGCTGTCACGGGCCATGCGCGAATAGATTTCGTCTTTGCCATAGCCGGCGCGGGTCATCCGGCTCTCGCCGCCCGATGAGGCGCGGCTGTGGGCCGGCGAAAATGCGTCGATCAGGGTCACGGCATGTCCGGCGCGGCGAAGATGCTCGGCGGTCCAGGTGCCAAACACGCCAGCGCCGATCACGGCGACGCGGCGCTTCGACAATCCTTGCGCTCGGACGATCGCCGGGGCCGCAACGACGACGCCGCCCGCTCCGGTGAGGAGCGAGCGGCGCGTCAGGGCGGAGAGCGGCGGGCCAGAAGCTGCACCGCTACTCCCTTTCATGGTTACCCGCGCTCCGGTTCCGGCGGGGGCGGGGGCGGCGGTGGTGGTGGTGGGCAGGTGTCCGTCGCCAGGATCACCGATCCATCACCGCAGGTCTGCGTCGCAGGCGGTGGTGGAGGCGGCGGCGGTGGTGGCGGCGGCGGCGGTGGCGGAGGTGCCGCAACCGCTTGGCCAAACGACTTGCGGAGCGTCAAACCGACGATTCGCGGTTGCCCGACGATGTAGCCGAAGCGAGCGCGCAGGCCGCGTTCGCGATCGATCGCCAGTTTCGGGCTGCTGTCGAACAGATTCTTCACATAAAGCGAGATGTCGAGGCCGTTGGCGAAGTGCAGTCCGGCGTCGGCATTGAACAAGGTGTAAGCCGGGAGGTTAAGCGATCCGATGTTGTTGACGCCCGAGCCATAAGCGCCGGTCGCCGGATCGTAGAACAGGGCGTTGGTAATGTTGCCCGCACCAGCTTCCTGGTCGCCCGGCTCGCCGAAGCGATTGCCAATCCGCTGAACGCTCGCGCCAATCCTCCAGTCGATGCTGTCGCTGAGCGCATGCTCATAATTGGCAGCAGCCGCGAACTGGAACTTAGGTACGGTCGCAAGGCGGTTGCCGTCACGAATGCCGCCAAGCACGGCGCCGGTCCCATCGACGATCGTCGAATCGAATTTGGCGCTCTGAATATTGCCCGACAGCGACAGTTCGAGCCCCCGGATCGGACGCGCCGAAAATTCGGCTTCGATGCCGGTCGAATGCGCCTTGGGCACGTTATAGACCAGCCGCGATGAGCAGCTGCCCGCCGTCAGCGTGACCTGCAAGTCGCGGATTTCATTATGGAACACCGCCGAGTTGAACGTGATTCCGTTCCTCGAATATTTCACGCCGGCTTCGTAATTCCACAACGTCTCGTCTTGGTAGGTCGTCGCGCCGCCGAACGTGATCAAATCTTGCGGCGTGCACAGCGGCCGGTTGATCGGATCGTTGATGCCGCCCAGGCGGAAGCCCTTGGCCGCTTGCACATTAAAGCTCAACGACCGGCTCGGCTCGAAGCTGATGATGAAGCGCGGCGAGATACCGTTGGACTTGGTCTTGTCACCGAGGTTGGTGTTAACATCGGAGAAGACGCCGCCGGAGACGAAATCACGTTTCTCCCGGAAATTATAATAACGCGCGCCGGCGGTCAGTTTGAACTGGCCAATCTTGTAGCTTCCCTCGCCAAACAACGCGGCCTGCTTGATCTTGTAATTGATGTCGGCGTTGTACGGGCTGTCCGTCGGGAAACCATTGCGGAGTTGAGCAATCAGTACCCCCGGGGCAGCGACATTGAGGAAAATTTGGCCGAACGGATCAGAGCCCGGGGTGGGAAGTCGCTGGGCATAGTCACGAGCGACATCACTATAAAAGCCGCCAAATACCCATTGGAAAGGGCCAGATCCAGTCGATGCGAGACGCAGTTCCTGGGTCCATTGCTTCACCTTGGTGGTGTCGACCAAATTGGAGTTTAGCGCCGCGCCGCCAACCGCACCGGGGGTCAGTCCAGCAAACGACACATACACCGACCCAGTTAGCGCTGACGCATCGCGACTGACAAGGATGTCGCGATCAACATAGGACGTGACCGAGGTGAGTTCCGCCCCACCAAAATCATAGCTTGCGACGAGATCGGCAAGCAACGTCTTGTCGCGAAATTCCTCGCGCAGGCGCAGATATTGCTCTCGTCGCTCGAGGGTGTTGCCGCCGGTCGTAAACTGGTTGTTGAACAGAATGTAACGATCTTCGCGGTTGAAGCCGCCCGCCTTGACGTCCTGGTAAACGACGCGCGGCGTGATCTTCAGTTCGGGCGTGGGCTGGAACAGCACCGACAAGCGGCCGCCGACGCGGCTGCCGTCGTTGACGTTCTTCTTTGAGTAAGGCCCGACCGCGTCGATGAAGCCACCAAAGTGCGTCCCATAGCCAACGGCACGGATTGCAATGGTGTCGGACACCGGGAGATTGATCGCGCCCTTCATCGAATAACCGATGTCGCCACCCTTGAGGATGTTGATCCCGCCTTCGATCGAGCCTTCAAGGCGATCAACGTTGGGCTGATTGGTGATATAGCGAATGGTGCCGCCAACGCTGCCCGATCCGAACAGGGTCCCCTGCGGTCCGCGCAAGGTTTCAACACGGTTGAGATCGTACAGGTCGAAGTCGGGGGTGAACAAAGAAACCGAGGTCACGCTTTCGTCGAGATAAGCGCCGACCTGTTCCTTCACACCCGGTTGATCTCGGGCAATCTGCCCGGCGGACACGCCGCGCACCGAAACCTGGCTCTGGCCCGGCCCGAGGTTCTGGACGGTAAGCCCGGCAATATTGCGGCTGAGGTCTTCAAGCGACTGCGCGTGCGCGCGCTCAATATCCTTTTGCGTCTGCGCGTTGATCGAGAATGGCACTTCCTGAATGCGGCTCGACCGTTTGGTTGCGGTGACGATAATTTCCTGCTCGTCCGCCGGATCAGCCTGGGCCTGAGCCTCGGCCGCTGTCTGTGCGTGAGATGGCGAGATAATGCCAAGAGAGGCGACGCCAACCAACAAGTGACTCATTGCGATCGATCGAGTGCGCATTCGAACCTCCCCTTTAAGGTCGTTTATTGTGGAGAGTGTATGCAGTTGTGCGTTGCAGCGAAACCGGGTGGGCCATTAATCGGATCAATGTTGCGATTATGTAACAATAGCTTCGAATGGCAGTAACCTGCGGTCGGCGAGTTGGGGAACGGCGAACCCGCGATCGGCCAGGAAGCGGTGGCGCACGATCTCGGCCTGTTGTTCGAGGCCATAACGATCGAAGCGCTGACCGTCGCGGAGCTGGTAGCTGTAGCGGCAGAACGGATGGCGCATCAGTGGTAAATAGAAACGCCCGCGTTTTTGCGACTGCCAGACGTGGGTCATTTCGTGGATGAACAGCCCCTGGAGCGATAGCGCGGCGGTCGCGAAATCGTCCGACCAATTGGGGTCGGCGGGATGGAAGTGGATGTTGCCGGTCGGGGCCATGACGATTCCGCGCGGCTGAAACGGCCACCAGCGGCCGCGGATGATCCTGACCCGGTCATAATCGATTGCCGCGCCAAAGATCGATCGGGCAAGGGCAACTTCGCCGGCGGTTAGTGGTCGGACATGGCGCATCGGAACCGGCGATAAGCCCGCGGGGTTGAGCCGTCGAGCGTGACTTGTCCCACTTGCGGGGCGGGCGCGGCGCGGCTAGGGCTTCGTCAAAGCTAAACAGGAAGGAAAGTCCACATGAGCGAGACCGCTGATCGGGTGAAGAAAATCGTCGTCGAGCATCTTGGAGTCGACGCCGAAAAGGTCACCGAAGAAGCGAGCTTCATCGACGATCTTGGCGCAGACAGCCTCGACATTGTCGAGCTGGTGATGGCGTTCGAGGAAGAATTTGGGGTCGAAATCCCCGATGACGCCGCGGAGAAGATCGCGACCGTCAAGGATGCGATCGATTTCATCGACCAGAACAAGGGCTGATCGGGACCGATCGGCTGCCGGCTCGCCGATGAGGCGGCACGAACGGCTTCCCGCGTCACAACGGGAGGCCGTTTGCATGTCGGTCAGGAAGCAGGGGGATTAAGATGCGGCGTGTGGTGGTGACGGGACTGGGGCTGGTGACTCCGCTCGGCGGAGACGTCGAGACGACGTGGGCCAATATCCTGGCCGGCAAGTCTGGCGCTGGGCCAATCACGCGCTTCGATGCAAGCGACCAGAAATGCACCATCGCCTGCGAGGTAAAGCCGGCCGATCATGAATATGGCTTCGATCCGGGCAAGCGGGTCGATCACAAGGTCCAGCGCCAGGTCGATCCGTTCATCATCTATGGCATCGACGCCGCAGGCCAGGCACTCGAGGACGCCGGGCTGACCGAGATGGACGAGGAAACCAAGCTTCGGACCGGCTGCTCGATCGGCTCGGGGATCGGCGGGCTTCCGGGGATTGAAAGCGAATCGCTGGTGCTCGCGGAGAAAGGCCCGGGACGGGTCAGCCCGCATTTCGTCCATGGTCGCCTGATCAATCTGATCAGCGGTCAGGTGAGCATCAAATATGGCCTGATGGGCCCCAATCATTCGGTCGTTACGGCCTGCTCGACCGGGGCGCATTCGATCGGTGATGCGGCGCGGATGATCAAGGATGATGATGCCGATATCATGCTCGCCGGTGGGGCCGAGGGCACGATCAATCCGCTCGGCGTGGCCGGATTTGCTGCGGCACGAGCGCTCAACTCGAGCTTTAACGACCGCCCGCAGCAGGCCAGCCGCCCCTACGACAAGGGCCGCGACGGCTTTGTCATGGGCGAAGGCGCGGGCGTCGTGGTGCTCGAGGAATATGAACATGCCAAGGCGCGCGGCGCGAAAATCTATGCCGAAGTCGTCGGTTATGGCCTGTCGGGCGATGCCTATCACGTGACCGCGCCGCATCCCGAAGGACGGGGCGCCGAGATCGCGATGCGGATGGCGCTGAAAAAGGCCGGGATGGAGCCGTGCGACATCGACTATATCAATGCCCACGGCACCTCGACGATGGCCGACACGATCGAGCTGGCCGCCGCCAAACGCGTGTTCGGCGACGATCTGTGCGGCGCATCGATGAGCAGCACCAAGTCGGCGATCGGGCATTTGCTGGGTGGCGCGGGCGCAGTCGAGAGCATCTTCTGCATTCTCGCAATCCGCGACCAGATCGTCCCGCCGACGCTCAACCTTGATGATCCCGATGACGGCACCGAGGGGGTCGATCTGGTTCCGCACATTGCCAAAAAGCGGGAAGTAAAAGCGGTGCTCAACAACAGCTTCGGGTTTGGCGGGACCAACGCCAGCCTGGTGATGAAGGCAGTGTGAAGACGCTGATTGGCAGGATCGGCTTTGGCCTCGCCTTCCTGGCGATGGCGGTCGTCGCTTATTCGTGGTGGGGACCTGGTCCGGCCAAACAGGGGACGGTGGTCATCATTCCGCCGGGTGCCCGGTTGCAGAGCGCGACCGATTATCTGCACTATGCCGGAGCGATCGATGGGTCGCGCAATAAATTTTATTATCTGGCCAGGCTGCTGGGTGAAGGTGATCCTATCCAGGCCGGGGAATTTGAAATTCCCGAACATGCCAGTCCGGCAACGATCCTGTATCTGCTCCAGCATGGCCGTCCGCGGCAGCGATTGCTGACCGTGCCGGAAGGGATGCCGTCGATCAGTGTCCAGGAACGGCTTGAGGCGTTGCCGTCGGCAACCGGGGCGACGCCGGTGCTGGGCGAGGGGACGGTGCTGCCCGATAGCTACACGTACGAGACGGGTGAAGCGCGATCGGCGATTGCGGCGCGGATGGTCCAGGCGATGGACAAGGAGCTTGCCGCGCTGTGGGCCAAGCGCAAGCCAGGTTGCCCGGTCAATTCGCCGCAGCAGGCGCTGACGCTAGCGTCGATCGTCGAGAAGGAAACCGGCAAAGCGTCCGAACGGCGGACGGTCGCCGGGGTCTATTGCAACCGCCTGCGGATCGGGATGAAGCTCGATGCCGACCCGACGGTGATTTACCCGATCACCAAGGGCAAGCCGCTCGGGCGGCGGATCAAGCGGTCGGAACTTGATGCTATCACCGGTTATAACACCTACCGCGAAGTCGGCCTGCCGATGGGGCCGATCGCCAATCCGGGCAAGCTGAGCATCGCCGCCGTGCTCGATCCGCAGCCGACCAAGGCGCTCTACTTCGTCGCCGATGGCACTGGCGGGCACGTCTTTGCCGAGACGCTGGACGAGCATAATGCCAATGTGGCCAAATGGTTCGCCATCCGCCGCAAGCGCGGTGAGATGTGATCAGGCGGTGAGTGCCGCGGAGCGAACGTAGCCGACCCGGCCATCGGGGCCATAACCCCAGGCCCAGCCCCGGCTATTGTCGAGCATTCGCAATTCGTCACCGGGATTGAGCGTTCCGAACATTTCCGCCTGATCGTCGGCGGCGGCGAGGAATGGCGCGGCGGACAGGATCTTGCGGATCAGCGGCTCGGCATAATGCGAGGCGACCACCCGCCCGGCGAGCGCGACGTCGGCCAGATCCTGGCGATAGGCGTGGGTCCCGGGGTCGGGATGCTCAGACGTTCCGGCGAGCGGAAAACCGCCCTCAGCGATCGGCGAAGGCGGGTTCGCGCGACTGCCCGCTGCGGTTGCCGCCAATTGCCGACCGGCTGGAGGGACCATCGCTTGCCCGGAGGTAGCGCGTGAAGTTTTCAAGAAACTGGGTCCCATCCTTGGTGCGGACGACAAAGATGTTTCGCCGGTCGTCCTGATCGCGTTCGCGCCGCAGATAGCCGAGGCTGCCAAGCGTGTTCAAGGCGCGAGTGACAACGGGCTTCGAAACCCCGAGCGTGGAGGCGATCCCGCGCACCGTATGCGGCCCGGGCGTGAGGTAAATAAGCATCAGAAGCGCCATCTGACGATTCGTCAGATCGGGTTCCCCAGACCGGACGTAATTGATCAAAGTGCGCATCCAGCCGGACAATTGCCCGTCGGTCATTAATCACTCCTCACCGCCGCGTAGACTTAGATAACGGCAAGCGGGCGCTTTTGTTGCGTCGCTGCGACGCGCTATGTGCTGGAGACAAGTTGGTCAGGCTGGCCGAAAACGCCGGTGGAGCATTTCGAAGACGGCGCGAAGGCCGAGCGCAGCTCCGCCCTTGGGTCGGCCGGGCTTGGCCGAGGGTTGCCAGGCAAAGGTGTCAAAGTGCGCCCAAGGGGTCTCCGCCGAGACGAAGCGACGGAGGAACAAGGCGGCCGTGATCGACCCGGCCATCGGCGAATCCGCGCTATTGGCGAGATCGGCGAGATCGCTTTTGAGCATGTCGTCATATTCGTCCCACAGCGGCATCCGCCACAGCGGATCATGCGCAGCGCCCGATGCGGCGATCAGATCGGCGGCGAGATCCTCGTCATTGGCGAACATCGCCGGCAAGTCGGGGCCGAGCGCGATCCGCGCCGCGCCGGTGAGCGTTGCAAAGTCGATCATCAACTCTGGATCGCTCTCAACCGCCTTGGTCAGCGCATCGCCGAGTACCAGCCGCCCTTCGGCATCGGTATTGTCAATCTCGACATTGAGGCCCTTGCGGCTGGCGATGATATCGCCAGGGCGGAACGCGGTCGCCGAAATGCTGTTCTCGACCGCCGGGATGAGCAGATGTAGCCGCACCGGCAGCCGTGCGCCGATGATCAGCTTGGCAAGCGCAATAGCGTGGGCCGCGCCGCCCATGTCCTTTTTCATCAGCCGCATCCCGCTCGATGGCTTGATGTCGAGCCCGCCGCTGTCGAAGCACACCCCCTTGCCGATTATCGCAATGCGCGGGGCATTCTCCTTGCCCCAGCGAAGCTCGATCAATCGCGGCGCGCGATCACGCGACGCGCCATTGCCAACTGCGGCGATCATCGGAAAGCCGGTGTTCAGCGCGTCGCCGTGGGTGACCTCGATTGTGGCATTGGCGGCTTTCGCAAGATAGCGGACGACGCCTTCGAGATTGGCCGGCCCCATGTCGGAAGCTGGCGTGTCGACCATGTCGCGGACCATGGCTGTGGCCTCCGCCAGCCGGATCATTGGGTCGATGTCGGCCACATCGCCCGTCAGCAGGACGCGCGCGCCGATTGGCTGGGGCGGATCGGATTTGTACCGGTCGAAGCGGTGTTGCGACAACATCCAGCCCAGCGCCGCCAGGCCGGGCTCGCCGTCGTCGATGCGGTATTTGCCGGCCGGGAGGGACTGTCCGAGGCGCGCCATGCACCAGGGCCCAAGATCACCAGCCTGGTCGACGCAGGTGACAACATCGAATTCGCCATCCTTCTTGCCTTGCAGGATGGCGAACTGAAACGCGCTCTTGGCGTCAAACTGGATCGCTTCGAGCATCGACTGGCGGGCGGGCGACTGCTTCTTGGCCCAGACTGAGAAATTATCCTTGTCGACGACGTGGATCAGGCGTGCAGGCTCGCCGCGGTCTGGCTGAAGCAAAGTGGTGAAATCGGTCATTGCGGGGCTGTAGCGCAAGGCTCGGGTGGGGGACAGGTCGGGGAGGGGCTAAGCGCCGCCGTCGTCAAATTCGCTGCCGCCTCCTCCAACAAGCGAGGGCGGGGCAGGACTGCGCAGCGGGTCGCCCCTGCGTCGAACGCTATTGCCCGCTTGCCGGAATCAGCTTCGAATACGTGTTTGTGATGTTGCGCGCGGCGAGCTGATTATCGTCAAACATTTGTTGCCATTCGCGCTGCGTCAGACAGACTCTCGACGATTGGACGCGAGATCCGGTCAAGGACACCATGCGGCAAACGATCCGCTTGTCCTCATTCTGAAGTAACGCCGCATATTTGAGTCGCATCGCCGCTTTTTCGGCCGGGGTGCAATATCGAGTGGCACCCTGGCAGGAATCCCAGTCGGCCCATGCCGCCTTGGTCTTGCAGACGCTGATGTCGCTCGACCGCGATACGCCGATGACCATGTTGCGGCAGTACAGAGTCGGCAGCCCTTTGCGGGAGACTGCCTGGATCGGTGTGGCGCCAATCGCAGCTTGGGCAAGGACGGCTAACAGGACGGACATGGCTTACTCCCCCGAATTGAGAATCAGGCAATTATCACATTGTGGACGTGAAAACGATATTTTGCGCGGGGGCGGCCTGAAGGCAGCCTAGAGCGCGACCCCGAACAAATCATGTTCATCGCTATCCTCGATCGTGACCGGGACGATGTCGCCCGGGGTAAGGTGGGCGGCGTCGCGCAGGTGGACCTGACCGTCAATCTCCGGCGCGTCGGCCTTCGAGCGGCCACTCGCACCGCCGTCAGCATCGACCGCGTCGATGATCACGTCGAGCGTGCGGCCGACCTTGGCGGCTAGTTTTTCGGCCGAAATGCGCGCGGTGAGGTCCATCAGGCGGGCGTAGCGCTCCTCCTTGAGTTCCTCGGGCACCTGGTCGGGGAGGGCGTTGGCGGCGGCGCCTTCGACCGGCTCGAAGCGGAACGCGCCGACGCGATCGAGTTGGGCTTCCTCGAGCCACCGCATCAGATAGGCGAAATCTTCCTCGGTCTCGCCGGGGAAACCGACGACGAAGGTCGAGCGGATGGCGATGTCGGGGCAAATGTCGCGCCAGCCCTTGAGGCGCTCAAGCACGCGGGCCTCATTGGCCGGGCGCTTCATCGAGCGGAGAATCTTGGGGCTGGCGTGCTGGAACGGGATGTCGAGATAGGGGAGCACCAGCCCTTCGGCCATCAGCGGGATAACGCGATCGACGTGAGGGTAGGGATAGACGTAGTGGAGGCGGACCCAAGCACCCAATTTGCCCATTTCGCGCGCGAGGTCGGTCATGTGGGCGCGGACCGGCTCACCCTTCCACGGCCATTCCGCATGTTTCAGATCGAGCCCGTAGGCACTGGTGTCCTGCGAAATTACTAGCAATTCCTTGGTCCCTGCGGCGACCAATTTCTCGGCTTCGCGCAGGATCGCGTCGGGGCGGCGGCTGACGAGGTCGCCGCGGATCGACGGGATGATGCAAAAGGCGCAGCGGTGATTGCAGCCCTCGGAGATCTTCACATAGCTGTAGTGGCGCGGGGTCAGCTTGAGGTCGGCACCGAGCTCCGCCTGCGGGACGAGGTCGAGGTAAGCGTTGGGGATCGGCGGGGCGGCCTGATGCACCGCGGCGACGACTTCCTCATATTGCTGCGGCCCGGTGATCGCGAGCACCTTGGGGAAGCGGGCGCGGATGACGTCGGCCTCACGCCCCATGCAGCCGGTGACGATGACGCGGCCATTCTCCGCAATCGCTTCGCCGATCGCCTCAAGGCTTTCCTCCTTGGCCGAATCGAGGAAGCCGCAGGTGTTGACCAGCACGACGTCGGCGCCGGCATAATCGGGCGACATCTGATAGCCGTCGGCGCGGAGCCGCGTGAGGATGCGCTCGCTGTCGACCAATGCCTTGGGACAGCCGAGCGAGACCATGCCGACGCGCGGCGGGGTGGGGAGGATAGTAGCCATGGGAAGCGGCGCCTTTAACCGAGATTCGCGGCAAAAGCGAGGCGGGTGGTGGGAGTCGGCTTTCATTGCTTTGTGGACGATGTTCCCCGGCGAAGGCCGGGATCCAGGCCGGCGAATGCCGGAGTGCAGGGGTGTGTAGCCAAGCCCTTGCGGGCTCTTGGGTCCCGGCCTTCGCCGGGGAACGAGGGAGGCGTTTAGACCCGCCTTCACCCTTGGCGGACATTCCACTTTCGACCCATTGCGGCCATTAGACATTAGAGCGTGGCGACGAACGTTACCCTTAGCGACCGCGATTCGATCGGGTGGAAATGAATGTCCTCCTGTCCGTCGGGGCCTTCATCGGGCAATCGGGACTGATAATAATAGTCGATCGCCGAGCTCTTCGAGTTCAACAGGTTGAAGGCTTCGAGTTCAACACTCAGGGTCGGCTTGAAACGATAGCCGACGCGGCCGTTAAGCGTCGTGGTCGCTTTCGATCGTACTGAATTGTCCTCGATCAGCGGGCGCGGGCCGAAGTAGCGAAATTGCAAGGCACCGAAATAAGGGCCGAGATTGTCGACCGCCAACGCAAGCGAGGCGACACCTTCGATCGCCCCCGGGATGCGTTGCCCCTCGGGCTCCGAGCCGCGGAAGCGGGCCCGTGCGAAGGCAATGTCGGCATCGATCGTCAACCAGTCGGTCGGCTTGTAATAATTGCTCAATTCGAACCCGACACGGCGACTTGGGCGTCCGGCGCTGGTGGTCCCGGCATCGCCGGCAAAGGTCAATTCGGAATCGAAGTCGAGACCGTAAACTGAGAGCGTGGTTTGCAAACGCGGGACGATTTCGGTGCGGACGCCGAGTTCGGCGCCCTTGGCCCGGACGAGACCCGGCACCCGGTCGGCGGGATCGCCGCTCTTGGGGTCGATCCTGATCGTGGTGCCGCGCGCATCGTTGCTGTGGAAACCGGTCCCCAGATTGAGATAAAATTCGGTCTTGCTCCAAGGGCCAAAGATCAGGCTCAGCTTGGGGCTGGCAATGAAGTCGTTGCTGGTGCCAGAGTTTACATCGAGCGAGCTGCGGACGTCGAAGTCGTAATAGTCCCCCCTCAGGCCAAGAACGGTTCGAAACTTGTCCGTCCAGCGGGTGAGGTTCTCGATGTACCCGCCGACGCTCGTCTCCTTGATCCGGTCGCGGCGCGTCACCGACAAGGTTTGCCTCGCCTTGGTATTGAGCAGGCCATTGCGAATGGAGTCACGCTGGAGTTGCAAGCCGATGCTGGTTTCACTCGGGCGTCCGAATAAGGAACCCTTCCACAACTGGCTGGCGTTGAGCGCCATGCTCGTGCGGTCATCGGGTTGCGCGAACTGATCGCCGTTGATCGGATCGTCGAGGAAGTAGGTGAAGTTCGAATAAATCCGCAGCCGGTTGTCGATGATGTAGGCATTGATCCTGGTCGCGCTGCTCTCGGTAGTGCGGTGCCATGCTGCGGACAGACTGTACCGATGCACCTTGCCGCCGTCGGTCGGATCGATCGAGCTGAAGCGGTCGAGTGTGCCAGCATCGACCGCGCGCTTCGGGATTTGATCGGTCGCATTGTATGACGCTTTGTAGGCCATGGCGGTGACATTGAAGCCCGATCGATCATCGCCTTGCGAATAGCGCAGGACGGCATTGAACTTGCGAAAATCGTCGCCCTTGTTGAACGGGCCATCGTTATGGAACAGCTCGAGCGCATAGAGCAGATTGCCGGCCCCGACCGCTGGCGATCCGGCGATCAGGCCGCGACGATAGCCATTCTCGCCCACGCCCAGACTAACCAAGGTCCTGGGTAGCTTGTTGACGTAGCTGACGCCGACCGATCCGGCGGCGGCAAAGTCGCCATCCTCCGCAGAATAGGTGCCCTTGCGATAAGTCAGGCGGTCGGCGAGTTCGGGGATCAGGAAGTTGACGTCGGTCCAGCCCTGGCCGTGGCCGTGGCTGCGCTGATTGACCAGCATGCCATCGATCGTCGTCCGCAAATCCGTGCCATGATCGAGGTTGAAGCCGCGCAGGTAGAATTGGTTGGCCTTGCCCTCGCCGCTGTGCTGGCTGACGATCAGACCCGGCGTTGCCTCGAGCAATTCGCCCGGACGATACACCGTTCGCGCGTTGAGTTGCTCGCCGGTGACGATTCCCTCATTGGCAGAATCTGCCACGCCGAGCTGGCTGATCCGCGACGCAGTGATGTAAATCGTGTCCGAACTGGCCGATTCCTGCTCGTTCCTGACGGGCTTGGTCGAGTTGCCCACATCAGTCGCAGGCGCAGCCGCCGCTTCGGGTCCGGGCGCAGCCGATTGCGCGATTGCAGTCCCCGACACGCCCAACGCAATTGTGATTGCAGGAGCGAGCTGGCGGAATATCAGTCGCATCGAATAGTGCATTTGCTTGGCTTCCCTCACGGTTCGGGGAAAGCCCTAAGCAGGACCGTGCGCGGCCAAATCACCTATGTTAGTTTCTGAAGCCTCGATTGCTGCTTGAGCTTTGGCGGAATGTCCGCTTTCCACCCAAAGCAGACATTCAAACTACCTCGGCGTGATCGCCGCTTGAGCCGGAACCCCGTGGGCGGCTAAGGGGCTGACTTCACCCAAGCCAGAGGCAGCTTCCATGCGTATTGCGATGATCGGAACCGGCTATGTCGGGCTAGTCTCGGGTGCTTGCTTTGCCGATTTCGGGCATCATGTGACCTGCATCGACAAGGATCCGGCGAAGATCGCGATGATCCGGGGCGGCAAGATGCCGATCTGGGAGCCGGGGCTGGATGCGTTGGTCAAGGCCAATGTCGATCATGGGCGCCTGACGTTCACGACCGACCTTGCTGAGGGGATCGATGGCGCGGATGCGGTGTTCATCGCGGTCGGCACGCCATCGCGACGTGGCGACGGGCATGCCGATTTGACCTTCGTGTTCGAGGCGGTGCGCGAACTTGCGCGGGCGCTGACCGGCCCAGTGGTGGTAGTGACCAAATCGACGGTGCCGGTCGGCACAGGCGATGAAATTGCGCGAATTTTGGCGGTAGAGAAAGCGCCGGTCGGCACCAGCGTCGCGTCCAACCCCGAATTCCTGCGCGAGGGCGCGGCGATCCGCGATTTCAAGATTCCCGACCGCATCGTGGTCGGCACCGACGACGAGTCGGCACGCGAAACGCTGCGGGAGATTTATCGCCCGTTATTCCTCAACCAGTCGCCGATCGTGTTCACATCACGGCGAACGGCAGAGCTGACCAAATATGCCGCCAATGCCTTTCTGGCGATGAAGATCAGCTTCATCAACGAGATGGCCGATCTGTGCGAGGCGGTCGGCGCGGATGTGCAGGAAGTGGCGCGTGGGATCGGTCTCGACAATCGCATCGGCGCGAAATTCCTCCATGCCGGGCCGGGCTATGGCGGGAGCTGCTTTCCCAAGGACACGTTGGCGCTGTTGCGGACGGCGGAGGAAGCCGGGGTCGAGCAACGCATCATCTCGACCGTGGTCAAGGTCAATGACGACCGCAAGGCGGCGATGGCGGACCGCGTGCGTGAAGCGGTCGGCGGGGACCTGGCGGGCAAGAAGATTGGCGTACTCGGGCTGACGTTCAAGCCGAACACCGACGACATGCGCGATGCGCCGTCGCTGGCGCTGATCGCGGGACTGCTTGATGGCGGGGCGACCGTAGTGGCGTTCGACCCGGTCGGGCGCGAGCATGCCGAACCTTTGCTGCCCGGAATCGCGTTTGCCGAAGATGCCTATGCGGTGGCCGATGGCGCCGATGCATTGGTGGTGGTGACCGAGTGGGACGAATTTCGCGGCATCGACCTGGCCGACATTGCCAAAAGGATGCGCGGCGATGCTCTGATCGACTTGCGCAACATTTTCGATGGGGCCGAAGTGGTCCGGGCGGGGTTAAGTTATCGCGGGATTGGCCGCCCCGCCTGAGCGTGACGGAGTTGCGGTGATTATTGACGGCAAGATGAAAATCGCAGTGATCGGGCTCGGCTATGTCGGGCTGCCGCTGGCGGTTGCGTTGGCGCGCAAGTTCGACGTGGTCGGGATCGATATCGACCAGCGCAGGATCGACGAATTGCGTGACGGGCATGACCGCACCGGCGAGATCGAGCGCGATCAGCTTGCGGAGTCGCGGCTGGCGGTGTCGGCCGATCCGGAAGCGGCGCGTGCGGCGGCGATGTATATCGTCACCGTGCCGACCCCGGTCGATGCCGATAATCAGCCCGATTTGAGCGCGGTCGAGGCGGCGACGCGGACCGTGGCGGCGCTGGTCGATCCCGCCATATGCTCAATCATCGTCTACGAAAGCACCGTCTATCCGGGAGTCACTGAGGATCTTTGCGGCGGGCTGCTCGAGGCGGCGGGGCTCCGGCGGGGTCGCGATTTCAAGCTTGGCTACAGCCCCGAGCGGATCAACCCGGGCGACAAGGTCCACAGTGTCGACAAGATCATCAAGGTCATCGCCGGTGAGGATGAGGAAGTCGTCGAGACATTGGCGCAGGTGTATGGCGCGATCACCTCCGCCGGGGTGTTCCGCGCCGCCTCGATCCGCGCGGCGGAAGCGGCCAAGGTCATCGAAAATGCCCAGCGCGACATCAACGTCGCCTTCATGAACGAAGTCACCCAGATCATGGCCGGGATCGGCGTGTCGGCGTGGGACGTGCTCGACGCGGCCAAGACCAAGTGGAATTTCCTCGGCTTCGAGCCGGGGCTGGTCGGCGGCCACTGCATCGGGGTCGATCCGTTTTACCTCAGCCACCTGGCGCAAAGCCTGGGCCATCATCCGCAGGTAATTTTGGCGGGGCGCGAGACCAATGATGCGATGGGCGAGTGGATCGCGGATCAGCTGCATGCGCACCGCGGCGGGAAGCCGGGCAGGGCGCTGCTGATGGGGCTGACGTTCAAGGAGAATGTCCCCGACATGCGCAACAGCCGGTCGATCGACCTGTTCCGGCGACTGACCGAGCTTGGCCACCAGGTCGACATTGCCGATCCGCACGTCGGCAAGGCGGAAGCGCAGGCGACTTACGGCCGCGGCCTGAGCGCACCGGGCGAGGCGCGATATGATCTGGTGGTCGGGGCGGTGCGGCACGAGGATTATCGCGCGATGGATGGCGCGGCGCTTGGTGAAATGCTCACGCCGGGTGGAACATTGGCCGATATCAAGGGCATGTGGCGCAGCAACGCGCTTGCAACATCGCTCGATTACTGGACACTCTGAATGATGCTCCAGAACGTCCCCTTGAAGTCGACCGGCCAATTACCGTTCGTGCTTCGGCGACGGTTCGAGTTCGCCGGGGCGTTGGCGCTCGCCGCACTGGTGCCGTGGGCCGGAAGCCGCTGGCTGATCAGCGACACCAGCTTCGACCCGTCGGTGTTCCACAATGCGTTGATCGCTAATGTGCTGGCGATCTGCCTGGCGCTGTGGATCCGGATTTCGGTCAGCACCTATCCCGGCATTCGCGCCGGCCAGGTAGTGATCCCCGCCGTGTTCGTCGCCCATGCCACGATGCTGGCGCTGCTCGTGCTGTCGCGCGTGCCCTATCACCGGCCGTCGCTGGCGCTGGGCTTCGGGCTGCACCTGGTATGGGCGTTTGCGATCTATTTTTTCGTCTCGCGGCGGCTCAGACCGAGGATCGCGATCGTGCCGGTCGGCGCGGTCGACCTGCTCAAGCCGATCGATACGGTCGACTGGCGAGTGCTTCGCGCGCCCGAGCTTCACCGGGTGCGCGATTGCCATGCGATCGTCGCCGACTTCGCCGATCTGCCCGACGAATGGGAAGCCTTCCTGGCCGACGCCGCGATCGAGGGGCGGATGGTCTACCAGGTCCAGCAATTGTTCGAATCGCTGACCGGGCGAGTGCAGGTCCGCCACATTTCGGAGAATAGCTTCGGCAGCCTGGTCCCGGCGCGGGCCTATTCGGCGATCAAGCATTTGGTCGACTGGCTGGCGGTGGTCGCGCTGCTGCCGGTGCTGGTGCCGCTGCTTGGCGCAACCGCGCTGGCGATCAAGCTGTTCGATGGCGGCCCCGTGCTGTTCCGCCAGCGCCGCACCGGACGCGGGGGAAAGCAATTCTGGGTGACGAAGTTTCGTACCATGAAGGTCGCGGGCGAGATTGAGGACCATCGACTGGCGGCGATGACCGATGCGGATGATGTGCGGATCACCCGGCTTGGCGCGCTGCTCCGCCGATCGCGGATCGATGAACTGCCGCAGGTGTGGAACATCTTGCGCGGCGAAATGAGCTGGATCGGCCCGCGTCCCGAGGCGCAAGTGCTGTCGACGTGGTACACCGGGGATATCCCGTTCTACCGTTATCGCCACGTCGTTCGGCCGGGGATTTCGGGCTGGGCGCAGGTCAACCAGGGTCATGTGGCGGAGGTCGACGATATCCACCTCAAGCTGCAATATGACTTCTTCTACATCAAATATTTCTCGCCCTGGCTCGACATCTTGATCGTGTTCCGCACGGTGCGGACGATGCTGACCGGGTTCGGGTCGAAGTAGCCATAAAGCCGCAAAGGTCGCAAAAGACCCATGGTCAGCGACCATTTGTCCTATTTTTCCCAGAAATCTTTCGATGTCGTGTAGGATATGCTGCAATTTCGCCTAAAAACTGCTCCGAAAAGCGCGTGAATTGCACCAAATTGCGGTTTCGCGATACATTCGGTGCTTGAACCAACAATATGAAAGCATGTCCTGAGCCTGTCGAAGGGAGCCGGCGCATCTGAGCCGTGCGCGCACCACGCTGGCAGACGAAATCCTACATTGGAAGCGGCTTTCCGGGAGTGGCGCTGCGCGCGTCTGGGCCCCTGCCTGCGCAGGGGTGCTGGAGAGCAAGATAATGGGGTGTTGAACTGCGCCACCATCCCCCTAGTCACCGGGCAATTGGCGGATTGAAAATCTTGTGGTCGATCGGACCGCAGTTAAACGAGTTGAGTGCTCCACGATCGGCGATCTTTCCATCTGACCCGCGCACGATCAAACTATAGGCGATGGTCAACCCGTCAACACGTCGGTAATTGCTGGCTTCAACAGTGACCGGCGGCTGACCATTGCGGTCGACGACCCGCGCGATCAGCCGAGAGCGGCGATCGAACCAGACCTCGATAGAACGGCTTCCCTCAGGAGTGATTTCGAGCACGTCGAATTTGCGGCCCGCCTTCGTCGCTTCGCGCAAATATTTGAACGTGGCGGGAAAGCGTGTTGGGAAATAAAAGCCGTTGATGCTGAGATAGTTCGTGAGAATGGCTTCCTGAAGCGAGCCCGCGTCGGTGCGCACATCGGTCTTGCCTCCAGATGCCCGCCAGCGCGCTTTCCCGTCGAAGCCCATGGAAAGTATATTGCCGCCTTGATCGCTATCGACCCGCATTCCGTACCTCAAGAGGCTGAATCGCGTCGTGTAGGCCCTATCACCGTGGGTGCCTGTTTCATGGCAACCTTGCGCTGCGTCCCACAGTTTCCCGCCCGTCGCGACCTTCGATGCAGCGATAATATTTTCGGCTTTTGACCTCGGGCCGTGAGCAGCAGTGGGGGAAATACAGCCGATGATCGCGGATATCGCGAATGCCTTCAGTGCAATGATTTTCATCCCAATGCCTCCATTCGACGGTGTCGGCCATTGGACCAAACCAACAGCGCCGAGATGGCAGACGAAATCCTACATTGAAAGCGGTTTGAGAAGGCACAGCGTTGTCGTGCCAATGTCCGCTTTCGACCCAAAGCGGACGTTAGGGCTGCCGCGACACATTCCGAGCCAGGGTCTTAAACCTGACCCCGTCTGCCTGCTCGACTGTAATTGTGATATGCCCAGTCGCGCTGGTGTGATGATCTCGCACCGCCCCCGACTTACCTGCGTGCGTGCCGTTCACGACGATGCAATGATCTCCATCGACAACGTTCGTAGAAGGGTTCGTTACACCATTCATATGTCGCCTCGCTTCTGGGCCCGGCATATCATGCCTTAGCGTCCGCTTTCCACCCTTTGCGGACATCGGCGACTAATGCGCGCCTAAGCAGCTTGCTGCTCCAGTTGCTCACTCACCTCGAGACAATGCGCCTCCGCCAGTTCGAGCTTGGCCGCCACGTCCGCGCGGCGGCGTTTCCGGCGGCGGCACTTCCGGTCGGAAAGTCAACGTGGCTTGCAGTGCCGCACGCTCCAGCGCACAGCTAGTCGCCTGGAGGTGCAGCAGTGGCCAGCGTCTTTCTGAGCTATTCGCGTGAGGACGGAGAGACAGCGGCGGCCGTCGCCGCTGCACTCGAGCAGCGTGGTCATTCGGTATGGTGGGATCAGCAGGTGCAGGGAGGCTCCCGCTTCTCCCAAGAGATCGACCGGGCGCTAAAGCGTTCCGACGCAGTCCTCGTCTTGTGGTCGGATTCGTCGGTGGAATCAGCCTGGGTCCAGGACGAGGCAGCGGAGGGGCGCGACAGTGCCCGACTTGTGCCAGCCATCATCGACGGAAGCAAACCACCACTCGGTTTCCGCCAATATCAGGCGATCGACCTGAGCGGTTGGACGGGGCGGGGAAAAGGAGGTGCGATTGAGTCGCTCCATCAGGCCATCATCGCCAAAACCAGTGCCTCCTGCGCAACCGTCGAGGTACCAAGGCCTTTCCGCGCGGCGGGTGGCCACCACCAGCTGGCAAAAGCAGGCTTCGGTGTCCTTACGCTTGTTGTCGCGGGGTTGATCACCTGGTTCGCATGGCCATCGACGCCAAGCAACGAGGGCGCCCTCCGGCTTCAGCTCGGGGAGTTCAAGGCCCTATCCCGGGATGTGCCGGAGACAATTCCGGATACGCTGCGTGAGGAAATCCTGGCAGCGTTGGCGACCGATGCGGTGATCGTGACATCCAGCGAAAAACCGAAGGCGGGTGCACCATCAGGATACGCACTTAGTGCATCCGTCCGCACCACGGAGGCGATGATCCGGTTCACGCTCCACGTCGTCGACGAACGTACCGGCGGGTCAGTCTGGACCGGCACCTTCGATCGTCCCGCCGGGCAAACGGACGTTGCCCCGAGGCAGGTCGCGGTGGCAGCCAGCCAGGTGCTGCGCTGCGGCCTTGGCGGGGCGGCGCGCTACCGCAAACCGCTGGCCGACAAAACACTTTCCATATTCTTCAACTATTGCGAGGAATATTGGGCGGACACCGCCGGCAAAAAGATGAATCCGACCCGCGCGCTCGATCTCGCGCGGCGCGTTGTCGCGGCAGCACCGGACTTCTCCGGCGGCTGGTCGGCGCTCGCTGAAGTGGCGACCTTGATCCAGAAGGGCGATCAAATCAGGAAGGGCGCGGGATTGCGCGACGAGGCCAAGAAGGCCGCCGAGCGAGCGCTCAAGCTCGATAAGCAGAACAGCGAAGCGTATCAGGCGCTCGCCAGCCTGCAACCGCCATTCGCTTATGCCCAGCGCGAGAAACTGCACCTCAAGTCGATCGCGGTGCGGCCGAGTGACTGCGGATGCGAATATATGGGGTATGGTGCCTTCCTGAATCGCGTCGGCCGGAATGCCGAAGCCGTGGACGCCTTCAAGCGCGCCCATGACATGATCCCCCTCAGTGCCGACGTGATTGCCAACGTTGCCGAGTCACTGTTTGTCGGCGGGCGCGCTGACGAGGCAAGGCAGAACGCGACCGAGGCGCTGAAGGCGTGGCCAAACTATTCCTTCATGCGGAAAGTCCTGGTCAGAAGCGCCTTTTGGACCGGCCGCTACGATGAGGCACTCAAGCTACTCGCCGACCCCAGTACGGAATTGTCGCAGAAACAACGCAGCGCGCTGGCGGCCGCATTGCGGGCACTTCAAAGCAGCAATGCGGCGGCGAAAACGAATGCGAGAGAATCGCTCATGCAGCTTGCGGGCGATGGATCGGCCGACGGTGCACTATTGATCACCGCGCTCGCTGCTCTGGGTGCCAATGACGAGGCGCTGGCGGTGGCCGCAGGAAGGGTCGAGCGCGATGGCCCGCGTGCCTTACCGGTATTGTTCGAGCCTGCGCTGGCCACGGCCCGGCGGTCACCGAAGTTCGCCCAGATCGCACAGCGGTTTGGGCTTGCCAATTACTGGCGCGAGAGCCGGCACCTGCCGGATTTCTGCAAGGAAGCTTCACCCCCAGCCCTCTGCACGAACTTGTAAATCCTCACCGACGCCTAAATTTGCGGCGTGCGGACATTCGGCAAGTGCTTAGGCGGCCTGTTGCTCGAGTTGCTCGCTGACTTCGAGCCAATGGGCTTCGGCTAGTTCGAGCTTTGCCGCCACTTCGGCCCGACGATGGCTGAGGTTGGTGATCTCTTTTGCATCTTCCGCGGCGGCCAATTCGCGGTCGAGGGCTTCGCATTCGGCGGCGAGCTTGGCGCTGGCAGCTTCGGCATCGGCGGCGGCCTTGGCCAGCGCCTTGGACTTGTCCTTGGCCTTGGGATCCCATTTCTTGGGCTTGGCCTTGGTGCCTGCGTCCTTGGCACCCTTGGGCTGATTCCGGCCGAGGATGAAGTCGATATAATCGTCGATGCTGCCGGGATAATCGACCGCTTCGCCATGATCGACCAGCACCAGCCGGTCGGCGGTAAGCTCGACCATGTGGCGGTCATGACTGATCAGGATCACCGCGCCGTCATAGCCGTTCAGCGCCTGGACGAGGGCTTCGCGGGCATCCACGTCGAGATGGTTGGTCGGCTCGTCGAGGATCAGCAGATGCGGGGCGTCGCGGGTGATCAGCGCCAGTGCAAGGCGGGCGCGCTCGCCGCCCGACAGCTTGCCGACGAGGGTGGTCGCTTTCTCGCCCGAGAAGCCGAACCGGCCGAGCTGGGCACGAACCGCGCCGGGGGTTTTGCCCTTCATCGCGCGGGTCATATGTTCGAGCGGGCTGTCGTCGCCCGACAATTCCTCGACCTGATATTGGGTGAAGTAACCGACCTTCATCTTGCCGCTGGCGTGAATTTCGCCGGCCATGGCGGGAAGCTGGGCTGCAAGCAGGCGGGCGAGGGTCGTCTTGCCGTTGCCGTTGCGGCCAAGCAACGCGACGCGGTCATCGGGGTCGATCCGCAGATTGAGGCGGCTAAGGATCGGGGTGTCGGCGGTGTAGCCGACCGCGGCCATGTCGAGCGTAATCAGTGGCGGGCGAAGCTCGGTCGGCGAGGGAAAGTCGAAGGCGAGGCTGGGATCGTCGGCGAGCGACGCGATCGGCTGCATCTTGGCGAGCATCTTGGCGCGGGACTGGGCCTGCTTGGCGGTCGAAGCGCGGGCCGAATTGCGGGCGACATATTCCTGCAGCCGGGCGCGCTGCGACGCTTGCGAGGCTTGCGCGGCCGCGATCTGGGCAACGCGTTCGGCGCGCTGTTTCTCAAACCCGTCGTAATTGCCCGAATAGAGGCTGATCTTGCCGCCGGAGAGGTGGAGGATGACGTCGACAACATTGTTGAGCAGGTCGCGCTCGTGGCTGATGACGACCAACGTGCCGGAGTAATTCTTGAGGAAATTCTCAAGCCACAGCGTCGCTTCGAGATCGAGATGGTTCGATGGCTCGTCGAGCAGCAGCACGTCGGGCTCGGAGAACAGCAAGGCGGCGAGCGCGACGCGCATTTTCCACCCGCCCGAATAAGAGTCGAGCGGCTGGGCCTGCATGTCCTCGTCGAAGCCCAGCCCGAGCAGGATCTGCGCGGCGCGGGCGTCGGCGGTGTAGGCGTCGATCGCCAGCAGTCGCTCGTAAACGTCGCCGAGCCGGTCGTGATCCTGGCAGGTGTCCGCTTCAAGCAAGAGCGCGGCGCGCTCGGTATCGGCGGCGAGCACGGTCTCGAACGGGGTCGCAGTACCCGACGGCGCGTCCTGCGCGATATAACCGAGCTTGGTCCGGCGCGGCATCTCGATCTCGCCCTCGTCTGGCTCCAGCTGGCCGATCATCACCTTCATCAGGGTCGATTTGCCGGCGCCATTGCGGCCGATCAGCCCGACGCGCGCGCCGGGGGGTATCGCGGCGGTCGCGCGGTCGAGGATCATGCGCCCGCCAAGGCGCACCGTGATTCCGTTGATATTGAGCATGGCCGCGCCCTTAGCAGCATATCGTGACGAGATGAAGGCGGGGGTTCGACCGGGGCCGAAACCTCAGCCGCCGCCGAGAATGTCGACCAGGCCCGGGTCCGACACGCCGAGCAGGACCAGCGAGCCACCGCCATTGCCGAACGACAGCACAAGATCGTCGATTCCGTCGCCATTGCGGTCGACCACCGTCGTGCGCGCCAAGCGCACCGAATCGTCGAGCCGGATCGAGTCGAACGAGGTATCGAAATCGGTCACCACATCGTCGCCATTGCCGCGCCCGACGATGACGATATCCGCGCCTAAGCCCGTGATCAGCAGGTCATTGCCGCGCCCGCCGGCCAGCACGTCATTGCCCGCGCCGCCGTCAAGCCGGTCGTCGCCATTGCCGCCCTGCAAATTGTCATTGCCGAAATTGGCATAGAGGAAGTCATTGCCATTGCCGCCGCGCATGACGTCGCCAAGGATGGTGCCGAACAATTGATCGGCGCCATTGCCGCCTTCGGTCTGGGGAATGCGAAGTTCGTAGACGGTCAGCGTGAACGACACTTCGTTCGACACGAGGAACAGCGCCTGGCCATTGGGGCTGTCCTCGGCGGCAATGAAGATGCCCGATTCGGGCCGGACATCGCCGGCGTTGGCGAGCAGGGTGGTGATTGTCGGCGCGGCCGGATCGGTGATGTCGTAGACGATCGTGCTGTTGTACCGCTCGAGCGCGACGAAGGCATAGGTGCGGCCGGCGAAGGTGGCGATGGTGACGCCTTCGGGTTCCGAGCCTTTGTCGTCGCTGCGCCCGTCGGCGTACAGCTCGGGGAAATATTGCGCGACGAAGCGGTCGATCTGGTCGCCGCTGTCGAAGATGATCGCGCCGCTCGAATCGCGGATCGAGAAGGACCGCGCGCCGTAGCTCAGGATCCGATCGGCATCGCCGTCGCGATCCGTATCGCCGCTGACGCCGGGAAGTTGCGGCACGGCGAGGCGGCCAAGGACGCCGTTGCCGCGCAGGAACGTCTCGCTGCTGCCGAAGGTGGCATTATCGAGATCGATGCTGCCGAGCCGCCGGGTTTCGGGCGCGCTCGATGGCGAGCTGGGCAAGTAGTCGTTGCGGTCGTCGCCTTCGTTGGCCAGCACATAATAGGTCTGGCCGCCGACCGCATAGCTGTCAATCGCGTCGGGCATGTACATGCCAAAGACGGGCAGGCCGGTACGGAAATTTGCGGCACCATCCTGGTCATTGCCGTCGAAACCGAGGCCGCCCAAGCTCCAGTCCTTGAGGCCGAGCGGAATGATCTGGGTAACCTGCGGCACCGCGCCGCTGAGGTCGACCACCGCCACCGCATTGGCTTCCTGAAGCGTGACCCAGGCGGTCAACCCGTCGGGCGCGATGGCGATATATTCGGGCTCCAGATCCTGCGCCACGGTCAGGCCGGTGAAGCCCGGGGAATTGACAAACAGGCGCACACCGGCTGCGATCAGGGCAGCGGCATCGTCGTTGAAGGATTCGAAGCCGACCGTCTGGACGGTGGCCGCTGCGACCCCGCCGGACAGATCGATGATGCTGATCGACCCGACCGGATTGACCGACGGATTGGTTGCCGAAACCGCCGCGAACAACGTCGCTTCGCCCTCGTTGGCAACCAGGATTTTCAACCCGTCGGGGCTGAAGGTCACCATATCGGGAAGCGACCCGACGGTGATCGACCGCAGGATCGTGCCGTTGGAATCAAGAAGGTAAACCGTACCGAGATCGGTCCGATTGGCGGCGGGCACGGCGACCGCGATCAGCCCGTTGTGCACCGCGACGCTGGTCACGTCGCTGGCGAACGGAAAGCTGATCGTCGTGATTAACTGCGGCGCGCTCGGGTTCGACAGATCGATGATCTGCAGCCCGCCATTGGAGGTGGTGAAGACCCGCTGCGACGCGGAATCATAGGCCGAGATTTCCGCCCCGGCGAGCGTGATGCTGCCAAGCGTCTGATAGGTCAGGCTGTTGGTCGGGGCGGGTGCAATCGGCATGTCTCATCTCCGCATTTCGGCCGAAATTCGGCGGCTTTCCTCGAATGGCTGTGGCGCAGGAATCTTACAGGTAAATGACTCGCCCAAGACATGAGCGTGGACCAAAACAGCAGCTGGTACCGGCTGGACTTCGCTCGGGCAGCGGGTAAGCTTGGGGCGAGGGCAGTGGGGGCACTGGCGATGTTCAGGTTGATGAAGGTGAACCCGCCGCACGGATGGAGCGCGGTGGTATGGGAATTGCTGATCGTGACGCTCGGCGTGCTGATCGCGCTGGGGGCGCAGCAAGTGATCGAGAATATCAGCGATCGGCAGCGCGCCGACGATGCAATGGACGCGATCCGCAGCGAAGTCGCCGACCATGAGTTCTCGGCGGCCGAAATCGAGATTGCCGCGCCGTGCATTGCCGCCCAGATCGACGCTATCCAGAAGCGACTGGTGGACGGCGACCCCAAACCGCTTCAACGCTACAGTGACAGCACGAACAAGTTCGGCTTCGTTGTCCGCATGCCCAACCGAGTCTGGGGTGATACGTCTTGGCAATCGATCGGCAACACCGACGTGTTGCGCCAGCTCGAGCCCGCATTCTACAATCGGGTTGCAGCTCACTACGCGCAGGTTTCCAACCAACGCGATGTGACTGGATTGGCCAAGAACGAGCTTGCCGACCTCAGTGCGTTGTCGAAGATGATGCCGCGCGGCGAGAGCGACCGCCTGCGTCTGCTTCAGACCGCCGAGCAGGTGCGCATCAAAGCCGCCAACCTCGATCTCGTGGCCGGCCAAATCCGTGACCGGCTTGCGATTGTCAGGCTGTTACCGCATGCGGCCGATCTGAATCGCCAGCTTGCCGATAGCGGAACGATCAAATTCTGTCGCGCGCACGGCTATCCGCTAGCGCCGCTCAGACCCGCTGACCCGCTGTCGAAGGACATATGACCGCTCGCCGTGCTTTTATGTTGCTCGCCCTCGGGCTTGCGATTGGGGTCATCATCTTCTTCGGGGGAGGGCATTAGAATGCGCTTTACAGCACCCAAACCGATCCACGGCTGGCGGATACTTGCTGGCGAGGTCGGGATCATCGTCATCGGCGTATTGATCGCGCTTGGGGCGCAGCAGGTGGTCGAGGCGGTTCGCGATCGGCAGGTGGCGGACCAGACGCGGGCTGCGGTGACCGAGGAGATCGAGCAGAATTTGCTTAGCTTGAGCCTGCGCGGAACCGCCGAGCCGTGCATCGCGCGGCGGCTGGGCGAGCTTAAGGCAATGGTCAATCAATGGGGGCAAAGCGGGACGTTCGTGACGCCCTTGTGGGTGGCGCAGGCGCCGAGCCTGGACGTCGTTTTTCCGCGCTACGATGCGGCGATTAACGCTGGCAACGTCGCTTTGCTCGGCCGCGAGGAGCAATATCGGTGGGGCACGATCGTCGCCAGCCTGCGGCAATTCCAGGAAATCCAGAACGCCGAGACGCTGGAATGGCCGATCTTGCGGATGCTGCAGGATGGCGCCGGGTCGCTGTCGCCGACCGACCGCACCGCGGTTCGTCATGCGCTGCAACGCGCCGCATACCTCGACTATAATGCGCGGCTGTTGATCCGGCAGGTGCTGCCGCGCGCGGCGGGGTTTGGATTCCATCCCGATCAGCGGCGGTTCGCGGAATATGCCAAAACGATCTGGAAAAGCGGCCGCTACACGCCGTCGATCTGCGCCCCGATCGACACCCCGCCCGCCAAGGCCAATCAAATGACCGGTCAACAGGTACCGCTGGCGTTCTAGGCGGATCAAATCCGGTCGCGGAACCAGCCGGTGAGGGCGTAGCGGGTGGCGGGGGCGAACGCGGCGACGCTGGTGACGTGATGGTGTTGCGGGACGGCGAACAGGTTGAGCGCGTTAAAGCGGGGGAGGAGCGTCTCGTCGGGATCGCCGGCATCAGTGAGGAATTGCAGCATGCCGCCATATTCGGGCCGCCACGGCGCGCCATCCAGGTCGCCACACAGGTTGAGGACATAAGCGACGCGGCGGCCCCTGGCGGGCTCGCTATCGTTGTGGCGGGCGAGGAAATGGCCGGGTCGATAGAGCGTCGCCTGGCCGTCGGCCTTGACCAGTTCAGGGATCGCGGTGAGCCGACGAATGCGGTCGAGCAAGGCGGGCTGGTTTAGGTCGGTGAGGAGCTGCTCGTGCGGGCCGCCCGGCGCCCAGCGCTCGAGCAACGCCTGGACCAGAGGATAGGTCGAATAGCAAAAGGCGTAGTCGCCGCTCGCCATTGCGGTGGCGAGCGCAGCCTGGATGGCGCGGGCGCGATCGGGGGTGAGGGCGACCAAGGCCTCGGGGCGAATCACTTCGGGCGGACCCTGGCCGGCGGTCCACACCAGGCTCCATGCGGTGCCGCGCTCGAGCATGTCGCGGATTCGCCGCGCCGAGGAATCGGTCAGGAAATTGACGATCTGCGCGCGGCCGGTGCGGGCGAAGCTGTCGGTCGCAGCGGTGAAATCAAGGTCCGGCGACAGCTCGATCAGCGATGCTTGCAGGTCCATCGAATCGCATCCTCCCCGGTGGCTTATGCGCCCCCCGTTACAGGATGAACGGTTCGGGCTGGACGTGCCAGTTGGTTGGGGCGGCGTTGGTCAATGCGTTGGCGTCGTTGGTCACGAACCCGCCGGTCGCGGTGCCGAGCCAGTCGGACAGCTGGCCGTTGGTGTTGCGCCACAATATGTCGTCGCGCCCGTCGCCGTTATAATCGCCGACCGCCACC
>NZ_JANMLM010000053.1:0-23402 GCF_031372575.1 Sphingomonas sp. | reverse complement strand
GACCGAAACCGACCGCGACCAGACCTGCAACCTCATCCTCGACGATGGCGGCGATGCCACCATGTTCGCATTGTGGGGCGCGCGCGTCGAAGCCGGCGAAACCCTGTTCACCCCGACCAACGAGGAAGAAGAAGTGTTCGCGGCAACGCTGACCCGCTTCCTCAAGGATCGTCCGGGCTACCTCACCGCGACCGTCGCCAACATCAAGGGTGTGTCGGAAGAAACCACCACCGGCGTCCACCGCCTGTACGACCTGTCGAAGGCGGGCAAGCTGCCGTTCCCGGCGATCAACGTCAACGACAGCGTCACCAAGTCGAAGTTCGATAATCTGTACGGCTGCAAGGAAAGCCTGGTCGACGCGATCCGTCGCGGCACTGACGTCATGCTCGCCGGCAAGGTCGCCTGCGTCGCTGGCTTCGGCGATGTCGGCAAGGGCTCGGCTGCCTCACTCCGCAACGGCGGCGCGCGCGTCTTGGTCACCGAAGTCGATCCGATCTGCGCATTGCAGGCGGCGATGGAAGGCTATGAAGTCGTCACGATGGAAGAGGCGGCGACCCGCGCCGACATCTTCGTCACTGCCACCGGCAACATGGACGTCATCACCGTCGATCACATGCGCGCGATGAAGAATATGGCGATCGTCTGCAACATCGGCCACTTCGACAGCGAGATCCAGATCGGCGGCCTCGCCAACATGAAGTGGGTCGAGATCAAGCCGCAGGTCGACGAGGTCGAGTTCGCCGACGGCAAGAAACTGATCATTCTGTCGAAGGGCCGCCTGGTCAATCTCGGCAATGCCACCGGCCACCCAAGTTTCGTGATGTCGGCCAGCTTCACCAACCAGATGCTGGCGCAGATCGAGCTGTGGACCAAGTCGGCGCAATATAAGAATGACGTTTATGTCCTTCCCAAGCACCTCGACGAGAAAGTCGCCGCGCTTCACCTCGACAAGCTCTCGGTCAAGCTGACCAAGCTGTCGGACAAGCAAGCCGCCTACATCGGCGTCCCGCTGACCGGCCCGTTCAAGCCCGATCATTATCGGTACTAAGTCCTTCGCGGCTAAGTTTGAGGGCGGTGCGCGGGATGGCGCGCCGCCCTTTTTCTTTGCCGTGTCCCGCCCTATGACCTTGGCCATGCCGGGCACCGCTTCATCCTCATGACGATCACGCCGGGGCTCGCGACCGTCATCATCATCCTCGCCGCTTTCTGGGTGGCGATTGCGGCGTTGCTGATGATCCTTGCCAGCCGCCGGATCAGCCGTGCCAATGCCTTGCTTGGCGGCGCGCGCTCGGTGGCCAGCCTGCTCCGCTCGGTCCCGGCGCGACCGCTGATCGTTCGCCCCGATGGCGCGATCGAAACCGACGCCTTGCTCCAGCGCGATCTTGGCCTCGCGTCGATGCCCGCGCGTCTCGACGATCTCGCCCACGACGGCCTCGGCATCGACCCGGCCGATCTCGAAGCGCTCAAAGCCGACATCCAGTCGAGCGCGATCAGCGGCACCGCCATCGCTCGCCAAGTGTGCATTGCCGGTTCCGACCGCGCGGTCGAGGTGCGCGGCGGTCTTGCCCCACCGCCTTATGCCGCCGGTACCCTATTGCTGTGGCTGTTCGACGCCACCGGGGCGGAGGCCGAGCGGCTCAAGCTCGCCACCCAGCTCAGCCGGACCGAAGCCGCGCTCGACGCGCTGACCCACCTCATCGAAAGCGCACCGTTCCCGATGTGGTATCGCGGGCCTGACATGACGCTCGGGCTGGTCAATTCCGCCTTTGTCGCGGCGGTCGAGGGGCGCGATGCGGCCGAAGTCATCGCGCTCGGCAGCGAATTGATCGACAGCCCGGGCGACGAGGGGGCCAAGGCCGGTGCCGTGACCGCGCTCGAGGGTGGTCGGCCCTATATCCGCACCCAGCCGGCGACGATCGGCGGCGAACGGCGGATGCTCAAACTGGTCGACGTTCCCTTGCCCACCGGCGCGGTCGCGGGATTCGCGATCGATATCCAGGACCTCGAAGACGCGCGCTTCGATCTCGCGCAAAATCTGCTGTCGCAGCGCGAGCTGGCCGACCGAATGACCGCGGCGGTGGCGCAGTTCGATTCCGACCGCTCATTGTCCTTCTTCAATCAGCCATTCGCGACGATGACCCAGATCGATCCGGCGTCGCTCAACGAACGGCCCGAATTCGACCGCCTGCTCGAACAAATGCGCGACAATGGCCGCATCCCCGAAGTGCGCGATTTTCCCGCGTGGAAGAACGAGCGCCGCGACTGGTTCCTTTCGCCGGAGGATGCCTTCACCGAGGATTGGATCCTGACCAACGGCGACCATTGGCGAGTGGTCGCCCAGCCGCTCCCCGATGGCGGGCTGCGCATGATCTTCGAGGATCGCACCGAGCAGGTTCGCCTGTCGTCCTCGCGCGACACCTTGCTCCGAGTTCGCACCGCCACCTTCGACAATCTGTTCGAGGCAATCAGCGTATTCGCCTCCGACGGACGCCTCTATCTGTGGAACCGCCGCTTCTGCCAGGTGTGGGATCTGGACGAGGATTGGCTCGCCGAGCATCCCCGGGTCGATGAACTGGTTCCGGCGATGGCCAAGAAACTGGTCAACCCGACCGCTGCTGCGCAAGTCCGCGAAATGGTCCGCGACACTACTACTGGGCGCCAGTCGGGCACTGGCCGCGTGTCGATGACCGACGGCCGCCATTTCGAATATGCCGCCGTCCCGCTGCCGGATGGGAATGCACTGTTCACCATGGTCGATGTCACCGATTCCTCGCGGATCGAGGCTGCGCTCCGGGAGCGCGCTACCGGGCTGGAAGAAGCCGACAAGATCAAGACCGACTTCGTCGCCGGGATGAGCTACGAATTGCGTACCCCTTTGACCTCGATCGGCGGGTTCGCCGAAATGTTGGCGCAGGGCTACGCTGGTAAGCTCCCGCCCGCTGCCTCCGATTATGTCGATGCGATCCTCGAATCGGTCGAACGGCTCGCCAAGCTGATCGACGATGTGCTCGACCTGACCCAGGGTGATCGCCGCGCCGTGGTGCTCGACCGCGAGCGGATCGACATCGCGGGGCTGTGCCGCGCGGTTGGCGAATCGATCGAGCCGCGCGTGTTCGATCGCAAGCAGAAATTCAGTCTTGCCATCGACCCGTCGACCGGGGTGGTGATTGGCGATGCGCGGCGGATCCGCGAATCGATCGAGCATGTGCTTCGCAACGCCGTCGCTTACACCCCCAACAAGGGGCGGATCGAGCTCGCGGCATCGGGCGACGATGGCGCGGTGACGATCATCATCACCGACAATGGGCAGGGGATTGCGATCGAGGATCAGCAACAAGTGTTCACCCGCTTCCACCGCATCGGTGGGGTCGGGAAGGGTGATGCCGCGCTTGGCCTCGGCTTGCCGCTGACCCGCCAGTTCATCGAGGCGCATGGCGGCACCGCGACCCTCGAATCGGTGGTCGGCAAGGGCACCAGCGTGACCCTCGTCATCCCCCGCGCGCCGTCATGATCCTCGCTAACGAAGCCGCCACCGCGGCGCTTGCGGCCGCTTTGGCACCCGTGCTGCGCAAAGGCGATATCGTGGGCCTGTCTGGTGGCTTGGGATCTGGAAAGACGACGTTTATAAGACACTTGCTGGCGGCTCTTGGCCAAGAAGATGAGGTTCCTAGCCCCAGTTTCGCAATCGTTATTCCCTACGATCATGTGCTGCTCGGAGTACTGCTTCACGCCGATCTCTACCGCATAGAACATCCCGGCGAGCTCGCTGAACTCGGCCTCGATTCGTCGGGCGAGGATTCGGTCCTGCTGGTTGAATGGCCCGAACATGCCGGCCCGGCGGCCTGGCCCGATGCACTCCGTCTGACGTTCGCCATCACCGGCCCGGAGAGTCGCGGCTTGACAGCATCGGTCCCGGCGGCATGGGAAGGGCGATGGCCACCGCCCCACTTCCAACCATGATTCTGCCCGACGGCCTCGACCAGTTTCTCGCCGCCTCGGGTTGGGCCGGCGCGCGGGTCGAGCCGCTGGCCGGCGACGCCTCCTTCCGCCGTTACTTCCGGATCATCGGCGAAGGTCGCCAGGCGGTGCTGATGGACGCCCCGCCGCCGCATGAAGATCCGCGGCCGTTCATCGCAGTCGCCGAATGGCTTGGCGGGGTCGGGCTCACCGCTCCCGAAATCCTCGCCCGCGATCTCGACCGCGGCCTGCTCCTGCTCGGCGATCTTGGCGATGCCCGCCTGCGCGAAACGCTCGACGACGACCCGGCGCGTGAGGAAGAATTATACCAACTCGCGACCGACCTATTGGTTCAGCTCCACGGTCATGCCCCGATGTCTGGTCTGTCTCCCCACGGCCTCGACCAGTGGCTCGACGAACTGATGCTTTTTCCCGACTGGTACGCGCCCGCACTCGGCCTCGATGTCGACCGCGACGGCTACCGCGCCGCCTGGACCCAAATCCTCGCCCCGGTTGCCGATGATGGCCTCAGCCCGGTCACCGTGCTGCGCGATTACCATGCCGAAAACGTCATGCTCGTCGCGGGCCGAGAAGGGGTCGCGCATCTCGGTTTGCTCGATTTCCAGGACGCGCTCGCCGGTCATCCGGCCTATGATCTCGCCAGCGTTCTCGAAGACGCCCGCCGCGATGTCCCGCCCGCGCTCGAACGCGCGATGCTCGACCACTACATCGCCGCTACCGGCAATGCCGCCGCATTCGAGCCCGCCTACTGGGCGCTCGCTGCCCAACGCAACACTCGAATCCTCGGCGTGTTCGTCCGGCTGTGGAAGCGCGACGGTAAACCGCATTACCGCGCATTCCAGCCACGCATGTGGGAGCTGCTCGAACGCGATCTCGCTCAGCCCGGCCTCGAACCCGTCCGCAGTTGGTTCGACGCCAACATCCCCGTCAACCAACGCGCCGCCGCCTGGGCTGACGCCCGATGACCGTCCGCCGCTCGCTCCGTATTCGCAACGAAATTGCGGCCGAAGTCCCCAACACCGCGATGGTCATGGCCGCCGGGCTGGGCAAGCGAATGCGCCCGCTCACCGACACCCGACCCAAGCCGCTAGTCGAACTCAACGGTAAGCCGTTGATCGATCATGTCCTCGACCGGCTGCGCACCGCCGGCGTCAGCAAGCTTGTCGTGAACGTCCACTATCTCCCCGACCAGCTCGAAGCCCATCTCGCGACGAAAGCCGATGATTTCGCGATCACCATTTCCGATGAGCGATCGCTGTTGCTGGAAACCGGCGGCGGCCTCGTCCAGGCGGCGCCGATGATTGACTGCGATCCATTCCTGGTCGTGAATAGCGACAATTTCTGGATCGACGGTCCCGCCGATGGCCTCAAATTGCTCGCCAGCGGGTGGGACGACGAGCGGATGGACGCTCTCCTGCTGCTCGTCCCGCAGGCACGCGCCGGCAATCATCGCGGGCAGGGTGATTTCCGCATGGACCGCTTCGGCCGCCTCAGCCGCCGCGCCCGCTCGCGGATCGCGCCTTATGTCTTCACCGGCATCCAGATCGTCTCCAAGCGCTTGCTCGCCAACGCGCCAGACGGGGCTTTCTCGACCAACATCTTGTGGGACCGCGCGATCGAGGCGGGACGCTGCTTCGGCCTTGTCCACCAGGGCTTGTGGTTCGATGTCGGCACCCCGCGCTCGATCAAGGATACCGAGGCGGCACTGATCAATGAATGAGCCGCGCTCCGGCCCATCCGTCTTCTCCATTCCGGCGCACCGCAGCTTCGCCGACTCGCTCGCTGCGGGGCTGATCACAAGTTACGGTCGTGATCCAATGGCGCTTGCCGGGGGCCGCATCCTGCTGCCTAACAATCGCGCTATTCGCAGCGTTACCGAGGCGTTCGTCCGTGCCAGCGGCTGCGGGCTAGTCCTTCCGCGACTGATCGCAGTCGGCGATCCCGACCTCGACGACCGTATCGGCGGGGCGCTCGACGTGGCCGATGATGAGGATCTCGTTCCGCCCGCGATCGACCCGCTCGCCCGCCAGCTTGCCCTCGCCGCAATCGTCCGGCGCGGCGGCGAAAGCGCGGCGGAAGCGATGCGCCTCGCCGCCGATCTCGCCCGCACGCTCGACGCACTGACGATCGAGGAAGTGCCCGCATCAAAGCTCGCTGATGCGGTCGCCACGGCCGACGATCTCGCCAGCCATTGGCAGAAATCGCTCGACCGGTTGCAGACGATCATAACCGCCTGGCCCGCCGAGCTTGCCCGGCGCGGTGCGATCGACCTGACCGACCGCCGCAACCGCCTGCTCCGTGCTACCGCCCGCCGCTGGACGGATAAGCCGCCGCCGGGCTTCACCATCGCCGCTGGTATCACCACTGCCGCTCCAGCGGTCGCTGCCCTGCTTCGCACGGTTTCGCGCATGCCTGACGGTGCCGTCATTCTCCCCGGCCTCGCGCTGGCCGATGTCATGAGCGACGAGGAATGGGACGCGCTCGGCCCCGACGATGACGGGCGCGGGGAGCAAAGCCACCCGCAATATCATCTCAAATTTCTGCTCGACCGGATCGACGTTGCGCGCGGTGAAGTCGGCCTGTGGCGCGGCGGCGGGCGAGCGGCTTCGCCTGCGGTGCGCGGTCGGGCGGTCGCCAATGCGATGACCGCCGCCGATTTCAGCGACAAATGGAGTCGGTTGCCGCCGCCCGAGCGCCGCCTGACCGGGATCCGCGCGGTCGAACTGGCCGACCCGGCAAGCGAAGCCATGGCGATCGCCATTGCGCTACGCCAAGCGCTCGAGACCCCCGGTCAGACCGCCGCGTTGGTGACTCCTGATCGGGTGCTTGCGGCGCGCGTATCAGCCTTGCTTGCGCGCTGGGGAATCGCCGCTGACGACAGCGCGGGCCGACCACTCAGCCAGGCACCCGCTGGCACCTTATTGCTAGCCATCGCCGCCGCCGCCGCAGAGGCCATGGCCCCGGTCGCGATGCTCGCCTTGGTGAAACACCCGTTGGTCGGCGGGGACGGGGTCGAGCGCGCCACCTGGCTGACCAACGCCCGCGCCCTCGACCGCGCCTTGCGCGGCCCGCGACCGCCTGCCGGCCTAGCCGGACTCGACCGTCATTTCGCCGAGAAGAAAGTTGACGCACCGTGGGCAGCAATCCGGCCGACACTCGAATCGGTCGAGGCGTCACTCCGCGCCCCCCTCAGCCTGTCCGCCTTTGCTGCGGCATTGCGCACTGCCACAACCGCGCTCGCCGCAGACCGCGCTTGGAGCGGGACTGACGGTCGAATGGCCGCTGAGCTGATCACCGACCTCGAAGCCGCGCCCGATGCCGCGGCGATGATTCTCGACACGACCGAACTGGTCCCCTTGCTCCGCGACCTGCTTGACCAGCGCCCGGTGCGCCCACCCTATGGCGGCCATCCGCGCATCTTTATCTGGGGCCTGCTCGAAGCGCGACTCCAGCATGCCGAGCTGATGATCCTCGGCGGGCTCAACGAGGGGGTGTGGCCATCGCTGCCCGCGCCTGACCCGTGGCTTGCGCCCAAGATCCGCGCGATCCTTGGGCTTCCCGGGCTCGACCTGCGCGTTGGCCTGTCGGCGCATGATTTCGCCTCCGCGCTCGGCGCGCCGCGCGTGCTCATCACCCGCGCGCGCCGCGATTCCAAATCGCCGACCGTCGCCTCTCGGCTATGGCTGCGGTTGATGGCAATGACCGGCGGCCTCGCGCGCGATCACCAGCTCGAACGCTATGTCGCGGCGATCGACGATCCTGGCGAGCATTTGCCAGCTGGTCGACCCGCGCCGAACCCACCCGCTGCAATTCGCCCCAAGCAGATCAAAGTTACCGACGTCGATCGCCTCAAAGCCGACCCGTTCGCTTTTTATGCCAGCGCCATGCTCGGCCTGCACAAGCTCGATCCGGTCGACGCCGATCATAGCGCGGCTTGGAAGGGGAGCGCAGTCCACAAGGTGCTCCAATCGTGGCTAGAAGACAGCGACTGCAACCCCGACGATCTGATCGATCAAGCGCGCCAGTTGGTCGAGGGCGACGCGATTCACCCGATGCTACGCGCGCTTTGGCAGCCGCGCCTGCTTGAATCGATTGCCTGGGTCGCCGATCAGGAACGTACCAATCGCGCAGTCCGACGAATGCCGATTGCTGCCGAGAAGGATGGCAAGACCGCCATTGCCGACATCACGTTATATGGCCGCGCCGACCGCATCGATCGGTTGGCGGACGGCGCGCTGGCGATCGTCGATTACAAGACCGGCAAGCCGCCCCAGCCCAAGGCGGTCGACGCCGGCTTCGCGCTGCAATTGGGAATGCTCGGCTTAATCGCGCGCGACGGTGGTTTTCCCGACATCGACGGCACTCCCACGGCGCATGAATATTGGTCGATGGCCAAGGACAGTAAGGGCAAATTTGGATTCAAGATGCCACCCAGGGCAGTTTGGGGAAGCGAGTTTCTAAACCAAAGCGAGGCGCATTTCGTCGAACTGGCCACAAAATATCTGACTGGCGAAGAACCGTTCGAAGCCAAGCTCCACCCGGCCTTCGCGCCATATGGCGACTATGATCAATTGATGCGGCTCGAAGAATGGTACGGTCGCGAATAATCAGGCACTTTTGCAGGTCAACTGGGCCGCTTGGGTTTCTTGACCTTCGACGCATAGAGCAGGGCCGCGACGATCGCTGCCGAACCGATCCCGACCGCGACCCCGGCCTTGACCAATTTGGTCCGCCGCTCGCCACTGTCGTCGTCCTGCTCGCTCATTCATCGTCTCCCGTTGTGAGGGCAATGATATTCGCCGATTGCCGTCTTGGGAAGCGTCGATGGGCTTGCTAGGGTCTCGCCATGTCGCGTCGCCTCAAACCATTGGATATACTCGAAGGCGATCAGCGCCGCGCCGCCGATCCGTCGGCCCACGCCTCGCTGTCGGCTTCGGCGGGGACCGGGAAGACCCATGTCCTGACCGCGCGCGTATTCCTGCTGCTGCTGCGCGGGGTTCGGCCCGAGAGCATCTTGTGCCTGACCTTCACCAAGGCCGGGGCAGCGGAAATGGCCAACCGTATCGGTGCTCGGCTCGCGTCCTGGGTGCGCCTGCCCGACGCGGCGCTACGCAAGGAATTGTTTGCGCTTGGTGAGGAAACGACTCCCGCAAAGCTGGAGCACGCCCGCCGCTTGTTCGCGCGCGTCCTCGAAGCGCCGGGGGGGCTGCGCATCCAGACGATCCACGCCTTCGCCCAGACCCTGCTGTCAGCGTTCCCGGCCGAAGCCGAAATCGCGCCGGGTTTCCGTCCCATCGAGGGCCGCGCTGAACAGGAATTGGCGCGCCGGACGCTCGCCGATCTCGTCGCCTCGGCCGAAGCCAATGGCGATACCGGCCTGATCGCCGACATCCAGGCGCTGTCGATGCGGTTGGGGGAGGAGGGGGCGATTTCCTACCTCGCCGCCTGCGCCCGGCGGGCCGAGGCCTTTGCCGGGCTCGGGGACCGCGACCAGATCGAGGGCCAGTTGCGGAAATTGGTTGAGCTTCCAATTGAGAATACCATCGAATTTCTTCACAATGCCTGTGCTAACGGAACCTTCGACTGTGCGCTGCTCCATGCTTTGGCGGCGAGCAATGATGCCTGGGGCGCTGCCAGCGGAAAGAGCTACGTCGAGGCGATCCGGGACTGGTTGGCGCTTGACCCGAAAGGCCGCTTCGACACGCTTCACTTGGTGTCAAACGTGGTCATGACCGGCAAGGGTGAGCCGCGCAAGGTGATGAGCGGACAAATCAAGGCCAACCCCGATTATCAATCGCTTAGCGACGATACTTACAGCGCATTCCAATGGCTACTGAGCATGAAAAGCGCCGCGTCGTTAGTCGCGATTCAGGCCGCCGGCCTACGCGCTGGTCAAGCCTATGCCGCCGCCTACACCCGCGCCAAGGTAACCGCTGGAGTCGCCGACTTTGGCGACCTCATCGCCTGGACTCGCCGCCTGCTCGAAACCCCCGGCATGGGCGATTGGGTGCGCTTCAAGCTCGACCGCCGCACCGATCACATATTGGTCGACGAGGCGCAGGACACAAATGCCGACCAGTGGGCGATCGTGTGGCAATTGATCGAAGAATATTTCAGCGGCTCGAGCGAGACCGAAAAGCGCTGGCGAAGTATATTCATGGTCGGCGATTTCAAGCAGGCAATTTTTCGATTCCAAGGTACTGACCCGCGCGAATTCGAGGCGATGCGCGGGCGCGTTCGCGAAGCCGCCGCTGCGCTCGAAACCAGCGACGAACAGTTTCAAGAGTTTCGCGAATTGTCGATCAATGCCTCGTTCCGCTCATCGCCGGCCATTCTCGACCTGGTCGACGGGGTAATTGCCGAAGTCGGACATGACGCAATGGGACTGCCCGAGCGACCGAACCGTCACGATGCGCATCACGCCGACCGCCCGGGCCGAGTCGAATGGTGGCCAGCCTTCTCGATCGACGATGACGAAGGCGACGACAGCGGCGACGAAGGCTGGATCAGCGATACTGAGCGGCGCTACGCCACTAGTTTGGCGCAGGCGGTCAAGCGATGGATCGACGAGGCGCCGGTCATGGCCAGCACCGGGCGGCCGCTGTCGGCTGGTGATGTGCTGATCCTGGTGCGGAGCCGCGGCGAGCTAGCTTCATTGATCGTGGCGCGCTTGTTTGCCGAGCGCGTGTCGGTCGCGGGGATCGACCGGCTGCACCTCCATCGGCCGCTGGCGGTCAAGGATTTGCTCGCGGCGGTCGGGTTTGCGGTTCAGCCGCTTGATGATCTCAACTTAGCGAACCTTTTGGTCTCGCCGCTGATCGGATGGACCCAGGACCAGCTCTACGATGTCGCCAATAATCGTGGCGGCAAGGCGTTGTGGTCGGTGCTGCAGGATCGTGGTGGGGAGCATGCGGGAACCCTCGACCAATTGCGCTCGCTGCTGGCGATGGCCGATTACACCACGCCCGCGACCTTCCTCGAAACCATCCTGTCGGGGCCGCTCGATGGCCGCCGCAAGCTCATCCGCCGGCTCGGCCCCGAAGCGCGCGACCCGATCGAGGAATTGCTCTCGGCGGCGATCGAGTTCGAGCGCGACGACGTCAATTCGCTCGATCGCTTCCTCGCTTGGTTCGCGCAGGGCGATGTCGAGATCAAGCGCGACCCGTCGGCTCCGGTCGATGCGGTGCGGGTGATGACGGTTCACGGGGCCAAGGGGCTTGAGGCACCGGTGGTGATTCTCGCCGACTCCACCGCCGATCCGGCCAAGCTCGGCGCGACCAATCCGCCGCTCGACTTCCCGATCGACGGCCGCAAGGTACCGCTGATCCGCCCGCGCAAGGCCGAGCGGGTTTCACCGTTCGCGGAGCTGATTGTGAAGGAAGAAGAACTCGACCTCGCCGAGCATTGGCGATTGCTCTACGTCGCGCTGACCCGGGCTCGGGAGCGACTGGTGATCGCCGGGGTACGCAAGAAGACTGCTGTGCCCAACAGCTGGCATGCGCGGGTCGAGCGGGCGATGATCGCGATCGGTGCGACGCCGGGTGACGAAGGCAAATTGCTGTTCGAGGCCAAGGGAGATGCGCCGCGCGCCAAGCGACGGGTCGATCGACGGCCGGAGATTGTCCTGCCGCAGTGGCTGCGCGCGATGGCGCCCCAGGAAGAACGGCCGCCGCGTCCGCTGGTGCCCTCTGGCGGGAATAAGGACCCAACGCCTTATCCGCCGCCCAAGCCGGGCGAGTTGGATGCGGCGCGGCGGGGGACGATTCTGCATTTGCTGTTTGAGAGGCTGCCGGGGGTCGAGCCAGACAAGCGACTTGCCGCGGCGGATCGGTGGCTGGAGCGGTCGGCGAATGTTGGTTCAGTCGCACTGCGAGCGTCATATGCGGCGACCGTTTGCGATATATTGCTAAGCCCCTCATTTGAGGACTTATTCGGCCCAGAATCGCTGGCCGAAGCGCCGATTGCGGCGGTGCTTGAGGATGGCCGAGTGGTGGCCGGGACGGTGGATCGATTGCTGGTGACTGATGAACTGGTGCGGGTGATCGATTACAAGACCGGACTGCAGGTCCCGGCGAGCGAGACGGAAGTGCCAGCCGCGCATCGCCGCCAGATGGAGGCCTATTGCGCCGCGGTGCGGGTGATTTTCCCCGGCCGGCGGGTCGAAGCGGCGTTGCTTTACACATCGGGACCGAAAATCATCACGCTTGGCGGTTGAGCGGCGGAACCCAAGCGCCCATATGAACATCAAAGCCTTATCAGGAGTATCATTTATGGGAACGCGTAGCGTCACCGATCAGAGTTTCGCCACCGACGTCTTGGGCGCCGGCAAGCCGGTGCTGGTCGATTTCTGGGCTGAATGGTGCGGCCCGTGCCGGATGATCGCCCCCGCGCTGGAAGAGATTGCCGGCGAAATTGGCGACCAAGTTGACATTTTCAAACTCAATATTGACGAAAATCCCGACACCCCGACGCGCTATGGCGTTCGCGGTATCCCGACGATGGTGCTGTTCAAGGACGGCATGCCCGTCGCGCAAAAGGTCGGCGCCGCGCCGCGCAGCCAGATCCAGCAGTGGCTCGAAGCCGAAATCCAGTCGGCAGTCAAGCCGGGTTCGGCCCAAGCCTGATCGTTTGGCCACCAAGCCTGTTCGATTGACGTGAAGCGGGGTGCTGCCTACATCGCGCCCCAATCACGCCCGCGCGCGGGTGGCGCTTGTTCGCGCCCCCGCGGCACCGGGTTTTTTGAGGAATTGTTAGCATCATGATCGCCGGACTGGCCAAATCGATCTTCGGATCGTCGAACGACCGCTATGTCGCCAAGCTCGGCAAGATCGTCGAGGCGATCAATTCGTTCGAACCGACGATCAGCGCGCTGACCGACGAGGAGCTTGCCAACCAGACAATATTGTTCCGCAAGCGGCTCGCCGACGGGACCAAGCTCGACGATTTGCTGCCCGAGGCGTTCGCGACGGTTCGCGAGGCGGCTAAGCGCACCCTCGGCCAGCGCCATTACGATGTCCAGATGATCGGCGGAATCGCGCTCCATCGCGGCGAGATTGCCGAAATGCGGACCGGCGAAGGCAAGACCCTGGTCGCGACACTGGCGGTCTATCTCAATGCGCTGCCCGGCACCGGGGTGCATGTCGTCACGGTCAACGACTATCTCGCCACGCGCGACGCCGAATGGATGGGTCAAGTCTACAAATTTCTTGGCATGAGCGTCGGGATCGTCGTTCCCAATCTGATCGATTACCTCCGCCGCGACGCTTACAATGCCGACATCACCTATGCGACCAACAACGAGCTCGGCTTCGATTATCTGCGTGACAATATGAAGTTCAGCCGCGACCAGATGGTCCAGCGCGAGTTCGGTTTCGCGATTGTCGACGAGGTCGATTCGATCCTGATCGACGAAGCCCGCACCCCGCTGATCATCTCCGGCCCGACCGACGACAAGTCCGAGCTTTATGCTGGGGTCGATTTGATCGTGAAGCAGTTCGTCGAGGTCGATTACGAGCTGGACGAGAAGCAAAAATCGGTCGTGCTGACCGAGGAAGGCACCGAGAAGGCCGAGCGGATGCTCGAGGAAGCCGGGCTGATCGAGGGCCAGAACCTCTACGACATCGCCAACACCCAGACCGTGCACCACCTCAACCAGTCGCTCAAGGCGAACAAGATGTTCAAGAAGGACATCGATTATATCGTCAAGGACGGCAAGATCGTCATCATCGACGAATTCACCGGGCGGATGATGGACGGGCGCCGCTGGTCCGACGGGCTGCACCAAGCGGTCGAGGCCAAGGAAGGCGTCAATATCGAGCCCGAGAACCAGACCCTCGCATCGATCACCTTCCAGAACTATTTCCGCATGTATCCCAAGCTGTCGGGGATGACCGGCACCGCCCTGACCGAAGCGCCCGAGTTTTTCGATATTTACAAGATGAATGTCGTGTCGATCCCGACCAACGTCGACGTGCTGCGGATCGACGAGGATGACGAATTCTACAAGAACATCACCGACAAGTTCCAGGCCATCGCCAAGGAAATCCGCAAGCGGCAGGACATTGGCCAGCCGGTGCTGGTCGGCACCGTCAGCATCGAGAAATCGGAAATGCTGAGCGAATATCTCGAGCAGGAAAATATCAAGCACGAGGTGCTCAACGCGCGTTTCCACGAGAGCGAAGCGCATATCGTGGCGCAGGCCGGGCGCATGGGCGCGGTGACCATCGCCACCAACATGGCGGGCCGCGGTACCGACATCCAATTGGGCGGCAACATCGACTTCCTGGTCGAAGATGAATTGAAGGACATGGCCGATGGCCCCGAGCGCCTGGAAGCGGTCGCGCGGATCAAGGGCGAGATTGCGGCCGAGAAGCAGCGCGTGCTCGACGCCGGCGGGCTGTTCGTACTCGGCACCGAGCGCCACGAAAGCCGCCGCATTGACAATCAGTTGTGGGGCCGGTCGGGCCGCCAGGGCGACCCCGGCCTGTCGCGCTTCTACCTCAGCCTCGACGATGATCTGATGCGCATCTTCGGATCGCAAACGGCGTTCGCGCGGCTGATGAACAAGAATCTGGAAGATGGCGAGGCGATCGTCAGCCCGATGATCTCCAAGGCGATCGAGACCGCGCAGAAAAAGGTCGAGGCGCGCAACTACGACATCCGCAAGCAGGTCGTCGAATTCGATGACGTGATGAACGACCAGCGCAAAGTAATTTACGAGCAGCGTGCCGAGATCATGGACGCCGACCATGTCAGCGACGTGATCGAAGACTTCCGCGCCGAGACGATTGCATCATTGGTCGCCGCGACCTGCCCGCCGGGAACCTTCCCCGAGCAATGGGATGTCGCCGGACTGAAGGAAGCGGTCGACGATTTGCTCGGCCTGCAACCACCGATCGACAGCTGGCTGGAAGAAGAAGCGGTCGAGCAGGAAGTGATCGTCGAGCGCCTGTCGGCGATGGGCGACGCGGTGATGGCGGAGAAGACAGCCGGTGCCGACATGGACCGCTGGATCGACGTCGAGAAGCAAATATTGATCCAGACGCTTGATCATCACTGGAAGGATCATTTGTCGACGTTGGACGCGCTTCGCACCGTGATCCACTTGCGCAGCTTCGCCCAGAAAAAGCCCATCGACGAATATAAGCAGGAGGCGTTCCTGCTGTTCGAGCGGCTGCTGGTGGCGATCCGTGAGGAAGTGACCAAGACGCTGATGCGATCGCAGGTGCAACTCAACGAACCGGCGCCAATGCCGAATGGTCTGCCCGATTTCATTACCAGCCATTTCGACCCGCTGTCGGGCGATGACGACAGTTTCGATCGCGATGCCGGATCGTCGATGTTCGCGCCGCAATTGCAGACCGTGTTGCCCGACTGGCCCGAAGGCGCGCTTGAACCCGAAAGCCGCAACTCGCCATGCCCGTGCGGGTCGGGCCGCAAGTATAAGCATTGCCACGGCGCGCTTGCGTAAGCGGTGGAAGCGTTGATCGATCGCAATCAGCTTCGTCGGGCCTATCGTCCCGATGAGGAGGCGTTGGTCGCCGAGCGACTCGTCCAAGCCGAACTGAGCAAAAGCGAGGCGTCCCAAGCCGCTGCGGTGGCGCGGTCGCTGTCGACGGCGGTGCGCGGGCACAAGCCGGCCGGGATCGACGCGTTCATGGCCGCGTACGACCTTGGCAGTGACGAAGGCATTGCGTTGATGTGCCTGGCCGAGGCGTTGCTTCGAATCCCCGATGCCGGGACCGCCGATGACTTGATCGCGGACAAATTATCGGGGCCGGACTGGGCCGAGAAACTTGGCGATTCCAAGTCGACCTTCGTCAATGCCGCGACCTTCTCGCTGTTGCTGACGGGCAGGGTGCTCGACGAGGCCAATGACCGGTCGGACGGATGGCGCGCGGCGCTTGGGCGGGCGGTCGGGCGGCTCGGTGAACCTGTGATCCGCACGGCGGTCAGCCAGGGGATGAAGATCCTCGGCAAGCAATTCGTGTTCGGGCGGACGATCGATGAAGCGTTGAAGCGCGCCGGGCCCGAGCGCAAGGCGGGGCAGGAACATAGCTTCGACATGCTCGGCGAGGCGGCGCGAACCCATGCCGATGCGGCGCGCTACGCCAAATCGTACAGCGATGCGCTCGATGCGATTGCCGAGGCGGCGAGCGGCGGGTTCAAGGTGTCGCCGGGGATTTCGGTCAAATTGTCAGCACTCCACCCGCGGTATGAGTGGAATCATGCCGATGCGGTCAAAGCAGCGATCCTGCCGGTGCTGCGCGACCTCGCGATGAAGGCGAGCGTGGCCGACGTTCATTTCACGATTGATGCGGAAGAAGCCGACCGGCTCGAATTGTCGCTCGACATCATCGAGGCACTGGTCGCCGACGATGCGTTGTTCGGCGCCAATAAAACAGAGGGCGGCTGGGGCGGTTTCGGGCTGGCGGTGCAAGCGTATCAGAAGCGCGCGGTCCCGCTGTGCGATTGGGTCGCGGCATTAGCCCGTAAGCATGACCGCAATCTGATGGTGCGGTTGGTCAAGGGCGCCTATTGGGACACCGAAATCAAGGCGGCGCAAGTCGCGGGGCTCGACGATTATCCGGTCTGGACGCGCAAGGTCGCGACCGACGTATCCTATCTCGCCTGTGCCAGGCATTTGCTCGCCGCGAGCGATTGTATTTACCCGGCGTTCGCGACGCATAACGCCAATACCATCGGCGCGGTGAAGGCGCTGGCGGGGGGCACCCCGTTCGAGTTCCAGCGGCTCCACGGGATGGGCGAGGGGCTGTACGACGAACTGGCCAAGCTCGAAGCCGGGATCGGCGAGGAGCGGACCCCGGTGCGGATTTACGCGCCGGTCGGGACGCACAAGGAATTGCTGGCCTATCTGGTGCGGCGGTTGCTCGAAAATGGGGCCAATTCGTCGTTCGTCAATCGGATTGCCGACGAGGCGGTGGCGATCGACGATCTGGTGCGCGATCCGGTGGCGGAACTGGCGGAGCTGAGCCTGCGGCGCAATCCGGCGATCCCGCTGCCGTATGCAATCTTCGGGCCGGGGCGCAAGAATAGCGCTGGTCTCGACCTTAGCGATCCCAGGGTGCGCGATCCGTTGCTCAAGCGGCTCGACGCGCTCGACGGGAAATTGTGGGTCGCGGCGCCGACGCTCGGCGGCAAAGGCAAGGCTGCGCCAGTGGTCGCGCCTTATGATCGGGGCGAAGTGATCGGCAAGGTAATCGCGGCCAGCGTGGCCGAGGTCGACGAGGCAGTTCGCGCGGCGTCGAAGGCGCAAGGAGCGTGGAATGTGCTTGGCGGCGCGGCGCGGGCGGATTTGCTCGATGCAGCCGCCGACCGGTTCGAGCATGAACGCGAGCAATTGTTTTCATTATGCATTCGCGAAGCGGGCAAGACGCTGATCGACGCCGTGCTGGAAGTGCGCGAGGCGGTCGATTTCCTGCGTTATTATGCGGCCGAAGCGCGGCGGCAGTTCTCGGCGCCGGTGATCCTTCCTGGCCCGACCGGCGAGCTCAATCAACTAACGCTGCACGGGCGTGGGGTGTTCGCCTGTATTTCGCCGTGGAATTTCCCGCTGGCGATCTTCATCGGCCCGGTCGCGGCGGCGCTGGCTGCGGGCAATGCAGCGATCGCCAAGCCGGCCGAACAGACGCCGCTGATCGGGGCGCTGGCGATCGAATTGATGCACCAGGCCGGGATCCCGCGCGATGTCGTGCAGGTGGTGCCCGGGGACGGCAAGGTTGGCGCCGCACTGACCGCGCATCCGCTGATTGCGGGGGTCGCGTTCACCGGATCGACCGACACGGCGCGCGCAATCAACCGCGGGCTTGCGAACCGCGACGGCGCGATCATCCCGCTGATTGCCGAAACCGGCGGGCAGAATGCGATGATCGTCGATAGCTCGGCGCTGCCCGAACAGGTCACCCGCGACGTCGTTGCGTCGTCGTTCCAGAGCGCGGGTCAGCGTTGCTCGGCGTTGCGGGTGCTGTTCCTGCAGGATGATGTCGCCGAGCCGATGCTGGCGATGATCAAGGGCGCGATGGAGGCGCTGACGATCGGCGACCCGCGTGATCTTGCAACCGATGTCGGCCCGGTGATCGATGCCGAGGCCAAAGCATTGCTCGACGCGCATTCGGACGCAATGACCAAGGGTGCAAAGTTGATCGGACGGCTTGAGCTTCCCAAGGCGGCGGCGAAGGGCAGCTTTGTTGCGCCGGCCATCTTCGAAATTGGTTCGCTGAGCGACCTCACTCAGGAGAATTTCGGGCCGATCCTGCATGTGATCCGCTGGAGGAGCGGGGAGCTAAGCGCGGTGATCGATCAGATCAATGCCAGCGGCTTCGGGCTGACCCTCGGACTGCAGAGCCGGATTGATTCGGTGCGCGAACTGGTGGAAGCGCGCGCTCGAGTCGGCAACATCTACGTCAATCGCAACCAGATTGGCGCGGTGGTCGAAAGCCAGCCATTTGGCGGCGAAGGGCTGTCAGGGACCGGCCCAAAGGCCGGCGGCCCGCATTATGTCGCGCGCTTGGCGACCGAACGGGTGACTTGCATCGACACCACCGCAGCGGGCGGCAATGCGTCGCTCATGGCCGCAATCGACGGCTAGGCGCCAGCGCTAGAAGAAAATGGCTCCCCGAGTTCGATTCGAACGAACGACCAAGTGATTAACAGTCACCTACTCTACCGCTGAGCTATCGGGGAGCGGTCCAAAGCGGACGCTCGCGCCTATGACGCAGCGAATTGCGATTCGCAACCCTCAAGTGGTGAATTGTTCCATCGCGATGCGTTCGTCGAGCGCATGTTCGGGGTCGAACAGCAGGGTCAATGAGCGATCACGGTCGAGGCTGACGTCAACCTGCGCGACGTCACGCACTTCGAACTGGTCGGCAACGGCAGAGACCGGGCGATTGACCGGCTCCAGCACGCGTAAGCCGACCGAGACATCGTCAGGCAGGATCGCCCCGGTCCAGCGCCGCGGGCGGAACGGCGCGATCGGGGTCAAGGCGAGCATCTTGGCGGCGAGCGGCAGGATCGGGCCGCGCGCAGAGAAATTATACGCCGTCGATCCCGCCGGCGTGGCCACCAGCACGCCATCGCACACCAGTTCGGGCATCACCACGCGGCCCGACACCGAAAGCTCGATCTTGGCGGTCTGGCGGGTTTCGCGGAGCAGGGAAACTTCGTTGATCGCGGGGTGGGTGAACACTTCGCCAGTGACGGTCGTGGCGCGCATGGTGAGTGGCGCAACGCGGATCGCCTTGGCGCGCGCAATGCGGGCGGCAAGGCCGTCCGAGCGCCATTCGTTCATCAGGAAGCCGACCGTGCCCCGGTTCATCCCGAACATCGGCTTGCAATCGCCGCGTTCGAGCATGCGGTGAAGCGTCTGCAGCATGAACCCGTCGCCGCCAATCACCACCAGCGAGGTGGCGTCATGTGCGTCGGCCCAACCATAGCGGCGACGGAGCGACTTTTCGGCGGCCTGCGCTGCATCGGTGGGGGATGCGAGCAGGCCGATCCCCGACCCGGCGAGGTCGCGGTCGCTGGTGGCGGGCCGGGGGGTCGCTGCAGTCACCGGGCGCACCATAGGCATTTCGCGGGCCAGCGCCACTGTCCCGTAACGGGGCGCGATCAACGCCGGCGTAGGGGACGCGCCCCGACAAGCGTACAGGCGCGGGCCAATGGAGTGGCGTGGCAATGAAGCGGAATAGAGGATCGGATCGGATCGAGCAGCCGACGCCGGTGGTGCGCGACCGTTCGCTCGAGCGGGCGATTGCCGCTGATTCGATCGAAATACGGTTTCAGCCGCAAAGCGATCCGCGCACCGGCATGGTTGATGGGGCCGAGGCGCTTGCGCGCTGGTCGGGTGCGTCGACCGAGGAATTGTTCGCGCGGGCAGCCGCGGTTGGACTGACCGAGCGATTGTCGCGGCACATCCAGCGCAAGGCGCTCGGGATGGCGGGACGATGGCTTGGGCCGCTTGCCGGGCTTCGCCTGTCGCTCAACCTGGTGCCCGAGGATTTGGCGCGCGCGGGTTATGACGACTGGCTGGTCGCGGAAATGACTATTGCGGGGTTTGATCCCAAGAGACTTACGCTGGAAATCACCGAGAGCAGCCTGGTCATCGATCCGGCGATTGTATCAACCAGGCTCAGCCGACTGCGCGCACTGGGGATCGAGATTGCGATCGACGATTTCGGCACCGGTTACTCCAACCTCGCCTATCTGACGTCCCTGCCGCTCGACACGCTCAAGATCGATCGCGGGCTGATCGCCGACCTGGTCGGGGGGAGCCGCGACCGGATCGTGGTCAAGGCGATGATCGGCATGGCCAGCGAACTTGGGCTGAAAGTCGTGATCGAAGGCGTCGAGACGGCCGCGCAACTGGCGCTTGTCGCGGCTTGGGGATGCGACCTGTACCAGGGCTTCCTGACCGCCGGCGCGCTCGACGAGGCCGAATTGGGGCGGTTCGTCGCTGCGAGCCGGGCGGCGCAGGCGGCCTAGGCCGGCTCCAGCACCTTGCTTGCCGCCAACACCCGCGCCAGCCCGCGCGAGATTTGCAGCGCCCCCTGAAGCCTCGCCTCGCCGGTTGGCCAGTCGCGGCTGACCACCAACTTGCTGTCGGGCCGAAGCCGCGCCGCGCCCTTGAAGCGCTCGGCATAGGCCAGTAGCCCGCCAAGATCGGGGAAACCGCGATCGATGAAGGTCACCACCGCGCCTTTCGCCCCGACGTCGAGTTTGGCGATGCATGCAGCGCGGCAATTGATCTTGGTCTCGACGATGGTCAGCAGATTCTTGGTTTCGTCGGGCAATTTGCCGAACCGGTCGATCATCTCGGCCGCGAATTCGTCGACCCCGGCGCGATCCTCCAGCTCGCCCAGGCGGCGATAGAGACCCATTCTGAGGTCGAGATCGGGGACGTATAGCTCAGGGATAAGGATTGGCGCTTCAACATTGATCTGCGGCGCATATTCCTCGCGGCGTTCAGCACCGCCCGATTTCTGCTCGAGAATCTCCTCCTCGAGCATCGCCTGGTACAGCTCGAATCCGACTTCCTTGATGTGGCCCGATTGCTCGTCGCCGAGCAAATTGCCTGCCCCGCGAATGTCGAGGTCGTGGCTCGCCAGCTGGAACCCCGCGCCCAGGCTGTCGAGATTGGCCAGCACCTGCAGGCGTTTTTCCGCGCTCTCGGTCATCTGCCGGTCGGGGGCGGTTGTGAGGTAAGCGTAAGCGCGGGTCTTCGACCGCCCGACGCGGCCGCGCAGCTGGTACAATTGGGCGAGGCCGAAGCGGTCGGCGCGGTGGACGATCAAGGTATTGGCCGACGGGATATCGAGCCCGCTCTCGATGATTGTGGTCGACAGCAAGACGTCATATTTGCGGTCGTAGAACGCGCTCATCCGTTCCTCGACCTCGCCCGCCGCCATCTGGCCGTGGGCAGTGATCGATTTGACCTCGGGCACTTCCTCGCGGAGCCATTCCTCCATGTCGGCGAGATCAGCGATGCGCGGCACGACGACAAAGCTTTGCCCGCCACGATAATGTTCGCGTAGCAGCGCCTCGCGCACCACCACCGGATCCCATGGCGCGACATAGGTGCGCACCGCCAGCCGATCGACCGGCGGGGTCTGGATGACCGACAATTCCCGCAGGCCCGACATTGCCATCTGCAACGTGCGCGGGATTGGCGTAGCGGTCAGGGTGAGCACATGGACGTCGGCGCGCAGGGCCTTGAGGCGTTCCTTGTGGGCGACTCCGAAATGTTGCTCCTCGTCGACAATGACCAGCCCCAACTTCTTGAAGTTCATCGACTTTGCGAGAAGCGCATGCGTGCCGATGACGATCTCGACCGTGCCATTTTCGAGCCCCTCCTTGGTCTTCTTCGCCTCGGCTGCGGGAACCAGTCGCGACAGCCGCCCGATCTCGATCGGGAAGCCGTGGAAGCGGTCGATGAAATTCTTGTAATGCTGGCGCGCGAGCAAGGTAGTCGGGCCGATCAAAGCGACCTGATATCCGGCCATCGCCGCCACGAATGCCGCCCGCAGCGCAACTTCTGTCTTGCCGAAGCCGACATCGCCGCACACCAATCGGTCCATTGGCTTGCCCGCAGCCAGATCGTCGAGCACGTCGCGGATTGCGCGGTCCTGGTCGTCGGTTTCCTCATAAGGGAAGCGGTCGACGAATTGCGGGTAAGCAGTGTCGGTTTCGGCGACTATACCGGGGCGCGTGGCGCGGACGGCGGCGGTCTTGATCAATTCACCGGCGATGGCGCGGATCCGCTCCTTCATCCGGCTCTTGCGCCGTTGCCACGCCTCACCGCCGAGTCGGTCGAGCGTCGCCTTCTCGCTGTCCGAGCCGTAACGCGACAAGACGTCGATATTCTCGACCGGGACATAAAGCTTGTCGCCGCCGGCGTAGGACAGCGCGACGCAATCGTGCGGCGCCTTGCCGACCATCACCGACGTCAGTCCGACATAGCGCGCAATGCCGTGATCGGAATGGACCACCAGGTCGCCCGGCGACAACGCCGCCAGCTCGGCGAGGAAGGCGTCGGCCGATTTGCGGCGCTTCTTGCGGCGGACCAGCCGATCGCCAAGCATGTCCTGCTCGGTCAGCACCGCGACGTCGGGCGCGGTGAAGCCGTGATCGAGCGGGAGGACAATCAGTGCCGGGATGCTCGAGCCAAGCGCTTCCTGCCACGTCGCGACCTGGGCAAGGCTGGTCAGGCCATGATCGCCGAGCAATCCAGCGAGCCGCTCGCGCGACCCATTGCTGTAGCTAGCGAAAATAACTTTCTTGTTGTTCTTCCGTATCTTGTCTGCGTGATCGACGACAGCTTCATAGATATTGACGTTCTGCGACCGCTCGGGCGCGAAGTCGCGCGGGCCGTCGACGGCGAAGTCGAGGACCTTGTCGCTTGGCGGTTCGGGAAAGGGGGTGGCGAGATGGATCGCGCGATCGGTCCCGGCGGCCTTCCATTCCTTCCGCGCCAGATAGAGCGCGGATGGGGGTAGCGGGCGGTAACTGCCCGGATCGGACACCATCGCCCGTGTCCGATTGGCGTAATAATCCTCGATCGCCTCGGCGCGGCTGTCGAGTGCCCCGTCGGCCCCCGAATCGCGCAAGATGACGTCATGTTCGCCGAGATGATCGAACAGGCTCGCCAGCCGTTCCTCGAACAAGGGCAGCCAATGCTCCATTCCCGCCAGCCGCCGACCGTCGCTAATCGCCTGGTAAAGCGGATCGCCGGTGGCATTGGCGCCGAATTTCTCGCGATAAGTGGCGCGGAAGCGCTTGATGCTGTCCGCGTCGAGCAACGCCTCGCTGGCGGGCATCAGGGTGAAGCCCGCTGCCTTGCCGGTCGATTTCTGGTCGGCGGGGTCGAAATGGCGCATCGTCTCGATCTCGTCGCCGAAGAAATCGAG
>NZ_JANMLM010000026.1:0-6857 GCF_031372575.1 Sphingomonas sp. | reverse complement strand
GAAATTCTTCATCACCGCGCCGTTCATCACGGTTGGCTGGCGGTGGCAGGCATGGAGGATCCAGCCGATCATCCCGGTAACGGTCGACTTGCCGCTGGTCCCGCCGACCGCGACGCTCTTGTGCGCGGCGTTGAGCAATTCGGCGAGCAATTGCGGGCGGGTGACTTGGTCGAGCCCGAGTTCGACCGCGCGGACGACATCGGGGATGGTCGTCTCTACTGCTGCTGAGGTAACGAGAGTCATGCCCTCGGATAACCCGCTGCCGTCCTGCGCGTGGAGCGGAATGCCGAGCGAGCGCAGATAGTCGAACTTGGCCGACAGCCGCCCGGCATCGAGCGAGCGGTCCGAACCGGCCACGCGCGAACCGCGCGCGCGCAGGATCGACGCCAAGGGCAACATGCCGCTGCCGCCGATGCCGCAGAAGAAATAGTTCATGGTATTGTTCATCGCCGCTGCCCTATGAAGTAACGGCGCGGGTTGCAAATAGGGGTTCAGATGAAAATCGCGATCGTCGCGCCGAGTTGCAGCCTGGATCGGACCGCCGCCGCGCAGGTTGAGGCGATGGTGGCGGCGCGGGGCGATTGCGCGTTGGCGATCCATCCGCAGTCTTTCCTGACCGCGGGGCATTTTGCGGGGCCGGATGAAGCGCGGCTGGCGGCGCTGCGCGAGGTGATGGCCGATCCGCAAGTCGACGCCGTGTGGTTCGCGCGCGGTGGCTATGGATCGAACCGGATTGCCGAAGCCGCCGCGAAGGATCTGCCCGATGCGGCCTTCGCCAAGACGTACCTTGGTTATAGCGACGCAGGCTTCCTGCTCGCCGCATTCCACAAGGCCGGGCTCGAGGTGGCGCATGGGCCAATGCCGCAGGACATCTTGCGCAATGGCGGCGAGGCGACGGTCACTCGCGCGCTCGACTGGATGGTGCAGCGCAGCGACTCAGCACTGGAGGCTGGGCTCGACGGGCCCGCTTTGGCGTTCAACCTGACCGTCCTGTCGAATTTACTTGGGACTGCTCTCGAACCCGACTTTGCCGAAGCTGAGTTGCTGATCGAGGAAGTGAGCGAGCAGCATTATCGGATCGACAGGACGATGTTCCATGTGACGGATAGTGCAGCGGTTGCCTTGGTGCGCAGGTTGCGTCTCGGGCGGGTCAGCGATGTCATTGAAAACACACCGAACTTTGAAAGTGACGAGGAAGCAATTGTGCGCGACTGGTGCGCCCGCCGCCAAATCCCCTTCGGAGGGCGGGCTGACATCGGCCATGATGCGGGCAATAAAGTCGTCCCGTTTCCGGTCATTCGCCCCTAGGGAATTCCCCTCTCGACAGGCATTGCAAAGCGGTTGGGTTTGCGCTCTATCGATCATCGAACACAACAGGAGGGCCAAATGGCAAAAGCAGCAGGCAGTACAGGTCGTAAAGCAGGGGGTGGCCTCGCCCGCCCGGTACAGCCGTCGCCCGAACTCGGCGCGATCATCGGCAACGATCCGATGCCGCGCAGCGAAGTCGTGTCGAAGGTGTGGGACCACATTCGCAAGAACAACCTGCAAAACCCCGCCAACAAGCGGGAAATCCTGGCCGACGACAAGCTGAAGAAGGTTTTCGGCAAGGATAGCTGCACCATGTTCGAGATGAACAAGCATCTGTCGAACCATCTGAAATAAGCTGCGGCCCACAGCCAACGCAACGAGGGCTCGCGCCACTGGCGCGGGCCCTTTTTCATTGTGCGGTGCAGCGACTCGGTGGTGCTAGCTACACAGTCGCCCGCCATATTCGCCGCGCGCCGCCTGATCGAAGTGCAGATGATCGGCGTGGGCGCGATTATAGTCGGGCGACAGGACGGTGCTGAACAGCCCGCACGCCCCATCGCGGACATCGCGCAGGAAGGCGGCGCTGGCGCGGTCGCTGCTCCAGTTCCGGATTACGGTGATCGTCCGCCCGCCCGACAGCTGAAACCCAATGATGTCGAGGGCATCGGCGGAAGCATGCTCGCTATACGCGCTTCGCCCGGCGATGCGGCGGCACGAATAACTTCCGGCATGGGTGATGGCGATGACGTCGCGCCCGAAGTGACGCCGGGCAGCGGGCCGGACAACGTCGCGCTCCCAGATCGTCAATGCCGCAGCAATCGGGCAGGCGATGACCAGTCCCGCAGGGCGGTAATCCAAGGCTTGCGACGATTGGCGAACCAGCTTCATGCCATCGACATAACCGCATGGCGGTTGCGCGATCAGCGGCGGTGCGGGGCGGTCCATGCTCCCCGCATCGGCCAGCAAGGCGCGGCAGCGGCGCGGCTCGTCACCCAGCGACGCAAGCTTGGGCCCGGTGAACAGCCCGGCGCGCTGATCGAGGTCGAGGTCGGTCCACGGAAAATCCTGCGGATGACGCGCGACATAGCCCGCGCCTTCGATCCCCGCATAGGTCAGGACTGCAAGGACGGCGGCAGCGATCGCCAGACGCCGCAGCGGTCGCTTCACGCGGGCGGGAAGGCGTTAGCGCCGAAGCCGCGGGTGACGCTAGCCATCGGCTCGCTTGTGATAGGGTAGCCGAGGTTTTCGGGGATGCGCAGCGTGGTCACGCCGTCCACTTCCTCAACCCACGGGGTGATGGTGTCGACCGGATGGGCGAGCGCGTCAGCGCGCGCTTCGGCGACGGTCGCGAACTGGGCAAGGCGTTCGAGGTTGCGGATGGTGGGGAAGATGGCGGTAGCGTGCCCGGCCGCGATCCGATCGAGCAATGCTGCCGCGCTGATCCAGATCACCGCCTCGCACTCGCCGGGTTGGGGCGCCGGAATCCAGTCGCCATCCGGGGCGTCGGCGATGAAGAACAAGGTGTCGAAGATCCGCGTCTGGTGAAAGGCGGGTTTCCACCGCGCGAACAGGGTCAATTGTTCGAGATCGAGCGCAAGGTCGTAATCGTCGAGCAATTCGGTGAACGAGCCGCCGTCGTGGAGCGCCTTGGCCAAGGTCGCGGTGAGCGCGGGGCCGGGGGTCGGCGCGAGCCCGACGGCGACCGAACTCTCCTCGATTGTCTCGCGGATCGCGGCGATGCGGGCGGCGGCGTGGGGCGTATCATCAGCGGCGGCCGCAATTTCATCGCCAACATCGATTCGTCCGCCGGGAAACACCATCGCCCCGCCCGCAAACGCCAGTTTGGCAGCGCGCTCGACCATCAGCAGTTCTGGCGGTGCCGCAACTCGGTCGCGCATCACGATCAGGGTTGCGGCGGGGATGGCAGGGGCGGTCATGGCGCTGGGTTAGGGCAGGTGGAGTTGAAGGAAAAGCCGCTGGGGCGGGAAGCGCACTGAATATCTGCCTTCGACGGCCTGCGAAGGACGGGAGTTTTGCATCCGGCAAACGGTCTTCGTCGTAACTCGCTTTCGGCGGCAAACGGGGGATAGTCTTGAAACGGTTAAGTTCTGAAGATCCGCGCGCTCGCCGGATTGCGCTTCGTAAAAAGGCTATCTTAGTGACGTCTGACGGCAATACGCTGGACGTCGTCGTTACCGACATTTCCGAAGGCGGGTTCCGGCTGCAGGCTGGAGAAACTTTTTACGATGGAGAAAATATCGTGATCGGCGAGCCGGTTATCGTGCGATTGGAACGCCGAGACGACGTCAGGGCCGAAATCGTCTGGGCGCAAGGTTGCGAAGCCGGCTGTGTGTTTCTGGAGCCATCGATCATGAATGAGCCGGGCTGACGAAACCTTGGCTTTTTTGCGTACGACCGCCACTGTCAATCGAGCACAACGGTCAGCGCAGCATCGACCGGCTGGCAATCAAACGGATCAAGAAAAAGGCCGGCGCCGCGAACAGCACCGGCCTTCTCATTCGAACCATCCGAGGACGGTCCGACGCTATTACATTGCGTTGACCGCGTTGGGGCTGGTCGCAGCGGCATTCACGTCTGCATCGTCAATCGCTTCTTCCTTGCGATCGCCTTCTTCGCGCAGCGCGTCAGCCTGGTTGCCCAAGGTTGCGGCTTCGGCGCCGGTGGCGTTGGCAGCCGCTGCATCGAGGTTGTCGGCGGCGTTGTCGAAATTCTCCTGAACATTCTCGGCCAGGGCATCGTCACCCTTGCCACCGCAAGCGGCGAGCGCGAGACTGGCAGCGCCGACCAGCGCGAAAGACATCTTCTTCATTTCATATTCCCCTGATTGATCACGACGACGTTGTCGCGCCTTCGGTAAGACAAGTTTCAACGCCACCGCGGGCGAAACGGTTCCCCAAACTGCGACACTTTGTCAATTGCTTGAAGATTATCGCCCGAAGCCGTATCTAGGGCAGGCCAGCTTGCTGGCTATGTCGGTAGAGTATTTGGTGGAATAGGCATTTCGGACCCGGGGGGCAGTACCCCGGCGCCTCCACCATCAACCCCTGCGGTTGCGCGGGTTGCTGATGGGGGCGAAACAGGATCGACGAGTGCAGTAAAGGCCAGGTTGCCGATCGGTAGGAGACCACCGCAAAGGCTCATTCACACAAGTGCCAACGATAATCAGGCTCTTGCGATTGCCGCGTAACTAAGGGCCTAACGGTCAGTAGTTATTAGGACAAAAGCGCGGTCGGACCCCACCGGGCAACAGAAGGGGATTCCAGCGGCCTCCAGGGGAGCCGGGCAACAGAATCCCCTGGACTTTCCTTCCAATAAACGCGGGGTGCCGGGCAACCGACGCTCTCCACTTTTCCCGCGCTTCGTCGGCCGACCGAAACAGGGTTGCGCGCGTCGCTGGTCGGCATAATCTGCGCCCCTTCCAATATGGGGGAATTTGCCATGATCCGTTCGTTGACCGCTGCGTTCCTGCTCGGCACCGCCGCCCTGTCCGCAGGCCCGGCTTTGGCCGTCCCCGTGCCAAAGGAGCAATTACTGGTCGCCCCGGCCAACGCGCGGCATTTCACGATCAGTTCGAACGCGGGCAAGCATGGCGATATCTGGGCGTGGACGATGTCTGACGGACGCAACGCCTATCGCATGTCGATGTCGCTCCGCGGCTGGATCACCGAAACCGACGAGACAATTCTGAACGGCCCCGGCGGCAATCCGACCCAGATCATCGTGCGCGGCTTCACCGACTCGGGCGACGCGGGTGAAACCTACAGCGTCGATTCCGCCGGCCTCGCGCATTGGCGGACGTCGGTCGATGAGGGTTCGGCGCCGATCGCCGGCAAGCGCTATTCAACATATGGCGGCCCATGGCTGGCCTTTGAGCAAGACATTGGCGCGATCCTTGCCGCTGGTGACAACGGCATTGAATTGCTGCCGAGCGGCCGTGTCAGCATTTCGCTCGCCGATCAGGTCGAGGTCAGCGGTCCCGACGGGCCCCGCAAATTGCGACTGGCATTTACGAAGGGATCCGGCTTCGCGCCTGCCCCGTTTTGGCTCGATACCGACAAAAGATTTTTCGGCTTCGCTGGCGGGATGGGCATGCTGCCGGCGGGATATGAAGGCGTTCGCGAAAAATTGAAGACCGTTCAGGAGGCCGCGACCGCGAAGCTGGCGCGCGACGTGTCGCGCGGCTTCCTAGCGCCCGCCAATGCGACCCCGACTTTGATCGACCAGGTCAAGCTGTTTGATGCAATCGCCGGGCGCTACCGCGGAAATCGTGCGGTGTTGGTCGCCAAGGGCAAGATAGTTGCAGTCGGCGCGGCAGGCTCGATCAAGGCACCCGCCGGCGCGACCACCATCGACGGCCGCGGAAAGACCCTGGTGCCCGGCCTGTGGGATTCGCACCTTCATGTCGGTGGCGACGACTGGAACCTGATCCAGAATGTCGCGACCGGGACGCTCAACTATCGCAGCCCCGGCTCGCTGATCGAGGATGCGCAGAGCATCGCCCGCCGCCGCGCCGCCGGTGACCTGCTGGCGCCCGATGGCAAGGTCAGCGTGATCATCGATCGCAAGGATCCGCTCGCCGCGCAGGGCTCGTTGACCGTGTCCAGCTTGGCCGAGACGATTGCCGCGGTGCGCAAAGTCAAGGCGGCGGGGATGTGGGGGGTCAAATTCTACACCTCGATGAAGCCCGAATGGATCGCTCCGGCGGCGAAGGAGGCGCACCGCCTCGGGCTTCACGTCCACGGCCACGTTCCCGCCGGCATGCGGCCGATCGACGCCGTGCGCGCGGGCTATGACGAGGTCACGCATATCAATTTCCTGATGATGCAGGCGATGCCGCAGGCGGTGGTCGACAAGGCCAATACTGCGGCGCGGATTGAAGGCCCGGCCAAATATGGCAAGGATGTCGATCTTTCGTCACCGGCGATGCAGGCGTTCTACGCCGAGCTCGCCAAGCGCCGTACGATCATCGATCCGACGCTGGTGGTGTGGGAAGGCAGCCTGACCGCCGATGGCAGCGCCATCCCCCCGGCCTATGCGCCTTATGCTGGCGTGGCGCCCCCACTTGTCGCTCGCGGGTGGAAGATCGGCGGCTACCCCCTGTTCGACGGCCTGACCCGCGATGATTTCAAGCGCAGCTACGCCAAGCTGGTCGAGATCACCGGCCGAATGCACAAGGCCGGCGTCCGGATCGTCGCCGGCACCGACGGTTCCGGGCTCGAACTGGTACGCGAGCTCGAGCTTTATCGGCAGGCAGGGCTGAGCAATGTCGAGGCGATGCAGTCGGCCACGATCGTCCCGGCGCGGATGACGGGCATGGACCGTCGTACCGGGTCGATAACTGTCGGCAAGGAAGCCGACCTGGTGCTGGTCGATGGCGATGTCGAGCAGGACCTGGGCAATTTGCGCCATGTCGATACCGTCATTCTCGACGGTTATCGCCTCGACGGCGCCGCCCTGCGCACCGCCAGCGGCCTTAGCGGAATGCCAAAATAGGCGTCAGCGCGCGCGCAGCGAGTCGCGGATTTCGG